>JANQSF010000020.1 GCA_028284155.1 Phycisphaeraceae bacterium
CAGGAAGACAAGTCGTCCGGCGCACGGCACTTCAAGTTCCTCAGCGGACCGATTTTCGCCAACATCATCCTGGCGGACGAGATCAACCGGACGCCGCCCAAGACGCAGGCCGCGCTGCTCGAAGCGATGCAGGAGCGGATGATCACGATCGGCGGCGAGGACCACAAGCTGCCCGCCCCGTTCTTCGTCCTGGCGACGCAGAACCCGATCGAGCAGGAGGGTACGTACCCGCTGCCCGAGGCGCAGCAGGACCGCTTCATGTTCAAGGTGTTCGTCAAGTACCCCAAGTACGACGAGGAATACCGTATCGCCGAGACGACCACGGCCGAGTTCGACCCCGAGGTCAAGTCGGTGCTGAGCGGCAAAGAGATCGAGAAGATGCAGGGCCTGGTGCGCCGCGTGCCCGTCGCGCCGCACGTCATTCATTACGCGCTGCGGTTGGTCCGTGCGACGCGGGTGCAGGAAGGCGAGGCGCCCGACTTCGTCAAAGAGTGGGTCAGTTGGGGCGCGGGGCCGCGGGCCGTGCAGTTCCTGATCCTGGCCGGCAAAGCGCGCGCCGCGCTGAACGGCAGAACCTTCGTCAGCAGCGACGACGTGCGCGCCGTGGCTCACCCCGTGCTGCGTCACC
This sequence comes from Phycisphaeraceae bacterium, assembly GCA_028284155.1. Taxonomy (GTDB): domain Bacteria; phylum Planctomycetota; class Phycisphaerae; order Phycisphaerales; family Phycisphaeraceae; genus JANQSF01. Next base: position 629 of record JANQSF010000020.1, read on the forward strand.
GCGTGATCACCAACTTCCACGCCGAGTCGGAAGGGGTCAACCCGGACAAGGTCGTGGACCAGTTGCTCACGTCGATCAAAGACGAGGGTGACGCGGCGAGCGAGCCGGCGGTCGCGGGCGCGTTCGCGTCGTGAGGCAGTTGCGACACGCAACCTGACGTATTGCCACAACCCACGCCCGGACCTCACGCGTGCCAGAATCAGACAAGCCCAACTACCTCGACCCCAAGACGCTGCAAAAGATCAGCCGGCTCGACCTGCGCGCGCGGCAGGTCGTTGAAGGGTTCATCACCGGTGAGCACAAGAGCCCGTACCACGGCTTCGCCGTCGAGTTCGCGACGCACCGCGAGTACGTCGCCGGCGATGACACGCGGCACATCGACTGGAAGGTGTTTGCCCGCAACGACCGGTACTACATCAAGGAGTACGAGGAAGAGACGAACCTGCGCTGCACGGTTCTGCTCGACTGTTCGCGGTCGATGAAGTACGGCGAGCCGGGCGATACGGCTGGCTTTTCGGAGTCGGGCGGGATGGGCAAGTTCGACTATGCGGCGACGGCCGCCGCCTGCCTGGCTCACCTGTTGCAGCAGCAGCAGGACGCCGTCGGGCTGGTCACGTTCGATACGGGCATTCGGCTGAACCTGCCCGCCTCGACCCACCCAAACCATTTGAAACAGCTCATCCACGAGTTGGAACTGACCGAGCCGGACAACCGGACGGACGTGGACGACGTGTTCCGCCGGTTGGCTGAGCAGATCCCCAAGCGTGGTTTGATCGTGTTGATCAGCGACCTGTTTGTCGATCCCGAAGTGCTGACGGCGTCGTTGCGGCGGTTCCGGGCCAAGCGTCACGAGGTCGTCGTCTTGCACACGATGCACGAGGACGAGCTGACGTTTCCGTTCCAGGACAACACGTTGTTCAAGGGGATGGAGACGGACCGGCAGTTGCTGACCGAGCCGCGCGCGTTGCGCAAGGCGTACCTCGACGCGGTCGACCGGTTCGTCCACCGGGTGCGCAAGGTGTGTTCGGGCAGCGGGATTGACTACGTGCAGGCGAGCACGGCCACGCCGCTGGACGCGGTGCTGTCCGGTTACTTGGCGTTCCGGCAGCGGACGATGATGACGGTGAACAGAAGATAGGAGACCATTGCCGATTTGCGATTGTCGATTTCCGATTGAAGCGGACTTCGGCGCACGGGAAGTCGATCTCAGATTAGACATCCCAGATCCGAAATCTCAAATCGAACATCGCAAATCGGCAATCGCAAATACCCCATGTTCGGCATCTCAGCCCTCAATCCGTTGCTCCTTTGGGGCGCGCTCGGCGCGGCCGCGCCGATCATTATCCACTTGCTGAGCAAGCGTCGGTTCAAGGTCGTGCACTGGGCGGCGATGGACTTCCTGCTCGAAGCCGATCAGCGCAACCGTCGGCGCGTCCAGTTGGAAGACCTGATCGTCCTGCTGTTGCGCTGCCTGGCGTGCGCGTTGATCGCCATGCTCGTTGCGCGGTTGTTCTTCGAGACCAAGGGGTTGGCCGCGTTCGCCGGTCAGTCTTCCCGGTTCGAGCGCATCGTGCTGCTGGACGATTCGCCGAGCATGGGCGTGTTGAACGCGGATGAGGGCAACGTCTCGACGTTTGAGTTGTCCAAGCGTGGCGTGACGTCGTTGGCGCAGCGACTCGTGGCGGAGCGTTCGGGCGATTCGTTTACGCTCAGACTGACGTCGAACCCGGACGAGCCGGTGCTGAACGCCGTGCCGCTTTCACAGGCGAGGTTGAACGAGATCAAGGACGCGATCGACGCGCTGAAGCCATCGACGCGGCCGGCCGAATTGACGCGCGCGGTGGCGACGGTCGAGCGATCCCTTGAAGAGTCGGACGGCGCGCTGAACCGCGTGGTATACCTCGTCAGCGACCTGCGCAAGCGCGACTGGTTGGCAGGCGACGGGCAGGCGGGCAAGTCGTCTGCCAAGAGCGGCGGGGCGGGCGCGGTGGCGGAGTTGGCCAAGAAAGTCACGCGGCTCGTGCTGATCGATGCGGGCGTGGAGGTTAACGCCAACTTGACCATCACCGACCTGCGCCCGACGGACAAGACCGTCGTAGCCGGCATCGAGACGGAGTTCGCCGTGACGGTGCGCAACGACGGCCTGAACGTGGCCGACGACGTCGAACTGACGGTGACGGCCGGCGAATCGACGCTGCCGGTGGTGCGGATCGAGTCGATCAGTCCCGGCGAGTCGGAAACGGCGACATTCACCTTCAACTACCAGGACGTTGGCCCCGCGCCGCTGCGCGTCAGCCTGTCGGCCGACGCGTTGCCGTTTGACAACGTCCGCTACTACGCGGGCGAGGCGCGGGAAGGTGTTCAGGCGTTGATCGTCGACGGCGACCCAGACGCCGAGGCGGACCAGAGCGAGGCCTTTTTCCTGAACCGCGCGCTGAACCCGCCGGGCGACCGTTCGTCGGGCATCGCGCCGCAGATCGTTTCGGAGAACCAGTTCGAAGGCATGCCGCTGGATGACGTGCAGGTGATCTTCATGTGCAACGTCTTCCGCGTGACGGAAGACCGGATGCAAGCGTTGGAGGCGTGGGTCGCGCGCGGCGGCGGGTTGATCATCTTCCTGGGTGATCAGGTCGACGCGGGGCTTTACAACCGCCGGCTGGCGTCGGCCGGCCCGTGGCGTGAGTTGCGTCGGCAGGCGGCGGCGGCGCACCTGACGCTCAACTTCGCGGCGCAGACTGACGGTCCAAAATTCGAAGACCCGGGTCAGGAAGGTCAACTCGGGCAGGCTTTGGCGGCGGCGCGGGAGGCGCTCAAGAGCGGCGACGCGGCGGCGGGGCAGAACGCGGCGCGTCAGTTGTTGTCCTTGAATCAAAAGGTCCGGTTGGTCGACGACGCCGGCGCGTTCGTGATGCGCGGCCGGCTGACCGATTGGCGCAGCCCGGACAACCGGCTCCGCTTTTCACCGCACTCGCCGAACGACCGGTTCGGCGCGGTGCTTGGTGTCAAGGACGAGTCGGGCCTGTCGTTGGACGACGCGTTGTGGCTTGGCCCGGACCAGCCGCTGTCGCCGATCTCGCTGGTCGAGGTCGACGGTTTTCAGGATGAACGCCAATGGGTGACGATCCGCGCCGACGAGACCGAGCACCCGGTGACCCGCCTGTTCAGCGGCAGCGACCAGCCGTTCGTCGAGCAACTCAAAGTGTTCCGCTACTGGAAGGGCGAGGCGGACGCGGAAGACGTGAAGGCCGGCCGCGTGCGGGTGCTGGCCCGCTGGTCGGACACCGACGCAAGCCCGGCGATCGTCGAACGTCGGTTCGAGAAGGGGCGTGTGCTGGTCGTCACGACGTCGGCCGACATGGACTGGAATCTTTGGGCCCGCGACTACAGCTACGTCGTGACGGCGCAGGAGATGGCGCGTCACATGGCGATGAACGTCGCCGACCGCGCGGGCTTGTCGGTCGGGTCGCCGATCGTGGTCGAATTCGACCCGACAGTTCACAAGGTGCAAAGCCGGCTTGTGCCGCCGGACGGCGAACAGGATGCGGTCGCGCTGGAAGCGGTCACGCTGTTTGACGGCGGTGCGTCGTCCGCGGACGGCGGCGTTGCCGCGACGCGCGGCGCACGCCAGGTCTTTGCACATGAGGAAACGGACACGCCCGGGCTGTATCGGCTTCAGATGTCGCGCGTCGACGGTGGCTCGGACGAGCGGCTGATCGGTGTGAATATCGAAGCCGACGAAGGCCGGATGGCCCGCGTGGGTGAGCCCGACCTGGAAGACGCGTTCGGCGATGCGCCGATCGAGTTCGTGCCCAGCCTGTCGAGCCTCGGCGGCGACGACGACGAGGGGCGTTCCGAGCTTTGGCGGCTGGTGCTGGCGGCGCTGATCGCCGTGTTGTGCGTCGAACAGGCTTTGGGGTGGTGGTTTGGTCGAAGAAGGTAGGGGCGGGACTGCAAGGACCGTGGCGGACGCCGCGGACGGATAGACTCAATCGGCAGGATGGCCCGATCGCCGGACAGGAGCCCGACCATGCAAAAGACACTTGAACCAAGCAATGCTCGACGCCGCGTCCGCGTGCCGAGGCTGATCGTCGCGTTCATGCTGTCGGTCAGCGTCTGTGTCTGTGTGGCTCAGGGACAGGCCGAGCGGGGCGACGCAACGCCCAAGAAGGCGGCGGACGAAAAGAAGGCGGCGGCCGACAAGGCCAAGGACGCCAAAAACAAGGCCGAACAAAAGAAAGCGCAAGTCAAGGCGGGGGCGAAAAAGGTCGTGGTCGCCGCGACTGCGGAAGAAGCAGAAGACCAGACCAACAACGGCGTCGCGCTGGATACCGATTCGATCGTCAACGAGAAGATCGAAAAGGCCCGAGTGTTTCTCAATGACGAGCGTTACAACGACGCGGCGACCGTGTTGCAAAATGTGCTGAACGAATCCAGCGGGTCGATGACGACCAGCAACGGCCGGGTGTACGAGCCGGTCGGCCGAGCGGTTGAACGGCTGCTGGCCCGGCTGTCGCCGCAGGCGTTGACGGTGTACCGGCTCGCGGCGGACGGCGAGGCGCAGGGCGTGCTCAACGCCGCGAGCGAATCGAAGCGTGAGGACGCGCTGGCGGACGTCGTCCGTCGGTTCTTTGTCAGCTCGGTCGGCGACAACGCGGCGTACGAGTTGGCCTGTTACAAGCTCGACCGTCACGACTTCTTGGCGGCGCGTCGGTTGTTGCACAAGGTGCTCAACGACCACCCCGACCCGGACGTGCCGCGCGGGCAGGTCCTGATCCGCCTGGCCGTCGCGGCGGCGCGCGGCGGCGACCGTGAAGGCGCGCAGTGGGCGCTGGACGAACTGGAACGACTCAACCCGAGCGAGCCGACGCGCCAGACGCGCGCCATTGTGGCCGAACACGTCAAGGCGATCGCCGCGGCCGGGCCGAAGTTCACCGCGGGCGGCGACGGCTGGCGGATGCCGCTGGGCGGGCCGCGCCGGACGGGCGTCATGCACGACCTGCCGGCCGACCTGGCCCGCGACGGGTCGTTGTGGACACGCCGCTGGAACCACGCGTTCAAACCGGACGAGTCGCGCGCGAAAACGACTCGCGTTTATGGCCAACGTCGCGGCCCGCAGACCCGGGCGCAACTGGTTGGCCGATGGGAACGCAACCAGTGGCGGCCGACGGGCAAGCTGCTGATGGTCGATGGGCGGATCTACTACAAGACGCACCACGGCGTGCGCTGTGTCGATCCGACCACGGGCGAGGTGGTGTGGGAGACGGAGGAGCCCAAGCCGACCAAGACCTCGAGCAGCTCGTACTACAGCGGCTACTACGGCGCGATGGCTGCGCCGGCCTGGCCGGCGACGACGCGCGAGATCTCGCTGTTCGGCGACCACGTCTCCAAGACGATGTCGATGTCCGCCGGCCTGATCCTGCAGATCGAGGGCCGGTGGCAGGCCAGCACCCGCGGCGGCAACGTGCGGGTCGTGGTGGTCAACGGCCGGGTCATCCGTCAGCCGGTCAGCACGACGCTGCGGGCGCTCGACGTCAAGACCGGCAAGCCCCAGTGGCAGTTCCCGCTGATCGACGAGAAGTCGGGCAAGCCGATCGACTCCACGCTGGATGGCTCAAAGGTGCTGGCCGCGCCCACGCCGGTGGGCGACCGGCTGCTGACGCCCGTCATCACGAAGACAGACGCCAGCCTCTGGCTTTACGCGCTGAACCCGAAGGACGGGTCGGTGCTTTGGCGCACGTTCCTCTGCGCCGATACCGGCGCGAACAACGCGCGCTGGGCGAACGTGGGCATCACCGTCGAGGGTGGCGAAGCCTACGTGGCGACGGGTTACGGCGTGGTCTTCGCGCTCGACGCGGCCGACGGCGCTGTGCGTTGGGCGAGCACTTATGAACGGCAGAAGCGGAGCGGCACGCAGTACTCGTACAACAGGCAGGTCCTGCCGGACGTCGTGGGTTTCGACGACGACACGGCCGTCGCGGTGGGCGACGTGCTCGTTGTCGCGCCGTCGGACTCCGAGAAGCTCATGGGCATCGACCGGGCGTCGGGTGAGGTCAAGTACAGCATCGAATCAAAGGGCATGCGTTACTGCCTCGGTGCGGACACGGGCGGCGTGTTCATCGGCGGGCCGGAATCGGTAACGCGTTACGACGCGCAAAGCGGCAAGGCGACGTGGACGCAGAAGGTCAAGACGAGCTTCGGCCGAGCGGCTTTGACGCCCGAGGCGATCTACCTGCCGGTCGGTCAGGAGATCCGCCTGCTCGACCCGAAGACGGGCAAGCCGATGCGCAAGCTCGTCATCGACACGGGCGAGACCAGCACCGAACCTGTTGCCGGCGACGTGCCGGTGGGCAACGTTTACGTCGACGGCGATCGGCTGCTCATCCACGGGCAGGAGCGTGTGTATTCGCTGTCGCGCATCGACAAGACGCTGGACGCGCTGGCGAAGCAGATCGAGAAGAACGAGGCGTTGGCGATGCTCGAACGCGCGCGGATCCGCCGACGCATGGGCGACCCGGACGCGGCGTTGGACGACCTGCGGATGGCGCGCAAGGCCGCCAAGAACGACGACACGCGCGACCACGCGACGTCGGCCATGGTCGATACGTTGCTCGGTATCGGCGCGGCCAAGGCCAATCGGGCCGACGTGGTGTTGAAGGAGGCCGAAGACATCGCGCGGGAGACGTCGCACCTGTCGCGCGTGCTGCTGGCCAAGGCGCAGCGGTACAGCGACGTGGGCAAGATCGAGCTTGCGATCCAGACATACCTGTCGATCTCGGCCAAGCCGAGCGACGTGCTCGTGCCGATCGGTTACGACGGCGGCCGCATCGAGGCGAACCCGGTTGAGGTCGCGCGGCGCGGCCTGCGCAGCCTGATCGCGGCGCACGGCCAGGCGGCGCGCGACCTGCTGCAGAAGCGGGGCGAAGCGGCGATGGCGCAGACCGACGACCTGCTGGATGACGACAAGTGGGCGCAGGTGTCGGGCGACTTCGAGAAGCTCAAGAAAGAGGCCGACCGGCTGCGTGAGGAGGCGACCACCGCGGCCAAGGCGCCCAAGCGGATCACCTTGCAGTTGATTGGTGACAAGAAGCGTGTGGGCTTCCTGGAGAAGGTGCTTGCCGGCGCGATCGAGCAGAACGGCAACGACTCGGACGAGGCCAAGCGGGCTGAGGTCGAATTGGCTGACTCGAAGAATCGCGTGGCCGAAACACAGGCACGGCTGGACAAGTCGTTGGCCAAACACAAGCAGACGTTGGCTGAGCGTGACAAGGCCGTCGCCGCGCTGCGACCCGCGCAAACAGAGCACGACCGGTTGGCCGCGGTGCGCGAGAATCTGTCCGGCCACCTGTTGAACGTCGCGCGGACCTACCGCGGCACGCCCGTCGCGCGGAGGGCGTTGCGCGCGGCGGTTGAGCGTCTTGAAAAACAGGGCAAGCCGGAAGAGGCCGAGTTGCTGCTGCGTTCGACGGTCGCGTCGAACGACCCGTTGGCCTCGAGCGAAGCGGCCGCCGACCTCGCCGCGCTGTACGAGCGGCAGAAGTGGCACAACCTGGCGGCCCAGACGTGGCGTGAATTGGCCCAGCGTCACCCCGATCAGGCGATCCGCATCGACGGGCAAGCCGTGGTCGTGAAAGACGCGGCGGCCGGCATCGTCGACCGCCTGACCAAGGCCGCCCCCAAGCCGCGCGAAGCCACGCCGTCGCCGCCCTACAAGCGGCTTTGGCACATTCCGCGTTCGTCGGGGTCGAGCGTCGCGCAGGCGTCGCTGGGCAGCGAAGACATGTCGCCGTTCCTGCGCCGGCACATGATGCTCATCGGCGTGGGCAACAAGCACATCGTGCTCCGCGACCTGCACACGGGCAAGGACACGTGGCAGTTCGACCCGGGCGGCGGCGGCTCGTCGTCGCGGAGCGGGTCGTCGTACCGGCTGTACCGCAACATCCTCTTCCCCAGCGGCCAACTCATGCGCGTCGGGCACGTCGCGCTTATGCCCACACAGAACCGCACGCGCGCCGTCAGCCTGCTGACGGGCAAGACGATCTGGGACTTCAACCCCAACGAGGGGGACAACAACAATTCGAGCAGCATGTGGAGCAGCTACTCGTACTACGCGCGGATGACGGGCGTCCACCGCGTCGACAACGACGCGACCGTGCTCGCGTACGTGGCCGAAGCGTCGGGCAATGTCGTTTCCAAGGTGCGCGCGATCGACGCGGTGACCGGCAAGGTCAAGTGGGAACGGCAATTCGACAAGGACTCGATCGTCGGCCTGTCTGTCGCGGCCGGCTACGTCAACCTGGTAATCGACCCGAATGAACTGCTGGTCTGTGACCGCGAGACGGGCGCGACCGTGTCGCGCGTCTCGCTGAAAGACCAACTGGTGACGACCAGCTACTACCGGCGCACGCCGCTGCTGTGGACGGCCGACAGCGTCATGTACATGACGAACAAGGGGCTGGCCCGGCGTGAGCTGCCCTCGGGCAAGCTGCTCAGCCAGCAAGTGCTCAAGGCCAAAGGCGAGGCGCAGGCCGCGGTCAACGCCCAGCCGTACTACTTCAATCTCTATGAACACGGCAAGCGGTTCGTCACGCTTTATGTCTACCGCCGCGGCGGTCAGCCGTTGTACGCCGTAGTCGACCGCGTGAAGGGCAAGCTGGTCGGCGCGTACAGCACGGCCGCGGCCGGTCATTCCGTGTCGCAGATCGGCCTGAACAAGGACGCGTCGCTGGTGCACCTGATCGGCATCGACGCCAAGAAGCGGCTCAAGGCGACGACGCTGAACACGCAGTCCGGCGAGAAGATCAGTCAGATCGACCTGGGCGAAACGAACTACGGCAAAGTCGCCGAGGGCGGCATGAGCAGCGGGGCGCGGATTATCCCGGTCCACGCCCGCGACCCGAAGCCGACCAAGGAAAACAACCGCACGGTCTACCTGACGAACATCACGTTCTTCGACCGCGAGTCGGGCAAGGTGTTGGAGAACGCCAAGCTGCCCGTGCCGCGGGCGGACGGCAAGGTGAACAGCTTCAGCGCGATGGCCGTCCGCGACGGCGTGCTGGTGGTCTTCAGCAGCTACGACGGGATCATGGCGTTCGGCCACGGCGAGTCGAAGGCCCAGGCGGGCGACGCGTGGGGTAACAAGCCCGAGCAGAGCAAGACGTCGGAGAAACCCAGGCTTGTGCCCGTGCCGTTGCCCGCGGGCGCCGCACGTCCCGCCCCCGCGCGGGCCGAGCCACAGCCGGCCGCCAGGGCGATTCTGCAAAGGCTGTTCAAGCCTAAAGACAATGTCAAGAAGATCGAAATCCGCGCAGGTAAGGTGGTGGTCGAAGCGGTTCAGCCGAAAGCCAAGCAGGACCAGGGCAAGGCCGTCGCCAAAGACCCCAAAGCGGCCGACGGCGACGCCAAACCCAAGGCGGACAAACCTGACGCACCCGAAAAAGAGGCAAAGCCTGAGGCGGCCAAGCCGGACAAAAAACCCGCCGCAACGGAGCCTGCCGACAAGCCGGCCACGAAGAAAGGAACGGACGCACCGGCGATCAAGAAATCCAGCGGACCCAAGCCATAGGCCAGGTCTTCGACCTGGCAACGCACCAGCAGTAACATCCCGGTCGGGTCATCGACCCGCCCGACATCGAGCCTACACGACTTGAACGATCTGTTTTTACGAATCCTCGGTATCGACCCATCGCAGATCCCGCCGGACGCCGACGCGCGGTTTGAGTGGGCCAACGCGCCGCAATCGTGGGGCATGTTCCTGCTGGTCGCCTTCATCGCGGCCGCGGTGTGGGGCGTGTTCATGCTCTACCGGCGTGAGATCCGCACCTGCCCGCCGCGCGTGCGGTATGCGCTGGCCGCCCTCCGCGCGGCCGTGCTCATCCTGCTGGCGCTCGTGCTGCTTCGGCCGACGCTGGCGATCACGACCGAGCGCGACGAAGAGGCGTCGATCATCATCCTGCTGGACGAGTCGCAGTCGATGGCGACCCGCGACCGCTTCCGCAGCGACACCGACGCGCAGCGCGCCGCCGACGCCACCGGCGACAAGGTCGACGACGTGCGACAGAAACGGCCGACCCGCGCCGCGATCGTCAATCACCTGCTGACGAAGGACAACGAGAAGTGGCTGCACGACCTGACAAGCAAGGGGCATGTGCGCGTTCACACCTTCGCGTCGCGCGTCAAGCCGTTGCGCACGCTGCCTGCCAAGGGCGACCAAGACGACCAGGCCGATGAGGACGACCCTTCAGACGCAGACGACGAAGGCAGCGAATCGGACGATGACGCGGCCAGCCCCAAGCCGGACGACGGCCCGCGCAATTGGCTGCCCGACGAGCCGACAGGCACGGGCACGAACCTGGCCAAGGCGTTGCGCGACGCGTTGAAGCAGTCGGCCGGCGGCCCGCTCGCCGCGGTGATCCTGATCAGTGAAGGCCGGCACACCGCCACCGAAGACGACCCCCGCGACGCGGCCAAGGCGATCGGCGAACGACGTGTGCCCGTCTTGGCCGTCGGTGTCGGCACGGACGAACGGCCGCGCACTCTGCGCGTCACCGAGGCCGCGGCCGAGAACGCCGTCTGGAAGGGCGACCCGTTCGAAATCAGGGCGGCCGTCGAGGCCCGCGGGTTCGACGGTGACAAGTTCACGGTCGAGTTGCTGCGGCGGCTTGTCCCGCAGGACGGCGCGACCGCGCCCGACGGCGACACGACCACCGGGGCGCAGGTCGTGGCCGGCGCGACGCAGGAGATCACGATCGAGCCGAACGGCGACCCGCGCGTCGACCTGTTGTTCAAGCAGCAGCTCGAAGTGCCCGGCCGGTACGTCTACACCGTGCGCGTCACACCGCCGGCCGGCGAACCGATCGACGTGCCCGCGCAGCGCGCCACGACCGTCAACGTCATGAGCAAGAAGGCCCGCGTGCTGATGATCGCCGGCTCGCCCACGCACACCTATCAGTTCCTCGTTCCGCTGCTGATGCGCGACAAGACCATCGACCTGTCCTGCTGGCTCCAGTCAATGGATCAGAACATGCTGCAGGAGGGCAACACGCCGATCAAGGAGTTGCCGCGATCGCCGACGGAGTTGTTCGAGTACGACGCGATCATCATGCTCGACCCCGACCCGCGCGAGTTCGACGACACCTGGATGGGCCACCTCGAGACGTTCCTCAGCGAGCACAGCGGCGGCATGCTGTACCAGGCCGGCCCGCGCAACGCGGCGCGTTTCTTGCGTCTGCCGAACACGCGGTCGTTCCGCAACGTGCTGCCGGTGTCGATCGGCGACCTGGCCGGGGCCGACGTCCGCGCGATCCTGGCCAAGCACAACCGCCGTTGGCCGCTGCGCATCATCGACGCCAACCTCGACCACCCGATCATGAAGTTCAGCGACAACCCCGCGACCAACGGCGGCATTTGGCGGCGCATGCCCGGCGTGTTTTGGAGCTTCCCGGTCGAAGGGCTCAAGCCCGCCGCCCGCGACCTGATCGGCCACTCAAATGAGGCGCTCGGCCGACGCAACGACCCGATGCCGCTGCTGGCCACGGGGCAGTACGGCCCGGGGCGAACGGTCTACCTCGGCTTCACCGGCACGTGGCGGTGGCGTCGGCTCGGCAGCGACTCGCAGTTTTTTGACGCGTTCTGGATCCAAACGGTCCGCTTCCTGGTGGAAGGCCGACTCCTCGAAGGCAAACGCCGTGGTGACATCGACCTGTCGGGCGACGTGGTCCACGTCGGCGACACCGTGCAGGTCAAAGCCACGCTGTACGACGTGAAGTACCGCCCGCTGAACCTGCCGAGCGTCGAGGGCGCGTGGCGTGCGCCGGACGGCCGACTCACGCCGTTTACGCTCAAGGCCGTACCGGGCCGTGAGGGCGAATACGAAGCAAGTGTCACCGCGACGGGCGTCGGGCTCAGTGAATTGCGCATTACCGTGCCGCCGACCGGCGGGGTGGGCAAGCCGGTCACGCTCGCGCGCACGATCACCGTCGAGCCGTCCGACGCCGAGGCCCGTGACGTCCGCCTCGACCGCGGCCTGCTCAAATCGTTGGCTGAGGACACCGACGGTCAGTATTTCGAAATCAACCAGATCGACGACGTGCTCGCGGCCGTGCCCAAACGCGGCAAAAAGATCCCCGAGCCGGGTCGGCCGATCGAGTTGTGGGACACGAACCGATTGCTTGTGATCCTGCTCGTCCTGCTCGTGATCGAGTGGGCGTTCAGGAAGCGGTACAAGTTGGTTTGAATGAGACCGGGAGGGCGAGGCCCCGTCCGAGCCGCGGGGCGAGCCGATCACGCAGAGTTAATCGCGGCTCGGACGGAGCCTCGCCCTCCCAGCAGGATCGATTACGAGTACGAAGACGATGACGATTGTGACTGCAACACTTGACTGGATGCTAAAGACAACGTGACCACACTCTCCACCAACCCGACCCCGCCCGTCGCCATTACGGACAAACTGCGCGACTTGCGTTCAGCGGTCACGCGCTGGCTGCTGGTCGCCGGGTTCAGTCGCTGGCTGATCTGGTTGGTTGGGCTGCTCTTGGGCGACTTCCTGCTCGACTACGTCTTCCGGCTCGACTTCGCGCAGCGCGTGCTCTGCGGGTTGGCCATGATCACCGTGCTGGGGGTCGTGCTGATCCGCCGTGTGATTCTGCCGACGCGCGTTGCGTTGGACGACGACGCGCTGTGCGCCCGTGTCGAATCGCGGCACGGCGATCTGAAGCAGCGGGTGATCACGGCGTTGCAGCTTTCGCGGCTGACCGACCCGCAAAGCCTGGGCGTGTCGCCCGACCTCGTCGCGGCGTCGGTCGATCAGGGCGTCGACGCGGCGGCGTCGGTCGATGTCAACGACGTGCTGGACCGCAAGGTCTACGCGCGCAACGGCTGGGTCCTGCTCGGGGCGTTGGTTGTGCTCGGCGTCTTCGCCGGTTTGGCGGCGGCGACCGACACCGGCCAAACCTGGTTCAACCGCAATATCCTGCTCGGCGACGCGCGCTGGCCGCGCGACACCGTCCTGAACGTGGCGGGCGTCGAGAACCGGCGGGTCGTCATCCCGCGCGGCGACGACTACACCGTGGTCGTCACGGCCGAGGGCGTCGTGCCCGCGATCGTCGAGATCGACTTCGAGCCGGTCGAGGCCTCAATCTTCCGCAAGCCGCACTCGCGGCAGATGACGCGTATCGGCGAGTCGAGCAACCAATTCGAAACGACGTTCGCCAACGTGATCGAGCCGTTCCGCTTCCGCGTGCGCGGCGGCGACGACCGAGGCGAGTGGGTGACGGCCGACCTGGTCGATCGGCCGACGGTCGGCCGACTCAAGCTGTTCCTGACACCGCCGAGCTACACCGGGCTGGGTGAGCAGGAACTGCCGCCGGGCAAGAGCCCGTACTACGTGTTGACCGGCAGCGCGCTGCGTCTGCACGGCCTTGCTGACAAGGCGTTGTCGGGCGCGTCGCTCCGCCTGCCCAATGGCGAAGCGATCGAAATGATCTGGTCGGTCGTCCCGCAGGCCGACGCGCTCGGTGACAAACCGGGTTGGGCGTTCAGCGCCGAGGTCGGTGTCGACCGACTCAAGGCCGGCACGTATGCGCTCGAACTGACCGACTCGAATGGGTTGGAATCGAAACCACCGACACGTTTCGCCCTGCGTCCCCGGCCGGACGGCGACCCGTCGGTCGAGGCGTCGCTGAACGGCATCGGCACGCTGGTCGTTTCTAAAGCGCGCGTGCCGATCCAGATGGTGTTGGCCGACGACTACGCGATTACCAAAGCACGTCTGATTCACTTCGCACGCGTCGAGAACGAAGACACGCCAGCGGCAGACGAAGAACCAAAGAAGCCGACTGAAAGGACACGCCAACTCAGCGCGCTCAAAGACAAGTTCGGTGAAAAGCGGATCAAGCACGAGCACCCGTTCGAGCTGCGGCCGCTTGACCTGCCGGTGAACGCGACGCTGGGCTTCCACATCGAGGCCGACGACAACGACGCGGTGGCCGGCCCGAAGACCGGCAAGTCGCGCATGTTCTACCTGACGGTCGTTACCGAACAGGTCTTACGCGACGACCTGCTGCGGCGTGAGAAGGAGCAGCGCGAGGAGTTCGCCCGGCTGATCAAGGACCAGGAGTCGATGTGGGTGCAGGCGCGGTCGATCCGCGCGGCCGGCCAGAACGAGCCGACGCTGTCGCGGCCGTTGCAGATGGACCTGACCCGCTTGCAGAAACGGCAGGCGCTGATCGCCGATCGGATGGAGACGATCGCGCGGCAGTTCGCGCAGCTCAAGGCCGAGGTCGTCAACAACCGGATCGAGGAGTCGGGCGGGCCGGTCGAGCTCCGTCTGCAACGGCAGATCATCGACCCGTTGCGCGAGCTGGCCTCCGACGCCGTGCCGCCGATCGCCGCCCGGCTCGACCAGGCCCGGATCAGCGGGTCGGATTCGGCCGGCCGCGACTCCGCGCTGGCCGACGCCGCGACCCGGCAGGAGGCAATCCTCAAGCGGATGCGCGTCATCCTCGGCCACATGATCAAGTGGGAGGGGTACCAGCAGGCGTTGAACTTGGCCTACGAAATCGCCGGGGCCCAGGAGAAGGTCAACGAGGCGACGCTCAAGGCCATCCGCGACATCTTCAACGAAGATCTGTTCCCGCCCGAGAAACCGGGCGATAAACCCAAGTAGGGCCGATTCGCCCGACCGGAACGTCCCGGAACCGTCTCCGGATATGGCCGTCTAAACCGGCTAGAATGCGTATCGCTACCCGCCCGTCCTCCACGGAAGGTCACTTCATGAAGCACGTCCTGCGAACCGTCCTGGCTCTGGCCATTGTCGGGCTCCTCTTCGCTCAACCCGCGCTCGTCGGCGCGGCCGGCGAAGACGCCAAACCGGCGACCCCGACCAAGGCCGCCGACAAGCCCGCGACCAAGTCAACCACGCCGGCGGGCATCCAGCAGGAACACGTCGCGCAACGGCTCAAGCTGTTGGAAGAACGCTTCATCGAATTGGCCGAGGCGCTCAAAGAGAACGAGCCCGACCAGGCCGCCCGCCTGATCGAGGCGCTGCAGCACGCCAAGCAGAACCTGCTGCGCCACCGCATGCTCGAGATCGCCAAGCAGCTCGACGGCGGCGAACTCCAGCAGGCCAGCGACAAGCAGAAGCAGGTCACCGAAGACCTCCGCCGCCTGATCGACATCCTCACCAAAGACCCGAGTCGGTTAGATGAGTTACAGGCCCGCATTGATCAGCTCGAGCGTTGGAAGGCCCAGGTGCAGGACCTGATCGACGATGAAAACCGGATCAAGAACGACACGGACAACATCGGCAAGAAGGACGAGGTGCTGGCCAACCTCGACAAGCAGATCGCCGACCTGGAAAACGTGATCAAGGCGCAGAAGGGCGTCATGGGTAAGACGCAGGACGCGACCAAGCAGGGCCCGCGCGCCGTCGAGCGCGTGACCGGCGATCAGGAAGCGGTCCGCAAGAAGACCGAAGACCTGGCCAAGGAAGTGGCCGGCCAAAAGGGAACGCCGTCGGACGGCTCTGGCAAGCCATCGGACGCCAGCGGCAAGCCAAGCGACGGCTCGGGCAAGCCTTCGGATGGCAGCGGCAAACCGAGCGATGGTTCGGGCAAGCCTTCAGACGGATCGGGTAAGCCCAGCGATGGCTCCGGCCAACCGTCGGACGGTTCAGGCCAACCTTCCGCCGGCTCGCCTTCGCAAGGTCAGAGCGGCCCGTCGCCCAAGTCGCCGGCCGGGTCGATGCAGAAGGCGGCCGAGCATCAGAAGGCGGCCGAGGACAACCTGGCCAAGGGCAAGGGCAAGGCCGCGCAGGCCGACGAAGCCGCCGCGCTGAACGACCTGAAAGATGCGCTTGACAAGCTCAAGGCTGAACGCGACCGCATCGCGCGTCTTCCCAAGGAAGCGTTCGACGAGATCGCCAAGGATCAGGACAACACGGCCGACAAGGCCGGCGACCTGCAGAAAGAGATGGCCAAGGCTTCGCAGTCGGGCGGTTCGCAGGGCCAACCCGGCGGCCAGCCGGGCGACCCGTCGGGCGGCGGGGAGAGCCAGCCCGGTCAACAGCAGGTTCAGAACGCCCAGCAGAAGATGCAGCAGGCGTCTAAGCAACTGAAAGGCAAGGACAAGGGCGGCGCGTCCAAGAGCGAACAGGAAGCGATCGACGAGCTGAAGCAGGCGCAGGACGAGATCGAGCAACTGCTCGCGCAACTGCGTGAGGAGATGCAGGAAGAGACCCTCGCCGCGCTGGAAGGCCGGTTCCGCGAGATGCTCGAAATCCAGAAGGGCCTGACGGCCGTGACGTCGGACGTTGAAGAGAAACGCAAGGCCGGCGACTGGGACCGCCGCCAGCAGTTGCTCGTCGCGTCGCTGTCGAAAGAAGAACGCCAATTGGCCGGCATGGCTGACCAGGCGTTGCTGATCATCATTGAAGACGGCACGACCGTCGTCTTCCCGCGCATCGTCGAGCGGCTGCGTGACGACCTTGTCGCCGTCAGCGACCTGCTGCGTGGCGAGAAGACGGGCGAGTACACGCACACGCTCCAGAAAGAGATCGAGATCACGCTTGAAGAACTCATCGCCGCGCTCGAAAAGGCGCAGGAGCAGTTGCAGTCGCAAAGCGGCCAGAGCGGGCAGAGCGGTCAGCAACAGCAACCGCCGCTCGTGCCCGAGTCGGCCGAGTTGAAGCTGCTCCGTGCTGCGCAGTTGCGCGTCAACCGCCTGACCAAAAGCTTCGACAAGACTCGGCCCAAGAGCGACGCGCTCGACCCCGCGCTGGCTCGCGAGATCGACAACATCACCCGCCGCCAGGCCGACGTCGCCTCCATGGCCGAGAGCATCATCGAAGGCTACTACCAGCCGAACATTCGGCCGATCGACGAAGTCCCGCTACCGCGTTGACCCAGCCGATTGCGGCTTAAGCGCTCGTCGTAGGTCAGGTCATTGACCTGACACGCCCGCGCAACGGAAGTCCAACTGTCAGGTCAATGACCTGACCTACGAAAACCACCCACACCCGGCCAGCCCATGCGAACCACCCTCACCATCGCCCTGACGCTCGCCCTTTCCGCCGCCGCGTTCGCCGACGACAGCGACAAGCGGATCGACGCCTACGTCGAATCGATCAAGTCGAACGCCGCGCTGACCGACACCGCGCGCGCCGCCGTGCTCAAGCGCGTCGCCACGCAGCGGCTGAACGTCTACGACAAGACCGAGACGATCGCCGACGGCCTGCGCCTGACCTACCCGGCGTACGCCGAGGCGTTGACCTTGCTGGCCGAGGAAGACCTGCCGGCCGCGCGGGCCAAGCTGTCGGAACTGACCAAGAGCGACGACCCGTTCCTCGCCGCGCACGCGTCGTATTTCCTGGCCCACAGTCACACGGTCGATGAGAACTACCTCGACGCCCGGCCGTTGCTGGTCGACCTGACCACGGGCAAGCGCAAGGCTCACACGCTCTACACGGGCGAGGCGTTGTTCTTCCTGGCCGTCTGCCAGGCCGAACTGCTCGAACGCGACGCGGCCAAGAAATCGCTTGGCCTGTTCCTGCGTGAGCACCCGGGCGCGCCCGAGCGGATGCGCATCGGCGCGCTGCACATGCTCAACGACCTGGCGACGATCGACGAAGGCTCGATCATCGACGTGCACGACCGCATGCGATTTGTCGAGGCCCGCCTGGGCAAGGCCGACTCGGGCAAGACGCCGCAGGCGCAACAGACGCGCATCATCGCCATGATCGATAAGCTCATCGAAGAGGCCGAGAAGAAAGAGCAGCAGGGCGGCGGCGGTGGTGGCGGCGGAGGCGGCGGGGGCGGTTCCGCCAGCGGCAACAACCCGTCATCGCCGGCTGAAAGCTCGACCGCTCCGGTTGGCGACGCGCACGCGGGCGCGCTGCACCGCGTCAACCGCGGCCGACCCGGCGACTCGTGGGGTTCGATGAAGCGTCGCGAGCGTGAACGCGTGCTCGCCGCACTCAAAGACCGTTTTCCCGAACGCTACAAGGACCTGATCGAGCAGTACTACAAGAGCCTTCAGGACGACGACACGAAGTGACCCGCCGATCCCCACTCGAACCGACCCGCCCGGCCGCACGCAAGGACTTTCGCTTCGCCGTGGGGCTGCTGCTTGCGGCGTGCCTGTTCGCCACGCCCGCGTCCGCGGCGACCATCACCTTGCTGGACGGCTCGGTGGTCAAGGCCGATATTCAATCCATCGACGAGCGCGGGCAGGTCACCGTCGGCGACGCGATCGGCGTGCCCGACACGCTCGACCTGTACAACATGCGCCGGATCGACCTGGTCGAACCGGGCAGCAAGAAGGCCACGCCGCCCAAACTCCAGAGCGCCGACACGGCCGACCCGCTCACCGGGCCGTACCTGCTGCGTCTGGCCGACGGCGGGCACACCTACCTCAACACGTTCTCGGTCGCCGACGGCAACCTGTCGCTGCGCTACGCGCCCGACGGCAAGCCCGACAAAATGCCCATCGACCGCGTCCGCGCCGTTCGGCTGCGTTCCGTCGAAGCGACGAAGTTTGAGAAACAGGGCGCGATGTTCGACCGCGCGTTGGCGGACAAGTCGCTGACAAAAGACCGGCTATTCGTCATCACCAAGACCGGCATCCGCGCCATCGATGGCGTGGTCGAAGCCGTGACCGACAAGGAGTTGAGTTTCATCTGGCAGGACACGCCGCGCAAGTTGCCGCTGCAGCGTGTGTACGGCTTCGTGCTCGCGATGACGGGCAAGCCGCCGGACAACCTCGGCAAGGTCGCGATCCACACGGTCGAGGGTTGGCTGCTGTGGGGTCGGCTGCAGTCGCTCAAGGACAACACGTTCACCCTCGCGTATGACGACGGACGCACGACCGACATCCAATGGTCGCGTGTGCTGCACATCGACGTGCGCAGCGATCGCCTGGTCCACCTGTCCGACCTCGACCCGGTCCAGGTCGAGCAGTCGGCCATCGTTACGCAAGCCCTGCCTTGGCAGCGCGACCGCGGCGTGACAGGCCAACCCATGAAGATCGGCGATGTCGCCTTCAGCCGCGGTCTGGGCGTGCACGCGCACAACGAACTGGTCTTCGACATCGGCGCCCGGTTCGACACTTTCGCCGTGACGATCGGCATCGACGCCGCGACGGGCGGGAAGGGCGACTGCGTCTTCATCGTCGAAGCCGACGGCCGCGAGCTGCACCGCCAGCGTGTCAAGGGGGCCGACAAGCCGCGCAACCTGCAACTGAAGATCACCGGTGTCCGCCGTCTCACTTTGCGCGTCGAAACCGGCGAGGACCTCGACCTAGCCGACCATGCAAATTGGGCAGAGGCCAGGTTGATCAAGGCGGTCAAACCGTAGGTCAGGTCATTGACCTGACACCGGTCGGACCCTCGGGCCGCCGGCACGAAAGCAGGACAACAGGAGAGCAGGAAAGCAGGAAATGCCAAACATCGGACGCAACACGCAGGCCGGGGCGACGGAACGGATGCAGGTCGAATAGGTTGGTCCGATGTCAGGTCAATGACCTGACATACGGCAAAACGTTTACACCCGATTACCCAACTACCGGCGTAATACGATGCCTCAACAATCACGATCCCGACGCCAATTTTCGTTACCTGCCCGCCTCGCCTTCATTTCCTGTTTTCCTGCTCTCCTGCTTTCCTGCTTGACCGTCGCTCGCGGCGACGTGACGGCCTCCGAACTCGCCGCCGTCAAAGCGACCGAAGCCCGTCGGATCAAGACCATCCAGAAGGTCTACGGCTCTGTCGTCGCGGTGTTCGGCAAGACGCGCGGCGGCGGCGGGTCGGGCGTCATCTACGACCCCGAGGGCTACGCGCTGACCAACTACCACGTCGTCCGATCGACGGGCAACGAGGGGTTGGCCGGGCTGGCCGACGGTAAGCTTTACCCTTATCGCCTAGTCGGCATCGACCCGGGCGGCGATGTCGCGATCATCAAACTCCAGCAGGTGAAGGACTCGAAGACGGGCAATCTCAAGCCGTTCCCGTACTCGGCGCTCGGCGACGACGAGACGGTGCGCGTCGGCGATTTCGTCATGGCGATGGGCAACCCGTTCGTGTTGGCTGAAGACTTCGCGCCCACGGTCACGCTCGGCGTCGTCTCGGGCGTCAAGCGGTACCAGGAAGGCCAGGGCGGCACGAACATGCTCGAGTACGGCGACTGCATCCAGATCGATTCGTCGATCAACCCCGGCAACTCCGGCGGGCCGCTGTTCAACATGCACGGCCAGGTCATCGGCATCAACGGCCGAGGGTCGTTCGAGGAGCGCGGGCGGGTGAACGTGGGCGTCGGTTACGCGATCGGGATCAACCAGATCAAGAAGTTCATCCCGGACATGATGGCCACGAAGGTCGCCATGCACGCGACGATCAAGGCGACGTTCGGCACGCGGGCCAACATCGTCGTCTGCGACCAGATCGACCTGGACGGTGTCGCGTACAAGGCGGGCCTGCGCCTGGGCGATCGGCTGATCAGTTTCGACGGCCGACCGATGCGCACGGCCAACCAGTTCAAGAACTATCTCACGACGCTGCCGGCGCACTGGCCGGCCGAGTTGGTCTGGACGCGCGACGGCAAGGAGCACCGCGCCTGGCTGCGCGTCGCGGCCGCGCCTTACCCGAAGCAGCCACAGCGCGGCCGACCGCAGCCCAAGCCCAAGCCCGGCGACGAAGACAAGCCGGCCGACGGCAAGCAGGTCGCGCCGCCAAAGAATCAGCCGGGCGTCATCCGCGACGCCAAGCTGAACCGCGCGTCGGCTGAAAAGGTGCTGCGCGAGTACCGTGCGTTTCTCGGCGGTGAAGACGCGCTGGCGAAGGTCAAGGGGTTCGTCGAGCAGACCGACGTCGTCACGCCGGACGGCGAGGTCGTTGCGAAGTTGCACGTGCTCGTCACGATGGACGGCCGATACGTCGAGACAGTCACGCCGAGTGACGGCCCCGCGCAGCGCAACATCTTCGACGGCACGACGCTTGTCGAAGTTGTCGACGGCAAGATTACCAAGCGCGTCACGGGCGACGAGGCGATTAAGTCGCCCGGGGCGGGCATCGTTCGGCTGATCAGCAACACGCTGTACGGCAAGGAAGGCTGGGCGTGGCCGAAGCAACTCGTGCTCGAAGGCGCCGACAAGTCGCTGGGCATGCCCGCGTACCGCCTGCGGATCGAGGACGAACACGGCACGGCCATGCGCCTTTGGCTCAGCGTAGATGACCCGGAAGCGGGGCCGCGACCGAACGGCATCGGCCTTGTGACGCGCATGCTCAAGATTCAGTCGCTGAGCGACGGCAAATCGCCGGCGGTTGCTTACTTGCGATTCGAGCAGAAAGGCCCGTTGCTCGACCCCGTGCGCAAGCGCATCGTCATCGGCGACGCGGAGGAACCGGGTGTGTCGTTCATCGACCGCAAGGTCGAGGTGCTGGACGAGATCCCGGCCGGCGCATTCGACCTGCCGAGTTGAACGCGGCTTGTGCGTCGTGCATGTGCGCACGGCGGCGGCGTTCGGCCCCCTAGGGGGCGAGTGTTCTTGAGGCGTGTCGGGCCTGACTCAAAGCGTGTCGACCCTGACACGTTGACCCGACTCAGCGACGTAAGAAGATGATTCGCGTGTCGGGCTGACACGGAGACGAACATGACTCAAATAGAACGACAACAAGCGATTAAAGCAAGACTGGCGGCCTTTGGGGGAGGGCACGCCGCGCGACCCCGCCACACGACGTGCATTGCCGGTGTTGCGGCACAGAAGGCGCGCACGATCGGCGTCGGCCTTGCGGTTTTCTTTGTCGCGATGTCAATCAACTTAGTTGGCGTGCAAGCCGCTGATGAAGAGGCGACGCCGGCAGACAACCCGTTCGCCAAGGCGATCGAGACCGCCCAGCATCGGACGGTCCGCATCTACGGCGCGGGCATCGGCCGGGAGCACGGTTACGCAACGGGCATTCTGGTTTCGGCCGACGGCCTCATCCTCACGGCCGACGGCATCTACCTGGCGGGGCGTCGGCTCAACGTCATGCTGCCGGACGGTCGGCTATACCCGGCGACGCTGGTCAGGCGTGCGCCGCAGATTCAGACCGCGCTGATCAAGATCGACGCGAAGACGCCGACACACTTCACGCTGCCACAGAAGCCGGTGGGTGAGGCGGGCGACTGGGTCGTCGCGGTGAGCAACGCGTTCAAGGTGGCCGATCGCGGCGAGCCGTTGAGCGTCAACCTTGGCGTCATCTCGCAAAGAGACGCGCTGGACACCAAGCGGCGCATGACCGAGATGCAGGTCAAGAGCGACGTCATCATTATCGACGCGATCACGGCCAACCCCGGCGCACCGGGCGGCGCGGTGGTGACGGCCGACGGCCGACTCGCCGGCATGATCGGCAAGCTCATCCAGAGCGGCGACACGAACACCTGGCTGAACTACGCCGTGCCCAGCGACGTGCTGCACCGGTTCGTCGCCGGCAAGCCGTTGACGGACGACGCGAACGACGGCGGGCCGAAGGTCGTGACGCCGGTTGGCAAGCCTTACGTCGGCATCCGCCTGTTCACGCTCAGCGGCAAGCGCGCCCCGGCGTACGTCGACCGCGTGCTGCCTGGGTCGCCCGCGGCCGAGGCGGGCCTGCGCAAGGACGACCTGATCCTGGCGATCGGCGACGACCGCGTGCCGAACATCCGCGCCGCCGAGGGGGCGCTGGCGACGCTCAAGCCCGGCGAGGAAACGACCTTCACCGTCAAACGGCGCAGCACGATCCTTCCCATCCGCATTACCCCGACGGCGGTTAAGAGCAATGACTGATCACATGCAACATCACTCCGGTCGTGTGCCACTGGCGGCTTGTCCGCCAGTGCCTTTGCGTGACGTCGAGAACACTGGCGGACGAGCCGCCAGTGGCACACGGCGCACACTTTGCAGAGCCAAAGTGTGGCACTCCGTGTTTGTCACCGCACTCGTTGTTCTCGTCACACTTGCGCCGTCGCGCAGCGCGCAAGCGGTCGATACCGGCTACTTGCTCGCACCCAAGGCGTTCCGTGCCGCGGCGGACAAGGTTCGGCCGTCGCTGGTGACGATCGAGACGTTCGGCGGTATCGCCAAGGCGGGCGGCAAGGCGGCCAAGAAAGGTCGAACGCCCGTGCGTGGCATCAGCAAACCGGGCGAGGGGCCGACCACCGGGCTGATCCTCTCAGCCGACGGTCACATCGTCACCAGCACATACAACTTCATCACCAAGCCGCCGATCATCACGGTCGTGCTGCACGACGGCTCGCGGCACGTCGCCAAGCTTCTTGGGCAGGATGAGACGCGCGGGTTGGCAATCCTGAAGATCGACACTTCGGCATCGGAAGGCGGCGATGCGCCGACGTTACAGCCCGTGAAGTTCGCCCCGCCGCGCGACGTGGTTGTCGGGCAGTGGGTTGTCAGCGTCGGCGTAGGTTACGGTGGCGATCGGCCGGCGATCTCGGCCGGCATCATCAGCGCGAAGAACCGCATCTTCGGCAAGGCGATCCAGACCGACGCCAACACCAGCCCGGCCAACTACGGCGGCCCGCTGATCGATCTGGACGGCCGGGTCATCGGCGTGATCGCACCGCTTTCGCCGCGCTCGACCGGGGCCGGCGCGGGAGTCGAGTGGTACGACTCGGGCATCGGTTTCGCCGTCCCGCTGCACGGCCAATCCAGTTTGATCGAACGGCTGGTCAAGGGCGAGGTCATCAAGCCCGGCCGCATGGGCGTGCAGCCCAAACGCCAAACCAAGCCGCTGCCGTTTGGCGGGGTCGAGATCGGCAAGGTCATGCCCAATTCGCCCGCGTCCAAGGCCGGCCTCAAGGCGGGCGACATCATCTACGACGTGAACGGCATCCGCATCGAGGGCACGACCGACCTGCGTAACGTGCTCGGCCGATACATCGCCGGCGATACGGTGCGTGTGGCCGTGCAACGCGGCGGGAAGCTGATCGAAGTCGACCTGACACTGTCGCCCGGCTCGGACAGACCCGCACGACCAACGCCACGCCCCAAACCAAAGGTCACGCCGAAGAAGCCGGAGCCGAAGAAGGAGTAAGGTTCGTTCGGAAGGACGTCATTCGCCATCCATGTCACAACGACCACCCATGACTGCGCCCGAGTGGTTGACACAACCACTCTCCGACAAGATCACGCTAGTAGTCTTGATTGGTATTGCAGTTGCACTGGGAGGTGTGGTTGTGTTTACCCAAGTTGGGCCCGGTGCCGGCAAACTGCAAAGACGAAACATGAATGCTGCTGAGTTCCATATTCAATCGCTGGAAGAGGCGATATTGAAAGAACGTCGGTTCAGCGACGTGCGGTTTTACGTGTACACCGGCCAAGGCGGTGCAATTGGCGTGGGGGGTATCGTGGACGACGACGCGGACGCACTTGCGCTGAGAGAGTTAATCGAGTCGACGGAACCCGCCGTTCCTGTCAACTATGGATCGTTGCGGATCACGGCGCGCATTGAACAAGAGTTAGTGGATGAGTCAGTGAGTGAGACGTCGAGAGAGTAGGCATTGATGTCGCAGCCGAAAGGGAAGTGAGTGTATTATTCCTTGTCGCAATTGACTGGATTCGCTGTTGCGACTCTGTGCTGCCTTCCAATCGCCTCGGCCGCGGACGACGACGCCCGCGTGATCCGCAGGGGCGACACCGTGTATCTGCTGGCGGAAGCGGTCGAAGCGGACCTGGCCGCGTTCAAGGACACGAAGGGCGTGACGCGGTTGGCCTCCAATCACGGAGTGGCCAGCCTGATCCGCATCGCCAAGATCGAGGACGCCGCGCTGGCTCACCTGCGCGGCTGGAAGAGCCTGCGTCACGTCGAACTGTCGTACGTGTCGATCGGCGATGCGGGTATGGCCCACCTGGCGGGCGTCAAAGGCCTACGGACGCTGATCCTGCATGAGACCAAGGTCACCGACGCGGGCTTGAAGCACCTGAGTGGGCTGACCGAGATGCGCGAGTTGTGGCTGGACTTCGCGCCGTTTACGGATGAGGGTGTCAAACATCTCGCGCCGCTGTCCAAACTCAAAGTCCTGCGGTTCCACAACGCGCCGATCACCGACGCCGGCTTCGCTCACTTCAAAAACATGACCGACCTGGAAGACCTCCAACTCGGTCACGCGCTGATTACCGACAAGAGCATGCCGATCGTCGCGACGATGACGAAGCTGCGCACACTCGACCTGCGCACGAAGGTGACCGATGCCGGGCTGGCCCATCTGGAATCGCTCAACCAACTCAATTGGCTTTGTCTCAGCAAGTCGCCTATTAGCGACGCGGGGTTGAAGTCGGTCGGCAAACTCAGAAAACTAACCTGGCTGATCCTCGAACGCACGGCTATTGGTGATGACGGGCTCTCGCACATCAAGGGATTGCGCAAGCTCACACACCTGTATTTGACAAAGACCAAGGTCACCGACGCGGGTCTCCAACACTTGAGGGGCATGGCCGACCTGGGTTGGCTGAAACTGTCAAGGACGGCAGTGACCGACAAGGGCTTGGCGACGCTGGCGACGATGAAAAACCTGACCAGCCTTGAATTTGATGGGACGGCTGTGACGGACGCGGGGCTCAAACATCTGGAAGAGTTGAAGGGCCTTTCCTACATCAGCCTGTGGGACACACGGGTGACGGCCGAGGGTGTGGCGTCGTTGAAGCGGCGGTTCCCCAAAGCATCGGTTCGCTGGAGACGACATGAATAGTCGGCCGGGGCAGTCGCGGGAACACTCGTTCGCACGGGACTGCCGTGCGAACGAAACCACCCTCGACTCCGGCTCAGCCCCCCCGGCGCGGATTTCGACCGCGGCCCGTGCGCGCGCCGCGGCTCGTGCGTTCGGTTGGACCGCTGTTTTCATCGTCGTCGGATCGGCCGGGCGGCGTCGCGGGCGACGAACTGTGCTCAGCATCACCGCTCGCTCCCACCTGTTGGGCAGGCGGCTCGCCTTCGGCAATGCGGGTTTCCTTGGAGACGGGGTGTTCGTTCGGGTCGTACTTGCCGAAGATCATGCGGCCGGCAGCGGTTTGATAAGTGCTGGTCACGGTGATGGGCACTTGGTGGCCGATGGCGCTTCGGCCGTTTTCGACGACGACCATCGTGCCGTCTTCAAGGTAGCCGACGCCCTGGCCGGCCGACTCGCCGGACTTGAGCAGTTTGATGGTCATCTCCTCGCCAGGCAGGACGACGGGCCGCAGGGCCTGCGTCAGGTCGTTAAGGTTGATCACATCGACGTTGCGGAGTTTGGCGATCTTGGTGAGGTTGAAGTCGTTGGTCATGAGTCGGCCGCGGCGTTCGGCGCAAAGGGCGACGAGTTTCTGGTCGACGTTGTCGCCCTCGGCCTGGGCGTCGTCGATCACGACATCGACATTCGGCGTGTTTTGCAACTGCTTGAGGATGTCGAGGCCGCGTCGCCCGCGCGCTCGCCGCAGTTTGTCGGCCGAGTCGGCGACCTGGTGCAGTTCGTCGAGGACGAATTTGGGGACGACAAGCGTGCCCTGCATGATCGAGGTTTCGAGGATGTCGAGGATTCGGCCGTCGATGATGATGCTCGTATCGACGACCGTCGGCCGCGGCCCACGGATCTGTTTGGCGAACTCGACATACGGGATGACGAACCGAAAGTCGTCCTTCGTTTGCAGGACGAGCGAGATACAGATGTAGGACGTGATCAGGCCGATGATGACCTTCACGCCTTCGAGTAGGCGGAGATACGAGTCGCGGGCGGCGACCTGCTTGTCGTACTCCATGACGCGTTGCTTGATCGGGTCCTGGTCGTCCATGATGATCAACTCGCCCGGCGTGATTTCCGGCCGAACCGCTTCGACGCGCGGGGCGGTGACCAGGCCGACCAGGTCGACGACAAACCCGAGCGCATACGCGGACAGCAGTCCGGCGATCAGGCCGAGAAACACACCGGAGATGGCCGACAGTTTCTTGTCGGGCGAGAAGGCGTCAGCCGCGATGATGGCCACTGCGACCGCGATGGTCAGCAGGATCATCAGCACGACGTGACCGAAGTCGACGCCTTTTTCTTCCTGGAACGGCAGGACGTAGAGAATCGTCACCGCCGCCGCCAGGATGATGAACAGGCCGCGAAGGATAGGAAGAACCATAATGTCGCCCTTGGAATGGTATCGGTGGGCAGGATGTATACAGGTAGGGTAGCAGAGGGCGGAAGAGCAGGAGATCAGAAGAGCAGGAAAACAGGAAAACAAGAGAGCAGGAAATGAGGGAGGCGGGCGACGCGTGGCGCGACCGATGCACGGCGGGAATGCCGGAGCAACCATCCGCGTCTTTGTGAGGACGGCCACGGCCTCGACCTGCGGCCGGTTTCATGTTCTGCTTTCCTGTTTTCCTGATTTCCTGCTTTCGCCGCTCGGCCGCGTGGGCTATAGTCACGACCGCCGCGCGACCGGACGGCCGGGCCCGATGCACGGGTTGGCTCGTGAACCGGGTCAGGCCTTGACCGGAGCAGCCCTAAGCGTCGTCGGCCCGGTGCCGTGGGTGCCCTGGCCGTCCGGTCGGGCGGCGAATCATCTCCTCGAAATACAATTGATCGATTCGCGACTGAA
>JANQSF010000015.1 GCA_028284155.1 Phycisphaeraceae bacterium
CGGTGATGGACTTCGGCACGCAGGGCGAGCCGCCGGCGCACCCGCAGTTGCTCGATTGGCTGGCGACCGACTTCGTCGAGCACAAGTGGGACGTCAAGCGCACGATCAAGCAGATGCT
Organism: Phycisphaeraceae bacterium; assembly: GCA_028284155.1. Classification (GTDB taxonomy): domain Bacteria; phylum Planctomycetota; class Phycisphaerae; order Phycisphaerales; family Phycisphaeraceae; genus JANQSF01. Next base: position 119 of record JANQSF010000015.1, read on the forward strand.
CATGTCGGCCGCGTACCGCCAGTCGACACGCGCGACGCCCGATAAACTCGAGAAAGACCCGAAGAACCGCTTCCTGTCGCGCGGCCCGCGCTTCCGTTTGCAGGGCGAGTTCATCCGCGACCAGGCGTTGGCCGTGTCCGGTTTGCTCGTGAACAAGGTTGGCGGCCCCGGCGTCAAGCCGTATCAGCCGCCGGGTTTGTGGAACGAGGTCAGCCTCAACGGCGGCCTGCGTTTCCGACGCGACACGGGCGAGAAGCTTTATCGCCGCAGCATGTACATCTACTGGCGACGTTCCGCACCGCACCCCGGCATGACGATTTTTGACGCGCCCACGCGCGAAAAAACGGTCGTGCTCCGGGCTCGCACGAACACGCCGTTGCAGGCGTTATACACACTCAACGACGAGCAGTTCACCGAGGCGTCGCGATTCTTCGCCGAACGCATCATGAAAGAAGGCGGCAAGACGCCCGCATCGCGCATCGCGCACGGTTACCGCCTGGTCACGTCGCACAAGCCCTCGCCGCTGGCATTGCAAGTGTTGACCGGCCTGTACAACGAAGAGCTGTCTGCCTTCCGAAACGACCCGGAGCGAGCCAACGCGTTGTTGGCCGTGGGCGAGAAGAAACGCGACGAAACGCTCGACGCAGTCGAGCACGCGGCGTGGACGATTGTGGCGAGCACGATCCTGAACATGGACGCGGCGCTGACGCGGTTTTGACACGTAGGGTGGGCCAAGGCTCGGCGCGGCCCACCATATAGCGCCCCGGATGAAACCCAAGCCGTGATGAAAACTGAATCACCCCTTGGTGGGCCGCGCAAAGCCTTGGCCCACCCTACGCGGACGCATGACACGAACTACCCGTCCTGAATCGATCGGACGCAAGACCATGAACCCCATCCAACAACACATCCACAACGTCTCCCGCCGCTACCTGCTCACGCGTGGGGCCGGCATGCTCGGCGCGGCGGGGCTGGCCACGTTGCTGAACAACGACAGCGCCCGCGCCGGTCAGCCGTTTGGCCCGACGGCGCAGCGTCAAAATCCAGGCCTGCCCGACGTGCCGCACTACGCGCCCAAGGCCAAGCGGGTGATCTACCTGTTCTTCTCCGGCGGGCCGTCGCACATCGACATGTTCGACTACCACCCGAAGATGCGCGACCTACACGGCCAGGAGCTGCCGGACAGCGTGCGTCAAGGCCAACGCCTCACCGGCATGACCAGCGGGCAGAAGTCGTTCCCGTGCGTCGCGCCGATGTTCAAGTTCGAGCGGTTCGGCAAGCACGGCACGTGGGTCAACGCCGACATCCTGCCGCACATCTCCGGCATCGTGGACGACATCACGATCGTCAAGAGCATGCACACCGAGGCGATCAACCACGACCCGGCCATCACGTACATCAACACGGGCACGCAGCAACTCGGCAAACCCTCGATGGGCGCCTGGCTCAGCTACGGCCTGGGCAGCGAGAACGACAACCTGCCCGCCTACGTCGTGATGATCAGCAAGGGCCGCGGGCAGAGCCAGGCGTTGTACTCCCGCCTGTGGGACGCCGGCTTCCTGCCCAGCAAGCACCAGGGCGTCAAGATGCGCAGCGGCGCGTCGCCCGTGCTTTACCTGACCAACCCGCCCGGCGTCGACCGCTCGACGCGCGACCGCCAACTCAAGGCCCTGAAACAACTCAACGGCGAACAGTTCGAGCAGTTCGGCGACCCCGAGACGCAGGCCCGCATCGAGCAGTACGAGATGTCCGCCCGCATGCAGATGACCGTGCCCGACCTGTTCGACGTGTCGGACGAGTCGGACGCGACGTTCGAGCTATACGGGGAGGCCGCGCGCAAGCCCGGCACGTTCGCCCGCAACGTCCTGCTCGGCCGACGCATGCTCGAACGCGGCGTGCGTTACATCCAACTCTTCCACCGCGGCTGGGACCAGCACGGCTCGCTGCCGGGCAACATCCGCAACCAGTGCAAGGACATCGACCAACCCGCCGCCGCGCTGATCAAAGACCTCAAACAACGCGGCATGTTCGACGACACATTGGTCATCTGTGGCGGGGAGTTCGGCAGAACGATCTACTCGCAGGGCAAGCTGACCGCCAACAACCACGGCCGCGACCACCACGGCCGAGCGTTCACGACCTGGTTGGCCGGCGCGGGCATCAAGCGCGGCTTCGAGTACGGCAAGACCGACGACTGGGCGTACAACATCCTCGAAAACCGCGTCCACATCAACGACCTGAACGCGACCGTCCTGCACAACCTGGGCATCGACCACGAGCGGTTGACGTACAAGTTCCAGGGGTTGGACCAAAGGCTCACGGGCGTGGAGGGGGCGCATGTGGTGAATGACATTTTGGTGTGAGTGTTGGTCCGAACGTGGACTTGCGATTCGACCGAACGAGGCAAGCGGAATAATGCTTCCCAATTGGCTCTTCGGAATCCTCGCCTGGCTATGGTTGTTGAGTGTTCTGGCGATCGTGGTGCTGGGTAGCTTTCAATTTGTCGGAGCGAGCGGTCTCACACCAGACGAACCGCGCTGGGGTGGATTGCTCCTGTGGTTGGGGGCATTCCCGTTGGCATGGCTTTTGGTGATTGACACCAAGCTCCGCAGACGGCGGGCGTCGGCCTCGTCGCAGCAGTAGGCGGGTGCCACGATGCGGTCGCCGGCCGCAGGCCGACGGCAGCGTCGTGCGGGGTGTCTTTGTGTGACCGGTTGGCACGATTGCGGCCGACATCACACTGCCTGCGGCTGCGCCTTGGCCGTGTGATGGCACCCGGCTCCGCGCCCACCGAACGTGGGGAAGATCACCCCGCGATCAGCGCCGGCGTTCTTGATTGACCCGCTCTTCAATCTCGTCACACCACTCGCTAAAGAGCTTTCTAAGGTCGCTGATACTCTGGCAGTTGATCCGTATAAGCGTCGTATCCACATTTACACAGATCGGCAATCTAACCAATTGTCGGCAGCCTGGTCGAATAGATGAGGCCGGTGGGTCTTCTTCGGGTAGTTGGCTATACCACACCAAGTCTAGAGAAAGGATTGAGTCGTCGAACGCGGTTCCGATTTCCAATGTGTACGATTCACTGTGAGGATCACGCCCCAAGTGACGGAAGTTCTTGTCTCCTAAGTAGTCGACCTCACTGTTTTCTGATCCGCTAATGGCCGGATAGCCCATAGGTTTGTCCTTGTCCAGAAGTTAAAACTCGAGCAATTCGCAGTTAGGACTACTTGACTACCCATCGAACAATATCGTGGCAACTTGCGTGACAATTCTTGAACGCGCGAGGACGACTAGTCATCGGGTAGGACGGATACCAGTCTCTCTTATCCTACCGTTCGACACTCACACTCCCGTACACACGGCCTGGGGCTGCGCCCAGGCCGTGTGAAGGCACGCGACGCTTTACCGGGTTCCGATTGTCACACATTCCCCACACACGCAACGCCGGAATACCCGATACTAACCCGGCATGCCGCTCAAACCCCCGTTCATCCTGACCAAGATTCTCGCGACCGTCGGCCCCGCGTCGGGCGACGTGGCGACGATCGTGCGCCTGATCGAGGAGGGGGCGCGGGTCTTCCGCATCAACTTCTCGCACGGCGAATTCAAACAGTTCGATGCGCTGCGTACGACCATCCGCGAGGCGTCGATGGAGGCGGGCGTGCCGGTGGGCATCCTCGGTGACCTGTCGGGGCCGAAGATCCGGATCGGCAAACAGCGGAAGGGCGGCATCGAACTGCGCGTCGGCGACCTGGTCACATTCCAGCGCGGTGAACTTTCGGCTGATCAGCGCGGCCAGCGCGGAGCCCCCGGAGCCCCCGGAGCGCCGGGCGGCGCGGTCGTCTCCGAGCGCGACGGGCTGCAGGAGGTGTTGCTCGCCACGACGTACCCGGGGCTGGTCGATGACGTGACCGAGGGGCAGCGGGTTTACATCGACGACGGCGAGGTCAGGCTGATCGCGCTGGAGGCCAACGGCGAGGGCGACGGGCGGACGCTGGTCTGCCGGGTGACCGTCGGCGGCGTGATCACGAGCAAGAAGGGCGTCAACCTGCCGGACACGCCGCTGTCGCTGCCGTCGCTGACCGCCTGGGATTTGGAATGTCTGAACTGGGCGGTTGAGCATGCGCTGGACTATCTTGCGCTGAGTTTCGTGCGTCGTGCGGACGACGTGCGCGAGTTACGCGCCCGCCTGAAGCCGATGCTTGCCGGCGAGAAGCGGCGGATGCCGATCATCGCCAAGATCGAGAAGCCGCAGGCCATCGACGACCTGGACGGGATCATCGACGCGTCGGACGCGCTGATGGTCGCGCGCGGCGACCTGGGCGTCGAGATGGACTTGGCCGAGGTGCCGATCCACCAGAAGCGGATCATTCAGCTTTCACATGATTACGGCAAGCCGGTGATCGTGGCGACGCAGATGCTCCAGTCGATGATCGACTCGGCGACGCCGACGCGGGCCGAGGCCAGCGACGTGGCCAATGCGATCTTCGACGGGGCAGACGCCGTCATGCTGTCGGGCGAGACGGCCGTAGGCAAGTTCCCGATCCAGTCGGTGTCGACGATGGCGCGCATCGCCCGGCTGACGCAATCGGCCGTCGACCTCGACCCCGGCTACACGCGTCGCCCGCCGCGCAAACTGCAGGAGAGCCGCTACCGCACGGCCGCGCTGGCGCACGGCGTGAGTCAGGTCGTCCGCGACATGGACGCGAAGCTGGTCGCCATCTGGTCGCAGGCCGGCGGCGGCGCAAGGTACCTGTCGCAGAACCGCATGGCCGTGCCGATCGTCGCCGCGTCGAGCAACCCCGAGGCGTTGCGGCAGATGAGCATCCTCTTCGCCGTGCACCCCGTCATGATGCCCTGCTCCAGCAGCAGCGCGTCCACCGCTTCGGCGAACGACGCGACACTGTCGGGCTTGGGCATCATGACGGGGTGCACGGCGAAGAGGATGCTCATCTGCCGCAACGCCTCGGGGTTGCTCGACGCGGCGACG
>JANQSF010000025.1 GCA_028284155.1 Phycisphaeraceae bacterium
ACGCGGCGCACGGCCTGCTGATCCACCAGAACGCGGCGGCGCTCGGTGGCCTGAGCACCAAGCAGGACGTCACCCAGCCGGCCGGCACGTGGCGTGTCCGCGACGTGAAGCGGGCCAGCGGCGGCATGGCCAACAACGCGCAGTCGGTGCTCGACCAGCTCAACGGCGTGGGCGAGAATATCGCCAGCGAGTCGACGGCTTTCAGCACGGTCATCAACTACCAGGACCCGCAGGGCATGGGTAACCCGAATGAATTTGGGAACGACAGCCCGTTCCCGAACGACACCAGCAACGGCGACGACCAGTTCGCCGTCCGCGCGCAGGCGACGGTGATCGTCCCGCAGGCCGGCAACTACGTCATCCGCACCAGCCAGGACGACTTCACGCAGATCGTCATCAACGACCAGGTGTTTGACGACACCGGCTGTTGCAACAGCACGAATTTCGTCGTGAACCTCCCGGCCGGCCGCGTGCCGATGACCGTCGTGTTCGCGGAGTTCGGCGGCGGCGGCAACGTCGAGATCTCTGCCATGCTTGAGGGCAGCGGCGACCCGTTCCAGTTGATCGGCGACGTGGCCAACGGCGGCCTGGCCGTCGAGCAGTTCCCGATGCTGTCGATCAGCGGCGCGTTCAACGTGCGTGATGTCCAGGCGAACGGTCCGTACGGCGGCAACCTCGCCGGCGCCGACGCCCTATTGGCCGGCGGCGGCCCGGGTATCGCCAGCGAGACGACCGAATCCGCCCAGGTGATCAACTACCTCAATGACGGCGGCGATGGACGGTTCGGCTACAACAGCCTGTTCCCCAACGGGCCCGGCCGAGACAACTTCGTGGTCGCAGCGACCGGCCAACTCGTGGTCGGTGAAGACGGCACGTACACCTTCGGCACGAACAGTGACGACGGCGTCCGCCTCCGGATCGACGGCATCGACGTCATTCTGGACGATTCAGCACACGGGCCGCAGGATAACTTCGGCACGATCGACCTTAACAAAGGCACGTACGACCTGGAATTCGTGTTCATGGAGTTCGGCGGCGGCGCTCACGCCGAACTGTTCTGGGCACCCGGCACGTTCACATCGTTCAACGGCTCGTTCGAGTTGCTGACGGCCATGCCGTCGAGCGTCCCCGAGCCGGCCACGGCCGGCCTGGCCCTGATGGCCGTTGCAGGCCTCGGCTTGCGGCGGCGACGACGGGCCTGAGCCGGGAAAACGGCCTTAACTGAACCCCCACATTGCCCCGCCGACCGTTCGGTGGGGCTTTTTTTATCTACTTGACCCAAACCCCCATCCCGGGGATACAATTGTCCGAACATGGTCGAGGCTCGTTCGCCCGGCCGACAACCTGAGATACCCGCGACGCTCCTGTTAGCAGCCGACCGAGTGCCTCGAATCCTTTCACAGGAGCATCGTTTTGAAACTGTACGTCGGCAACCTCTCATTCAACACGACGGAGGATACCCTCCAAGCCACGTTCGGCGCGCACGGCGACGTGCAGGAAGTGGCTGTCATCACCGACCGCGAGACCGGCCGCCCCCGCGGCTTCGCGTTCATCACCATGGACGACGACGGCGCCAAGGCCGCGATCGAAGCCCTCAACGGCACTGACCTCGAAGGCCGAACGATCAACGTCAACGAAGCCCGCCCGCGCGAGAACCGCGGCGGCGGTGGCGGCGGCTACCGCGGCGGTGGCGGCGGTGGCGGCGGTCGCGACCGCTGGTAAATCCAAGCCGAACCGAAACAATCGAATCCCAACAGACCCCGCCGATCTCGGCGGGGTTTTCAATTGCCGCGTCGCACGGGGCGACGCCGTGAACTGACCGCGACCTGTTTTGCCGATGGGGCAACATGCTTTGTCAGAGCCGGGCTTTGTAAGCTCGGCCGTCCGACGAGCCTCGAAGGCGAGGAGGACGGCTGACGGGCGCGAGTGTGTGTCACCCCGTCGATTCCGCCCGCGCGGCATTGAGCCGCGTGGACGGATCGGATTCACAGAATCCGGCTCGGAAAAGGCATGATGATGCGTCGTCCGTGTCTTTACTAATCCAACCTCCGGTCTTGCCCTAACGGTTTGAAACAACCTTCGACCCAACACGACCACGACACTCTGATAGTCTGAACATCCCATGACCGCCCCACCGCCCGCCAACACGTCGCGATCAGCCTGGCTCGCCCTGGCGTTGATCGCCCCAGCGCTGAGCGTCGGCGTCGTGATGTCGATGATCGTCGCGCCGGGCCCCATCGGCAAGGCCGTCTTTGTTGCGTGCAAGCTGTGGGTCGTCGCGCTGCCCGTGATCTGGTGGAAGTTGATCGACAAGCAACCGCTGAGTGGGTCGCCTGTCAAACGCGGCGGGTGTTGGCTCGGCGCGGCGCTCGGCCTGCTGATCGCCGGCGCGATCGGCGGCGCGTACTGGCTGCTCGGCGACACGCTCATCCCGCCGGCTGATAAGGCCGTCATGCGCGCCGCCGCCGTCGATAACGGCCTGGCGAACAAGTGGCTTTACCTCGCGATGTGCGCGTACTGGATCACGCTCAACTCGCTCGTCGAGGAGTACGCGTTCCGCTGGTTCATCACGAGCAAGTTCGACGAGGCGCTCCGCGGCACCGTCGCGTCGAAGAAGACGCGCATGTGGCTAGCCATCTTCGGCTCGGCCGCGGTGTTCACCATCCACCACGTCATCGCCATGCGGGCGCAAGGCCTGGGTTGGCCGGTCACCATCCTCGCCAACGTAGGCGTATTCGCCGGCGGTTCGATCTGGTCGTGGCTGTACGAAAAGTACGAGTCGATCTGGCCCGCCTACATCAGCCACGCGATCGTCGACATCCCCATCTTCGTCATCGGCTGGCACCTGATCTTCGGTTTCTGACGCCAGGCGAATGGGATCCAACCACGGATGACGCGGATCACACGGATAAGAATGCGTTTATCCAGCAGTGCCAAAGCCCGCGGATGGCGTTCCTGGGAGGATAGAGACATCCCGCCGCACCCTCGCGTCATCATCTCCGACTTCGTCACTCGCAATTCGTAACTCGTCACTCGCCATTCCCCTTCCCCGCCCCTTGCCCAATACAATTCTTCCCTCACCATGCCCCGAATCGCCGCCACCATCCCGCTGCTCGTTCTGACGACCTGCCTCGTCGCCCCAACCACACTGCGCGCGTCGGACACCACGACGACCGAGCACTGGTCGTTCCAACCCGTCCGCGATGTCTCACCACCCAAGACCAAAGACACGATCTGGGCGACCTCGCCCATCGACCGCTTCATCCTCGCCCGCCTCGAAGCCCGCGGCCTCACGCCCGCCCCGCCGGCTGACAAACACACGCTCATCCGCCGCGTCTACCTCGACCTGATCGGCCTGCCGCCGACGCCCCCGGAAGTGGCCAAGTTTGTCAACGATCAGTCGCCGAATGCCTACACCAAGGTCGTCGAACAACTGCTCGCCAGTCCGCATTACGGCGAACGTTGGGCGCGGCATTGGCTCGACCTGGTGCGCTACAGCGAGACGGCCGGCCACGTGCAGGACATGCCCCGCCCGCACGCGTGGAAGTACCGCGACTACCTCATCGACGCCTTCAACGACGACCTGCCGTATGACCGGTTCATCCGCGAGCACCTCGCCGGCGACCTGCTGCCCGACCGTCGGCCGGGCAAGCGCAACGAGTTCAACGTCGCGCCGGCCGCGACCGGATTCCTCTGGTTCCACCAGATGCACTTCAAACCGGTCGATCCGGTGCAGCAACGGTACGACCAGATCGAGGCGCAGATCGATGTGATCGGCAAGGCGTTTCAGGGGCTGACCCTCGCGTGCGCGCGTTGTCACGACCACAAGTTCGACCCCGTGTCGGCCCGCGACTACTACGCGCTGGCGGGCATCCTCAACAGCACCAAAGAGACACACGTTCGGCTCGGCTTGCAAGCCAAGATCCCGCACGACGAGGCGACACTCAAACAGATTGACAAGCTTCAAGGCGAGATCAAGAAAACGATCGCCGGCGGCGTCCGCACGGTCACGGCCGACCGCAAGCCGAAGACCGACATCGACGTGCCGTACACCGAGACGAATTTCGGCCCTGGCCCGATCAAGAAGTTGGCCAATCTCCGCGCCCAACTCGCCAAAGTCGATCCGGGCAGCACGCTCTGGGCGCCCGGCGCAGCCGACATGGCCGGGGCCGACATCCCCGTGCAGGTACGTGGCAACTACAAGACGCCGGGCAAGACCGCGCCGCGCGGCTATCTCGAAGTGCTTTCGAAGGGACGCCCGTCACCCGACCTCGGCCAACGCAGTGGCCGGCTGTACTTGGCCGACCGCATCGCCGACAAGAACAACCCGCTGACGGCCCGCGTCATGGTCAACCGCTTGTGGGCGCACCACTTCGGCGCGGGCATGGTTCGAACGCCGAACAGTTTCGGCATCCTCGGCGAAAAGCCGACCAACCCGGACCTGCTGGACTACCTGGCCAAGCAGTTCGTCGCCGCCGGCTGGTCGATCAAGGCGATGCACCGCGCGATGGTCCTGACGAGCACGTACCGCATGTCGAGTCGGCCGAACGCGATAGGCCTTGAAATCGACCCGACCAATCGCCTGCTGCACCACATGCCCGCGCGTCGGCTCGAAGCGGAGGTCATCCGCGACACGATGCTCGCACTTTCCGGCTCGCTCGACAGGACGATGTTCGGACCAAGCGTGCCCGTTTACGTCTCACCGAACGCGACGGCGAACAAGCCGATCCACATCCCCAAGGCCGGCCCGCTCGACGGCGGCGGGCGGCGCAGCATCTATCTCCAGGTGCGACGCAACTTCTTGCCGCCGATGCTCATGTGCTTCGACTTCGCCAAGCCGGGCGAGAGCGTGGGCAAACGCGACGTGACGATCGTCCCGACGCAGGCGCTGGCCATGCTCAATGGTGCGTTCGTGCACCAGCAGGCTGAGCGTTGGGGCGCAAATGTGGCACAGCAGGACGGTGACGACAAAGCCACACTGCGCGGCATGGTCGTCGCGGCGCTCGGTCGAGAACCGACGCGCGGCGAAGCAGACACTTTGTTAAACGTCATGCGCGGTGCAAAACAGGACGGCGCGACCGACGCGGAGGCGTGGGCCGACGTCGCGCACGTGATCTTCAACCTGAACGAGTTCGTGTTTGTGCGATGAGTGAACGAAACACACCAACTCGACGTGAAGCACTGCAATCCGCGGCAAGCGGCCTCGGCGCGCTCGCATTGACAACCCTGCTTGCCGAACAAGCTCAAGCCGACGCGCGTAAAACAAACCCGCTCGCCCCGCGTACGCTCCATCACCCCGCCCGCGCCAAGTCGGTCATCTACCTTTACATGGAGGGCGGGCCGAGTCAGATCGACACGTTCGACCCCAAGCCCCGACTCGACCGCGACCACGGCAAGCCGCTACCGATCGACACACCGCGCACGGTGTTCAACATCGGCAACAAGATCATGCGCAGCCCGTTCAAGTTCGCGCAGCACGGCCAAAGCGGCGCATGGGTCAGCGAGTTGTTCCCGCATCTCGCACGGTGCGTCGACGACATGACCATCATCCGGTCGATGCACCACGGCATCTCGAACCATTCGTCAGCCTGCTACATGTCGCACAGCGGCTACCCGATGGCCGGCAAGCCGAGCATGGGTGCGTGGGTGACGTACGGCCTCGGCAGTGTCGGCGACGACCTGCCCGGTTTCGTCGTGCTCGACTGCGGCCAGGGCCCGTCCGGCGGCTCGCCGACGTGGGGCAGCGGCTTCCTGCCCGCCGCGTACCAGGGCACGTTGTTTACGAAGAACGCCGAGCCGATCGACCACCTCAAACGGCGCGAGGCGACGGCCGACCGGCAACGCCGCAAGTTCGACGCGATCCAGAAGCTCAACGGCGTGGCCGCGCGGCGTTCAGGTGACAATAGATTAGACGCATTGGTCGCCAGCTATGAACGCGCATTCGCGATGCAGGCGTCGGTTCCCGAACTGACCGACCTGTCTGGCGAGTCGCGGGCGACGCGTTCGCTGTACGGCCTCGACTCGCCCAACGCGCAGACGGCGTTGTTCGGCTCGCGCTGCCTGCTCGCCCGGCGGATGGTCGAACGCGGCGTGCGGTTTATCGAGGTGTTCCCGCCGCGCGTGTCGGCTGACCGTTGGGACCAGCACGGCAACCTCGAAAAGGGTCATCGCCTCAACGCCGCGGCCGTCGATCAGCCGATTGCCGCACTGCTGCACGACCTGAAGACGCGCGGCCTGCTCGACGAAACGATCGTCCTCTGGGGCGGCGAGTTCGGCAGAACGCCGAACCAGCAAGGCTCGAACGGCCGCGACCACAACCCGTTCGGCTACACCGTCTGGTGCGCCGGCGGCGGCTTCAAGCCCGGCATCCGCCACGGCACGACCGACGAGTTCGGCTACTACGCGCAGAATAAGAAGGTCCACCTCCACGACCTACACGCGACGATGCTGCATCAACTTGGTGTTGATCATGAGCGATTGACCTACCGATTCAGCGGTCGCGACTTCCGACTCACCGATGTGCACGGGCATGTGTTGGGTGAAGTGTTGGAGGGGTGAAACCACAGATGGACACAGATGGACACAGATGGACACAGATGGGGGGAGAAGAAGCAATCGGATCTTAACGACAAAGTTGTCGCGATGCCGATTCGCTGCGTCCGAGGAGTTGAGTCCATTCCGACGTAGGGAGGGCAATACGCGCTCTACTGCTCTCATTCGCTGGGTGCCACTGGCGGCTTGTCCGCCAGTGCTCTGGCCGTACAACAAGGACACTGGCGGACAAGCCGCCAGTGGCACCCGAGTTAAGACCCATCGTTCAACGTTCGGTCGAGTACTGTTTATCAAACGCCCTCCAGTTCTTCCACACTCTCTTCCTCCGTCCTCATCGGTGTTCATCTGTGTTCATCTGTGGTTCCCGCCGATCCCGCACGCCCGGCTTGATGCGTTTTGACCATGCGCGGTTGAGCGGCGAAACAAGTATCCCCGCGAGGTTGGCGAGGTTGAACTCCGGCCACGGGGCCGTGCCGTCGCCGCTGCGCCACGCGCGCCAGACCTGCTTCATGGTCAGCCAGGGCGCGAGCAGGCGTTGACGCAGCGGCGGCGTGCTCGATGCGTTGACGACGCGCATGGTCACCACGCTCACGTCGTCGTCGGTGAGGTTGCCGTCGTGCACCGCCCGCACCGCCTCGAGCAGGTCGTGCGTCATGCGGTCGGCGTCGCCGTGTTCGAGTGTGCGGGCGATGCGGAGCAGGCCGGCCTGGCCGAGCAGGTTGCCGTCCGCGTCGTGCGACTCGATCAACGCGTCGGTGTAACAGATCAACACGTCGCCCGTGCCCAGGCGTGTGTCGAACTGTTCATAGCCGGTCATCATGAGGATGCCGAGCGGGATGTTGCTGACGGCCGCGCTCTCGTCGCGCGGGGTTTCGGTCCGTTCCAGGAACGACCACGTTTGGTTGTCAGCCCGGTAGATCAGCGGTGGCGGGTGGCCGGCGTTGCAGAGCGAGAGGTCGCCGGTCGGCGCGAAATAGGTCGCGGCGACGGCCGTGGCGAACTTGTTGCCCAGTTTCGACTCGGCGAACTGCTCGTTGAGTTGGCCGACCAGCCGGGTCTGACTGAGGTAGTTGATGTTCCGCCGCATCAGGTCGCGGAGTTTGCCGGCGATCGCGGCGACAGACTCGCCGTGGCCGGACACGTCGGCGAGCAGCCAACGCGCGATCCGGCCGGTCGCGCACGACGAGATGTAATGCACGTCGCCGCCCGCCTCCGCCCCGCCGAACGGCTTGGCGAAGACCCAGACGTCCAGCCCGGGCAGGCCGACGGCCGTGTCGGTCGGCGCGTTGCCGCCCCAGACTTCCATGCACTGGAGTTGGGTGGGCGCGGCGTCGGGCATGGGTTGAACTACGGGGGAAGCGCTAAGCCGCAAGCGGCCTTACTTGGGTTGGCCTTCCTTGAACACGCCCTTCTTTTCGACCTTGTGCGCTTGCGGGGCCCAGATGCGGACGTTGTCGATTCGGCCGGTGTCGTCGAATGAGCCGAACCCGATCATGCCGCGTTTGAAGGTCGTGTCCTTGGCTTCCATGATCGGCTTCTTCATGTCGTTGAAGAAAACGCGGATCGTGCCCGCCTTGGTGTCGCGCTCGATACGGACATGCTGCCACTTGTCCTTGCCCCAATCGACGCCCTTGGTCGTCTTGTGGCTGATCTTGGTGCGCGGCTTGTCGTTGACGATGAAAACATTGTGCGCCCGGTCGTCGGTCTTGGTCGCGATGTGCGTGTAGTAGAAATGGCTGCGATCGACGAAGCCAAAGAAGATGCACATGTCGCGGTGGCCGTACTCCTTGCCCGTTTGCAGCATGTCACACTCGAGGACGAAGTCGCCGAACTCGTAGCCGTCGAGCAGGGCGATGTTGAACGGCGAGCGGACTTTGGTCTTGTAGTTGGCACGCTTGAAGTGCTCGATCGACTTGCCCTTCTTACCCTCAGCCAACCGCCAGGCGGATTTGTCCGTCGCCTGAATGCCGAAGAGTGCGTCGGCCTCATCGAAGAAGTTCGAGTAGACGAGCTTGTAGCCGTCGGGCACCGGCGCAGACGGTTTGTGGTGGTCAGCCAACGCGGGCGCGGCGACGCAGGCGGCGAGGACAAGGCAGAGCGTCAAGACGTTCGTTCTCATGGGGTCGTCCTTGGGTTGCGGGTCTTATGTGGGGGAACAGGGGTCGTTTCAGGTCCGCCGTCGGCGGCGCAATAAGTATTGTACAAACGACCCGAGGCCTGCAAACTTGTAGCCGTCGTCGATGTAGTGTTCAACGACGTAGAAGGCGAAGTAGTACGCCCGTGCGAAGCACCACACCGCCAGCACGAGCAGCAGCGCGATCTTGAGCGTCGGCATGTGCAGCAGGATGCCGAGCGACGCGAGCAGGCCGGCCAGGACGAACAGGCCGGCCTTGAGGTACATCCAGCGCGGGTTGGTCAGGTCGCGGTTGAGTCGCATGGGGGGTGTGGGGTGAATGCTCATTGGTTCTTACGAGGGCGGACGACCGCGAGGTCGATAGCGCAAAGAAAAACCCCGCCCGGAGGCGGGATTGAGTGGTTCGATTCTCGGGTGTCAATGTAGGTCAGGTCATTGACCTGACACTTGATCGCCCTTGGAAATCCGTGTCAGGTCAATGACCTGACCTACGGGGTGGGCCTGCGTCGGGGTCAGCCGGAGGCGACCTTCTTGCCGTTGGCGGCGGGGACGGCGAAGTCCTTGCGGTACGCGCGGGACAGCAGCTTGTTGGCCGCGTCGTTGTTGGTGAACCGCTCGGTCTTCGGGTCCATCTCGAGCACCGCGCCGAAGGTGACCTTGGTCTTGTTGAGGTCGATCTTGTTGGCTTCCAGGTGCTGGGCCAGGCGTTCCGCCGACTCGGCGAACAGCTTGTCGCTCTTGAGGGCCGACTGGATCGACGACGGGCTGGCCGGCTTGCCCAGCTTGTGCGAGATGTTGCCGGTGATGCACAACGCCGAGCTGACAAAACCCTCTTCGATGTCGGCGTTCAGGTCGCTGTGCTTGCGCGAGCGGACGGCCGACAGGAAGTTCTGCACGTGCGGCGTCATCGGGTCGGTGCCCCGCCACTTCTTCACTTCCTTGCCGCTCTTGTCGTACGCGACGGCCGAGTAGTAGTTGGGCACGAGCACATGACCGCCCTCGCACTGGACGATCACGCCGACGCCCGAGCCGCGCCAACGCGGCATGCCCGTGCCCCAGTTCAGGTCCCTGTTGGGCAGGCCGCGTGTCTCGAAGATCAGCGGCGCTTTCTCGTAGTCGTGGTACACGGTCTGCGTGTTGGCGGTGTCGCCGCCGTCGTCGTAGCCGAGTCGGCCGCCGACGCTGAGCACGCGCGGGCTGAGCCGCGGCTCGCCGAGGAACCAGCGGGCGATATCCATCTGGTGGATGCCCTGGTTGCCCATGTCGCCGTTGCCGGTGTTGTAGTCCCAGTGCCAGTCATAGTGCAGACGCGGGCGGTACAGGTCGACCTTCGCGGCAGGCCCACACCACAGGTCGTAGTCAACGTTCTCGGGGATCTGCATCGGCTGCGACAGCTTACCGATGCTCTTGCGCGGCTTGAAGCAGGTGCCCACGGCATACTGGATCTTGCCTAGGTTGCCGTCCTGCACGAACTTGACGGCCTTGCCGATGCTGCTTCGGCTGGAGCGCGACTGCGTCCCGGTCTGGACGATCTTGCCTTCCTTGCGGGCCCACTCGACCATCTGCCGGCCTTCCCACACGTTGTGGCAGACGGGCTTCTCGACGTAGACGTCTTTGCCCGCCTGGATCGACCAGATCGTGACCAGGGCGTGCCAGTGGTTCGGCGTCGCCGTGGTGACGATGTCGATGTCCTTCTGCTCGAGCATCTTGCGGATGTCGGTGTAGCCTTTGACGCTTTCGCCGTACTTCTTGATGCCGCTGCCGACCACGCCCTTATCGGCGTCGCACAGCGCGACGAGCTTGCAGCCGTTCTTGTTATTCACCAGACGGATGTGGCTGTGGCCGCGGCTGCGGAAGCCGACGGTCGCGGCGCCCAGCGTGTCGTTCGCGCCCAGGACGTTGCCGGTCATCGTCCAGGGCAGGACACTGGCGGCCGCGCTGGCGGCTGTGCCCTTGATGAAGTCGCGACGTTTAATGGTTGGCATGTTGGTTGTCCTTTCGGAGCGGGTTTGGGTGGGTGTTTGATTAAGGGTGTGTTGGGGGCAATGTCGAAAGTCGAACTTCAAATGTCGAAAGTGTGACGAAATCCGAATGACAATGGGGGGCGACCCCAGCGTCAATGGTCGGCGGGTTCGTCATTCGTGCTTTGTTACTCGACATTGATTCGACATTTGAAGTTCGACATTCGTCATTTTACTCGGCGGCCTTGACGCCGGACCACTCCTTGAAACGCGCGGGGACGTTGACGGTCTTGGCGTCACCTTCGTGGAATATGAATCGGTACTTGAACGTGATCTTCTTGCCCTTCTCGAGTTTCAAGTTACCCGTGCCGCGTGGCTTCTTCTCGAAGTAACTCAGGCCGAACGGGTTGGCGGCGACCAGCCCGTAGTCGCGGGCGTGCCACGTCGTCGGGTGGCGGGGGTTGGACGGGTGATCCAGAATGGCGACGCCGACGTGGTGCTGGCCGACCTTGGCTGAGTAATCGACCCACGCGGCGGCCTTGCCCCAGACGGCCTTGCCCTTGACGCCTTCGCTGTTGACCGCGGCTGCGCCTTTGTTGACCCGCAACGCCGGGTGCGTGCGGATGCCCATCGTGCCTTCCTTCGTGTCGCCGAACGTCACATCGCCCTCGCTGGCGTGCAGCGTGATCTCATAGTCGATCATCGAGTACTCGGGGTTCGGCCCGTCCGGCGACTGCCCGCCGCCCACCGCGTACTGCTTGTGGAATGTGATCTTCTGCTCGTCGGTCAGCAGCGTCTTGCCCTTGGCGTCGACCCACTTGTTGTGCAGCGTGACGTAAGCCCGCGCGCCGGCGTCTTGCGTCCCGACCTTCGTCGTGACGATCGTGCCCGCGTCCTTGCCCAGGTGCCAGAAGCTCACGCCGTTCACATCGCCGTGCGTGTACCACAACGACTGGTGGTGCGGGTGGTCGGCCCGCTCGTCGGGCGTGTCCTTCTTCATCGGGTAGTCGCGCGTCATGCGCACGCCGTTCGGGCCGATGATCGGGTAGATGATCGGCTTGGCGAACCCCTGGGTGTGCAACGTGGCGAAGTGCTTGCCGCCCTGTTTGACGTGAAGTTGGCCGGACTCGCCCTTGGTGATCGTGACGTAGCTGGCCGCGTCCGCGTGGAACGCGATGGCCAAGACAGCGATCAAGGCGAGCGCCGCCCGCCCGACGGTGTGGGTGCGTGTGTTCATAGACCTATAACGATAACAGGCCGCCGCGAGCGGATCAAGAGACTTGCAAGACTGGCAGGGTCGGCCGGGACCCACCCAATCCACTGATGACCAGTGCTTTACGTCGCAGATGTCCGAGGCCGCCGGTCAAAACGGGGCCGGTTCGAGCGGCAGGATGGCTGAACGCGGTTCGTCGACACTCATCCCGCACAACACGACGCGGCGGCGGTGGGCCTTGCCGTCCACGCTCACGACAACGTCCGCCTCGCAACGCGGCAGGTCGCGCGGGGTCGCAGAGATCACGAAATCCGGCGCGGTATGTGACAGGGGGATACGCCCGTGTTCACATTCGAGCCAAAGATCAATGTCCGCAGAGTAGGGCGGGCCGCCAAAGGCTGTGTCTGACATGGACATGAACGAACTCCAGCAGCAGGCCAAACGCGCCGCCGATCGCTACGTGAGCGGTCACACTTGGATCAGCGGCATCATCGGCTCCGGCAAGGATGGTATCGTCTTCTCGACAAGCCGGTCAACAGCAATCAAGGTCTATCGACGGGATGACTCATTTGAGAATGAGTTGGCGGTCTACCAACGCATGGATCGCTTGAGCATTGCACAAGCCTCCGGCCACGCAATCCCACTCTTGATTGGATGGAAAGCCGAACAACCCCCGTTGATCGAAATGACGATCGTACAGCCGCCATACGTCATCGACTTCGCCCACGCCGCCCTCGACGAACCGCCCGACTTTCCGCCCGAGGTGATCGACGACTGGCACGAACGGCTACGTGACGCGTTTGGGTCGCGGTACAGCCAGGCGATGGCCGTCTACAACCAACTGACGCGTTGGGGCGTTTATCACATGGACTTTAATCCGCGCAATGTCGCTTTCGCGGATGAGTAGCCCAAGTTGCATGCGGTTTCATGTGCCGCCACGACCAGTGCGCGTGCATCAAAACTGATGTGATCCGCCGCCGGACTTCCGTGGGGGAGCCAGGGGTTTGGGGGCTGGCGGCGAAGCCCCCAACTCATGTAGTCCGCACGGCGCAGCCGTTCCGTTAAAGCGCAGCGCCAAGCCACTTCGGCGCTTGAGAAGGCCCGTCCGGCGAGGGCACTGCCATCGCTGCTTCATCAGGCGTCGAGCGAAGTACCAAAACTCACCGCCCCGACACCGCCCACTTGTACCACTGCTTCTCGATCTTCGACTCTTCCATGCCGTAAGTCTCTTCCAGCGAGCTCTTGGGGCGTTTGAAGTCGCGGACCGCCTCGACCCACTTGGCGAACTTCTCTGGGGCCTTGGTCAGGGTTTCGATGAAAGTCCATGCCTCGGCGTAGTGCGGCTCTTTCATGTCGTTGGTCGTGTACTTCATAACCGACGGGATCGTGCCGGCCTCGCGCTTGACCACGCGTTCGCGGACGAGCCGACGCCAGCGGTCGCCGGACGAGTCGATCTTGCGCTCGGTGTAGGAAAACACCATCGTGTGCGGGCTGCCGACCAGCAGCGTCTCGGTGTAGTTGCCGAAACCGGTGACCATCGCCGCGGGCGCTCGGCCTTCGGTGAATTGCCGCATGGCCAAGTGGCCGACGTAATAGCCCACGGCATGTCGGCGGTCGTCTTCGCCGCGGACGTTTTCGAGGCACATCACGGCGTGCGTCGGCATCAGGAAACTCGCCGCGCGCAGCAGCATGCCCTTGGGGTCCTGCCCGCCGCCGATCTGCATCCCGCGCTGCTCGTACGTTGCGAACATCGCCTTGACCCAGTTTTCGTACTCGTACCGTGTCTCGAGAATGATGATGTGCGTCGACTTCTTGTTCGTGCCCGACTTGATCGGCTCGGGGAACGTCTTGCGCAGGTGGGCTTCGAGCTTGGCGACGTCCTTCGCGTAGCGCACGGCGTACTGCTTTTTGGCCGAGACTGTGTAGTTGCGCGTCGGCACCATCGTCAGGTTCGCCGTTGAAGCCGCGTTGATCGCCTTGATCAACTCCAGCACGCCGTCGTGCCACGGCTCGCTCTTGCGCGGCCCGTACGGCGCTTCGGCCAACGCTTTGCGGGCCAGCGGGTCGTCAGCCGGCACGGGCCCGGCGCCGGGCGCGCCCGGGCCGGTCTTCGGCTTGTCCTGATTCTCCTTGATCTGCTTGAGCGCTTCGATGTGGTCCGGCTTGAACCGCATGATGCGCAGTCGGCCTTCGATCTTCTTGTCGATGTCGAACGCCAGGCCGCGCTTGCGCGCCTCGTCCACAACTTCTTCATAGGTCGCGCGTTTGCGGCGCAGCTTGACGATGTCGTCCATCGTCATCGGGCCGTCGTCCGCGGCGGACGCCGGCGTCGGCATCCACACGACCGATAAGAGCAACAGAACGACAATCGCACGCGAGAGAAGGGCCATGATCGGCTCCTTGCGAGGGGAATGGGCCCGGATCGACGTGCTCCAGTCTAACGCGCTGTCATGGCCAAGGCCAACTGTTGCAATACGAGACGAGAATGCCACGTTTGAGTGAGAGTCACAATCGTTAGAGCTTGACGGGCTTATCAGCCTGCAAATCAGCCGGTAGAGCGGTCCGACCGGCTTCGCGACCCAGAACCGCGTGTGCGTGGTCCCAGTCGCCTCAGCAGCCACTTTCCAAAACACGACGACGACCTGTTGAATCCGGGCGACGACTCGCGTATCCAGAAAAGACCCGTCCTGAACACTCCCGCTCCTTTCATCCCAAGGAATGCCATGAGACCATCCCGTTTATCTCTTAGCCTGGCCTGCTTGGCCGTCCTGATCGTCGGCAGCGCGGCGCTCGCCGAGCAGGCAGAACCGCAGCCGGAAGAGCAGGTCGCCTTCATGCAACCCAGCCCGCGCGGCGGCAGGTCGTTTGCACATCGGCCGACGCCGTGGGCACAACGCCAACACCCCAGCCGGGCGCACCAACACCGCCGCCCGCAGCCGCCCAGCCGCTTCGCTCCACCACCACCGTCACGTCGTAGTCGTCCGCAGGGCCCGCCGCAGCGTCCGCCGTTTCAAGCCGGCCGAGCGCCGCAGCGCGGCCCGGCGCGAGGCCCCGCTCACATGCAGCAACGCGGCCCGCGGCGCGGCTACGGACATCGTTCGGCCGGTCGGCCGACGTTCCAGCGCGGCCGAGGCTTCTCCCGCGCACCGCATCGCGGCCCGGGCCAAATGAGCCACCGTGGCGCACCGCAACGTGGCCCGCGCGGCCGAGCATTCAGCCCAAGACACCGTGGCCATCGCGGCCACCCCGGTCCCGGACGTTTTCAAAGCCGCGGACCCGCACGCGGCCACTATGGACACCGCGCGGACAAGAGCCGCGGACGATCCGACCGCAGTCGCGGCGACGGTCACCACGGCAAAGGCCGGGACGATCGACGTAGCGGACGCGATCATGGTCGTGCCCATGGCGACCGAGACGACAAGGGCCGGTCC
>JANQSF010000036.1 GCA_028284155.1 Phycisphaeraceae bacterium
CGTCGCAGAGTGTCAACCCCGCGCGGCGCAACCTCGTCGCCGAGGCGGACGGCCGCGGCATCGCCATCGCGATCCGCAGTGCCATGCGTGAAGCGGGCGTCGATCCGGGTCAGATCAACCTGATCGTCCCCATCGGCCTGGGCACGCAAGAGTCGGACGCGGCGGAAGCCGCCGCACTGCAAACCGTGTTCGGCGACGTGCTCAAGGACATACCCGTCGTCTCGCCGAAGGCCCTCGCGGGCAACTGCGGGGCCGGCGCGGGCAGCATCGACCTGTGCATCGCCGCCAAAGCGATCGCCGAACAAACGATCCCCGCAACGATCAACTGCGACAGCCCGCGCGACGGCCTCGCCGCCGGCACGTCGCCCTCGCGCTCAGCCGACATCAAGTACGCACTGACGTTTTCCGGCGGCATGGGCGGCCAGAACGCGGCGTTGGTGTTGAAGCGATACTCCAAAGACTCGTAAAGGACGACGCATGTCAAGACGCATCGTCATCACCGGCATGGGCTGGATCACGCCGCTCGGTCACGACATCGAGACGGCGTGGTCGAATCTGCTGGCGGGGACCAGCGCGATCCGTCCGACGGCGCACTTTGATGCCTCGACATTTCCGACGAGCTTTTCCGCGCAGGTGCGCGACTACGACTATCGGAAGTATGTGACCAAGCCCGAGGCCCACGAGGGCGTGGGTCGCAACACGGGTTACGCACTGGGCGCGGTTGCGCTGGCGTGGGCGTCGTCCGGTTTGGATCGGCACGACGGGTTGAACCGTGAGCGGCTTGGGATCTACCTCGGCTCGGGCGAGGGCGTGCTCGACTTTGAGAACTATGTCGCGTCAAACCTGGCCGGCTGGAACGACGACGCGCGCGCGGTGGACAGCGTCAAGTGGGCCGACGTCGCGCAGCAGCGCATGACGGCGGTGCGCGAGATCGAGCAGGAGCCCAACATGCCGTTGGCGCACCTGGCGATGGAACTCGAGGCGTATGGCCCAGCCTACAACTGCCTCACCGCCTGCGCCGCCAGCACACAGGCTATCGGCGAGGCGACGCACATCCTTCGCCGCGGCGACGCCGACGTCATGGTCGCCGGTGGGGCACACACGATGATCCACCCGCTCGGTGTGACCGGCTTCAACCGCCTCACCGCGCTCAGTGAGCGGAACGACGACCACACGACCGCCGCCCGCCCGTTTGACCGGACCCGCGACGGCTTCGTGCTGGGCGAAGGCGCAGGCATGCTCATCCTCGAAACGCTCGACCACGCGCAAGCCCGCGGCGCGAACATCCTCTGCGAGATCGTCGGCTTCGGGTCGTCAGCCGACGCGTACCGCATCACCGACATCGAGCCCGACGGCCGCGGCGCCGTGGTCGCCATGACCGAGGCCCTGGACGACGCGGGCGTGACGCCGGCCGACATTGATTACATCTCCGCGCACGGCACGGGGACGAAGGAGAACGACTCGATCGAAACCAAGGCCGTCAAACGCGTCTTCGGTGAATACGCCGCCGACGTCCCCGTCAGTTCGATCAAGAGCATGATGGGTCACCTGATCGCCGCGGCCGGCGCGGTTGAACTGATCACTTGCGTGTTGGCGATGCGCGACCAGAAGCTGCCGCCGACGATCAACCTGAACGATCCCGACCCCGCATGCGACCTGGACTATGTGCCCAACGCGTCACGCGACGCGAAGGTCGACATCTGCCTGTCGAACAGCTTCGGCTTCGGCGGCCAGAACGACACGCTGATTATTCGGCGCGTCTGAATGGTTTGGTCGGCACACCGCGCGCCAAGAAACCGGGGCCGTCCTTAGCCCCGGTTCTCCCCGGGCTCCCGCGGTACCTCGCGACTATTCAGTTTGGCATCGCGGCTCGCCTTGGGGCGTGATCGGGAGGGGTGTGACAGGTCGCCGCTGTCCAGTCAAAGAAAAACGGCGCCACATCGCTCCCCACGATGCGGCGCCGCGAGTCGAAGCCCGCTCCAAACGGGTCAGGCCCGTTGGTTAGTCGAACGACTTCGGTTGCAGTGACGGGTCGCTGGCCATGGGCATGAACGTGATCGTGCCCAGGTCGTACATGCCCAGCGTTGCGGGCGTGCCGATCGCCGCGCCGGTCAGCGCGTCCATCGCGTGCAGACGGTCGCCGACAATCTCGAAGCCCATCAACGTGTCGCCGGCGAATTCCAGGCCGAACATCTCGTTGCCGCCGACCGTGCCGACGAGCAATTCGGTCTGGTCCGCCACGGTCAGCTTGTAAAGCTGATTACCGTGCGTCGCGTAGAAGACGTTGCCGTCCTTCGTCGCCAGGCTGTCATACACGCGGTCGAGCGTCATGATCTGGGCGTAGCCGCCGGTCTTGTGGTTGACCTTGACCAGCCGCGCGGCGTCGCCGGCCGTGTCGTCGTCGTCGTCGTTCTCCACCAGGTCGTCGGGGTCGGCCGCGAGCGTCACGAGCGCGACGAGGTCCTGGAAGTCGGCCGCGCTGCTCGACATGTTCGTCGTGCCCAACTCGTACAGGAAGATCGCTTGGTTCTCGTCGAGCACGATCGTGTTCGTCTCGGTGTCGATGTAGTCCTGAATGAAGTCGACGAGGTTGTTCTGCTCCATGAAGCCGTCAATGTCCGGGACGTCGTCGCCGTTGCGCAGGACGATCAATTGCTGCGTGTCGGAGTTGGACCCGTCAACGGTCATGTACGATTGCCAGTGGCTGTTCTTAGAGCCGCTGTACCACGACTTCTTCTTGATCCACGATCGGCCAATCACACTGACGGACGTGCCGGCCGGGTAGATGTTGGGCAACACGTAATGCCGCGGATTGTTGTTGTCGTTCACCGTCGCGTTGACGGGCTTGTAGAAGTTGCCGAACGGCTCGTAGGTCGTGCCGCCGGCCTTCACACGTACGGTGACGGGGATGTTGTACGAACCGCTGGCCGTGATCGCCGCGCCAAGGATCGTCACCTTCGCCGCGAACGGCTCGGTCGGCACGACGGTGTCGCCGACGATGTTGAAGTCGATGTCGTCATCTTCTTCCGCTTCGACCTTTTGCACAGCGTAGACCGACCACTTGGCCGCGCCCTCGACCGTGCCGCCGTCGCCGAGCGTTTGCAGATTCGCTTCGCTGGGGCCGAACGCGATGTACCACTTACCCATCGCCTTGCCCTGGCTATTGATGTGATCGTTGTACACGGTCACGTTCAGCTCGCCGGTGATGACCAGCGTTTGGCTGTTGCTCAGGATCAGCGTTTCGAAATTCACGAGCAGGCCGTTCTGCTGCCCGTTGCCCTTCGGCTTGACGCGGGCGTAGCCCGCCGCGCCCGTGTAGAACACGCCGTCGCCATTGACGTTCGTGTTCTGGTGCAGGTCGTCGCGGGTGAACACCGTGCCGGTGTTCGTCATCAGAATAAACTCGTTGTCGGGGCTGTTGTTCGGGTTGATGTTGATCAGCCCCGAAAGATTGACATTGCCCGTCGACTGCGCCGCCACCGCGCCGCTGACCTTGCCCGGGCCGAGGTCGGAGCCGACCACCGAGGCCTTGGCCGTTTCGGTGTCAACGTAGACCATCTTGGAAAGGCTGTCGGACGGGTCGTTCCAGAAGGTGACCAGGCATTGGTGGCCGGGGATGTAGGCCGACGCGTCGATGCCGGTGTAGACATTGCCCGCGTTGTCGGTGATCGTACCGATCGAGTGCAGCTCTTCGCCGTCGAAGTTGAATCGGCTGAGATTGCCCGAAGCGCGGTTGATGCCGAACATCGCCATCGTGTCGAGCACGGGGTCGATCGACGTGGCCGACGCGGTCAGCACGACCGTCAGGGCGAAGACCGCCGACAGGCCGGGACCGACCTTGGGTTTGGGCTTGCGTGGCCGACGTGATGCGGTAGGGGGTGCGTGATGCGGCATGGGGGGTCCTTGTTGCGGGCGTCGGCCGGAGTCGTTCGGACACTTCGCCGAATCGTCTAGGCCGCCAACTTAAAAGTTACGATTCAGCAGACCGCGATTGCCAACGAATCGAACACGCATCTCTCGGCCGAGACCTGCCCAGCCCGCACGACCCGCACAGCCTGCGCAAAGGCAAAATGGACGACGCCGCGCGTTGCGTGAGCGGCGTCGTCCGGTGATAGGGAGCGATGGAAGTGTCTTCTTTGGGCCGACAGCCCTGTCAGTCGTACGACTTCTGCAGCAAGGCCGGGTCGTCGTCGCGACGCATGAAGGTGATCGTGCCCAGTTCGAGCATGCCGACATCGGCCGATGCCGTCACCGCCGCTCCGGTGAGCACGTCGATCGGGTACAGCCTGTCGTTCTCGACCGAAAACGCCATCAGGGTCTGGCCGGCAAACTCAAGCCCGAACATGTCTTCACGCGGCATCGTGCCGACGAGCGATTCGGTCTGGTTGAGCACGTCGATCTTGTAAAGCTCGTCGCCGTGCGTCCCGTAGAACACACGGCCTTCCCGCGTCGCCAGGCCATCGTAAACACGGTCCAGCGTCATGAGCTGGATGTACCCGCCCGTGCGGTGGTCGACGCGGACCAGTCGGCTGGCGGCCTCGTTGCCATCGTCGTCGTCTTCGTCCTCATCGAAATCGTCCGGGTGCTTGGCCAGCGTAACCAGCGCGACGAGGTCCTGGAAGTCCGCGGCCGAACTGTGCATGTTGGTCGTGCCCAGCTCGTACAGGAAGATCGCCTGGTTCTCGTCCAGCACCATTGTGTTAGTGTCGAAGTCCACAAAGTCGCGGACGAACTCGACGGCGTCGGTCTGATCGAGGTAGCCCTGGATGTTCGGGGCCGGGTCGCCGTTGCGCAACACGATCAGTTGCGGCGAGCCCGTGGCCGACCCATCCACGGTCAGGTATTGCTGCCAGTGCGCGTTTGACTCGCCGCTGTAGTGGGACTCCCGCTTGATCCACGACCTGCCGAGCACATCGACCGTCGTGCCGGCCGGCAGCAAGTTGGGGTACACGTATCGACGCGGGTTCAAATTGTCATTCACATTGCCGTTCAACGGCTGGCTGAACGAGCCGAACGGCTGGTAGTAGCTACTGCCGAGTCGCACCTGAGTCGTCACCGGCACGTTGTAATCGCCGCCGGCCGTGATGGCCGCGCCGAGAATGGTCACCTCCACCGCGAACGCCTCGAGCGGCACGACCGTGTCGTTCACGATCAGGAAGTTGACGTCATCGTCCTCCTCAGCCTCCACGCGCTGCAGTGCGAAGACACTCCAGCCCTGCTGAAGGTTGACGCCTTGGACAACCACCGTGGGCGAGAAGATGTCGACCCGCCAGTCGTCGATGCCCTTGCCGTCCACGACCTCGCCAGCCCAGATGCGCACATCCATCGTGCCCGCAAAGGTGTAGTCGAATTCGTTCCGGATGGACAGGTTCTGCCCACCGGCGATGACGTTGCTCTGCGTTCCCGTTCGGCCCGGCTTGACCTGGATCAGTTTGGCCTGACCCTGGTAATAGGTACCGTTGCTCGACACGTTCGGATCATTGTCAAGGTCCGCCCATTCGATCTCGCCGCCGTTGGCTTTGGTCAGGACGAACTCGGTGTGAACGGACTCACCCTGCGGGTCGAGTTCGAGAAAGCCGGAGACCTGCGTGGACTGATTGCCGTAACCAGCGACGGCCCCCGTGATCTTGCCCGGGCCCAGGTCTTGTCCCACAAAGGTCGCCCGGGCCGTTTCCACATCGACATACGTGATGTGCCCGACGTTATCAGGGTCGTTCCAGAACGCGATGATGTTCTGATGGCCGGGGATGTAGGCCGACGCGTCGATGCCGGTCAGTACGGTGCCGTCAGCCAGCCGGACGTTGCCACGCGTAACGAGGCCGCCATCACCGAGGTCGTATCGCTGCAGCGCGCCGCTGGTCCGGTTGATGCCCCAGACGTATAGCTCGTTGACCACGGGGTCGAGCGAGGCCAGTGTCGATGTGACGACGCAAGCCAGGAGCAGGGCGGCCCGAACGGGGAGACGGGTTGTCATGAGTGGGACCCTCCGCCACGCGGAGCGGAGAGTCTTGCGCGGACGTTCGCGCGCGGGACCGATCCCGAATCAAGTGACCCCCCACTTGACATGGCAATTGAAGACTACGATTCAGCGCTCCCGCATGGAAGCGGCGGGGGGTCGCCGCGGCTTAAACACGCCGCGGAAAGCCATACAGGCCGTACGAACGAATCTGACCGATCGAACGCGGGCGTCAGTCAACCTTGCGAGGCTTGGTTGATGCGATCATGCGGATCGGCGGGATGTCGCCGTTCTCGATCGCCAAGGTGTTGTCCTGGTCGGACGCGACCGTCACGTCCATCGTCCCGCGTTCCAAAACCCACAGGTCGTCGTCATTCTGTCGTCGGAACAGGAAGAACTGCGCGTTGGTTACGCCGCCGAGCAACGGCTGCTCAATCGTCACGCCACTCTGCGTCAGGCTCACCCAGAGTTCCTGTTCGTCCGGCCGATACTCGACGCGGACCAGCCGGCCCTGTGTGTCGATCAGTTCGATGTGGTCTGACGTGATGACATTGCCATCGAGTGTCGCGCCCGTCTCCGGCAGCAGCGGGCCGTGCGCCGTGCTCGTTCGGACCAGCGTCAGCAGGCGGTGTGTCACCAGGCGTGTCGCGTGGTGCGTGCCGGCCTGCTCGGCCGCATCGGCGTAGGCCATGAAGCTCGCGTCGATCGCGACCATCGTCGCGGCCATGAGCAGCGCGATGATCGGTAACGCGATCAGCATTTCGATCAACGTCAGACCGCGCGGTTGCGCTCGGCGACGCGGTTGACGCGAGACCAAACTGTCATCGTTTTGTGGCGTAAGGCCGTTCATGGCGACTATTCCCCTCCGCCGGTGACCGGCGCCGCGCCGGTGCTCTCAAAGTAGGTCGATAGCACTGGGCGGATCTCGATCGGCCCGAGAATGCCGTCCGGCAGTGCGAGGTCTTCGTTATAAGTCACATGGATGACGCCAAGCCCCGTGCCAGGTAGTTCGGCCTCGAGGTCGCCGTCGCTCGACGGGAAGTAGCCCAGCGTTGTGTTGAACTGCGGGCTCGTGTCGCCGATGACCGGGCCGCTGTCGTTGATCGGCTCGAAAGTGGTCAGCAACGTCCCGTCAATCTTGACCTGCCCGCGGGCGTCGAGCAGACCGGTCACGATCACGCCCGACAACTCAACGGTCTCGTCGGCGTCGGTCGGGTCGATGAACGTGCCCATTTCGATCGAGTAGTGCGGCGTCAGGATCGTGCTGCGCATGAACAGCGCCTTTTCGGTCTCGCTGATGTTCGTCGAGTTCTCGATATCGAACCGCGTCTTGCCGGTGAAGTTGATCTTGTTGCGAAAGTGCGTGTATTCCTGCGGCTGTGAGCCGTTGTCGGCCCCGCTGATGATCACACCCTCGAACGTGCAGTCGTCGAAGCGGATGTTGTTGGCCACGGTCTTGGTGTCGTTGGTCGTGTTGCCGTCGACGACCGCCGTTTTGTCCGGGAAGCGGGGTGAGCCGTCCGACTCGAGCGTGCCGGCGAAGTTGTAGTTCGGGTCGTCGTTGTCCGACGTGGTCTCGACGTACGTCACGCCGATGAACGTGCAGTTGCGGAACAGGGCGTTCGTGCCCTTGGGGATGAAGACGTTCGTAAACGTCATGTTCTCGTAGACGGGTCGGTGGTAGTAGTCGTACGGGTAGGCCGCGCCGAACGGGACTTCCTCGAACTCGGTGTTGCCCAACGGCTTGGGCGAATCGGGATCGTCAGGGTCGTGTGTGTCGGCCTGGTTCTGCGCCTGCGCTTCCAGGTCGCCCGTGGCCATCGATCGGAACCCGGACGTGTCGAAGTCGTCTGGGTCGAACTCATGAACGCTCGTGTCGTTGGCCTGGAAGGTCAGCGGCGCCTCGCCCGAGTCCGGGTCGATCATACCTTGCAGAAAATCCTGGTAGCGGTAGTTCGCCGCACCGGCTTGCCAGGCTTGCAGCGAGGCGGTGAGCTTGATCTGGCCGTGCATCTTCGAGTAGTTGTCCCGGCTGTCGATCACGCCGTCGTTGTAACCGTCGCGCGTCGGGTCACCGAACGTGTCGATCAGTTCGAGCAGTTGGGCACGCCGGATGTCCGTGTCGGCCCCGAGTTCGATCTGCGTGACAGCGCCGTCGCCGTTGTTGTCGAACTGCCAAAGAAACAGGTCGTATTCGTCAACGAACCCGTCGCCGTTGTTGTCGGACAGAGCCGAGTCGCTGATCGCACCGGCCTCGTCGTCGTGGCTGAGATTCAGGCGGTTGTCCCCGTCCGTGTCCGCCGCGATGAGCGTGTCGGTCAGGATGTCGAGCTTTTCATCAAGCGTCGTTTCCAGGCCGCGGAAGTCGCTGCTGACCTGGATCGGGTGACCGTGTTCCAGGTGCACGTCGGTGAATCGACTGCCGACCGGGCCGTCGATCAGGACGTTTTGGCCGATCATTACGCGGCTCTTGGAGAGGATCGCGAAGCGGATCTTCTTGTCCAGTTTGAAGTCCATCTGGATCGTTCTGCTGATCTGCGAGCCGGGCTCCCCGTCCGTCGCGGTGACGCGCACGCGGATCCACGTTGTGTCCAGCGGGTCGGAGTTCGACACGGGCGGGTTCATCTGGCTGTACGGCGGCCGCTGGTAGTAGTCGGCGTTGTAGTTTTCGCCGGCCAGCGGGTGAGGCGTGAAAGTCGCCGTGAATGTCGGCTCGCCCGGCGCGATCGCGATCGGCCCGACGTGCAGCATCGAGCCGACGACGAATGGCTCTTCGATGTTGTGAAACTCGCCCTGAAGCGATGCGAGCAGGGCGTAGCGCGTTTCATCCCACAGGGCGGGTGCGTTCGTGCCATCGATCAGGCCATCCTCGGTCTCGACCGTGGCTGTCACCTGGTTGACGCGGAAGATGAGGAACTCCATCGCCGTCTCAGCGCCGGCCAACGACCGGTTGATCTTCATGTGCGAGTCGGCGGTTGCCAGATTGCCCTGTGCGATGATCGCCATCGCGGCTGACAGTGAGCCAAAGATGACCAGGAACATCATGGCGAGGATTGAGGCGGCACCGCGGCGCCGCTTCGCGGCGTCCAATTCAAACTTCAAAATGCAAAATGCAAAATGCGGAGCGCCGCGCCGGGCACGCTCTTTGGGTTGGATACTCAACGTGTTACATTGTGCGTTTTGCATTCTGCATTCCACCTCAACGCCCCACAACCCACGCCAGCGTCGTGATGACCATCGGTTCCGCGTCGTTGGGCCCCTGGTACGAAACCGTCACGGTCACGCGAACGAGATTCGTCGTGCCCAGCGGCTGCGTAAACGCGGCGCTGATGTTGTCTTCGAGCACGTTGGTGACTGTGACCTGCTGTGTCCAGCCGGACAAGTCGTCGATCGGGAGCCGCAAGGCGTTGATCGGCGGGTTGAACGTTGTTCCCTCGCCCACGCCTGTCGGACTGACGACGCCGGCGAAGTCGTCCAGGTCGTCGTAATCGTTGACGTCCGTCTCGCCTTCTTCGGGGCCGAGCGTCTCGTCGCCAAGCAGCGGGTCGTGCATCGGCAGCGTCAGGGTCAGTTCGCGGATCTCATTAGCCAGCAGCAGGCCTGTCGCGGTGCGCTGTGCCCAGTCGTTCTTCTTGTGATAGGCCTGCTGTGCGGCGACGATCGCCAGGACGCCTGTGCCGATGATGACGGTCGTGAGGGCGGCCTCGATGAGCGTGAAACCGCGGCGCTGGCGGCAGGTTGCCGCCTTACGTGGGTTTCGTTGCCAGCCCATCGAAGCGCGGAATGGTGTTGTGGCTTTCTCCATCGTGTGGATCACTTGCAATCAGACAATACAGGTCGGCCCACGGCAACCCACCCACCCATCTCGTTGCGTGGATTGCCAATCACTTGACCATCGTCGAGAGCTTGAAGATGGGCAGGATGATCGCCATCGCGATGAAGCCGACAATCGAACCCATCATGATGATCATGATCGGTTCGATCATGCTGGTGACGGTCTTGATCGTTTCCTTGAGCTGTCGGCTGTAGTGGGCGGAGACTTCGTCCAGCACCTCGCCGAGCTTGCCCGACTCTTCGCCCGCGCCGATCATTTGCACGACCGACTTGGGCAGCAGGGCCGACTTGTACAGGTTGGTCACGATCTTCTTGCCTTCCTTGACCGACCCGTACACGCCGCGCCACATGCTCTTGTAGTGCGTGTTCCCGCTGATGTCGCCCGTGATCTTGATCGTGTCGAGCATCGGGACGCCGGCGTTGACCAGCTCGCCCATCGTGTGCAGCGATCGGCTGATGTAGAGCGCGCGGAACATCTTCTTGAAGATGGGCACGGCCAGCTTCATGCTGTCGAACCACTTCGAGCCGGCGGTCGTGCCGATGAAGAGGATCAACCCGCCCGCTACGACCAGAGCGCCACCCGCGACGGCCCACCAGTAATTGACCATGAACTCCGACAGGCCCATCAGGAACCGCGTGGGCCAGGGCATCGCCGCCTCTTTGCCGGCGAAGACGTTGGCGAACTTGGGCAAAACGAACGTGAGCAGGAACACGGTCACCGCCACGGCCAACGAGGCGATCACGCCGGGGTAGATCATCGCCCCGACGACCATCGCCCGCGTCTCGATCTGTTGCGCGAGGTAGCCGCAGATGCGGTCGAGCATGCTGGAAAAACTGCCCGACATTTCCGACGCGCGGACCATGTTCACGTACAACGGCCCGAACTGTTTGGGGTGTTTCTCCAACGCTTCGCTGAACTGCTTGCCGCCTTCGACATCCTGCTTGATGTCGAGGATGATGCGCCGGAACTTGAGGTTCTCGGTCTGCTCGGCGATGCCTTCCAGCGCGGCCCGCAGGCTGATGCCCGCGCGCACCATCACAGCCAACTGGCTCGTGAAATTGAGGATGTCTTTCTGTGACGGGCCGCTGCCCTGGTTGAGTGCTTTGAGCTTCTCCAACGCGGAAGTCGAGCTGTTGGAGACCGGGACGAGTTGGATGACCTTCAGACCCTGCCCGCGCAGAGTAGCCGCGGCGTCCATGGCATTGGACGCGGCCAACATCCCGTTGGTGAGTTGGCCACTGCTGTTGCGAACTTCGTACTTATAAGTGGGCATGGTCGGTCTGTTCCGGTGCGTTCCTCACGTCTCGAAACACGTCGAATGCGACTTCGGTCAGGCCGCGAGCATCCGCTCGAGCTTGTCGGGATACGCCGCCTGCGCGATCGCGTCCTCCCGGCTGATCATGCCGTTGAAGTAGAGTTCGCCGATCGCGTTGTCGAGCGTCGTCATGCCCATCGCCCGGTTGGTCTCGATGACGTTGGCGATTTCAAACGCGCGGTCTTCACGGATCAGGTTGCGGATGGCGGGCGTACACAGCATGACCTCGATGGCCGGCACCATGCCCTTTTCGTCAACCCGCTTAAACAACGTCTGCGAGACCACGGCCTGCAGCGTGTTGGCCAGCATCGAGCGGATCTGGTTCTGCTGGTCCGCCGGGTACATATCGATGATACGTTCAACGGTGTGCGACGCGTTGACGGTGTGCAGCGTGGAGAAGACCAGGTGGCCGGTCTCTGCGGCGGTGATCGCGGCGGCGGTGGTTTCGAGGTCACGCATCTCGCCGACGAGGATGATGTCCGGGTCCTGACGCAGGACGTGCCGCAGGCCGGAGGCGAACGACGGGGTGTCCTGACCGAGCTCGCGCTGCTCGATAACGGACTTGTCCGAGTTCAGCGTATATTCGACCGGGTCCTCCATCGTGATGATGTGCTTGCGGTAGCGTTTGTTCATCGCGTCGATCATCGCCGCGAGCGTGGTCGACTTGCCCGAGCCGGTGTCGCCGGTGACGAGCACCAGCCCGCGCGGCAGGTAGGTCAGCCGCGAGATGACTTCGGGCAGGTTGAGCGCCGGCAGCGGCGGGATGTCGGTCTTGATCGCACGCAGCGCGATGCCGACCGACGCCCGCTGGAGGTGCGCGTTGACACGGTACCGGCCGAGCCCGGGCACCTCGTACGAGAAGTCCGCGTCCTTGATCTTCTCAAAGAGTTTCATCTGGTCTTCGCTGGCCATCTGCTTGAGCATGCGCATCGCGCCGTCG
>JANQSF010000048.1 GCA_028284155.1 Phycisphaeraceae bacterium
GGCCGGGAGGCTCGGCGTTCCCAGGGACAGCGTCGCCGTACCGTCGTTGATCACTGTGAAGGTACGCGTCACCTCCGCAGCGCCCTGCGTGACGCTGCCAAACTCCGTCCCGTCGAAGTTGGTGGGCAAACCGTCTCCGTCGAGGATCAACGTGTTGTTCAGGCCACGCACGGTGATCTCGGGGGCCGTGGGTACGGTCACCGTCCCGGTAATACTGAAATTGAAGGGGTCCTCGTCGCCGTCGTTGTTCGTGATACTGATCTGGCCGCTCTTAGTCCCAGTCGTGGCGGTGAGCAGTTGCACGGTGAACGTGTCGCTTGCCCCCGGGGCCAGGCTCGACGCCAGGCCGTTGGTCAGCGTATAGCCGGCAGGGAGGCTCGGCGTTCCGAGGGACAACGTCGCCGTGCCGTCGTTGATCACGGTGAAGGTACGCGTCACCCCCGCAGCGCCCTGCGTGACGCTGCCGAAGTCGGTGCTGTCGTTCGCCATCGGGGTCGTGTCGTCGTCGGGAATCACCACACCGTTGCCGCGGACCGTGATCTCGGGTTCCGCCGGCGCTTCTTGGACGAACGTGACGGTCAACTCGGGCCGTAGCGATGCGTCGTCCGTGTACTCCGACGAATAAAACCCCCATCCGTTGCCGTCGATCTCAAGCGGTAGCATTGCCCACCCGAGGTTCATGGCCCCGTCCGACCACGCCTGAACACTCGAAGTCACGTCAATGTTCAGCGACCCATTCGACACCGTGTCCACCATATAAACCGCCGCGGCACTCGCCTCTACATCGTTGGGCTGGATGCCGTCACCCCAGCCGTTCCAGGTGTCGTCTTCGTCCCAGTCCTGCAATATCTGGAAGACGCCGGTCTGAACGCTCCCCGGGTTGAACACGTTGAGCGTCAACTCCGCAGACGTGATCTGCGCCCCCAGCGGAATCTGTCCTTCCATACTGCCGATGATGTCCTCGAACCGAATCAATGCGTGCGACTTGTCGCCGCCCCCGTCTACAAACAACTCATCTTCATTGGCAAACTGAGATGTGGGGCTCCCGCTGACGATTTGCGTATCCACTGTGCCAGTGTAGCCACTAGCGCCCTGACGGAACGCTGCCATGCCTTCCTCCAACTCGTCGCTGACAAACCCCGTAACACTAAAGTTGAAGGGATTCTCGTCGTCGTCATTGGTCGTGAAACTGATCTCCCCGCTCTTGGTCCCTGTCGTCGCCGTCTGCAACCGAACCGCGAACGTATCACTGTCACCCGGCCCCAGGCTCGGCATCAGCCCGTCTGTCACGACATAGCCCGTCGGTATCCTCAGGTTGACTAGGGTTAGTGTCGCCGTGCCGTCGTTCGTCACCGTGAACATCCGGTTCAAACCCACGCCTCCCTGGACCACCCCACCGTAGTCCGTCCCGTCGCTCGCCATCGGGGTCGTGTCGTCGTCCAGGATCACCAAACCGTTGCCGCGGACCGTGATCTCAGGCTCTGAAACGTCCCGCACGACGACGTCAAGTGTGTCGCTGAAACCCTCATATTCCGCGGTGAGTGTTACAGCATGATCGCCGGTCACCTCGTTCGCCGTCAATATACCGCTGTTGCTGATCCGAGTATTGCCGGGGCTGTCATTCCAGCGTGCCCGCTCTGTCACATCCATGCTCGACCCGTCGTTGTAGTGGGCTGTGGCCGAAAACGCCGTGACTGTGTTCTCATCAACCTGAGTCGGGCCGTCAATCGTTACCGACGTGAGATTCCCCACTATCTGGTCTTTCACCTCTCCCGTGACATCAAAATTAAACGGATTTTGGTCACTGTCATTGGTCGCAAAGTTGATCTGGCCACTCTTAATGCCCAACACACTGGCGTTCAAACGCACAGAGAATGTGTCGCTGGCGCCTGGGGCGATGGCGCTATCAAGTAGTTCTGTGACTTCAAAGCCAAGCGGCACGGTTAGATTGGCGGTCGTTAGTGTTCCTGTGCCGTGATTGGTCACCGTGAATGTACGCGTCACCTCTGAACCACCCTGAATGACGGTCCCGAAATCCGTGAGGTCACTCAACATCGGTGCGGTGTCGCCGTCAGGGATTACCACTCCATTGCCACGGACGGCGACTTCAGGCTCGAATGCCAGAACCGTTCCTGTAATGTCAATAGGAGCCAGGTCAATGCCGGTCCCAATACTGCTGTTGTTCATTCTGTCGAGGTCGGGCTTGTCCAAGTCGGGGTCTACAAGACTACCGATGTAATAGGTGCCGTCTCCAATCCAGAAGGGGTCATTTGCCGCGGGCAAGGTGAGTGTGCTCGGAACGTCGATATCCGCACCACCAGCCACACCGACGACCGTATCCCTATTTAGACGCAAGTCACTCGTATCGATTACCGGGTCGGGTGATAGATACCACTCGACGGAGAACAAGCCACTGGTTCTTGTGCCCTCATTCGCAAGAGTAGCTTCGGCAACGACAGAGCCTCCAGCACTCTGCGATCCTTGATTCAAGTTGAAGTGCGTGGCACGGAGGTCGATGTAGCGTACGCCATCTGAGCTGTCGAATAACAGTTGGCGAGTGACTGGGTTGCCTACAGCATTCTCTCCGACAAACTGATCCTGCTGGTCGTTCAGGTCGCCATCTCTGTAAACAGGCTGTGGCCCAGAGTCTCGCGTATCGATCGTCCAGTGATACCAGTCATGCGCTTCCGTGTGATCAGCACCATCGCGACCGTCCCAGGCATCCAATACCTGGCTAAGACTGAAATTCAGATTTGCATCGGGCACTAGAAACCCATCCGGGAACACATTGTCCTGATATAGATTCACCATCCAGTCCACGTGATCCAAGACATAACCGGCTTCATCTAATGGTCCATCTGTTCCGAAGCCCTGTGGATCAATCGTCGTGAGTTGCAGAAGGCCGATCCTATCCATTGTATCATTTAGCCTTCTAGCCACCTCCGCCATAACAAAAGAACCCCGGCTATGACCTATCAAATGAACATTTGTTAGTTCCTCAGTCCCTAGTCTCTCAACAATCCCGGTGGTGAGCCTTCCTGCTACATTGTCTTCATCCGCAACTCCGGGTGTATTGGATATATGGCTCCAATCAAATAGCAGAAAGTCTGGAGCGCTATCAGCTGGAATTCCGTGTTCAATGAAGTTTGGATCATCGGGATTAGCGGATACCACAGAATTGACAATGTTGTCCTCTGGCAACTCAAGAACATAATCGTGATTGATTGCAGAGGCCATATCAATGACCCAATCGGGGAAGCCGAAGGTGGCACTGCCATGCGTAATAACAAACAGGTTCGCAAGCAATACGCGGCGTTCCAAGGCCTCCACAGGAGCCATAGGTCGTTGACGGACGAACCCTAACGCCTTCGGCCAGTTGCGTCGCGTGAAGCGAATGCCACGCCCCCGCGTGATGCGTCGTATGAAAAGCGACACACGGCGAACAACACATGAATTGCGTCTAGACAATTGCAATGCTGGGGTCATCGTGACTCACCCCCACGTGTGATACTCCCTTCCAGTTTACAAGATTCCACTCTGTGCCTCTACCCGCTTGCGAGCCAAGTTCAGCGTGAGTCCAAGGGCTTCATCCGGCCAGGCTAGCCTGGCCGGAACGGGCTTGACCCTGCCCCTGAACCGAGTCGGTGTTGAATGTGAGTGATTCAACACCGACTCGGTTCAGGATCAAGGACGACAGGATACGGTAGCAGAAGTCAAACTACAGTCAGCAGCAGTGCTACTGATGCTAGGATGACCAACAAGACACTGAAGCAGCCCGATGAGATGGAGTTGGGTAATGGGATAACAAAACCACAGTTGCGGCATCGTGTTGTGCCGCCAAGTGATGACTTTCGAAAATTGGTCGTGCCACGGCATTTCGGACATTGGATTTGATAGGTAGCGTCAGAGATTTGTGTCGCATGTAACCGTAGTGGCTTGACGCTCGGTTGCGATTCCCACGGAACGACACTTACTAAGTTACACATAGGGCATCGCAATTGCGAGCCACTCTCATCGTCCCTCGCGGACATGGGCGTTCGGCAATGTGAGCACTCGAAGTTGATCATTTGAGTGGCCCAATCTGTATTCCAGCCATTGATGGGTAGGTGGCCAATGAATGAACCGACCTGATTAGAAACAACCGCCATTCCAAGCAGCCGATCACGATGTCATCTCATGCGCTCACGGGCCAAGCTGCCTCGTCTTCAACACTTGCGGCCAAGCCCGTACTTTATCAGAATCGGTCCTGCCCCGTCAGCAAATACTCAAATCGATCCGACACTCTCGAAAGTGCCTTGATATAGAGATCCAACTCGTCCAAATCCAGAAACGCGGCGGGATGACGGATCTGCCCGACGAGGCGATTCCGTGAGTCGAAGACAAACGCTACCAGTTCGTGCAGGGCATTCCACTTCCATGCGGTCAGTGCCAGATTGCGCCAAGTGTCATCACTTGTTGTAACACGAGCAGTACCCAGTACGGTCGTCGTCAAGACGCAGTCATTTCCGTCAAGTCCAATGTGCACTGTCTGAAATCGGCTGCTGCCCGGTACCGGGATCCGAACCGACCATTCTTCGAATCTCCACTTCCGCCCTTCGCGCCTGCACCGAGCCTTAAGTTGTGCCAATAGGTCATCTGTCACCTGCCACCTCCCGCTGCCCTTTAAGCCAGGCCGTGGGATCTTCGTCGCAATCGAGTAACGCCTCTTCTAGCCGATCTGCCGCCAATGCCGTGCGGATGACGAGGTCGTCCACCTCCTCGTGTTGCGTCGTGTCCAAGTGCATTAGGCGATCATGTTCGACGGTGACATGCGAAGCATGGTGCTTCAGGTCGTAGTGCGCGCAGACTCGAACCATACCAAGCCGGCGCTGCCAATCGTAAAGTCCATCCAGAGTCTCGGGGTCTTCGAGATTGAGGATGCCGACCGGGCTTACGCACCGGATCAGTGTTGCATCGCCGAGCACCTGTGAGCGCATGAACAGTTGGAACGGCTGCTCGCGATGATGTGGGTAATCATCCCGCTGCTGCCATCGGATGGTGTCTCCATTTGATAAGGCCATGATTCCAGTGAAGTGATGTGCGCGCATCTCACGCACCTCGTGGATGCCACGTTCACGAACCAGCTTCATGCAACATTCTCTAAAGTACTCCTCAAGCGCCCCCACACTGGGACAGGAAACGTCTTGCTTGCCAAGTTCACCATCGAGCCAAGCCCTCGTAACGGGGAAATCAGACTCAAGAAGTCCTGCAATCGGCGGAATGTCTTCATCCTTCTGCAGCGCTTCTCGCGCCACGTCCACCCGGCTGTCACGGGAAGCCTGTATACGACCCGTCCGGTGTACCAACCTCAGAAACTGATTGAGGCGATACAGCACTCGCCGGATCTGTAGCCTCTCCACCGTATCACGTAGGTGCGGAAAATAGACCTGGATAAGTTCACGGTGCTCAGCCTCCCGATCCTGCGCATCGAGCTCACGTTGGACGAGGCTTCCAATCCGATCCACCCTGCCAGTGCGTTGCTCCATGGCCGACGGCGTCCACGTGATGCCGTAGTGGATTACGCGACGACAAAACGTATGTAGGTCCTCACCCTCCTGGAGTACATCTGTCGTGGCCAATACCAATGGATATCCCGGCATTCTGAACTGACGCACGAGTCGTTTGTTGACACCGCCGGCCATCTGACCGACCGGCGTTTGGTGCTGCAACGTGCGACCGTATGTTGTGGCCAGGTCCGCCAGCGCCATCGACGGGACTTGTGGGAAATTCACAGCGATAATCGTGTCAAAAGCCGCAGCGGCCTGGGACAATTCTGAGAATGCGCAGAAAGTGCGCTCCGGGCTCGATCGATCCCTCTGCATCTGCTGCTCTAACAGATCGAGAAACGCCACGGCGAGCCCTTCCTCGGGTCGTGGCGTAGCGGCCTCACGACTCAGGTCAAATGACCCGATGTCCCGAATCGCCAACGTGTAGAGATCGACGTACGCAGCCCCAAGCCTCGACATGGCGCTAACTAGTTCGCGCCGCTGTTCACGCCGGCGAAACTGCTCACGAAACTCCGCGTGCGATTCATCCGGCCAGATGCAATCCTGCAAGGTCGTTCGCTGGGCCAGCTCAGTAAAGAATGTCCGGACGCCGACCACGCCTTCTGGCCATGGGAATCCAGGGGGGATCACCTCTTTTGACTCGAAACCGCCTTCGTAGGCCTCCATGAGCACGGTCTCGGCCTTGTGACGAAGATGGTCCGCGTGTTGAGCCAGAAAGTGCAGGCTGGCGGCCTGATAGGCCTCAAAGAGATACAGCCTTGGGTAGCCCTCTTTGCGCTGTGTTCGATTCGAGAAGTAACCAAAGGCAAGTGCCCGAAGTGACGAGCGTACCGCTTCTCGATCCTGTCCAGATGCTTCAGCCATGGCACTGATTGGATCGGCCGGACGATTCAGGAGCCAACAGACATGGTCGTCCTCGAAGAGTGTCGAATAAGCGGAACTGATGCTCGCCAGTCGGTTCCGCTGAAACGCTGCGCCGGACAGGATCCCCTTCGGCCCCATGCCGCGAAAAAACCACGTAAAGAATGAATCCGATCCGCCATCGTCATCCTCAATATCAAACGCCAATTCCTCGGCCAACGTCTCGTTATCGTCAACGGCAAGACCGTACGTATCTTGATCTGTGATCTTCCGTTTCTCCCGCCGGTACCGCGTGAAGACCTGATCGATGTCCGGGCCCATAGCAGGAAGCATTTGCTCGATGTACGCACGGATCCACTGGTCGTACTCATCATTTAGTTTTGCACGCATCTCACCTACTGTGGCCACACGACGACAAAACACCAATGCTTTCTCCCCAGTCACGAATGTGTCCTTTAACGACGCCACCGTGGCGTCTAGTTTCGGATGGGGCAACGCCCGCCCAAACCGTTCGCGATAGGATTTGACGACGGTCGCCAGGGAGTGCGAATCGATCCCCCTGCGCTCCTCCGAACTGACGTCCTCGTTGTCCCCATCGAACGTTTTACTCTCATCTTCTTCGTCCTCGTCGCCACTGGTTTGCGCTGTCGTTGTTGATTTGCGCTGCCGCCGTTCCATCGACTCCACGAAACTTTCGAACGATGACAGCATGCCAATCTGAAAACTGCTACCAAAACGGCTGTCGCCTAAGAGCTCCGAGACCTTCTTCTGCATCAGCCCTACAACTAGGCGCTGTTTTGGGTCATCCATCGTCATCGGTTCGTCGTGCGCTTCAAACCCACCGCGCCGCCATTCCCGACGATACATGTTCTTGCTGTGCCGCTGGCCACCAATGTTCATGTACTGCACACGTCGAAGCAGGAATCGCTTGGCAAGCGCCCGTCGTTCGCCGTCATGGTCTGACTCGACCAGGCGCAGCAAGGCGATCGGATCCTTTCCCGCCGCGTCGGTAACGCTCTCGTCGGCGCATCCGAACACGTCCAACTGCCGGTACAGGTCTGCGTAGTCGTACTCGAAAGGTGTGGCCGACAACATCAACACCCGCTTAACGCGCCGTCCGTACCACGGGCAGTCGGCAATGCCGCCGGACGGATGGCCCAACGCCAGTCCAAGAACACGATTACGATTGCTGACCCGCGGTCCGAATCCATGCTTGAAATTGTGAGCCTCGTCTACCACCAGTAAGTCCAATGGTGGCATGAGGGCGTTTAACAACCGACCGTACATGTCTCGGAACTCGCCCGGGTCACGCCGATTGAGCAGCTGCCGATCCACCCATGGCAGATAGCGAAGCAGCCGTTCCCGGCATCGCTTCCGCCCTTCTCTATTCCCGGCAGCCACACTGAACGTCGTCATCCGCAGATACAAGTCGCAGTTGTCATTCAAGTTCACCGTGTGTGCGATGCTGTCGACTGACCCGCACGTCACCGGTTCCCAAGCCGGACCCTGATGCAGATTCTTGACCCGGTTGTCCTCGACCTTCCAATTTGATCGCACGAAATTGGTGAGTTCCTTGACCCACTTCAGTTGGATATTCTCCCGGGGTGTCATCACACAGATCCGGGCATCCGGTTGCAAGTGTCGTAGCAGACCCATAACGCCCAGTGCCACATACGTCTTGCCCATGCCAACCTCGTCAGCGAGATAGGCAATTCTGTTGTGTGAAAGCATGTTGAATGCGGCTACGGTGCCGTTCAACTGTGCCTCGGCGAATCCCATGCGCCGGGCCCGCTCGGTCGGTGCAAAGTCAATCAACTCTTGGACAAACCCCGGGGTGACCGTCTTCACGTGCGTCCCCCCCCCTGCTCGATCATGCCGAGGAACATTGGCTCGTACCAAGCCAAGAAGTCCTGCCGATCATCTTCATCCAACGGCAAGGCGTCGGCCAGGTCAGGAATCCGATTCAACCAATGGTTCAAGCGCTGGATGCTATCTGTGCGCTCCGCCATGAACTCGGGCGCGTCGTTCTGTAGTCGATCACAGATTTGTCGGGCGCATAGGAACACGATGTACCGCATGATCGAGTCGTCACTTTGCTCGAGTGTCTTAGACAGAAGTTGAGGCAAGGAGTCGTATTTCTCGCCGAACAGACGAGCTTCTGCGTCTCGGATCTCGTTGCGCTGGACGCATTCAAGCACGTGCCGGTGGAGACGCTCGAATGCGTGATAGACCCCAGCGAATCGATCAAATACGGTGTCTCGGGTTTGGTAGCGCTCAGACCGCTTCACCATACCCTCCAACTGGGCGCTTTGACCCAGTTTCTCCTCAATGAACGACTCTCGCTGCGCCGGCGTCAATAGTGACCAGTAAAGCAGGATCTCCTCCGGTGTGAGTTCCGTCAGCAGCGAAGGGCGGCAGTGCATGCCCTCCTCTCGCACTAGGACGCGCCAAGTACCGCGTGGATGTGTCACCTTCAGAAAACTGTTCGATCGAAGCAGTTGGCGGACGCGGTCCGAAACGTTGGACTCGCACTCCACCCAATGTCCATGTCTAAACTGATCGATCACGAACAGGGGTTCGCCGGCTGGGTCGGCAACCTCGAGGGTGCCTTTGGCCGACTGGCCATCTACTCGGTAGTCGAGCTTTCCGCTCGACCAGTCGAATCGGACCACCAAGTCCACATACACGGGCTCGGCCGATTCGTCTTCTTGCCGCTGCTTGTCCAGGAACTGTGCAGGCGTGTCGTCCACACGCTGCAGCCACCAACGTCGCGGAATCCCTTCGTCTGAGACATCAATGAGAAACCCCGCTTCGGAATTCCCGCTTCTAACACGGCTGTGGGCGGGCGCGGTCAGGTTTACAGACCCCACCAGCATGACTTGTTTGCCTTGCTTGTTCCACAGGCGGTAGACCTTGGCGTGTACGAAGCGCGACGGGACGTCATTCGACTTGGCCCGCCTTCCCGGTCGCGTCAGACCTGTCGGCAAACTACTCCACCAGGCAACTTCCTCAATACGTGCGTAAAGACTTTGGGTAACTTGGGCCACCCTCTCGATATTCTCGGGGAGGTAGATGCGCGTTTCTTTGGGGGCAAGCGCCTCGACAAGGCGGTCCAACGTCCCTGCGTCGGCACCGTCGAAGTACGGCGAGATTACTTCCAAGTTCCACGTCTCGTCGCGAAGTCGCAGTTCGCTGAGCCAGCTGGCCAGTTCCGATTGTCCATAGAACAACCGGGTGTAGTGCCGACCTCTGGCACTGTGATTCAAACGCATTGCAGTTGACGTCCGCGTTGTCAGGAAGCGACGGATCCTGTCCAGTGCGCGCTGCTCCTCCTTGGGGCCACCAAGCTGACTCAGATGACGGATCAGTCCTAGCAGGTCTTTCCGGAATGGGCAGACCGATTCGTCGATCGACTTGTCGTCAATCTCCTCAAAGTGTCCCGCCTCAAGATTCTCCCACCAGCCCGCTCGTGTCAGATTGGCCGACAGCGCGCCGACGATAAGGCTCTCAGGTCCGCGTTGAAACGAATCGTCTTGGTCCTCCGGCTCCTCCAGTAGATCGGGGGCATTTTCAACCAGGGCTAACACAAGTTTGGGGTGGAACACGCCTGTGGGAACGCGGACGCCGATCCGCGCCCAATCCAGTTGCGCGGGACCTGAACTCTGAGACAGCGCTGTTCGATCATAGTAGACCGCGATGTCCTCAACGCTTCGCAACGCGTCTTCCAACTGGATCCGACGGACCTTGTCGATCTGGCTAAACGGTTGATCGAACAGGACGGGTAATACGTGCAGTTCAAAGAACTCTGGGTCAATCGTAAAGGTCGTGAATACGACAGCGCGGACCTTGCGGCCCCTGATTGCCTCTCCTAATCGTTCAGCGAGCACGGCCTGGGGGACATTGTCCTGTGCCATCAGTCGTGCCCCCCTAGTTGGAAGGTCACGTCCTTGAGTGCGTCAAGGAAGTAACTGTTGCGCCAGAGGGTCGCCAAGTCCTCGCCTTCCGGGAACCTCGAATCCTCCCCGCGGTAACGGACATCGATTCGTCCTGTATCCGGAGACAGCCGAACCCACGGTGCCGACTTGCGGCCTTCCATCACGACGCGGTTTATCTCGACTACCGCAAGAAGCGCCCCCGTGTAGTCACCTCGATGCAAAGCGTCGTCACAGCGTTCAAGTTCTTGTCGCTGCTTCGCACTGCTGGCGCCCTCGATGTCGTTCAGTAGGGGCCGGATTGGCTCTTGAAGGTTGGGTATGCGGCTTCCCCACTCGCCGAGAATGTACTCGGCGATCGACTCAAGAGACTGGTCGTGCCGCATCAACACAAGGTCGAACAGCGCCTCGGCGGGCGCCAGCATTGCTTCAAGCCTGAGAATCCGACGTAGTTTGTCGACGAGCGAGTTCTCTCCACTGTGCTCCGCCGCCAACGCGAGATCGGAGACGGCAACACGACCGATTGCCGTGCTGGAGTTCAATTTGGCCTGCATCAAACTCGCGAGTGCGGCTTGACGCTGCGCCGCGGCCGTTCGCTCCACGAAGCGGGCGTCGCGAAGTGTGTCTCTGTAAAAGGATACCTCCGCCGTCACGAAACTCGGAGAGAGTACCTTTGCAAATGACTCGAATGGTTCACGTCCTGTTCGCGTGTCTATTGAGCCCCCTCGACCCACTAGATCCAGCAGCCTACGCTCGATTTGCCGAAGGCGTGGCCGGTACACAGCTTCAACAAAGTGTCGCGACCGATCGGTTAGTCCCACTGGCCCGTCCGCAACTATTCCTGACACTCGGGCGGATGTGGAGTAGAGCCCCCATAGCCCATAGGTCTTCTGATCAGACAGAATGAAACCACTCGGATCGTTTGCAATCCGTGGCTTGTTGCCGTACTCGTCCAGGAACCGCCGAACACGCCGGACCCCACGAAGCCGGGCCTCGTCCTTCTCGCGATACTTAACATACTGAGCATAAGCCGCGGCCTGCTCAGCTCGCATAAAGATCCCCAGCGCATCCTCTTCCGTCGCCCGGCCATCATCTATCAATCGTTCTGTAAGATAGCGTGCAAGGATCAGTGTTGTGAAACCGCGGACGACGCGGCTAACGGTCGTTAGATTCGTAACTACTTCCCGACCAAACCGCGCCCAAATGGGCTGGACACCTAGCGGATCCCTCGACCCCTGCACGGCCGCACGTGGATCTTCTGAAGTTAGGAACATCTAACACGACCTCAAGAAGAAGCGATCACCAAGTAATCTATATGATTAATTGGTTGGTTGTCTAGTGTCTGAACGGCGCTCGTCACATACGTGTCGGCCGACTGTCACGGTGCGTTTATCCAGCTTCTACACTTTATGACACTGCGTGCTCGAGTAACCCTTAGAGGGCTGAGGTCATGTAAGACGTGTCTCTCTTCATTTTTTTCTCCTCTTCCGTTTCAGCACCGACTGTGTGCGGTAGAACTCTGTTATCCACTCACTGCGGGATGCCATGCCAAGGTACTCTTGTTGACTGGCATCACACAGATCCAATAGACTGATCGGCCCGACGGGCATGCGAGCTGCCAATCCTTTTGCATCACTATGCCCACACTTGAGATGAAAGTCACCGGGCATCATCACACACAGTTCACGCGCAGTCAGCACGAGAACAGGCGTCGGCCAACTCATTCCGCGTCGCGGGCACCGACCTCTTTCAGCAATTGGCGCAATCATCTGCTTCTCCCGCGCCGTGAGCGTGTCCCGCATTGTACAAAACGCCACAATCGCACCTCGGAATCGCCGCGCGATTGCATTCATTCGGTCAATGTCCTCTTGCTGAAACTCGCTA
The DNA here is from genome assembly GCA_028284155.1 of Phycisphaeraceae bacterium. Taxonomy (GTDB): domain Bacteria; phylum Planctomycetota; class Phycisphaerae; order Phycisphaerales; family Phycisphaeraceae; genus JANQSF01. The sequence goes on from JANQSF010000048.1 coordinate 12,224, forward strand.
AAGGTCTTGCACTCTCCGAACACGGTGAATATACCGGACTCACTCCACGACTGGGTCTGCCAAAAACAAACAAAGTCTGCTTCCAACGTATGGTCACTACCGGCGAGTGTCACCGAGGGAACGCATGTCGTGTCGGCACGGAGCTGCTCACTAAGAAAACGCAGAGCGAGGAACACGGAATACGCGCCATTAGCATATCCGGCTGACGCAAATGGCCCGACTGTTCGATAGCCCCATTTCTTTGGCGGAGACGTGGTCGGAAACGCAAATGATCGAGTACAGCGGTGGCATTGAACGTCATGGGCGAGCTCCTCCAGTGACAACCAAGAGTACTGACGGCAGTGTGCACACTGTGATTTCAGGCACAGCGAGAGAATCCGTCTCTCCTTGAAATACTCTAAATGGCGGCTGGCCAGGCTTGACAGAAAGGGCTCACTCTCATTGGCCGTCCTGATGACGTTCCAGAACTCTTGTGTTGAAGACACACGACCCTTTGCCATTCGGTCGAGGGCATGGACTATTTTAGTATTTGCAAACCATCGTCCATAAAATAGACCTCCCGCGACATTCACCATGCTCTGGAGAACATGACCGGCGTCTGAAAGGGACACTACGTATCCCTGCCCTTTGAAGTACTCCGATCCAATTTTGTATGCGTCTGGCAGTGTCAAGAAGTGATGTTGATTCTTGTGCGTGCAAGGGACTGCAAAACCGATATCAGTGGTCCACATCCCAGGGACCGAGTAATGTTCAAATACTCGTCCGACCCGTTCGAGTTCTAACGGAATCACACTGCTTGGCAAACATTTCGGCTGGTAGTCATTCAGGCTGACTTCATTCATCCAACGAGGTCCAACACCAGTAATTCGCCGAGCAACACTAGGCTGCAAGGCATCAAGGACGACGCGTTGATCGTCGGTCTCAACATGCTCTGTCACTTCCTCACAGTGATGCGATGCTGGCGCGGCCTGATTCCATGAGGCCTCCTGCTTCGACCATAGCCGAGGATAGTTCCCTTGCATACACCGGTGCTTAACATCGAACTTCAGTAACCTTATGATGCGTGTCAGATCCGACTTCTTCAGGCTTCGCGAGCTGACGATTTGGGGATATGCAAGCTTGGGGTCGTTGTTAGCCAATTGCCGCAAGTGGCGCGTCATGATGGCCCGAATCTCGTCGCCGAGAACACTAGCGTGAGAGATCGGTAGAGGAATACATAGACCGCCGCATGCCCGCAGGTTCCAATAGTCGAGCAGATCTATCGGCTTGGTTGGATCAAGTACGAAGAGACATGGTTCAGGAGCACTGCCGCTTCGCTCGAGCCGATATGCCGTCTTGCTAAGTGGCGTTCCTGCCCCAAGATCTAAGGACTCAAGGTTACCATAGCTCCTCTCGTCTGGCTGAAAGACATCAACAAAACTGCGCTTGTAGTGCTCCAACTCTGGCACGTTGGGGAAAGTGCCCCAATGGGCTTGTCCGAAGAGCCTCAGTCTCCCAGACAAAGCTGGAATGACCTCCTTTGGCGGGTGCCTCTGCTTGAACCGATACACTCTGTTGTAAGCGTCTAGATAAACATGCATCATGTCTAAGCCGTATTGGATACAGCTGCCCGATTCAGAATGCGTTCTGACCTGGGGGTTGCACATGACGTCAGAGTATGCAAGAATACGTTCGTCTGGGAATAGGTCGGAAGGCAACGACAACCCGTCAGGCCTAACTAGATAATCAGGCTGATACGTTTGGATATACCCACGCATCAACGCCACGGCGTTATCAGGACCAAGTGTCCGATCTCCCCAAGACGCGGGTATCTTTTGGTAGGTTGGGATTAGCGGATTGAGAATACCGCCCCATACTAATGTGTTGATCTCGATCGCCTTCTCGAGATCTTCCCGTACTGGCGGTCGCACTAAGAAACCCAGTCTAATAGGGCGACAAGTCTTTGTGACATATGTTGTGCCCATCACAGTCCCTTACACAACGGCCTGAAACGTCAAACGGCTTATCGAGCACGGCTGGCGCGTCGCATTTGTCGAGTCGGCCGGCAACGGTCAGTAGTACTCCCGAATGTACCCATACGCCCGGTTGAACAGTTCGTTGTCTTGATGGAGCTTGTATTTGAACAGCGTCTTCCGTAGAGCAATCTTTACCTCACGTTCCCCCGCGTGTGTGTCCTGCCAGCCGTCGAACCGCACCTGTCGCACAATCTCGTCGATGTCGTCCACAACGCGCTGGACCATGACGGGTGTCTCGCCATTGCGGGCCTCCTCGAAGAGTTGCGTCAACGCCGCCTTGCCTTGATCGATCTCCTCCTCGACAGGCGTTTCTCGCTCCAGGCGAACTACATCCTTGGCCAATTCGAGCAGTTCCTTGAGGAAGTCGATGCTGACCAGTAGGCCCTGCTCGTGACGGTTCTTCAGGTCTTCCAGGCGTTCGGCAAGCGCTTTGTACTTAGGGTTGCCCGCGTGCTTACGAAGCCGCGCGGTCAACTTGATTGTGATCTCTTTGGCTTTCTTTGACGGGTCGGATGCTCCGAGGACTGCCTCGAGTAGTTCGGCGTCGAGCACGAGGGTGTCTAGATCATCGCGCACCGCGTCCACATGCATGTTCTCATGGATCAGCTCAATCGTCTTCGCCCCCAACCGATGCCAGAGCAGCCTGCCTGTGCCAGTTGATGGCTTGAGCGATTCATAGACCTGCACCAGCCAGCGGAAGTCCTTTTCGTGTGGCGTCAACACCGGGTCGGGCGAGATGGCTTCCCATATCCTCGCCAGCACAGTGAAGTCGGCCGCAAACGCGTCACGCCGGTCGTTCGTTGGCAGGCATTCCTGCGCAGCGATCAACCCCTCGTAGCCCTGCAACGTTCGGTCGCATCCAGCGAAGTACTCAAGGCACTTCTGTATCGCGTCAGGCAGTTTGGCGAGGAGTTCGGCAATGTTGGATACAGACTTCTGAACGCTCTTTTCATCGAACTGCAGCGCCTGCGCCACGTCGTCAAAGATGCCGAGATAGTCCACGATCAAACCGTGCGTTTTGTCCTCGCCATAAGGGCGATTCGCGCGACAGATTGCCTGCAACAGTGTGTGGTCACGCAACGGCTTATCGAGGTACATGGCTTGGAGGATAGGTGCGTCGAATCCCGTCAGCAGCTTCGACGTGACAATCAGAATCTTTAATGGGTCCTTTGGATCGCGGAAGCGATCAAGCAACTTCTCCTCGGCATCGCGGTCTCGCTTATAGGCGGCGTAATCGTCCTCACCGCTATTGACCGACATTACGATGTCCGACACCTCAGGCGGTAGGTGGCGATCCAGCTCCTGCTTAAAGAGCACACAGCTTTCCCGATCGAATGTGACGACCTGTGCCCCAAACCCGTTCGGTGCAACCTTCTCCTGAAAGTGCTGTGCGATGTCAGCACAGATCGCTTGGATACGCTCGGGGCTCTTGACGAGCACAGCCATCTTTGCTGCAGCCTTGCCAAGCTTATCCTTATCCTCGTCGGTGAGACCCGCTGTGAGTTCCTTGTACGCTTGCTCGATTGCGGCCTGGTCGATGTGCAGGTTGATCAGCCGTGGCTCGAAGTGCAACGGCTTGGTTGCTCCGTCTCGGAGTGAGTCGTCGAGGCCATATTTGCTGAGATAGCCGTTTTCGTCCTCGTCGGCACCAAACGCATAAAACGTATTGCGGTCGGCTCGGTTGATCGGCGTGCCGGTCAAGCCGAACAGGAATGCGTTCGGCAGTGCCTCGCGCATCTTCCGGCCGAGATCGCCTTCCTGAGTACGGTGCGCTTCATCGACCATCACAATGATGTTGTCCCGATCGTTAAGCTTACCGTCTGCCTCGGCAAACTTGTGAATGGTCGTGATGATGACCTTCCGTACGTCCTTGGCCAGCAGGTCTTCGAGTTCCTTCCGGCTTTCCGTGCGGACAAGATTCGCCATGTCCGCGGCGTAGAACGTGCCGCTGATCTGGCAATCCAGGTCAATCCGATCCACGACCACCAGCACGGTCGGGTTCTTCAGCGCGGGGTTCAGCCGCAGTTTGCGGGCAGCAAAGAGCATCAACAACGATTTGCCCGAGCCCTGGAAATGCCAGATCAACCCTTTCCGAGGCTGCCCGGCGACCACACGCTCGACGATCTTGTTCACACCTTCGACCTGCTGGTAGCGAGCGATGATCTTGATGCGGTGCTTGCCTTTGTGCGTGGCGTAAGCGGTGAAGTTTGCCAAGAGATCAAGAACCACGTTCGGCCGCAGCATTGAACTCACAGCTGTTTCGATCTGCTGCATCGAAGGCAACGCGTCATCGTCCTCGAGCCGCCACGGCCCCCAAAACTCGACTGGCATCGCGATTGAGCCGTAGCGGTATTCCTTGCCCTCGGTGGCGACGGAGAACACGTTTGGCACGAAGAGTTCCGGCACGTTCTTTTCATAGTCGTCGTGAACCTGCAGCGCCCCATCGAGCCAGCTCTCACTCGATCGCACTGGCGTCTTGGCCTCGATGACCACCAGCGGCATGCCGTTGACGATCAACACCAAGTCGGCCCGCTTCTCGGTTTTGCCGGCTCGGAAGGTGAGCTGCTGCGTAACGACGAAGCAGTTCCGCTTCAGGTTGTCGAAGTCGATCACGTGGATGGTGACGTGCTCGCCGTTCGGGCCGAAGGGCATCGATCGCTCGCCGAGGAGCCACGCGGCAAACTCCTCGTTGGCCTTAACTAGCCCGGTGTCGCGGACGGTCATGATGGCCGCCCGTAGGCGGTACAGCACCTCGTCCGCCCGATCGGGACGTTCGGCGATGGTCGGGTTCAGGCGAACCAGCGCGTCGCGCAGATGGTCCTCGACAAGGACCTCCTGCGGCTGGCGCGGTAGCGATGTGTGGTCGATGAACTCCCAGCCGATCGCCTTGAGGCGGTCCCGAACGAATGCTTCGACGGTGTTGGATTCATTGAAGGTCATAGCGCATTCCCCGTCGATACGCGCTGGCTACACTGGCCACGCAATTGGACGCTCCTCGAGACTTGCAACGTATTCTGGATCGACACTTCTTGCGAATGCCAGTAGACCGTTGACGTGATTCTTCAATCCCGCCACCGAATCAAACGCCTTGCATACTGCGTGAGCTGCTGGATTGGCCAGACAGTGTCGATAGTGCCATTCAAGTCGTCTACGAAATGCTCGGCACAACCTCAGCCGATCACGATCTACAAGAATGCCAAGAACAAGCCGCCGGTGGCCGGGCCCCGCAATAGCAGTCTTGGCCTGATTCAGATCGAAGCCATGCCTTTTCGCTTGAATGCCAACCCGGCGAACTAGTCTGGCCGCATCACTCTTGCTGAAGCTTCCATCCGCAAATGAAAAATACATGTCATCCGAATACCGACTGTACTCGCCTCTCAATTCGTCTGCGATCGAGTCCAGTGCACGGTCAAGTCCGCGTGCAACAAGATTGGAGAGCATGGGGCTTGTTGGTGCGCCCTGTGGTAGATATCCAACGACTGAATGTGAGTAGTCAGGAATTGCTGTGTCCCAACGACTAGATTGCCATTTTGGAGCTTCCTTCCGTTTCCGAGAAACCCTATCCACACGGGTGCAAAGCCGGGCCAATTCGAAAGACACTAGCCTTGGGTAGCCCAAGCCCGCAAACACTCGATACACCTGTCGCTCGGTAATCGACTCGAAGAACCTGACTAAATCCAGCTTAATGAGCCAGCGACACCCAAGGTGGATTGAGGCGCAGTCGGCAATTGAACTGCCCGCTTGGTATGCAAAAGCGCGACTATGACAACTGCATCTCGACAGGATGTTGTGATTGATCCAACGTTGAACCTGCAAGAGATCATCGGCTGGCACTGAGATCAACCGTGTGCCGCCAGATCGCTTCCTGACCGCAAACGTCCTATATGGCCTAGACCTACTGCCATCCACCGTTGTAATTGGCTGTCGCGCACAGCGGTTTCTAAGATGCCGATATTCCACGCCGCACGAAAACGCCATGTGTGATAACGAAATAACCGGGGCTATACCTAAGCGACGAGCATGTTCGTAGTGCGCCGCTACCTCTGTGATCTGATCTTCCGGCAAGCCGGCTTCGCGAGCACGTTCGGCGAAAAAATGGGGGGCCCAGCGATTCATCTACTTTGACTCCTCTAACTCGCAAAGCGAGTGGCTGCGTGCGGTCCGAGCTAGGCCACGCAGCGGGACGAGTCTTCGAGTCCGGAGCGTACGCAGCGACTTGACGCAATGCGTAGGCTCATTCCAAGGCAATCGGACAGCCGACGCCGTACTAACAGGGGTCTCACCCATTAGTGGTCTCCGATCGGTCGGAGAGGTTGCTAGATGAAACCGCCGGGCCCCTTGATAATGGCAGGTAGTCAAACCGACCACCTGAAGTTTTCACTACATGACCATCTGGCTCGCTTGCTGGTGTGAGCCCGCGTGCGAGACGCACTCCTTCTGGCGTGAGTCTGTAAGCTCTCTTCATTAGTCGCACGAAGCGTGCGTCGACCGCCGCCTGGAGTCCGTGATTGATTGAAACGATCGGCAAACCAAGGCGCGCCGATAGCATCTCCGGCGTCGTCGGCCCAGGTCGCAATACGTGGCAGATAAGGTGCATCAGGGAGGGCGCATCTACGCCGAGCCTTTCTGCCATAGCTGCCACATTCTCAGCCGTACCCGAAATCGCATGACCTGATACGTTCGTAGGTCGCCGCTCGAACAGTCCTCGGAACTTCTTCTTCCTACAGCCATATCGAAGAATCGATGGCACGTTGTTCGGACAGCTGTAGCTGAACACTTGCAGCGACATCATGTCCTCATAGCCGAGCTCCATCCCTTTTGCACCATACTTGCGACAGATACCCTCGATTGCGCGTCTCTGATCCGGTGTCCATGCGGGGTCACCTGAGGCACTTGCCTGTAAGCCGCCGACGGTGGGTCGTGTACTGTGGTGTTTGATTCGATTCAGTCCGCCTGGCGCGTACAGGTGACTCAGATAGTGGAACTGAACAAGGCGGCCGGAATGCCAACTCCTAATCGTTTTGCAGGCCCACATCCAATTCAGATAGTCCTCGCCCTGGGTGCCGGAAGAGGTGAAATCGGTGAGCAGGATGATATGGTCGACCCGTCTTTCCCGAAGCGTCTTAAGACAAGGAAACGCCAATGTGCGAGTACTGCATGCTCCGTTGCAAACATCCCGGCACAAATGGCCAAGATCACCTTCGCCACCCAAGTCACCGTCAATTCCAAACGGCAGTTGGTCGTAAGCCTCGAAGGGCTCGAAAATCTTCGTGTTGGTTACCGGGTAAAGACCACAAGTCCCCTGCAACTGGCCGATTAGTTCTTCGACTGCATGCTGCAGCCCTGAACAAACCTCCTCATGCGTGATGTATGTGATTGAATCAAGCAGGAGTTCTGCGGTTGGCCTTTCTGCCTCGGCGAACTGCTCCACCCATGAGTCACATCGAGGCATCCATTCCGGAGACTTCCTCACCTTAGCGAAGATCATATTGCACCCCCATCCACGACATCGTGTAGCGTGCTGTATCGGTCCACTCTAACGAAGTCGAGCTGAACCGAACGAAGGCTTCGACCGTATTGGACTCGTTGAAAGTGCTCATGCGGTCTCCCCCGGTTCTGTGATGAAGCGCAGAAACTCGTTGCCAAGGTCGGATGTCCGTTTCTCAACGGCTCCCTGCGCGCTCATCATGGTCATCAGACTGGCGGAACTGGCGAGGTGCCGATCGTTCAGGTCCTTTGCGACGACTTCGAGGAAGCCCCTGTCTCGCGCTAGTTCAGGCATACCAGCCTGGATTAGCTGATGCAGCGACGATGAAATGGCGAACTGCGGAATCGACTTGCCATTGCGCTCAAACCAACCGGGCGGATCAGCCAACAGGGTGAGCAGCCGAAGGTGCCACACGCTTAGCTCATCAATCCATCTAAGAAACAGCTCTCGCTTGGAATCCTCTGGGGCTTGCCCAAGGGCCGTATTCAGCACAGCGTTGCGGAGTGCGTCGATCTTCTCCTGCTGATGATTCTTTACGGCCGCTTGAGAGGCCTGCATGACGGTGCTGACGAATTCCTCATTGTCGCGCAGTTCCTCAACTACCAACCGGCCATCCTGTTCCAGCTTTCCGAGCCGCTCGGCCAGGTTGTTGAGCCACGCATCGCGTCGTCGTTGAATCGGCGGAGCGAGGGCGAGATTGAACAGTTCCACAGCGGCGCCGCCGGCAAAAGGAATAGCCGCGAGTGCTGATCGGGCTGCACGGTGAAGATGGTCGCCGGTCGATTCTGAGGGTAGGTCTTCACTCATTCGAATGCCTCCCGCATTAGCGAGTTCAGTACCTGTTTCGGAGTCTCTACCCGCATTCTCGCCTGACCCAATTGGCAATCGAGCTGGGCCACGCGCTCGCATATCTCTCGCTGCTGTTGCACCGGTGGAAATGGGAACACAATCTCCCGAAAGCGTTCGGCGGGCAGGTGAGGAATGGTCGTTTCTCCTGTCGCGCGGATGAATCGTCCCGACACTGAGTAAAGTCGAAGACAGTGAAGTAAGAACTCCGGAAGGTCGATTCCTGGGTCACGCGGCCGTAGACGATGAAGCGCCTTCTGATAGCACGCCCCCGGAATCTCGTCGTTCCAGATGACAGACTTGCCGACGTGTCGGCCCTCACAGGCGAGAATGTCACCGCGGCGAAGTCCGAATCGCTCCCGTTCTGACTCCGCGATCGACATCGTGGCGACATCCGATAGGTCGAGTCGCCCCCACTGCACATTGGCATTCCGCATATAGGGGACTTGTGAATTGCAGGCCCTGGCTTTGGGGGACATCATCTTCCCGAGCTGCACTTCGTAGCGTTCACCCAAGGGCAGCAAGTCCCAGGAATGTGGGAAGCTGCCCATCTCGGTCTCACTGCGGGCTTCACCCACGAGACCGAATTCGATCAGCCTGGCGATAAGAGAATCACGCAGCAATTCGCCGTGCTCAAGGACATCGAGAAGGCGCTCATAGGTGTCACGCGCAGCCGACAACACCCATACCATGCGGCGTTGCTCCTCAATCGGCGGCAGGGTGAACTCGAAATCGGCGAGACTCTTCCAGTTGGTGCGCGGCGAAAGCGACCCCACCGAGGTGCCGACAGCGTGATCGAAGAACGCGTCGGTCTGGCAGATGAACGGCAGTAACTCCGGCAACAGCTTGTCGCCCTTTGGCTCCAGAACGTAAATATCTCCAGAGCAAACACCGCTGAAGTCAGCAACCGCGACCTTCTGCTGGTAGGCGCGACGTTTGCCGAAGAGGACCTGTCCGGCGTGGAAGACGCTGGTGAACGTCACGCCGTCTGCGATGTCGCCCCAGCGACGAACACGGAGTTCACCCGGGTCAATGTGTTCCAGGCCGATGTACCGCTCGTAGCCGTCGGCCTCGGGATCGCTCGACCGCTCCTTGGAGAGCTTGACGACATCGCCGAACGCGACGGAAGTCCAACCAGTCTTACTTGTGGTCGCTCTCTCAGGCATTGTTCGCCTCCTCGGCGACGATGCCGTCGAGCATATCCACCAGCGCGTCCATCTGTGTCCAGAACTCTCGGCTTCCCTCGTCAAACTCCGCCCATGCAGCCGCGAGGGTCGTCTCTTCGCCGGCAGCAATCTTCGGTTTGGGCTTTTTCACGTATAGCGGGATGGACAGGCTGCCGTCCCTGGCGAGCACATCCTCGACCGGCACGACGGCGGCGAAGCCCGGTTCATCCTCGAACGCCTGGTAGGCAGCAAGAATCCGCTGCTGGTGCTCGGGTCGTACGAAGCTCTGAGCCCGTTCGCGGGCGACCTCAGCTACGGCATCGATGAACAGAATCTTGCGCTTGAGCGCTTTGCGCTTCCGGCTGCGACAGACGACGACGCATGCCTCCATCGGGGAGTTGTAGAACAACCCCGGCCCGAGGCCGAGTACACACTCAACGAGGTCGGACTCGACGAGGTTGCGACGCATCTCGGCTTCCTCGTTGCGAAACAGCACGCCATGCGGAAAGAGGATGGCACAGCGGCCGGTCTTGGGGTCCATGCTCTTGAGGATGTGCTGAAAGAAGGCGTAGTCGGCGCGGCCCTGCGGCGGCGTGCCGAGGAAGTTGCGATCCCAAGGGTCGCTCTCCCAGGCAGAACGAGTCCACTTCTTGATCGAGTACGGCGGATTGGCAAGGACTATGTCGAACGTGCGGAGCTTGTCGCCTTCGACGAAGGCCGGCGAGCTGAGCGTGTTGTTGGCTGCGATGTGGAAGTCCGACACGCCGTGCAGCACGAGATTCATCCGCGCGATGGCAGCGGTGATGGTGATCAGTTCCTGTCCATAGAGGCCGATGGTGCGGGTATCACCGCCGCGACGCTTCACTTCGGCCAGGCAGGAGATGAGCATACCGCCCGTGCCGCAGGTGGGATCGTAGATCGACTCGCCGGCCTTGGGCTCAAGCATCTGCGCCATGAGGTGCACGAGCGTGCGGTTGGTGTAGAACTCCTGGGCGGTGTGCCCGGAGTCGTCGGCGAACTGCTTGATGAGGTACTCGTAGCCGTTGCCGAGCTCGTCCTCGGGAACATTGGCGAGACTGAGTGTGTGCTTGGAGAAGTGCTCGATGAGATTCTTGAGCGTGGCGTCGGGCATCTGGGCCTTGTCGGTCCAGGGAGCGTTGCCGAAGACGCCTTGCAAGCGTTGCGGGTTGGCGGTTTCTATGGCTTGGAATGCGCTCAGTAATGCACGGCCGACATCTTTCGATGCGAGACGTACATCCTTCCAATGCGCATCGTTGGGGATGGTGAACCGGTCGTTTGCGGTTGCGGTGGCATACTCGGCGTCATCTGTATCGTCATGCGCTTCCTGATAGTCCTCATCCCAGACATCGCTGAGTCGCTTAAAGAAAAGCAATGGGAAGATGTACTGCTTGTAGTCGCTGGCGTCGACCAAGCCACGCAGCAGCGTGGCGGCACCCCAGAGGTAGGATTCAAGTTCCTTCTGTGCGAGGACTGCGCTCATTTGACACCCCGGGGCTTGATTCGAGTCTTTAAACGGGCATCCAAGTCTTCTCCGTACTTGACTGCGAATTGACGCAGCTTCTCGCCCGCCGACAAGAAAAGATCGATCGCCTCCTCGGCGTCTTGTTCGCTAACCGTGCCGTTGCCGTGAACGATTCGTCCACGGACTTTGAGTGCCTTGTTCTGAATCTTCACTAGGCGACCAAGAACAGTGCCAAGTGCGGCGTTGCTGATCCTCGCCCCGACTTCGCGAGCCCAGATCCTTTTATAGTCGAACCGGCCAGAGCTATCGTTGATTTGGTAGACACCTTCGAGTTCCTTTCGAAGGGCCTTTGTCGGCGTTGTCCCCAACTTAAGGATTGCCCTCTTGAGCATCCACTCAAAGTGAACAGCAGCGAGGATTACTGCCGTTGTGGGGTCATCTTGCGCGGTGTGCCGGATCGCGGCCTCACGATTCTTGCTGCCAAATCCTACGGCAAACATCAGAGCCACCCTCCTTCGGTCAGCACGGTGCGCAGGTTCTCCTCAGCGGCGCGGGCTTCTGCGAGCGCACTCTTGAACGATTCGACGGCCTCGGGCGACGGCGGGATGTCCTCGCCGATGGGCGGCAACACATAGCGTGATATGTTCAGCGTCCAGCCCTCGGACTTGATCTCGTCGAGCGAGACGACCTTGGCGCGGTCTTCAACATCCTCAAACGCGCGGAACCACGACACGAGCTGGTCGGTGTGTTCGGGATCAAGGAAGTTCTGCGCCCGGCCTTTTCGGAACAGGCTCGACGCGTCAATGATGAGCAACTTCTTCTTGCGGGCGGCGGGCTTCTTCCGACGCAGAATGACCACACAGCCGGCGAGCTGGGTGCCATAAAACAGGTTTGGGGCAAGGCCGATCACCGCTTCGATCAGATCTTCCTTCAAGAGGGCCGTGCGAATCTTGCCCTCGGCGGCCTTGCGGAACAGCGCTCCCTGGGGCAACACAACGGCCATGCGGCTGGTCTTGTTGTTCGCCATCGATGCGATCATGTGCTGAACGAAGGCGTAATCGCCATAGCTCTCTGGCGGGAGTCCGTAATGGGCGCGGCCCCACGGGTCGGCTTCCCAAATGTCGCGTCCCCATTCCTTGAGGGAGAACGGCGGGTTAGCAATGACACAGTCGAAGGTGAGCAAGCCGCCCGTGCTGGCGTCACTGAACGCTGGGTTGCGGAGGGTGTCCTCGCGGGCGATCTGGAAATCCTCGATGCCGTGCAGCACGAGGTTCATGCGGGCGATGGATGATGTGGTGAGGTTCTTCTCCTGGCCATAAATCTTGCCGAAGAAGGTGCGCGGGTCGCCGCCATTGCGGGCGACGTGCTCGATCGCGCCGAGCAACATGCCGCCAGTGCCGCACGCGGGGTCATAGATGGACTCGCCCTCCTTGGGGTCGAGTATCTCGACCATCATGCGCACGACGCTACGCGGCGTGTAGAACTCGCCGGCCTTGTTGCGACGCGTGACATCGGCGAACTTGCCGACCAGGTACTCGTAAGCATCGCCCAGCACATCTGTGCTGACAGCCTTGTTGCCGAGCGGAATGGCCGAGAAACCTTCGATCAGGTCTTTGAGAAGCTCGTCGGTGAACTTCTCCTTGTTGCCCCAGTCAGCCGTGCCGAACACGCGGTAGAGCGTGTCGGGATTGGCCTTTTCGATTTCCTGCATCGCGCGAAGCAACGCGGTTCCGACATTAGACGCTGTCTCGCGCACGTCGCGCCAGTGACAACCATTCGGGACGGTGAACCGATGCACCTCCGGGAAAAGCGTCGGGTCGGCATCGCCGAAGGTTTCCTCTGCTTCGGCGGTTTCCTCATCCCACACGTCGCAGATGCGCTTGAAGAACAACAGCGGGAGGATGTAGCCCTTCCAATCGGTACGGTCGACGGCCGAGCCGCGAAGCGTATTGGCGGCTTCCCAGAGGGCCGACTTCAGATTGGACAGGCCGTTGACGGACAATTTGGAAAACGGCTCCCTCGGAGCGCTCCATGTCATCTGTGTCAGTGGAGGCAGGCCAGCGACGTCCCCCGAAACGATCGAAGGACCCCATTTCAGAGGCAGATCGAGCACATGTCAAACGGCCCTGCGGATCGCACAAGGGGGTGTTCCCTTGCCATTCGAGCCGTGACTACCTGGCAGGCGCAAGGAACTGAGTGCAGATCGCGCAGTGTCGTGTCACAGACCGATCTGAGCCCCCGCGCCCATGGAAAGGGCCTTGGGTACCAATGCTGGCCCCGCCGCCAAGCACGACTCGCCGAGCCGGATCTTTGGTATCTCGTCGGGACCTACAAGGCTGTTTCGAACTGGCCTGTCTTGATAGTGGTGAGAGCATCTCTTGGGACATAATCAGCTAAGCACCCGCAGGAGCAGAGTGACCTTACGACGCGCGACGACCACCGCGGCCGACCGTTCACCGTGTTTCAGCGCGTTCATCTTGGAGCGGCTCTTCCCCTCAGGCGTTCGTGGCCCCGTGCTGTGCATCCACGGCTTCGTGCGACTGGCCGACCGGCGAAGTGAGTCCAACCCCGCCGGCGTCAGCCGGTAGGGCCTTTGAGGGTTCGGCTTGCATTGCCTCGTCATTGATGAATCCTTGTTCGTTTGTCATGTTTTCAGTCTGTGATTCTCTAGATTCGGAGTTGTGAACGATCTGTTGGCGGGCAATATTGGCCTGTTTGATGGCGGTGAAGCTATCACCGGCGCGAGGTGGGCGGCGATACTCCGCCAAGGCGACCATCAAACGCCGGAAGGTATTGGTTGACTTGTCTGCCGCCTGATTGATGATTCGCAGCGCTTCAAGGTCCGTCTGCCGGGTTGCCAGTACTGACAGATGGGCCGTACGGCCATGCGCCCAAAGGGCTTGCATGACCAACATCTCCTCAAGTGGGTCGCGTGGGTCCAATTGAGCGATCAACTCAGCGGCGTAGTCGATCGAACAGCCGCGTGCCAACGATCCAATTGGGTCGGTCAGGATCTTCGGGTCTGCAGCCAGTTGGTCAGCATACACTGCGCCGGCAATCATCTGGTGCAGTTTCTTGCGAGTACCACGTGAGTGTTCGGATCTCCCTTCGAGTACTTCTTGCAGCTCGTTGCACTCAACGTCTGTCAACTCTGAAGGATCCGATTGCCTCTTGCTGGTACGCTTGGCGGCTTTCTTCTTTTTGGGTTTTGGTTTCATGATGTTGTCTGATTCCAGTGCCTTGGTCATGGTACTGCCTCATATTGCCCTGTCACGCTCGCAGAGCCCACATACGGGCACTACTTGGTCTTCGTGCTAATCTGCCTACTGTCGCGCACTGCCGCAACAGTGGACATTGCGCTTTAGTATTCCAACCGTCTCTGTGCGTACGTGGGCACCACGCGTGCGTGCAATACAAACTGTCGCGACAGTACGCGACAGTAAGTCTTCTGAAGGCGACCCTAAAGCGATGGGGCTTCAGTGCGTCCCGGCACCTCCTTCAGGCCGATGCCCTGATAGAAGGGCACCAATCCTGTTCCGCGCCGCCGCTGGACGCCCGGCACTGCGGCAGACAGATCGCGCCCCAACGTCGCCTTTGTCTTGATCATGCTGTAGCCTTCCTGCTCGCACCAGCCCTTCCACGCCTCGTACAGCTCATCGACCCATACGCGCTTGCCCGGCCCGATCTCACACCGTTCACGGACGAACGCGTTGACCGGGCTGGACAGGTCCTCGATCTCCCGCACGGCGTCGTCTACGCTGGAGGGCTGCACAAAGTATCCACGCTTGCGCAGACGTTGCCAGCCCTCGATCGCCCAGTTGAGGATGCCGGGCAACTCCGTGAGCAGCTTCGTCGTCAGCGCCTTGTCCTCGCGGCCGTAGAAACTCTCGGTCAGCCTTAAGATCATGAATCGACCGGCCAGAGCACCGGAGGCGTCACTCAAACGTGGTAGCTCGTTCGACAGGAACAGGAAGCGCGTCGGCAGCTTCATCGTGATCGACGTCATGTGCTTGCGGTCAACAGTGAGCGCGTCTTCACCGCTGACGCAGAGCAAACGCTCGACCACCGTGCGAATACAGTCACCACTGAACCGGGCGTCCGAAACGACGGCCAGTGACTTTCCGATGAGCGGTTGCAGGCCAAAGTTACCTGCAAGGCTGGTGGTGGTCGGCCCACACATGTTGCCGACCCCAACGAGATGAGTCAGCACGCGGCCGATCGTGCCCTTGCCGCTGCGCTTGGGCCCGACCAGCAGAAGCATTTTCTGCTGGGAGGTATCGCCTGTCAGACAGTAGCCGAACCAGTCCTGAAGCAAATCCCACGATTCCATGTCGTCGTCGAGCAGCGTCTGCAGGAACTCGATCCACTGCACGGGCACGCCGGCGTCGGGATCGTGGTCGAAATCAAGCGCGTTAAATGTAAAGTATTGCGGTGTCGGCGGCATCGTCCCCATCGACGGCAGGTGCAGGTTTGAGGACTTGCAGGGCAGGACGTCAACAGCCGCAGGGCGGCCCGACGCATCGGCCAGCCATGATGGTGACTCGGTCGCGGCCGGCAGGTGCGTGCGGGCCTTGATGGAATCGAGCGCGGCGTTGAATGTGGTGGGGTTGGCCGGGAAATCCTCCGGCACCCACCCGAGCTTCTTGTCGTAAACCATGCGCACCGCGTCGTCCATCCACCGCAAGAGTTGATGACGCATCCCGTCGTCTTCAATCTCGACGTAACGGTTGTCCCGCCAGGCGACCAGTGTACCGGCGTAGCAGTAAAGCGTGCGCCCATCCGCGTGTAGGTAATAGCGCTCGATAAACGACTCCGTCGTCGGCAGTGTTCGCTTGGTCGACAGGATGAGACGTCCCGTCCTCGGTTCGATCGTACCTGGGACGGGCTCGCCATTGAGCAGATGGCTGGGGGCCGGCCTGTCGCGTGACTCGCGTTTGTCGGACGTTTGCGTCCTCGGCCTGTACTGCTTCGTAACCTTGGCTAGCGCCTTGTTGATTGTCAACTGACCGTAGGTCTGTTTGCCGTGGCGCTCGTCCCACTTGTCGCGCATCAGCCCCGACCCGCGGAACATGCGGTCGATCTGGTCGGCGTCCTTCGTGTAGTAGGCGAGCGTGAAGACGGCCGACGAGTCAGCTTCACTCCTTGAATTGAAGTGGGCCTGCCAATCGCCCGCCCATAGCTGCTTGAATCTCTCGCCGCGTCCATTGGATTGCGTGGTTGCAAGGTGGATGATTTCGGCGTCATCGAGATGACCGTTGTCGGATGGTGATGAAGCGGCGACGGGTTTGGCCGGCTCCTCGGTTTGGCCGAACACCTCGACGTAAAGTGCATTGAGCTGGACTTGGCGCGATTCGATGCTCGCCGGAGCAATCTTGCAAATCTTGCCCGTGACCGTGAAGAATCGGCCGCGGTCGTAAATCTCAACTTCCCCATCCTTGTATCGGCGCCTGCAGCGTTCGCCCGGCTTCTCGGCGATGATGAAGATCTTCACCCCCGTCCCGGACGGGCTGATTTCGGCGTAACTGGCCAGGTCGGAGACGATCCGCTTCGCCCACGGCTTGAGCTGGCCGCTGGCCGCATCAATGCACTGATCAAGATCGATGCCGGTGTACGGGTCGTCCGCCGCGAACATGAAGCCCACGCCAGCGAGCTGGTCATTGTGCCGGGCGGCATTGATCGCATCTTCAAACGAGGTCCATGTACCTGGTGCATTCGACCTGGCCAACTTCCCGTTGCGCGGATTGACAGGACACTTGCTCGCCTTGCCGTCTCGCTCGACGTACTTCCAACAGACCCACTGCGACCGCTGCTTGAGGCAGTCGGGCGTGTTAGCGACGATCGCCTCGTAGTCCGACACTGCGCTCATTGGGACCCCTCCCGGGCCGCATCAAGCGGTGTGGCTCCGCCGCAGCGCAGCATCGCGCCAATCAGTCCCCCCCTGCCGGTGCGAAGGGGTTTCGCTACACATGTCCCCTGTGTCCAGTCCCAGGGCAAATCGATTAGGAGCTCAGTCCGCTCTGAAACTGTCAGTTCGAAATGGTCATGTTCAGCTTGCATCCGTGTCCCGTCGGTTAGGCTGGTTCGAACAAGATCACTCCGGCCACAGGGATCACAATTGAAAAAGCTGGCAGCAGTCCATCGCAGGCTTCCGAGAACAGCATGACGACACGAGCCCGATTCAAAACGGGATGGGCTCGTCGGACAGGTCGACCCGGTTCGCGCCGGCATCGTCGGCGGGAGTGTTCAAGAGCCTGTTGAAATAGACGTTTTCGTACTCACCTTTGGTGCGCTTCGTCACGTCGACCGTCAGGTCGAGCAGCGAGTTCAGGCGATTAGGCAGGTCGCTGAGTTTCTCCAGCTTCAGCCCCAGCGTCTGCAGATCGGCCTTCACGAACGCGAGCGACGACTGTGTGACCACAGAGTTTTTGAAGATGTGCCGGCCGGCGTACTGGCCGGAGATGATCACGGTGTCCCACTTGATCATGGGGTCGTTCTTCCGGCTGCGGTCGAGCTTCACCGTGTGCACGCGAACCTGGTACCTGCCGTCGGGCACCTCGTCGAAGGCCGACACTTCGGCTTCGGCGTAGGCGTCATCGAAGACCGACAGGTCGCTCGGCTGGGGAGCCGTCGGCGAGAAATCGTCGTCGCGGTCGGGTGTGCCGGCCGATCCGGTGCTGTCGGTTGCGGTGTGATCGCGGTCGTTCTTTGAGTCGTTGGTCATGGTCATCTGCTGGGGACTTTCACTTGGATGGCTTGGACGAAGGAGAAGCAAACGCCTTGGCGAAGGCGTTGAAACTCAACGGCAGCAACTCGGGGAGGCGGCCGGTGCGATCCCCGGCCTCATACGTGGGATGCGGCTTGGTGCGGATAACCCGCTCGACGACCGTATCGCCGTCGTCGTCCTTGCGAGGTACGGCGTCGCAGTAAAGGATCATGTCCACCAGGCCGAGCACGACGTACCGTGCCCGATCGGGCAGGCTGGGCTGCGTTTTCATGTCATCGCCCGTGCGCGTCTCAATGGTCTTGTCCACGGCGTGGCTGATTAGCACGAGGCCGTAGGGTAGACTCGCCAACCGCGTGAGGACGCGGTGCCACTCGTTCTTCACGAGCGCCCACCCCTTGCCATGAGAGAGATCGCCTTCGTATTCAATGTTGTGTTTGCCACAGATGAACTCGGAGCAGTACTTGAAAGCGTTGTCTGCCGTGTCGATCACGATCGCCTCGAATTCATGACGTCCGGCGGCAACGAGTTGACACGCGGCCAGGAAATCCGGCCACGTGTAAGTCGGTATCTTGAAAACCTCCAGCTCATTGAGGCCCGGCTCACACTCGAAGAACAGCGCGTTGGGAAACTTGCTGGCGAAGGTGCTCTTTCCGATCTTCGGTGGGCCGTAGATCAGCGTGGTCTTGGTCGAGAGATCGGCCGACGGCTTGCTGCGTTTCGTAGGCAAAGTCAATTCCATCATGGTGTCCTAGCTAGGTCACTCACCAGCACCCAATCTGACATTGAGTAGATGCGCCTTTTTGATGGCCTTGCGGGGTAGTGCTCTCTGGCCTCAATCACTCGATTCCATCCGCCGCGAGTTCGTGCTCCGCGATGGCGGCGCGACGAGGTTCGAATTCGGCTGCTCCCTGATGAGCGGGACTTGTTTGCTCGGTTGAAGCCTCGATGTCTGCTCTGGTAATGGCGTCGAAGAAGCGATCCATCGCTTCGAAGGACGTGTAGCAGCGTCGGCCCTGGCGCTCATACTCGAGGCGAATCCCGCGGAAACCATGCCGCGCCCAGCGGCCAAGCGCGGCGGGGTGCGGACGCCCCGGCAGTGATCGGGCCGCTTCGGCAAAACTGACTCGGGTCTCACCTGGCGGGAGTCTCAAATGTCTCCCTCCGGCTCATAGATGATTTCGGCGCCGCCAGCACGTTTGAGCAACGCCTGTTCGACCGCGTCTTGATTGAAAAACCGCCGTTGGCCTGCGAGAAGCGAAGGGATACGGCCGGCGGCGGCCTCCTTTTGCAGCCAGCGCCTGGAAAGCCTCAAACGATTGGCCAGTTCATCGATCGTCAATAGCCGTGAATACTCGTGTTGCATCGAGGCATACTTACCTCGATCGCAAAAGAAGCAATCTTCGGACGGTGGATTCGAGCCGGTTTGGCAATCGTGCTCGCCATTGGCCATTAAATGGCCATTAAATGGCCATTCATCTCTCCAGTATCGCTACGTCAATCATCGAGCAATTCTCTCCATGCGGATGCGATTGCTTCGTTGTCATGGAAAGTGCCTTCTTCCAAGGCAGTGATTAGTTTTCGAAGATCGCGTCGCGAGTAAGTGTGCTGCTGTCCTACGCCACCTCGACTCGGCGGTTTTAATTCAGCCGCTACTCGAATACGGGTAAAAGTTCTGGGGGCGAATTTGGGCCGTACTGTACGGGCTTGCATCACGAGGGTCTTCTTTGTCCAACCGTCCGGCTGAGGTGCTGGTTTTCTTCTCTTTTTGCTCGCGGAGCCACCGATCGCGGCGCGACGCGCATGCTCCTCTCCAAGCCATTCAACCAGAGTTCGAAGTGCGGACACATAGAGATCAGCAACCATGCGCGCTGCCGAAAACGATTGCTTGTCGATTTCAATCGTAAGAAACGTTTGAAACGCCGTGGGTAACATCTTGCTCCAATAACTCCCTCTGCCCAGGAGTTCATTGTCATATGTGTGCTCGGTTGTACTGAAGTGCCACTTAATTGGAGCTTCAATTCTAACCCTGTCGGGGTAGGAATACACAAGCCAAAATTCGATCAAGTGGTCAATGAAAAGGGCGGCGCCCAAATCTGGCAAGGTTCGGTAGCGTCCTGCAGGTATAGCGGCCTCACGTGCAGTGCGGAGAATGGATGATACCTCAGACTTGACCCACTCGAGGTCTGGCCCTCCCTCAGGTGCATGCCAGGGGATGTCGTTAACTGACAGCTCACTGGACTCGAAAAGCGATACAGCGATATACCCTGCCTCGACGACCTTCCTTTGCAATTCAAACCACTGTTGCGCGGTCGATGGTTGCGAATCCCAGATTGCATCGATCCTGGTTTCGATGCGCTGGAGTTCGCGACGACCGGCTTCAAGGGAAACCGCCACGGGAGGCCTCTTTGACAGGTAAAGGTTGCAGCGCCTCAAGCCGAGGTACAAGCGTTCGGCTCTACCCTCAAGATAACGAGTCATGTGGTTTATGACCAGCTATTCGCCTTCCGTCTATGCCGACGTTGTTCGTATCGTTTCTGGCACTGCAACTCACGCTCCCCTCCGTGGGTTCACTCCCTGATTCGAGATTACAGCTTCCGGCGAGGAAAACGAGGTCGTGTGTCATGATTGCCCGCTTGATCCCGGCGACGCGTTGGTCGGCTCGTTGTCGCTCAACCAAGCAGAGTGCTATCCGAATCGAAGAATCGCCTGAGCGGCTTTGCGCTCGTCGGCCTCCGCGTAGATCTCGGTGGTCCGGATGTTGGAGTGTCCCAAGACTTTGCTGGTCACTTCGACACCGAACTGTGCGCGAAGATAGGTCGCCGCGTTGTGGCGGAGCCGCCCGGGCGACCAGGTCGAGACGCCGGCCTTATCGCAGGCGCGGCGGACGTGACGCCCGTAGCTGCTGGGCGTGTAGTGCTCGTTCATCGAGCGATCTGTCTTCTTCGCATTCACCTGTTGATTTGGCCGCCGGCTCCCCGAGGCACCCCGCCGTTTCCCCTCGAGGTTGGAATCACGCGGATCAAACAGGTAGGCCGAGGTGGAGCGTTTCTCAGCGATGAAATAGCGCAGGATCCGCTTCGCCTTGGGGCCGAAGAGGATGACGCGGCGCTTGCCGTGGTGGGCGGTCTTGTGGTCGGCGAGGTTGAGGCTCCAGACCGCCCCACTCATGTCGATGTCCATCGCGCGGAGTTTGAGCAACTCGCCTGGGCGGGCCCCGGTCAGCAGCTGCAGCAGGACCAACCCTCGGACCGGCTTGTTCATCTGGTGGATCGCCGGCCACAGGTCGTCGCTTGGGACGGGCTTGACCGGATCGGTCTCACGCGCCTCCCCCTTTCGAAGGGCGCGCAGCATCGCCAGCCGGTTCGCCGTCTCGGCCGGGATGAGTTCTTCCGCCACCGACCAGTTGAACGCGGACCGGATCCGGCTGATCTGCCTGTTGATGTGCTGGCGCGACCACCCGGCATGGACCATGAGCGCCCGAACGTCACGTAGCTTCCGGGGCCCGTATTCCGCGGCGGGCGTCCGGCCGTGCGCCCGGACCAGGACGCTGAGCGCTGACTTGATGGACGCCACCTCGCCCTTGCTGCCGGCGTACCGGCGCTTCGCCCATCGCCAGTAGTCACGGACCAGCTCGACAACACTGACGGGGCCGAGCTGCGGCTGGGCGGCGGGCACGTCGCGGCCGTGGGCGAGCCACTCGCCAATGACCTCGTGATAACGCTGAGCCGTTTCAGGATGACCCCATGGGCCGAGGTAGATGACCCGGCCGTTCAGCTTCACATAGCCCTGGCCCTTGTGCTGGCAGAGCTTGGGGAGGCGGTATTTGAGGGTGGGCATGGCGGCGACTCCGTCGAGGATTTCGCCAAAGGTGGGTAACCCCATCTTTGGCAAAGGTCCCTCTCGGCCGCGCCACGTGTCGTGGGTAGTCGCTAACTGTGCGACTCAGCGAGAGATGTGTGCGAATGGGCGATACAGGACTCGAACCTGTGACCTCACGGGTGTGATCCGTGCGCTCTAGCCAACTGAGCTAATCGCCCTTTGCGTGTGTCTTCTTGATCGGGCAGCCGATCGTCTTGTCTGCTGCTTGTTTCTTTCCGTCGATTACGGCTTGTGTTCCGCGTCGGCCGGCTCGTGGTCGACTTCATGGTCGAGGGTGTCGTAGGCTGACGGTTCGTTCAGTTGCTTGGTTTCGCCCTGTTCGGCGGCGCGGTCGATCTCATCTTCGACGCCTTGCAGTCCCTTCTTGAACTGCACAATGCCTTGGCCGAGACTCTTGCCGACCTCGGGGAGCCGTTTGCCGAAAATGAGCAAGCCAAGAAGGGCCAGGACGAGGATTTCCCAGCCGCCGAGCGAGCCGAAGATTGCGAGTGTGGACGTGGTCATCGGGTCAACCTTTCAGGATTGATCGGGGTAATCATAGCCGCGCATCGCGACGCGGCGACACCGGACGCACGGGCTCGAAACGGTATTGCCGGAGCTCGTGCGACGTAGCTCGCGGATCGAGACGGATCAATTCACGTCTTGAACGGAGGCGGGCTTGCGCGATTCGTCACTTGACTTCGTGCTTGAATGGCCTGCCTGCTCGATCTGCGCCCGCGGGTCGATGTCGTTGAGGCCGGCCTTGAACGACTTGACCGACTGGCCGACACTCTTGGCTGTCTCGGGCAAGCGCTTGCCGAAAATGAGCAAGCCGAGAAACGCGGCAAGGATGGCAAACTCCCAGCCGCCGAGACCGAATGCGAACGTGGTGATGGTGGACATGGTATGGCCCTTTCTGCCCCGGCTTACGGCCCGATCGCTGATGCTCGATCACACGTCGGGGACGCTTGCCGGTCCGGTCACTGAATGTGTCAGGGGCCTACCCGTTCCCAGTGGGGGGCAGCCTTACGAGTGGGTGGCGTCTCGCCGGCAGAGCATTGTATGCCCGACCGCAAACCGAAGACGCCCCAGCAGGAAGGTTTGGCCCAACCTCTTCATCGGTTAACGGTTGAACGCGGTACAGGTTGCATTGTGCTATGTCCGGCCGGGGGAAGAAGGACGCTCTCGGAGGCGTAAGATCAATTCAAAACGACATTTAAGCGCCACGTTTCGGCCAAGCAAGACATGCTGATACTCGGCGCATCGGCTCGCCCACCTGTCTTGACAGCCCAACTTTCCCAGTATCACTACGATTGCCGCATGCCCGATGCCATCACTGAAAGCCGCTGGGCCCGTGGTCACTACCGTCCCAATCCCGATGGGCCGAGCGACGCGGTGCTGTACTACATCGCCTACGGGTCGATGAAAACGCCCTTCAAGATTGCGCGCGAGAAGTACCGTTTCGACGGCGTGCCGGACGGGATCCGGGCGGAGGTCGAGACGCGTGAGTCGGCTGGCGAGTCGTTCGACAAACCGTTGGCCGGGCCGATCGGCAAGGCGCTGGAGAAGCAGATGGGCCGCGGTAAGGCTAAGGCCGTCCGCAAGTCCGACACGCGCGTCGTGATCGACGGCACCGTGACCGACCCGCCCGACCTGCTGTACCTGTGCAACACCGTTGGTCTGATCGCGTATCTGTTCGACCAGGGGGCTGAGGCCGTATGCGACGTGCTCACCGCGCGCTGGTACGACCGCGAACGGTGGCGGACCGACCTGTTCCTGCCCGGTCAACCGGCACCGTTCAATCACATCGCCCTGAACAAGGAAGCCGACAAGTCAAAGGAAGCGCCGCGCGGGTCGCAATGGTTGCACACGCTGGGCATGCGCAAGTTCGGTCGGCCTGACATTTCCGTGCGCGGCGTGGCCAACCACTACCACGACGCCGTCGTACAGATGTGCGGTACGTTGATTGAGTCGATGGCGTTCGGCCTGCAAGTGCCCGAAGGTTACGAGGTCAAGATGGCGACGTTGCCGCCGGGCGTGACCTGCCACCACGCAGGCTCGCTGGACGACCCGGACTTCAACAATGTGCACCTCGACGTGCGTTTGCCGCAATAGGGCGGATTCGTCTCATGTCCACCGGCTCCACAGAACGCCGTGTCAAACGCGTCCGAGACGGTGACGTAAATGACGACGTCGATCAACTCGCCATTGAAGAACCGCTCGAAGTTCACGTGGACGGTCAGCCTTTAGCCGTCACGATGCGAACACCCGGTCACGACCGCGACCTGGCCGCGGGGTTTTGCGTGACCGAGGGTGTCGTGCAAGCCAGTGACGACATCGAATCGGTCGAGCCGTGCGCGATCGACGACTATGGCAACGTCGTCGACGTGCGGCTGAGCGAGTCGGCGCGACAGCGTTGCGCACCGCGCGCGGCCGACGCGACGCGCGAGCTGTACCTATCCAGTTCGTGCGGCTTGTGTGGCAAGCAGAGCATCGACCGGATCGAGCAGCGTGTGTCACCGATCGACGACCCATTGACCGTCGCACGCGACGTGCTCCTTTCGCTGCCCGATCGGATGCGCGCGGCTCAATCCACCTTCGATCAGACGGGTGGCCTGCACGCGGCCGCACTGTTTAAACCGGCGGGCGACCTGATTGTGCTCCGCGAAGACGTCGGCCGACACAACGCGGTTGATAAGGTCGTCGGGCATGAGGCGTTGCTCGGCCGACTGCCGATCCGTTCGGCCGTGCTGGTCGTGTCGGGGCGGGCGAGCTTCGAGATCATGCAGAAGGCGGCGGTCGCGGGCGTGCCCTGCGTCGCGGCCGTCAGCGCCCCGAGCAGCCTGGCGGTCGATTTCGCGGCACGGCTGGACATGACTCTGGTCGGGTTCCTTCGGCCGGGGCGGATGAACATCTACCACGGGGCGAAGCGGGTTTCGTAACGCCTGACCGCCCCACCGATGCCGATCGGGTGGCCCAGCCGGTCTGGCAGTTGTGTCAGCGGGATTGACCCCACCCTGTCAGGCTGGCAGCAGCCTGATTCCATGCAGCACCCGCTTGCGACCCAACACCCTGACTCATCCCCTGCTATGACAGGGGTTTAGTGACGATTTGCCCGAGTGGCCTGTTCGTCTGCCCACGGCACACCCCTTGCCACACATGCTGGCTACCGTCGGCGCGATCGCCTCACGTCATGGCATCGCCCGGCAGGGTTGACGAATCATTCACCTTGATTTGAGGCATCAGTCATGGCAGCCAAGGACCTCGTTTTCGACCTCGACGCCCGCAAGAGTCTGCTCACCGGCGTCAACAAGCTCGCTTCCGCCGTCAAGAGCACGCTCGGCCCGCGCGGCCGAAATGCCGTGCTGGACAAGAGTTGGGGTTCCCCCACCGTGACCAAAGACGGCGTCTCGGTGGCTGAGGAAATCGAACTGCACGACAAGAACGAGAATATGGGCGCGCAACTCGTCAAGGAAGCGGCGTCCAAGACCTCCGACAAGGCCGGCGACGGCACGACCACCTCGACCGTGTTAGCCGAGGCGTTGTTCCGCGAGGGCCTGCGGCAGGTCACGGCCGGCCACGAAGCCAACGGCCTCGTACGCGGCATGAAGAAGGCCGTCGAGGCCGTCGTCACCAGCATCGCCAAGCAGGCCAAGCCGGTCGACATCTCCAACAAGGGCGAGATCACCAACGTCGCGTCGATCAGCGCCAACAACGACCGCTCGATCGGCAAGATCATGGCCGACGCGTTCGACAAGGTCGGCAAAGACGGAGTCATCACCGTCGAGGAAGGCAAGAGCCTCGAGACATACGTTGACGTGGTCGAGGGCATGCAGTTCGACCGTGGCTACCTGTCGCCCAACTTCATCACCGACCAGGACGACATGGTCGCCGAGTTGGACAAATGCCTCATCCTTGTCCATGAAGAAAAGATCACGAGCGTGCAGAAGCTCGTGCCGCTGCTCGAAAAGGCGCAGGGCGCCAAGAAGCCGCTACTCATCATCGCCGAGGACATCGAAGGCGAAGCGTTGGCGACGCTGGTCGTCAACAAACTGCGTGGCGTGCTGCACGTCTGTGCCGTCAAGGCGCCGGGCTACGGCGAACGCCGCAAGGCCATGCTCGAAGACATCGCCATCCTCACCGGCGGTCAGGCCATCATGAAAGATTTGGGTATCGAGTTGGACAAGGTCGAACTCGACCAGCTCGGCATGGCCAAGAAGATCCGCATCGACGCGGACAACACCACCATCATTGAAGGCGCCGGTTCGACGTCCGCCATCAAGGGGCGGATCGAACAGATCCGCAACGAGATCGACGTCACCACCAGCGAGTACGACCAGGAGAAGCTGCAAGAGCGTTTGGCCAAGTTGGCCGGCGGCGTGGCCCAGGTCAATGTCGGTGCCGCGACCGAGTCGGAAATGAAAGAACGCAAGGCCCGCGTCGAAGACGCGCTGCACGCGACCCGCGCCGCCATCGAAGAAGGCATCGTGCCCGGCGGCGGCATCAGCTTCATCCGTGCGATCAAGTCGTTGGACAAGGTCCAGGCAGGCAGCGACGACGAGAAGGCCGGTGTCGAAATTGTCCGTCAGGCGTTGACCCTGCCGCTGCAAACGATCGCCGACAACGCCGGCGAACGCGGCACGGTCGTCGTCAGCAAAGTCGCGGCCGGCAAGGGCGCGTTCGGCTTCGATGCTCTCGCCCTGGATTACGGCGACCTGTTGGAGAAAGGCATCATCACTCCGGCCAAGGTCGATCGCACCGCGCTCGAGAACGCGGCGAGCGTTGCGACCCTGCTGTTGACCTGCGATTGCGTCGTCACCGAGACGCCGGCCGACGAAGACGAAGACGACCACCATCACGACCACCACGACCATCACGGCATGGGCGGCGGCATGGGTGGTATGGGCGGCATGGGTGGCATGGGCGGTTTCTGATCAGGAGTCAGGAGACAGGGGACAAGAGACAGGCAACAACCACCCGGCATACTTGCCCCACCGTTTAGCGGCGTGCCCGCAGGGCCGCCTTCCCCGAATCACCACAAACCGATCAATCACGCGGAGACGCAAACATGAAGATCACCCCACTCGATGACAAGATCCTCGTCAAGCCGCAAGAGCAGGACGACAAGACCGCGGCCGGCATCTACCTTCCCGAGAGCGCCAAAGAGAAGCCCGTGTTCGGCAAAGTCGTCGCGGCCGGACCCGGCCGAGCCAACGACGAAGGCAAGCGCACAGCCGTTGGCGTCAAGAAAGGCGACACCGTTCTGTACGGCAAGTACGCCGGCACCGAGGTCGATCTGGACGGCACGCAGCACGTCATTCTCCGTGAGGGCGAGGTGCTGGGGCTGATTCAGAAGTAAACCTCCAACACACCGCCGCCCATTGCGGTCGTTTAACCGCGCGGGCTTGCCCGCGCGTCCGAACCAAACAACGACTCAACAACACCTAATCAAAAGATACCCGGAGCCACCGAATCATGGCCAGCAAACAACTCCTGTTCAACCACGAAGCGACCGTCGAGCTGCGCAAGGGCGTCGAACAGCTCGCCAAGGCCGTCAAAGTCACGATGGGCCCGACCGGCCGAAACGTCGTCATCGAGAAGTCGTTCGGCGGCCCGGCGGTGACGAAGGACGGCGTCTCCGTGGCCAAGGAAGTGGAAATCCCCGAGGCGTTCCAGAACATGGGCGTCAAGATGACGGTCGAGGCCGCCAAGAAGACCTCGGACAAGGCCGGCGACGGCACGACGACCGCCACGGTCTTCGCCGAAGCGATCTTCACCGAGGGCCTCAAGCACGTCGCAGCCGGCGCCAGCCCGATCGCTTTGCAGCGCGGCATCACCGCCGCGGCCGAGGCCGCCGCGCTGGCCATCAAGGAGTCGGCCACCAAGTGCAAGGGCAAGGACGATCTCAAGGCCGTCGCCACCGTGTCGGCCAACCACGACACCGAGATCGGCGAGATGATCGCCGAGGCGCTGACGAAGGTCGGGGCTGACGGCGTCGTCGAGGTCGAGGAAGGCAAGACCGCCGAAACGACGCTCGACTTTGTCGAAGGCATGCAGTTCGACAAGGGCTACCTCTCGCCCTACTTCATGACCGACCCGAACACGCAGGAATGCGTCCTGGAAGACTGCGTGATCCTTATCCACGAGAAGAAGATCAGCGATCTGCCCGATCTGCTGCCGCTGCTGAACAAGGTGGCGATGGCGAACAAGCCGCTGCTGATCATCGCCGAGGACGTCGAGAACGAAGCCCTGGCCGCGCTCGTCGTCAACCGCCTCCGCGGCGTGCTGCGCATCGCGGCCGTCAAGGCCCCGGGCTTCGGCGACCGCCGACGCGCGCTGCTCGGCGATATCGCCATCCTCACCAACGGCGAGTTCATCAGCGAGGACAAGGGCGTCAAACTCGAGTCTCTCGAACTCGAACAACTCGGCTCAGCCAAGAAGGTCGTCGTCACCAAGGACAACACGACGATCATCGAAGGCGCGGGCAAGAAGAAGGACATCAACACGCGCATCGACCAGCTCCGCGCCCTGATCGAAAAATCGACCAGCGAGTACGACAAGGAAAAATTGCACGAACGGTTGGCCAAGCTGACCGGCGGCGTGGCGATTCTGAACGTCGGTGCGGCGACCGAAACGGCGATGAAGGAGCGTAAGGACCGCGTCGACGACGCGCTGCACGCGACCAAGGCGGCCGCGGCTGAGGGCTATGTGCCCGGCGGCGGCGTGGCGTTTGTCCGCGCGATTGACGCCGTCGAGAAGGCACGCAGCCGGGCAAAGGGCGACGAGAAACAGGGCTACGACATCGTCGCGGCCGCGCTTTCCGCCCCGCTCAAGCAGATCGTCGACAACTCCGGCGAAGACGGCGACATCGTCGTCGAGCAGGTCGCCAACAAGAAAGGCAACAACGGCTACAACGCCGCGACGGGCGAGTACGTCGACATGGTCAAGTCCGGCATCATCGACCCGGCCCTGGTCGCCCGCACCGCCCTGCTCAACGGCGCGTCGGTGGCCGGCCTGATGCTGACGACCAGCGTGCTCGTGACCGAGATGGAAAAAGAAGACGACAAGGTCGCCGGCGCGGTGGCGTGATCGCCCCGACGCATTGACCTTGCGTGTAAATAGAAGGCCCAGGGTCGCACGCGCGGCGCTGGGCCTTTTGGCAGGTCGATCGAAGACGCACCGATCGATCGATGCGATGGGAAGACGCAGGCAACATCGCCATGGCTGAACAACGCGACTATTACGAGGTCCTCAACGTCGCGAAAGACGCCAGTGCTGACGATATCAAGCGCGCGTATCGACGCCAGGCGCTCAAGTATCACCCGGATAAGAACCCAGACAACCAAGAAGCCGAGGCCAAGTTCAAGGAGGCGGCCGAGGCATACGAGGTGTTGTCCGACACCACCAAACGCCAGCTCTACGACCGACACGGTCATGCGGGCCTGCGCGGCCAGTCCATGCACGATTTTTCGCACATGGACATCAACGACATCTTCTCAACGCACGGTCTGGGCGACATCCTCGACGAGTTCTTCGGCGGCGCATTTGGTGGTTCACGCCGTCGCGGCGGCCGACAGCGGCAGGCCCGCGGCTACGACCTGCGGACGGACATCGAGGTGACGCTCGAAGACGTCGCCACCGGGATCGAGCATGAAATCGAGTTCACGCGCAAGGACGTGTGCGAGACGTGTACCGGCGACGGCGGCAAGCCAGGCACGCAACCGGTCGCCTGCGTGATGTGCGGCGGCGCGGGCGTGATCAGCAAGGGCACAGCCATCTTCCAGATCCGACACGCCTGCCCACAGTGCGGCGGCGCGGGCAAGAGCTTTGCCGAAAAGTGCCCAGCCTGCCGCGGCGCGGGTCAAATGCCCAAGGACCGGCGCTTGAGCGTCAGGATTCCCGCGGGCATCCACGACGGCCAGGCCGTGCGCGTCCAGGGCGAGGGCGAGCCGCCGCCCGGACCGACACAGGGACAACGCGGCGACCTGCACGTGGTCGTGAGTGTCAAGCCCCACGACATGTTCCAGCGTGAGGGCGACCACCTGATCCTCAAACTGCCGACGAGTTTCGCGCAGGCGGCGCTGGGCGCGACGATCGACGTGCCGACGCTCGACGAGGGCATGACCGAACTGACCATCAAGCCGGGCACGCAACACGGCGACATCCACCGCATGCCCGGCAAGGGCCTGCCCAGCCTGCGGACCGGCCGACGCGGCGACCTGGTCATCGTCACGCTCATCGAGGTGCCCCGCAAGCTGACCGATGAACAGAAAGACCTGCTCCGTGCTTACGCCGAGACCGAAGACCTCGACGTGCTGCCCGAGTCCAAGGGATTTTGGGCAAAGCTGAAGGAGTCACTGAGTTGAGTTAAGAATGTCGCGACGCGCACGGTAATCGCGCGTCGTTCCACCCCGTTTAGCGGCGAGCCCCCGCCCCGCCCCCGGAATGGGCCGCCTATCCCGACACCCGCGATGTCAAAACAAAAAAACAACCCGAAAGACACAGCCGAACAAGACCTGCCCGACGTCGAGGCGCAACCGGAAGCGTTACCGATCGACGATGCGGCCGACGACGGACCCGAGGTCGGCTCGATCCGCATGCCGTCCGAGGACGATCTTTCTGACGACCCGATCGCCGCGCTGCAACGTGAGCGCGACGAGTTGAACGACCGCCTGCTGCGAGCCCACGCCGACTATCAGAACCTGGCCCGCCGCGCGCAGGTCAATGTCACCGAGGCCCGACAGCAGCAACTCAAGGACATCGCCGGCGCGTTGCTGACGGTGTTGGACACGTTCGACCACGCCCTCCTGACCGACGCCGCCAAGACGAACGCCGAGGACATCCTCAAGGGCGTGCACATCGTGCGAGACCAACTGCTGCAAACGCTTGAGCAGTTCGGTGTCAAGCGGATGCAGGTCGACGCCGGGGACGCATTCGACCCCAACCAGCACGAGGCGCTGATGCGCCAGGCGGTCGAAGGCCTCGACCCCGATCACGTCGCGGCCGAGCTGCAACCCGGCTACACCCTCGAAGACAAGACGCTGCGCCCTGCCAAGGTCAGCGTGACGGAGTAAGCAAATGCCGACTTACGACTACCGCTGCGACGCCTGTGAACACGAGTTCGAAGAGTTCCAGTCGATGACGGCCAAGCCGCTGCGCAAATGCCCGCAGTGCGGCAAGCTCAAGCTGAAACGACTCATCGGCACGGGCGCCGCAGTCATCTTCAAAGGCTCGGGCTTCTACGAGACGGACTACCGGTCCGACAATTACAAAAAGGCCGCCAAGGCCGACAGCGAGTCGTCCAAGTCCGACGGGTCTGACAAGAAGAGTGACAGCAAGTCGTCGTCTTCCGACTCATCTTCCAGCAAGACAAGCGAGTCGAAGACGACCAAGAGCGAGTCGAAGCCAAAGAAACAATCAGACTGATTGCCAACGCGCGTTACTGTGTTCCCCCGTTTAGCGGCGAGCCCTTAGGGCCGACTTCCGCCGCCCTCCGTCTACCAATACGCATTCCGATTAATTCTCGTGCGCGTTCGGCGCTTGTTCGGTTGCGCTGGGGTGTCTTTCTTGGGATGATGTCGGTTCCTCCAGGAGCACCGACATGGATGTCA
>JANQSF010000052.1 GCA_028284155.1 Phycisphaeraceae bacterium
CGGAGCCGGCGTTGCACATGAGCTTGGGCACGGCGAACGGGCTGACGCGGCTGGGTCCTTTTTCGAGCAGCTTCTGGTAGCCGATCTCGAATTCCTCGATGCCGCCGATGCCCGAGCCGATGATCGCGCCGCACCGCCACGGGTCTTCCTTCTCGAAATCGATCCCGCTGTCGTTCACAGCGTCGATCGACGCGTTGAGGATGTACTGCGTGAACCGGTCGAGCCGCCGGATGTCGCGGTGGTCCAGGTGCGTCAGCTCGACCGAGCCGTTGACCTCGCCGCCGAACTTCGTCGTGTAGGCGGTGGTGTCAAACCGGGTGATGTCGTTGATCCAACTATCACCGCGCACCAGCCCGTCGAAGACCTGATCGACGTCGGTTCCGTTGGGGGTGACCCACCCCAGACCTGTGATGACAACGCGGCGCGTGCTCATATCGCAAGTTGCTCGATGCGCGGCCGGCCGACTCAGCGCTCGGCGGGCTTGTCGTCGTCGCCGCCGCCGATCTTGTCCATGTGTTCGAGGATGTAGTCGATGGCCGCGCCGACCGTGCTGATCTTCTCAGCCTCGTCGTCGGGGATCGAGGTCTCGAACTCGTCCTCAAATTCCATCACCAGCTCGACGGTGTCGAGGCTGTCGGCGTTGAGGTCGGCGACGAATGAAGTCTCGCGGGTGATCTCAGCTTTATCGTGGCCCATCTGCTCGGCAACGATTGAGATGACTTTTTCTTCGACTTCCTTGGGGTCCATGCGAGCGCTCCTGGTGGAGGTCTAGGCCGGCGGCCCATGCTGGGGCCGGCTCGGTGGCGGCAACTATATCGCTTACGGGGGGGAATGCCAAGGGGGCGGTCACAGGGACCGAGGGATCAAGGGACCGAGCCATCGAGCGATCGAGCCATCGAGGGACCAAGTGGGGTTGTCAACCGAGCGAACAATTCCCTCACGCCACCGCCTCGGTGGCTTGGTCGCTTGATCCCTCGGTCCCTTTTCCCCTCACACCGTCGTCATGCCCCCATCGACGGTCAAGACCTGTCCCGTGACGTAGCCGGCGTCTTCGCTGGTCAGGAACGCCACGGCCGCGGCGATCTCGTGGGGTTGGCCCATGCGCTTCAGCGGCGTGTGGTCCTTGGCCAGTTGCTTGACGCTCTCGGGCAGCACGTCGGTCATATCGGTCTCGATGAAGCCGGGCGCGACGACGTTGGCGGTGACGTTCTTGGCGGCCATCTCCTTGGCGATCGTCTTCGTAAACCCGACCACCGCCGCCTTCGACGCCGCGTAGTTGGCCTGCCCTGGGTTGCCCACCAGACCGGACACCGACCCGAGGTTGACGATCCGCCCCCACTTGCCGCGCATCATCGGCCGAAGCGCCGCCCGGCAGGCGACGAACACGCTCCGCAGGTTCACGGCGATCACCTCGTCGAACTCCTCGTCGGTCATCCGCAGCAGCAGGTTGTCGCGCGTGATGCCGGCGTTGTTGATCAGGATGTCCAGCCGCTTGTGCTCCTTGGCGACGCTCTCGATCGCGCCCTCGAGCGCTGCCTGGTCGCCGATGTCGCAGGCCAACGACTGTGCCGAGCCGCCGGCGTCGCTAATCGACTGTTTGACCTCGTCGAGCTTGTCGGCGTTGCGGGCCACGAGCACGACGTGTCGGCCCTGGGCGGCGACGGCCTTGGCGATCGACGCGCCGATGCCGCGCGACGCGCCGGTGATGAATGCGATGCGTTGTTCGGTTTGGTCAGACATAAGGCTATTTGGTGATTTGGCGATGTGGTGATTTGGCGATTGAGGTCGAAACCGAAGGCACATCGCCAAATCACAAGATCACCCAATCGCCAAATCACTCCGGGGGTACATCAAAGTTCGCCACTTTACGCTTGCGGTCGACGCGCCGCATCAGACCGCTCAGGACTTTGCCCGGCGCCAGCTCAACCATTCGGCCTTCCGTGTCAGCGCCGACGAGATACTGCATGCTCTGCGACCACTTGACCGGGTGGGTCAACTGCTCGACCAGTCGTTGCTTGATCGTGTGGATGTCTTCCGCGTCGTGCGGGCGGGCCGTGACGTTGGCGATGACGGGCAGGTGCGGGCTGCGCCATTCGACGCCGTCGAGCGCGGCCGCGAGTTGGTCGGCCGCGGGCTGCATGAGCGGGCTGTGGAATGCGCCGGCCAC
Organism: Phycisphaeraceae bacterium; assembly: GCA_028284155.1. Classification (GTDB taxonomy): domain Bacteria; phylum Planctomycetota; class Phycisphaerae; order Phycisphaerales; family Phycisphaeraceae; genus JANQSF01. The sequence continues at coordinate 2,168 of JANQSF010000052.1, forward strand.
GGTCAACGCCGCGGCCCGCAGTCCCATTTCTTCAGCCACCTTCACGGCCTTGCGCCACGCGGCGCTCGACCCGCTGATCACGATCTGTCCCGGGCAGTTGAAGTTGGCCGGCACGAGCACTTCATTCGTGTCGTTCAACTCAGCCAACACCTTGTCGCACAGCTCGCGGGCCTGCGCCTCCTCGACGCCGATCAACGCGACCATGCCGCTGTCGTTGGCCGACTCAGCCGCCTCCTGCATCGCCTCGCCGCGCAGGCGGACGAGCTTCAAACCGTCGTCGAAGTCGTACGCGCCGGCAATATGCAAGGCCGTGAACTCGCCCAGGCTCAGGCCGGCCGTCTTGCCCACCTGTTGCAGGTCGCCGGTGTATTGCATGACCCGGTAGCAGGCGACGCTGGTCGTGTAAATCGCGGCCTGCGCAACGTCGGTCCGGTTCAGCTCGTCCTCCGGCCCGTCGAAGCAGACCTTCGCCAGGTCGAAGCCGAGCACGTCGTTCGCTTCTTCAAACGTCTTGGCGCCGACGGCGTGCCGTTCAGCCCAGGCCTTGCCCATGCCGACGTACTGCGCGCCTTGGCCGGGGCAGAGGACGATGTCGTGGTGGTCGTGGGGCATTGATGTATGGTCGATTGGGGAGGGCGAGGCTCCGTCCGAGCCGTGATTAAGCTTGTAAGTCCGACACGCCACGCGGCTCGGACGGAGCCTCGCCCTCCCGCGTGCGGCCCTGATGATCAGGTTGATTTACACCCGCCAGAGACTCGTCGCCCAAGTCAATCCCCCTCCCAGCGCGACGAACAGGACGTGGTCGCCGTCTTTGACCCGGCCGGCCTCGCGCACCTCGTGCAGGCAAATCGGGACGCTGGCGGCGGACGTGTTGCCGTAGCGGTCGATGTTGATGTACAGCTTGTCCTCGTTGACACCGAGTCGTTTACGGGCCGACTGGAGGATGCGTTGATTCGACTGGTGCGCGAGGATCATCGCCAGGTCGCTCGGCTGCAGACCGGCGGCGTCCAGCGCGCGGTCGATCGACTCTTCCATCGTCTTGACGGCGAACTTGAAAATCTCCCGGCCGTTCATCTGCAACGTGTTGAACTTGCCGGTGAAGGTCGCGCCGTCGCCGTTTTCCGGCAGGTCGTTTTCGTTGGTCGGGCAGTACAGGTTGTGCCAACTCGAGCCGTCGCTGGCGACGGTCTGGAACAGACAGCCACGCGAGGTGTCTTCGTCGGCCGTCACGACAGCCGCCCCCGCGCCGTCGCCGAACAGGATGCACGTGCCACGGTCGTCCCAGTTGGTCAAGCGCGAGAGCGCCTCGACGCCCACGACCGCGGCCGTCTTGTAATGGCCGGTCTGGATCATGCTCGCGGCCATGTTCAGGCCGTACACGAATCCGCTGCACGCGGCGGAGATGTCGACCGCGCCGGCCGGCACCGCGCCCAGGTCGGCGACAATGCGCGCCGAGGTCGACGGCGTGCACATCTCCGGCGACAGCGTCGCGCAGAAAAGCATGTCGAGTTGGCTGGGTTCGATCGACGCGTTCTCAAGCGCCTGCCGCACGGCGTTCGTCGCCATCTCGCGGACGGTCATGCCGTCATCGACGTGGTGGCGTTCCTTGATCCCGGTACGTTGGCTGATCCACTCGTCCGACGTGTCAACGATCTTGGCCAGGTCAGCGTTCGTCGTGACCCGTTGCGGGACGAACATGCCCGAGCCGGCGATGCGCACACCGATCTTCGTCGCGGGAAGTGCCGAAGTGGCCGCCGAGTTGTCCGTCGTTGGACTACTTCCGGGGGTCATGCGGCGTCCTCCGTGACCGGCTCCAGTTCGCCCAACGCATCGACGATCGCCTCGTTGACCTGCGATTGGCCGTACTTGATCGCTGAACGCACGGCATTGCGGATCGTGCGGGCCTCGCTCGAGCCGTGGCAGATCAGGCAGATGCCGTTGGCGCCCATTAGCGGCGCGCCGCCGTATTCGTGATAGTCGTGCTTGGCGTAGATCGACTTGACGACCGGCTCGAACTTGGCGGCCGACTGCGGATCGACGGCCGCGATCTCGCGGGCGATCGTCTTGAAAAGACCCGCCGCCAGACCTTCAGCCAGTTTCAGTACGACGTTGCCGGTAAAGCCTTCGGTGATGACGACGTCGGCCTTGTTCGCGAACAGGTCGCGGCCTTCGACGTACCCGACGTAGTTCAGCTTGTCGTCACCCTTGATGCGCTTGGCCGACTCGACGGTCAGGGCGTTGCCCTTGCCCTCTTCGCCGCCGATCGACAGCACGGCGACGCGCGGGTCGTCCATACCGATGATCCGCCTGCCATACACCGAACCCATGTGGGCGTATTGATGCAGGTGGTGCGGCTTCGGCTCGGGGTTGGCGCCGACGTCGCAGACAATGATCGGGCCATAAAAAGTCGGAATCGTCACGGCGATGCCCGGCCGTGTCACGCCCGGCAACCGTCTTAAGAACATTTGAGCGGCGGCGACGCAAGCGCCGGTGTTGCCTGCGCTGATAATCACGTCGCAACGCTGGTCGCCCGCGCGCTTGCTGCCCAACCGCGCGAGCTTGACAATCGAACTGTCCGGCTTGCTGCGCAGCGCGGTGACGGGCGAGTCGTCCATCGCAACGACCTGCGTCGTGGGGACGACCTCGATTTGCGGGTGGTCGGTCATGCCCGCCTTGGCGAGCCCTTCACGGATGACGGCTTCGTCGCCGACCAGTGCGATCGAGTCATCGGCCGACAGCAGACCGACCCCTTCCAGGCCTCCGGCCAGGATGGCGTCGGGTGCGTTGTCGCCACCCATGACGTCGATGCCAATTCGCACTTAGTCGTCTTCCTTGCCGAGTTTGAGCGTGAGCCCGGGACGGACGTAGCCGCAGTCCGAGCACGCGGCGTGCGGCAGCTTCGGCGACCCGCAGTTCGGGCATTGCACGGCCTGCACCGGGCGCAGCCCGTCGTGCGAGCGGCGCTTGCGGCCCTGCGTGCGCGTTTGTCGTTGAACGGGAACCATGACAGTTGACCTCGTCGTTGAAGGGCCGGCTGAGCCGAGCCCAAAGCGGCGGCGACGCCCGCCCGTTGGAAACCCAACCGGTCTGGCGCACCAAGTATCGTCCGTGAAGTTCAACGCGGCCGCCGTTCGGCGACACCGAAGCCGAGCGGGCAGCGTGTCCAACAGACCACCGCTGACCGACCGAGGCACCACCATTCGGCCGCGCAGAATGAGGACAAAGGGTAAGCGGCCCGCGGGCGGGCGTCAAGGCGTCTCTCATATCAGACACGCCGCTCACAAAGGCCCCATAACAAGGCCCCTAAAGGCCTTGCGTGAACCGCCCGACGTTCGACGGGGTAGTACCCCCTCACCAGAACGCCCCACCTCACAGGCGACCCGATTGTGGCAGACCCAGCAAACCAAAGCGCCCTCGTCACCGGCGTAACCGGCCAGGACGGCTCGTACCTCGTCGAACTCTTGCTCGCCAAGGGATACACCGTCCACGGCCTGATGCGGCGGACCAGCACGTTCAGCACCGAACGCATCGACCACATCTATCAAGACCCGCACGAGTCCGGGGCCCGGCTGTTCCTCCACTTCGCCGACCTGACCGACGCCAGCGCCCTGTCCCGCCTGCTGCACGAGATCGGCCCGGACGAGGTCTACCACCTGGGCGCGCAAAGCCACGTCCGCGTCAGCTTCGATCAGCCGATCTACACGGCCGACGCAACCGGCGTCGGCGCATTGAAACTCCTCGAAGCCGTGCGCGACTACCGGGACACGACCGGCAAGACCGTGCGCTTCTATCAAGCCTCGAGCAGCGAGATGTTCGGCAAGGTACACGAGGTCCCGCAGCGCGAGACGACGCCCTTCCACCCCCGCTCGCCCTACGGCGTGGCCAAGGTGTTCGCACACTGGGCGACAGTGAACTACCGCGAGAGCTACGACCTGCACGCGTCGTGCGGCATCCTGTTCAATCACGAAAGCCCGCGCCGCGGCGAGACGTTCGTCACGCGCAAGATCACGCGGGCCATCGGCCGAATCAAGCACGGCCTGCAGGACAAGCTCTACCTGGGCAACCTCGACGCCAAGCGCGACTGGGGCTTCGCCGGCGACTACGTCGAAGCGATGTGGCTCATGCTCCAGCAGGACGAGCCGGACGACTACGTCATCGCCACGGCGGAGACCTACTCCGTCCGCGCGTTCTGCGAGGCGGCGTTCGGCCGAGTCGAGTTGGACTACAAAGACTTCGTCGAGATCGACCCGCGCTACTTCCGCCCAGCCGAGGTCGATATCCTGCTGGGCGACCCAACCAAAGCCAAGACCAAGCTCGGCTGGGAGCCGAAGGTCTCGTTCGACGAGTTGGTCGCCATGATGGTCGACGCCGACCTCGAATTGGCCGCCCGCGAAAAGACCCTGACCGACGCGGGCCACGTCATCGTGCCGCCGATGGGGGAGTGATTGGCGCACCATGCTCGACCTGACGCAACAACGGATCGTCGTCACCGGCGGGGCCGGCTTTCTCGGCCGACACGTGTTGGACGTGCTGCGCGCACGCGGTGCGAGCGACGAGCAACTGTTCGTTCCCCGCCGACGCGACTACGACCTGACCGTTGAAGCCGACGTTGCGCGCCTATACGACGACGCGCAGCCGGACGTCGTGATCCACCTCGCGGCCGAGGTCGGCGGCATCGGCGCGAACCGGGAACACCCGGGTCGCTTCTTCTTCGCCAACATGGCGATGGGCATGCACCTGATCGAGCAGGCCCGGGCACGCGGGCTGCGCAAGTTCGTCCACACCGGCACGGTCTGCGCCTACCCCAAGTTCTGCCCCGTGCCGTTCAACGAAGACGACCTGTGGAACGGCTACCCGGAAGAGACCAACGCGCCGTACGGGGTGGCGAAGAAGGCGTTGTTCGTCATGCTCGACGGCTACCAGCGCGAGTACGGGCTGGCGTCGAGCGTCGTCGTACCGGTCAACCTGTACGGCCCGCACGACAACTTCGACCTGCATTCGTCGCACGTCATCCCCGCGCTGATCCGCAAGTGCGAGTCGGCGCGGGTCAACGGCGACGACCACATCACCTGCTGGGGCACGGGCAGCGCGTCGCGCGAGTTTCTGTATGTGCAAGACGCGGCTGAGGGGATCGTCGCGGCAACGGAGAAGATCGAAACGCCGCAGCCGATCAACCTTGGCACGGGTCAGGAAATCACCATCCGCGACCTGGTCACGCTCATCGCCAAATTGTGCGATTACAAAGGACGAATCGAGTGGGACGCGAGCAAGCCGGACGGCCAACCCCGCCGATGCCTCGACACCTCACGAGCGGAAAAGACACTCGGTTGGCGTGCGAACACGTCGTTCGAAGACGGGCTACGTGCGACGATCGAGTGGTGGCGTCGGGAAGGCGCTGCCGACTGAGCGAGCGCGTTTCGATCTTCTTTCACGTCAATGCAACGGGTGCCACACTTTGGCTCGGCAAAGTGTGTCGTAGCGCAACCGATCAAACCCGCATTTCGTAGTTACAGGCAACCGCAAGGTCAATCGCACACTTTGCAAAGCCAAAGTGTGGCACCCTGAATTCGTTGCACTAATCTGCATGCGCCTCACGCCGCAGGCGCGTCGGCCGTCTCACTCGTTGATGTGATCTTTGCTTCCTGCTCAACCTGCTTGTGTTCGTCGGTCATCGGCCCGCGTTTGAGGATGCCGCGGCGTTTGAAGTCGGCCCACATGCGGATCAGGCCGGCGAAGCTCTTGAAGCAGATCACGAACAGCGACGAGATGAAGAAGATCGTCGTGCTGCCGATCTTCCGCGCGTAGTGCGGGACCGGCACCTCGATGATCTTCTTCCCGTCGTAATGGGCGCGGATGACGAACTCGGCTGTGAAGAACGTCATGTAGCCGACGTCCGGCGCGATCGACTCGAGCACGTCGCGCTTGATCAGCCTGAAGCCCGTATCCATATCGTGGTACGGCACTTTGAAAAAGAACCGCATCAGCGCGTTGTAACACCACGACAGAAAGACGCGGTACTTCGGGTCTTTCCGCGGCGCTTTCATCCCCAGGATCACGTCGTGCGTCTGCCGGTGCGGCTCAAGCCGCCAGTAGTCGATCGCGGCGAACTGGTAATCCGAGTCGACGATGAAGACCCAAGGCTTGGTCGCGTGGCCGATCGCGTCCTTGAGCGCCTTCTGATAACCCTTCCGCTCGTCGCTGAGAAACACCTTGATCGGCATCTCTTTCTCAAGCCGTTCGAGCACGGCCTTGGTGTCGTCGGTGCTGCCGTCTTCGGCGACGATTACCTCGAAATCCGACACGCGCTCGCCGAGCTCGCCGACGTAATTCCGCAGCGTCGTCTCGATGATGAACGACTCGTTGTGGACGGGCAGAACCAGCGACACGCCGCCGAGCGCCGGGTCGGTCGGGCCGCGCTGCAACGGGTCTTGCGAGACTTTGGGCTTCCGTCGGAACAATGCGATCTCCAGCCTGCCGGCGGACGGGTCCGGTCGATGCGCGTGCGGTCAGCCAACCTGTTGGCCTGGCACGCAAACGACCCGCATTTGTCGAGGTGTACGCCTCTCCCACCGGGCGATTAGTATAGGTCATCATCGGGCCGCAGCCGCCGACGCTTGACGGGCGTTGCGACCGGTCCGCGGGTCGTCCGACACGCCGATCCAGCCGATGGATTGACGGAGGGAGCGTGCGGCTCGCCGCTCGACGGTTATCGGATGGGAAGCGCCTTGCAAAGCCTATTGACATCCATCCTGGCTGAACCCGCCACGCGCGGGATGGACCTGGACGACCCGGCCACGACCGTTCAGCGCCGCGAGCTAGCCAAGCGCAAGCGCGCGCTCTACTACTGCAATCTCGACTGGTACCGGCGGTTCAAAAACATCGACGCAACCGCGCCGGCCGGCCTGCGCGTCGAACTCGGCTCCGGCGGCGGCTATCTCAACGAGCACATCGACAAACTCATCACCACCGACCTGCTGCCGCTGCCGCACGTCGACCGCGTGTGCGACGCGGAGGACATGCCGTTCGAAGACGGCTCGGTCGGCGCGATGTACATAATCAATGTGCTGCACCACATCCTCGAACCGACCCGCTTTTTCGACGAGGTCGAACGCGTGCTCGTGCCCGGCGGCGTGCTGGCGATGATCGAGCCGGCTGTCACACCGTTCAGCCGAGTCATCTACAAACACCTGCACCCCGAACCGTTCGAGCCGAAGGCGGCCGAGTGGTCGTTGGAACCGAGCGGACCGTTGTCGGGCGGCAATGACGCGAACCCGTGGATCATCCTCGTGCGCGACCGGTCGAAGTTCGAGTCACTGTACCCGGGTTTGGCGATCGAGCGCGTCGAACAACACACGTCGATGTCCCGCCTGCTGTGCGGCGGCGTGATGATGCGCAGCCTGTTGCCCGGGTTTGTCTTCCCGTTTCTGATCGGTTGTGAGAATCTGACGCCGCGTTTGTTGATGCGCGGGTTTGCGTTGTTCATGACGGTGGTGATTCGGAAAGGTGCGTCGTCATGATCCGAGTTTAACGCGAAGAAGAAGAAGAAGAAGAAGAAGAAGAAGTTGATGATGATGATGGATTCTGTGGCGATCATGTTGGATCGGTGGGTGCCTGTGAATAAGCGAAGCGTTTCACAGCACTGAGCCGCCACAGACCGTGAAACGCTTCGCTTATTCACAGGCACCCGCGTCAAACCCAGTCAAACAATTCGTCCCAATCCCCGTCCAAGACCAACCACTCAATCCCTACTCCTCCGCGTCTTTCTCCCTTCGCGTCTTCGCGTTAAAACCAGTCAACCCCACGTGACCCAACCCCAAACACCCAAACCCGATCGACCCACACGCCGGCGCATCGCGACTTGCGCGGCCGTGCTTTTTGTCATTGCTGCGTTGCTGCGCTTCGTCAACCTGGGCGGGCCGGACCTTTGGCTGGATGAGGTCTGGGCCTACGAGGCGTCCAATACGCTCATCAAAGACCTGCTGCGTTGGGACACGCTCTACGACCCGATCGCGTCGCCGACGCCGTCGTTCGACGTCAAGGTGTCCAAGCGGGTGTTCGGCGTCAACAACTTCGCCATCCGCGCCCCGTCGGCCTTCTGGGGGTCGGCCGCGGTGGTCATGCTCTATCTGCTGATTGGGGCCGCGCGCGGCTGGCGGGTCGCGTTCGCGGCCGCGTTGTTCATGGCGCTGCTGCCGTTCGCGATCGACTGGTCGCGGGAGGGGCGGATGTACGGCGCGTGGATGTTCTGGTCGGTCGCACTGGCGGCGTTGGCGTGGGACGCAACGCACCGTACCGAGCGCGGCGAGGTCAACGCGCTGGACTGGCGGTGGTGGCTGATCGGCGTGCTGTTCATGGTCATCCACGCCGCGAACGTGCACGCCGTCATGACCATCGGCGGTGTCGGGCTCTGGCTGGGCATCGTCGCGCTGACCGTCCTGCGACGCGACCGCAAGGCCGGCTTGCAGATGCTGCTCGGCCCGGCGCTGGCGACCTGCGTTTACCTTTCGAGTTGGGCGCTGACCGGCATCGGGCGGATCATGACCGCCGCGGCCGGCGCACCGGCCGACGGCAACCAGGAAATCACACTCGACCTGTTTCTCACGCATACGCGCAAAGTGCTGACCGACTCGACCGGCGGCCTGCCCGTCGGGGTCGCGCTTCTCGTTTGGGCCGTGGCTGTCGCAGGCCTCGTGCTGCTCGTCATGCGCGGGCATTGGCGGCTGGTGTTGTTGGTCACACTGCTCGGCTGCATCAACTGGGTCGCGTACAGGTCGTTCGCCGGGCGACACCTGTTCCCGCCGCGGTACGTGCTGATCATGAGCGTGACACTGGCCACGGGTCTGGGCGCTGCCGCGTCGTCTGGGTTCGACCTGATCCGCCAGCGGTTCGGGCAAAACGCCTCGCGGGCGTTCGCGGCCGTCGGCCTCGCCGCCTGCGTCGTGCTCTGGCTGCCCGGCTGGTGGGTCATGGCCACTGTGCCCAAGCAGGCGTTGCACTCCGCGCTCGACCCCGTCAAGCAACACGCCCAACCCGACGACGCGTTCACGACGGTCGAAGACTACTACTTCTGCATCGCCGGCTACTACGAGGTCGACGAAAAGGCCAAGCTCATGCTGCCAGCCAAAGAGTCGCGCGCGTGGGCGTCGCTGATCAAAGCCAAACCGAACAACCCGCCCGAGCCGTTCGACCTCGACTTCGAGGCGTTCTTCGATCAGCCCGGCAGGTCGAACGACGAACCGAGCAAGGACGATTCAAACACGCCACCGCAGCAGCCTCCCACGGCGATCTGGGTCTTCCTCGCCGAGCCCAAGCGCGACGTCAACAGCCCCGGCGTCGTGCGCATGCTCAAGGCGTTCGGCCCGCCCGGTCGCGACGCACGCCAACGACTCAAGGAAGCGGCGGAAGACGCGCACACGTTGACATTCCGGGTCAGCCCGGCCGGCATCGACCACATCACCGCCACGCCCACACGTCCGGCCGTCTGGGTGGCGCGTGTCAAACACATTCTGAATTAGTGGTCTGCCTACCCCGTTTTTTCGGGATCGGGGTGCCACACATTGGCTCGGCAAAGTGTGCGGAACGTTCCAGCGTGAACGGTTTGCCCTTCGACACACTTTGCAAAGCCAAAGCGTGGCACCCGCATTTTGAACGCAGACTGTCCATTTGGCTTCGCCCGAAAAGTAGGGTGCGCTTCAGCGCACCACGATGAATGGACGATTTTCCCGCGTACTTGGTGCGCTCAAGCGCACCCTACGGGTGGACCGGTGACATTTCGGACAAAGCCTCACAGTCTTGACCCCGATCGACTCTCACCGCAGCGCATCCCTTCCAATTGGGTATGATCGTGCCGTCTATCTCTCGATTCGCCCCCCATCCGGTCGGAGACCGCGCCATGGATCGACTCCCCACCTGCCTGACATTGTTCGCGCTGTTGCTTGCGTTCAGTTGCCCCGCCTCCGTCCTGGCCTCGGCTGACGAGGCTGAACCGGGCGGTGATACCGCCGACCGATACACCAGCAGCAAAGGCTTCTCGATCGTCCCGCCAGCCGGCTGGGTGACGGCGGACAAGGAACACCGCGAGGCCGCGACGGCGGAGGCGCAACGTCACTTCCAAAACCTGCGCGACGTCGACCTGTCGCAGATCGCGGTGATGTTCTTCAACCCGGAGGATGTCGAATTCGCGTCGAACCTGAACGTCGTCTTTGTGAAGGACCGCGTTCGGCCGTCGGAAAGCAACCGCCAGAAACTCATCGACGAAATGAAAGGCGAGTACCGTCGGATGGGCTTGGCGATCACCGGGTTCGTCGGCGAGATCCGCACGATCGCCGGACAACAGAGTCTTGCGGTCAGCTACAACTCGACGATCGGCGACATGAAGGTCAGCCAGCGTCAGTACGTCGTGCCCGGCGGGCGCGGCACGTACATCGTCACCTGCACCACGACGCAGGCTGATCGGGACAAGTACGAGCCGATCTTCGAGCAGGCGATCGGTACCCTGCAGGTCGATCCACCGACGGGGTTGGCCGCCCTGACCAGCGACATCCCTCGGCCGCTGCTGCTGGCCGTCGTCGGCGGCGCGATCGGATTGATCGTCGCCATCGTGGTCGGCATCGCGCGCAAGGCACGGCCCCAACCGGCGCCGGCCGCGCCGGCCAACCCTTATCGGGACGGGCAGGACGGCCCCGCCTGACAGCACGCCGTGTTTAGTCTTGCCCATCTTGCCAGGCCGGTGCCCGAACCGGCATCGCTCAGGTTGCTGGCTGTCGGCGGCGTCGCGCTGATGCGGCGTCAGCGGCGTGCATAAAAAAGCGGTTCTTCACACACTTGCGGGTGCCACGGTCAAGCGACAGCGCAGGCCGTGGCGGATGCCCCATGATCTTGGCACGATCGCCGTGCTCCAAGAGTCAAACGCCCGACAAGATGGCGGGGCAACCAACTGGCAACTGAACACGGCCTGCGCTTCGCTTGACCACGGCACCCGGCGAACGGATCTGGGGCTTGTGCGCACGACACCGTCGCACGATTTGAGCGTCCTTTGCCTTCGCGGGACGTCGGCGAGCGGGCGTATCACTTGCCCGCTTCGCAGGATGCGTAAAGGACGGGAGAAGGAACGTCTGTAGCGTGCGCACGCCCGGTGCGAGCCGTGCCCCTGTGAGATGACGCATCCGCCGCACACACCCAACTTGCCAACAGACCACCCGCGCGACCGGCCGATCGGACGCGGGATGGGTGTCCGCCATGTCCGCCTAGGTTGGCAATTGGCCGTGGCGGACGGGCACGAGGGGGGCGGACGACCGGTGGCCAAACCGCCTCAACCGCGCAATCGAGGAAGCTGCAATGGATTACAAGCCAAAAGCGGTCAAGCGGGGGGAGGGGGGTGGACGGCGTCGGCGCAGGAACACCGACCTACTGCGACTCGGCGTCACCCGATACAATGCCGCCCGACTTCAATGACACGGAGCATCGCCATGCACGCCCGACTCGCGGCCGCGGCCGTCTGCCTCGCCCTGCTGACCCTCACCCCGCACGCCCGGGCCGACCGCCTGCTGGTCGAGGCGGAGAGCTTCGACGCGCACGGCGGGTGGAAGCTGGACACGCAGTTCATCAACCAGATGGGCTCGCCCTACCTGCTGGCCCACGGGCTGGGTCGGCCGGTCGCCGACGCGACGAAGACCGTGACGTTCCCAGCGGCTGGGACGTACCGCGTGTACGTCCGCACGAAGGACTGGGTCGCGCCGTTCGGCGCGGGCAGCGCGGCGGGCAAGGACGCACCTGGCCAGTTCCAACTGCTGATCGATGGCAAGCCGTTGAAAGAGACGTTCGGCACGAAGGGCGCGCAGTGGCACTGGCACGACGGCGGGACGGTGACGATCAAGAACAAACAGGTCAAGCTCGCGCTGCGTGACCTGACGGGTTTCAACGGGCGTTGCGACGCGATCTACTTCAACAACAACCCGAACGCCGACCCGCCGCCGAACGACGGGGCGATCCTGCCCAATTGGCGGCGTGAATTACTCGGGCTGAAAGGGAAGCCGACGGAGAAAGGCGGCTACGGGCTGGTCGTGGTCGGCGGCGGTTACTCGGGCATGGGCGCGGCGATCAGCGCGGCGCGGATGGGTGTAAAGGTCGCGCTGATCCAGAATCGACCCGTGCTCGGCGGCAACGGGTCGTCGGAGGTGCGCGTGTGGGCTCAGGGCTTGATCCGACGCGGCAAGTTCCCGCGCATCGGCGAGATCATTGAGGAGTTCGCCGACCGCGCCAAGAAGTCGCCCGGCACGTACGAGGAGTTCGGCGACGCCAAGAAGGAGAAGATCGTCCGTGCGGAGCCGAACATCGACCTGTTCCTGAACCATCACGCGTACAAGGTCGAGGTCGAGCCGCCGATCGTGCTGGGTTCGTCTAACTCGAAGGTCGCACACGCCAAACGGAAGATCAAGGCGGTGTACGCGTTCGACACGCGCACGAGTGAGCACAAGCGATTCACCGCGCCGCTGTTCGTCGACTGCACGGGCCACGGGACGATCGGCTATTGGGCCGGCGCGGACTGGGACATGACGCCCAAGGGCCGAATGGGCATGAGCAACATGTGGGCGTGGGCTGAGGGCAAGGACGCTGTGTCGTTCCCGCAAACGCCGTGGGCGCTCGACCTGAACATGCGCGACTTCCCCTACCCGCGCGACCATCACGGCCAGTGGTTCTGGGAAAGCGGTTACGACAAGGACCCGATCAAGGAAGCCGAGCTGATCCGCGATCACAACTTGCGCGCGGTGTTCGGCGCGTTCAACGCGATGAAGAACCGCGACGGCGCGGACAAACACAAGACGGCTTACCTGACGTGGGTCGCGTTCATCGGCGGGCCGCGCGAGTCGCGCCGTCTCATGGGCGACGTCGTGCTCACGCAGGACGACATTGTGACCAAGAAGCAATTCCCCGACGGCTGCGTACCCAGCACGTGGTCGATCGACCTGCACTACCCGAAAAAACAGTACGCCAAGAAGTTCCCGGACAACCCGTTCATCGCCGTGGCGGTGCACGACCGCCGCGTCGATCGGCAGTTCGGCTACCCCGTGCCGTACCGCTGCTTCTACTCGCGGAATGTGTCGAACCTGTTCATGGCCGGCCGATGCATCAGCGTGACGCACGAGGCGCTGGGCACGGTGCGCGTGATGAAGACGTGCGGCATGATGGGCGAGGTTGTGGGCAAGGCCGCGTCGATCTGCCAGATCTACGACTGCCAGCCGCGCGACGTGTATGACAAGTACCTCAACGAATTGCTCAAGCTGCTCGAACTGCCCGGCCAGGCAAGACGCAAAACGGTGAACGACAAGATCGAGATGCCGGACAAACTGTTGCCCGCGCATGCCAAGGGGCCGCCGACCGGACTCGACCCCGCCAAGCTCGCCGGGCTGATCATCGACGACCACCAGGCGGTGCGCACGGGCAATTGGACCGGCGGCACGGGGTTGAAGGGCTATGTCGGTTACCAATACCTCTACGCCGGCTCGGGCAGCGGCGCGAGCGTCCGCTTCGACGTGCGTGTACCGAAGGACGGCAAGTACGAGGTCCGCCTCGCGTACCAGAACCACGAGAACCGCGCGACCGCCACGCCCGTGACGGTGAAGTCGGTTACCGGCGAAAAGACCGTGCGCGTCAACATGCGTCAGAAACCGCCGATCGACGCTGGGTTTATCTCGCTGGGCGTGTACACGTTTGCGGCTGACAAACCGGGCAGCGTGACACTTTCGACGAAGGACGCCGGCGGGTACGTACACGCGGACGCCGTGCAATTGATCCCAGTAAAGTGAAAAACAAGAAGTAAACATGGTTGACACACACGGGGTCGGTCGAGTCGGATGCGTAAGCAATGAACATCCCCGCAAGACCTGAACGCCCGTGACGACGCCCGCCCCGCCAACCCGCCAAACAACACCGACCTGGCGGCGGGTCGCGCTCCACGTCTTCCGTATCGCGTTGTTCGCGACGGTGATCGTCCTGATCCGCCAGCAGCACGTCTGGCTCGAGGCGCAGGCGTCGGCCGCGGGCAACGACGTGCCGCTGACCCGGTTGCAAGCGTTTTATCCCAGCGCGGCCGCGTTGTCGGACGTCATGCCGGAGACCGGCGGGCGAACAGTCGTCGATACGGACGGCAAGCCTTTGGGCTACTTCGTCCTGACCTCGCCGAACGCCGACCACATTGTCGGGTATTCGGGGCCGAACAACGTGCTAATCGCGTTCGACACGAAAGACCAAGTGCTGGGCGTGCTGCTGCTGCGTAGCGGCGACACGCCGGAGCACGCGGACGACGTTGTGTTTGACGAGTCGTTCATGCGGTCGTGGGACGGGTTGACGTGGGACGTGGCGGCTGACAAACGCGACGTGGACGCCGTCAGCGGCGCGACGCTGACGAGCCTGGCGATCGCGCAGGGCGTCGCGTATCGGCTGGGCGGGGCCAAGCCGTCGTACCTGTTCCCCGAAACGCCGACCGCGCCACAGATCAAACCAATTGTGCCCGACGCCGCGTCGATCAGCCCGATCGAAGGACGCGACGGCGAGTACGACATCCGGGATGCGTCTCATCAGACGATTGGTCGGTTGGCGCGAACCGGTGCGACGATGAAACCGGACGCGGGCTACCAGGGGCCGACCGATACGTTGCTTGTCTTTGACACTGTCGGTCGGCTCAAGGGATTCGTGATCGACAGGACGTACGACAATCAGCCATACGTCGGCTACGTCGCAGACGACTATGCGTTTCCCGACACGTTTCTGGGCAAGTCGACGGACGAGTTGGCTGCGCTTGACCTGGCGGCGGAAGGCGTCGAGGGCGTGTCGGGTGCGACGATGACGAGCATGGCGGTGGCGCAGTCGATCGTTGAGAAGACAAAACAAATGAAGGCGGTAGCGGAACGCGCTAAGCCGCAAGCGGCTGGGTTTGCGCCGCGGTTGCGGGATTACGGGACGGTCGCGGTCGTCGTTGCGGGTGTTGTGATCGGTCTGACCCGGTTGCGGCACGTCAAGTGGCTGCGCGTTGTGTTTCAGGTCGTGCTGGTCGTTTACCTGGGGCTGATCAACGGCGACATGGTGTCGCAGGCGCTGGGCGTCGGCTGGGCGCGCAGCGGTTTGCCGTGGCGGATCGCGCCCGGACTCGTCGCCCTCGTCGTTGCGGCGTTAGTCGTGCCGATGTTCACACGCACAAACGTCTACTGCCATCACCTGTGCCCGCACGGCGTCGTGCAGCAGTGGGTCAAAGGCCGGCTGCCGTGGCAGTGGACGCCGCCGCGCGGAGTCGTGCGCGTGCTCGACCTGCTGCCGGCTGCGCTGTTGGCGTGGGTCGTGTGCGTGGCCATGATCGGGCTGACGTTCAGCCTGGTCAACATCGAGCCGTTCGACGCATACGTGATCCAGACCGCCGGCTGGGCGACGATCGCCGTCGCGGTGGTCGGGCTGGTCGCGTCGCTGTTCATCCCGATGGCGTACTGCCGGTTCGGATGCCCGACGGGGGCGGTGCTCGGGTTCTTGCGGTGGAACAGCGGGTCGGGGAGGGTTGCGGGGCGGGACGTGGTCGCCGTCGCGCTGGTCGTGTTGGCGGGGGCGCTGATGTTCGCGCGGTGACCGGATCAACCTCGTTCCGTTTAGCGGCGCGCCCGCAGGGCCGCCATC
>JANQSF010000065.1 GCA_028284155.1 Phycisphaeraceae bacterium
CCTGCACGACCGAAAGTCGCCGCAGACCGTCGCTCACTTCCTCAAGCACGTGGATGCTGGGCAGTATGACGGGACGATCTTCCACCGCGTCGCGGCGGGCTACATCGCGCAGGCCGGCGGCTTCAACGTCGACCTGACGCCGCGCACGACGGAGCCGACGCTCAAGAGCGAGGCGTCCAACGGGCTGTCGAACGCACGCGGGACGGTCGCGATGGCGTTGCGGGAGCCGAACGCGCCCGATTCAGCCAAGACGCAGTTTTTTATCAATCTGGGCGACAACCTGTCCTTCGACCATTCGGCCGACGGGGACCACCCGCTGGGCTACTATTGCGTCTTCGGCAAGGTCGTTTCGGGGATGGATGTCGTCGACCAGATCGCCGACCTGGAGACGACGGATACGGGTCGCAAGGGGCTGGACCTCGTTCCTGAGCCGAAGGTTGTGATCCATTCCGTTCGCCGAATTCGTTGAATGCGTTGGTTGTGATTCCCGCCGCACCGGAGTTTGACCATGAACATGTTGAGCCGATTGTCTGTGTCGTTGTTGATCCTTTCGCTGATGGTCGTCGCCGGTTGCGACGAGGGCGGCCCAACCAAGGCGCAGGCCGGCGGGCCCGGCGGCGCGAGTCCGCAGGCCAAGGAAGACAAGGACAAGCCCAACGACAAGCCGGACGACAAGCCCAAGACGGATACGCCGCGCGTCGTGCTGGAGACCAACCACGGCAAGATCGTTTTGGAACTCGACGCCAAGAAGGCGCCCATCACGACGAAGAACTTTCTGACGTACGTGGACGACGGGTTCTATGACAACACGATCTTTCACCGCGTGATGAAGGACTTCATGGTCCAGGGCGGTGGGTTCACCGAAGACTTGAAGAAGAAGAAAACGCTCTCGCCAATCAAGAACGAAGCCAAGAACGGTCTGAAGAACAAACGCGGCACGATCGCGATGGCGCGGACGCCCGACCCCAATTCAGCCACAGCCCAGTTCTTCATCAACGTCGTGGACAACCCCGGGCTGGACTACCCGAAGCCTGACAACCATGGCTATGCGGTGTTCGGCAAGGTGGTGGATGGGATGGACGTCGTCGACAAGATCCGGGAGGTACGCGTCAAGTTTCATTCGCGGCAATTTCAACACCTGCCGACGCGCACGGTCATGATCAAGTCGGCACGACGTATGAAGTGACGGCGTTACGTCGGTGTCGTGTCGATTTGCGCGTGCAGCGGCGTCGACTTGTCATCTATCAACTTGGTCGCCAAACACACCGTTTAGCGGCGTGCCCGCAGGGCCGCCTTCCCCGCGCCCCGTTAGATTTGTTGCGCGGCGCACATCACCCTGATACCTGAGACGCATCATGATTGAGCTATTCGTCGATTCACTGCTGCGCGGCTGGGACCGCAACCTCGCATACGCCCAGAAGCTGGTCGGCGATCTGTCCGACGAGCAGATGATTGCCATGCCGACGCTGGCCGGCGGCGACGCCATCGGCTGCAACCACCCCGCCTGGCTGTTCAGCCACATGAATGTCTACCATCCGGTGATCGTGAGCATGGTCAAGGGCGAGCCGTTCGACGACCCGAAGGACGCGCCGTTCGGCATGCTCACCAAGCCCGAGCCGGACGCGTCACTCTACCCCACGCGTGACGCGCTGATCGGCGCGTTCGAGTCGGGGCACGCGGCCGTGGCCGAGGCGCTACAGGCGGCTGACGGGGCGGCGCTCGACGCGCCGATGCCGTTGCCGCGCTGGCAGGGGCCGTTTCCCAAAGTCGGCTCGATGCTCGGCTACATCATGCTCGTTCACGAGTCGACGCACTTGGGGCAGATTAGCGCATGGCGGCGGGTGCAGGGGCTGCCTAGTGTCTGAGTCCTTCGCACGGCCTCGACCGACTGAGCCGGGCGCGTGCGGTGGGCTGACCGCAGCCGTGACGACGCCATGATCTACTTCGACAACGCCGCGACGAGTTTTCCCAAGGCCCCCGGTGTGACCGAGGCGATGTCGCGTTTCCTGGCTGAAGACGCGGCCAACCCCGGGCGGGCCGGCCACCGCATGGCCATCAAGGCCGAGCAAATGCTCGACGACGTTCGGCTGAAACTCTCGCGCATGATCGGCGGCGACCACCCGGATCGGCTCATCTTCTCGATGAACGGGACGGACGCGCTGAACATGGCCATCAAGGGCGTCGTGCCGACCGCGATGGCTGACGGCTCGAAGCCGCACGTCATTACGACGATGCTTGAACACAACTCGGTCAGCCGACCGCTGCAGGCCATGCACGACGCGGGGCAGATCGACCTGACACGCGTGTCGTTCGACGCCGACGGGTTCGTCGATCCGGACGACGTACGCAAGGCGATCACGCCGAACACCGTGTTGATCGTCGCGACACACGCTTCCAACGTGACGGGCACGATTCAGGACGCCGCCGCGATCGGCGCGATCGCACGCGAGCACGACCTGCTGTTCTGCCTCGACGCGGCACAGACGATCGGCGCGTCGCCGGTTGACGTCAACGCGATGCACGTCGACCTGTTGGCCTTCCCCGGCCACAAGAGCCTGCTCGGCCCGACCGGGACGGGCGCGTTGTACGTCGGCGAGCGTTGCCCGGAGCCGGCCGAGTCGTGTGCGGCTGTTGAAGGCCAGGAATCGACCGTCCGCATGGCCAGCTACATCAAGCTGCGACCTTGGCGCGAAGGCGGGACGGGTGGCGACTCTTCGACGCCCACGCAGCCGGCCATCTACCCGTACTACCTCGAAGGCGGCACGCCGAATACGGTTGGTGTGGCCGGGCTTGCCGCGTCGTTGGCTTACCTCGACGACCACCCGCCGACCGAGGCGCTCGCGCACGAACAAGGCATGGTGCAGGCCATCATCGACAAACTCGCGGACGACGAACGCTTCACGCTTTACGGCACACGCGACGCGGCAAAGCGTGTTGGCACGGTGTCATTCAACGTCACCGGCTACGACCCGCCGGACGTCGGCTCAATCCTCGACGACTCGTTCGACATCGCCGTCCGCCCGGGTCTCCATTGCGCGCCGTATTGCCACCGCGTGCTGGGCACGTTCCCCGACGGCGCGGTGCGCGTCAGCCCCGGCGCGTTCAACTCCGACGAAGAACTGGCGACGCTGCTCGACGCGCTGGATCAGATCGCGGGTTAAGGACTTGACATCACTTCTTCGGCACGCGATGGATCGTGTGATAGACCGTGTGTTTCACACGCGAGCCGTCCGCCGCTTTCAGGTCGAACGTGATCGACTGCTGCATCACCGGCGCGATGTCGGGGATGCGGAGCAGGACCTGCTTGCCGTCGGCGGACACCTCGGCCGATTCGACGTCGACCGTGTCGTGGCCTTTGCGTCGCGGGTTCTCAACGCTGTATTCCGGCGAGCCGTACTTGGACGAGTAGACATAGTTCCACCGTTCGACGCCGTAGTTCTCGACGTTCGAAGCCGAGGTTTTGTCGAGCGCGTCGGTGAAAGTGAGCAGCACGCCGTCCGGCTTGACGTTGATCTGCGTGGGCATGTTGATCGGCTTGCCTGTGTATCGCACGCGATAAAACCCCGAGTCGCGTGGGCCGTCGGTCTGCCAGCCGCGCATGCCCAGCACATAAAGCTGCCCGTCGCGCGGGTTGACGCGGGCACGCATGATGCCCGTATCGAAGTCGATCGGGAAGCGAACGAGCCCGCCCTGCGTGACGCCTTCGACCTTCTCATACATGACCAGGTACAGCATCGCCTTGCCGTAAGACGTGTGTACGAGCCGCCCCTTGAACGGCCCCCATTTGTCGGACGTGATCCACGCCTGCCCGCCGGCCGAGTTGTCAGCGACCTTGGGGATCCAGCAGAGTGGCAGTTCGTAGTCGACCGTGTCGGGCGTCTTTGGGTTCGCGGGGACCATGCCGTGCGCGTGCGGGCGGTAGCCGTAGAACTTGTTTTGCTGCACGAGGTCGAGCCGTGTGGTCGGCACCCAGTTGCCTTCCTGATCCGCGATCGTCACCTGCCCCGTCGGCGAGACCGACAGGCCGTTGGCTGAGCGGAAGCCCGTCGCGTAAACGCTCAACGTCTTGCCGTCCGGGCTGACCTTGAAGATGCAGCCTTGCAGCGGCACGTTCCCCGGCACGCGGTTGCCGTTCTTGATGTAGTACAGGTTGCCCTCGGCGTCCTTGTGCAACTCCATCGCCATCGTGCGCGGCCAGGTGATGCCGTGGTTGTTGAACGACTCATAGAAATCTGCTTCGCCGTCGCCGTTCAGGTCGCGCAGGCGGGTGATCTGGTCGCGGCCGGTCGTGTAGACGTCGCCGTTGTGAACGACGACGCCAAGCGGCTCGTGCAGGCCCGCGGCAAAACGTTGCCATGTCAGTTTTTTCAGGTCGTCGTCGATGCCGCGCACGATCCAGACGTCGCCGTTCCACGTCGAGACGGCCGCCGACGTGCCGTCGGGGAAGAAATCGAAGCCGGTGGGGCGGATCCACGACTTGTACGGGTTGTCTTCCGGGCAGGTGAGGCGGTCGAGAGCGTAGGGGGCATTCTGAGCACCTTTGGAACCTGAGGTCACAACTGACCGGTCCCATCGCCGTGGGCCACCATTCGTCAACCTGTCGAAGTCCGGACGGCGCAGGACATCCGCTGTGAGACTCTGGCGTTCGGCATCCTGTTGACTTATGAGGACGGTCAGTTGTCGGCGTTGATCGCTGGGCCAGATTTGAAGGACAGCGCGTCCTGCGCGATCACCATGGCCGTGAAAGTGAATCTCTCGGTCCGTGCCGTAGACCGTGATGTGCGTGTTGATCGCCTTGCCCTGTGTTTCGGAGGTTAGTCGCAAGCCTTTGAAACTGATTGACGTCGTGCCTTGGCCCAGCTTCTTCCCTTTGCTGTCGCTCTGTCCGTCGGGCGTAGCCACGACCGTCGTGCCGCGGATACTTCCTGCGTGGGTGGAGCGTGTTGCACCGGGTTGCTCCAACAACATCAGGTAGAGCGTCTTCTTGTGGGGTGCAATGTCCAGTTTCCTTGTGAAATGAGTAACGCCGTTGATTGTGTAAGTGTCGTGTGTTTCGAGAACTCTTGTGCCTCGCACGTCGTAGGCAAGTGTGACGCGATCGCCGTGAACATAGAAGCCTTTGAATCTTGTGTGCGCTTGGGGGAGCACGCCGTGTGGTGGCTCGCGCCCATCGTCGAAGTTTCCGAGTTTGTCGGATGCCCAACCCGGCACCACCTGCGTCCCAAATACCTTTGTCCCCCGCGGCATCGCCAAACCGCTCCCCTTGTACGACGTCATGTTCGTCTTCGACAGGTCGAGGTACGGCTTGCCGGTGTCATTCGTCCACGCGGCGGCGACGCGCATCAGGTCCATGTCGAACAGGACGCCGGCCTTACCTCCGTCGAGCTTGATGGCTAGGCCTTTGTACGCGAGGTTGCCGTTGTGCTTCGGCCAGTCGGCTTGAATCGTGTACGCCATGACCGGGCCGTAGTCCATGTCCTGGAACATGAGCTGCTTGTCGTCGGCCGAGGCGACAGAGACGGCAAGCAGGGCAAGCAGCGTGGCCGGACAGGTGGCTCGTGGTGTTAACAACATGGTCTGTCGTACCGTTGAGGGGCAGTTTTGCTGAGCGAACGCTTGCGATTGGGGAAACAACATGCTAACATTTCATTCAATGTCTTCGTGCGGGTTTCTTTGACATTCCGGGAATGAGAAAGCTCGACAAATGACGGATCGCCGTCCGACGTGTGGGTTTACGATCATCGAGGTCTTGGTTGTGATCTCGATCATTATCCTATTGATAGCCATGTTGCTGCCGACGTATCGGCGGGCACGCGACCACGTCAAGACCGTCATCTGCAAGTCGAAGATCAAGCAGCTCTACACCGCCTGCGAAGGGTATGCGGCCGACCATTCCGGGCTGATCCCGTCCAGCCGCAACTGGGTCATCTGGGGTTGGGACGACATCAACAACGTGATCGACAACAAGCTGTGGGAGTATGTTGACGAGAACAAGGACGCTTACGTCTGCCCGACCTTCCGACAGATCTACCGCGAATGGCCGGGGAACGAGAATAAAGAAGTCGCGTACAGCTACAGCATGAACGAGTACTTCGGCTACACGCACACGTGGCACGGCTTTCACTATGTACGTTTCGAAGAGATCAGAAACCCCAGTGGCCTGCTTTTCATGACGGACGAGAACGCGTGGATCAACCCGCTCTACGCGACGCACGCGATCAACAACGGGGCGCTGGGGCTGGGGCGACACAACGACCCCGGGAACAAGATCGACGGGATCGGCTCGTTCCACGACCCCCAGGGGCCCGACCCTTACATGGACGGCAAGTCGAATGTTGTGTTTGCCGACGGCCACGCCGACCTGGTCCCGCCGGATCAGGACAAGGAAGTCGGGACGCCGTCACCGCTCAAATAACTGCATAGCCCGGGCTGCTCCCGCCCTGGCAGCGGGGCTGAGCGACACATGGCGTCCGCAGACGCTATCATTGCGTCGTCGCTGTAGCCGGTTGAGGTCCACTGGCCGACAGCGAATCAGCCTTGTATGCCAGCAGGACACACCTCTTCCGACGCCACTGCGCCGGCGGTGTTGTCCAAGACTTGATACTTAGCGGAACGAAATGAACAAGCAGAGTCGCCGCAACGTGTGGATCGGGGTCGTCGTTGGGGCGTTGGCGGTCGGATTGATCCTGCGCTGGACGGTGTTCAGCGACTCCGGCCCGCGTGTCGAGTCGGCCTTGGCAGACCAGTGGGATGACTGGCAGTCGATGGATCTGGCGGATGGCCAACAGGCCGCCTTGAAGTGGCTGGCGTCGCAGGACGAGGCCGTTGCACAGAAGGCATTGGCGGAGTTGGCCTACGAGATCGGCCCGGAGTCGAAGCCCTACATCGCGGCCGTGTTGGGCGACGCGGGCAAGGCGGAGCCCCGCGCCGCCGTGCGCAGCGCGGCCGTCGCGGCGCTCGGCAAGGCGGGCGACCGGAAGGACGACGCTCAGACCGTCATGCATGCCCTGCGGGACGACCCGGCCGACGAGGTCAAGGCCGCAGCCGTGCAGGTCCTGGGCAAGTGGTACATCTGGGACGCGATGCCCGACCTGATCGAGGCCATGCGTTCGGACTCGAAAACGGTCCGGGCCCGGGCCTATAATGCGATTAAGCGGATCACCGGTGAGAACAAGGGGTTTAAGCCGTCAGCGCCCAAAGCGGAACGCGAGGCGTTTATCCGTAGGTTGGAAGGTGAGTGGCGTGGGTACGAGCCGGCCTATCGCGACTACATGAAACGCCTCGGCCTGGAGTGACAACATGCATCGGAACCTGCGCGGGTTCAGCCTTATCGAACTGCTGGTCGTGGTCAGCCTGATCATCATGTTGATCGCGATCCTCCTGCCCGGCTTGCACCGGACGCGTGCGATCGCGCGATCGACGATCTGCGCCAACAACCTGCGCTCCATCGACCAGGCCCGTCACTCGCGCGACCAGCGATTGAAGATCACCGGCAAGCGCGGATTCGACGATCCGTCCGGCGGTTGGCCGAGCGTGCTCCTCCCGTTCCTTGGCAACGAAGCCCTGACACTGGTCTGCCCCGAGGACGACAAGCTGTCCGGCGGCGGGCCGGACGCGATCATCGACTGCTGGTTGGGCGGCAACCCGTATTTCCAGACCGACTTCAACGAAAGCCCGTTGCAGGCCAAGCTGTCGCAGACCCAGTTGGATGCGGCGAACCTGGCTGAAAACCAGAACCAATGGGTGCCGCCGGCCTATCAGCCCGACGGCGATCCGCACATCTTCTATCTCTGCATCGAAGACATCCGACCCGGCGGCGGCGACAAGGACTACGAAGACCTGATCATCAAGATCGAGGAACTGCCCGGCGAGTTCGAGCTGACGTTCATGAAGGGGCACACCAACCGCCACTTCAAACTGCTCGACGCGCACGGCGTCGTGTTGGTCGACAACTGCACGAACCAGACCGTCCGCATCCCTGGCGGAAGTTCGAGCTACGCGTTCAATCGCTATTTCTGGAGTGAGCGCCGCCCCGACATGGTCGCCGCGCTCGACTACGACGACTTCGTCATCGCCAACGCCGCCGGCCCCGACGCCGACCAGGACTGGGACGACATGATCCCCGACGGCAAGGAACACCCCTCTTTCGCGCGGCACGGCGACGGCATCAACGTGCTGTTCGGCAGCGGCAACGTGCAGACATCGGTCAAGCCGGTCGACCTCGACCCGGCCGTCGGGCCGATCAATGAAGCACTCTGGTTGCCGGAAGACCTGCTGCCGTAACGACGGGCCAAGACATGTGAACAACCTCTCCCCCTGGGAGAGGTCGGCGGCATTGCCGCCGGGTGAGGGTTCCGCGCGGCTGCGCGACGCTCTTCATAGGGTGGCACGACTGCGCAGAACCCTCACCCCAACCCTCTCCCAGAGGGAGTATTCAGAGATGGCGGTCGATTCACTCGTCGGCTTTCAACGACTTGACCTGTTCGTGGACGGCCTGCACGACGGCCGACTCCACGCCCACAGCCCACTTGCTCGGCAGGCCGTAATACACCATCGCGCCAGCCCCTTCATAGCCGCCCTCGCGCAGCACGCGTTCGGACGGGATGTACGCCATCACGTCGTTCGCGTAGCCGACGACCCAGGTTGATTCGGCCCCCAACTCACGCTTGAGCCGAATCGCGAAGTCGACCACGACCTCGCCCCCAAGGAATACCCACGACAGGTCGTCGCCGAGCCGCCACGTCTGAACCGGGCACGGGTAGGTCTTCGTCAGTTCGCCGTCGCGCTTGATGTCGGCCAACAGGCGCGTCGCCCGGCTGCGCTCGTATCGGTTGGTCGAAGCGGCGGCGCGTTTCAGGTCGTCCACGGTTGGCAGCTTGTCGTAACGCAGATCGACCTCGCGGTAGCGGGTGTCGAGGTCGGGTCGAATGTTTGCGAGCTCTTTCTTGAGTGCGCGGTCGACGGCGTCGGCCAATTGTCGCCCGTAGCCCTCAGCCAATTCGACCTTGCGGCGGGGCAGCGGGTTGATGTCGGCCCCGCAGCCGGCCCAGAACATGGCCGACGCGCCGGGGTGTCGTTTCTCCAATTCGAGCTGTGCAAAGCCGGGGTAGTCGCCCGTCCATTGGTAGAATGACAGCGTCGTCGCGTGGCAGGCGTAGCCGAACACGATCGCCTTGACCTTGCCGGCCTTGGTCGCGACGCGCAGCACGGGCACGGTGTGATCGACCGGGCCGCGCAGTTGGTCGGCCTCACGTAGTTTCGGCACGTCGGATTCGCGGTTATTGCGGCGGTTCACGCCGAAGGTCGCTTCGTCGCTCCCTTGCGACAGGTCGCAGAGTTCCAGGTCTTTGATCGCGTCACCGACAAGTCGAACGACGGTCTTGGTCACGCGCTTCGTGTATTGCCGGATGAGGCGTTGATGCTCCGGGCTGAGGAAGTACATCGACATCAGGTTGTCGCCGACGACCGGCCCGGTGTGCGTGTGCGACGTGCACAACGCGACCTGCGCTTTTGAGAGCTTGTGCTGCTTTTCGATGGCTTGGCGGATGTCGAGCGACGTCGCGCGGTCGATGCCGACCAGGTCGAGCGTGACGATCGCCGCGCGCTGACCTGCGGCGTCTTCGATGACCAACGCCTTGGCCCACAGGTCGTGCAGTTTCTGGACGCCCGGCTTGTTGCGGCCCGCGTAGCCCGACATCCACATCGGCCGATCGGGCGTGATGACCGCCCGCGCGACCCCCGCCCGCCACGTCGCGCCGTGTGCCAGGGGCGAGACATGCACGACTAACGCCACGACCGTTGCCAGAACGAGGTGTCGCATAAGCCGCTCCGTTGAGTTGTGAAGTCAAAGCAACCGGTGCATCGCGTGAATGATGGATGACGGCGATGCGACAAGCCGATCACGGTTTTTCCGGCTTTTCCTCTCGCCACTTGTCAAGTGCCTGCGCGGTCGTCTTCATGACCTTGCCGTTGTACTCGCCCGTGAGTTTGACGAGGTCCGGGGCTTCCGCATCGATCAGCACGGCATCGAAACTCTTGAGGTCTTCGTCACCCTCCAGCGCGTTGCGGTACTTGGCCAGTTCCTTCTCTTCCGGCCGATGGCTGGTCACCAGAATGACCTGCTCCGCCCGGCCGGTGATCGCGGCGCGCACGGCCTCGGCTGAGTCGCCGAAGCTGATCGTGAACAGCCCATCGAGCATGTCGTTCAGTTCGACCTTGCGTTCGTCGCTGATCTTGGCGGGCCACTTCTCGGGGTACACGCTCACGCCGCTGTCGGTATAGACGTAGACCTGAAACTGGTTGGTGGAATTGTGTCGTTCAAGTACCTTGTCGAGCAGCTCGCGCATCGTTTCTTTCCACGACTGCGTCAGGTCGTGGCCGTCGATGACCAGCGCGGTGGTCTCCTCCAGGTCGATCCCCATGAACCGCGCTTCGGTGTCGGTGTAGGGGTTGACGTCGAGTGTCAGGCCGGCCACCGCCGGGTCGTCGCCGGGGTTGGTCGTTTCGTCGTCCGGCCCGAATAAGACGAAGCCGATCAGGACGAGGAAGCCGGCTGTGACGAGGCAAAGGCCGACAAACATCATCACGGCCACAGCCTTGATCTTCTTGCGACGTGCCGAGGCGGTCGGGACCTGATTGACATCGCCGACGTTCACGCGCTTGCCCGAGGCGGTGACGTACACATCCAAACTGGACGTCGTCGCCGCCAGGTCCTGCTCCGCTAACGACATGGTCTCGTCGAGTTCGACGCCGGTGGCGGCGGATTCGTCTTCGTCGATCTCCGCCTCGATCTCGACGGTCGTTTCAGCCAACGCGGCGGGCGAGTCGGGGCGTTCAGCGCCGGGGCTTTCCGGGCGACCACCGCCGGGGCTTTCAGGCCGTCCGCCACCGGGAGCGCCGGGTGCGTCCGGCCGCGACAACGACTCGGCCTTCTCGACGCCGGGGTTGGCCGGCACGGTCATGAGCGTGCCGCAGTTGAAACAGCGACACACGCCACCGGCGAAGCCCTGATCCAGTTCGAGCATCGTCGAACAGCTTGGGCACTCCAGTTCGATCTGATCCATGGTCGCGACACTCCCCTGGACGCGCGATCGGCGTCGTTGACTGCCCCGTCAGGCCGGTCGCTATCGGCCGGCCGGCAGCCAGAGGTAATAAAACCCCACGGATGAGCCGGCGAACGTCTCCGGCACGTTCAACTGTAGCAGATTCACCTGAACGCCACCGGGCGGTACGTGACCCGATGCGCCGGGTGCTGACGCGATCGGCGACGGCGCGTTCGCGTAGGGCGAGCCGACGTACCGGTGCTTGCGGTGATACCGGATCAGGTCGGCCTTGTCGATGCCGGCCGCGCTCTTGGCCAACCGGAACGCGTCGTGCAGGTCACCCAAGTGGTCGACCAGGCCGGCCGACAACGCCTTGTCGCCGCTGACGATTCTGCCGTCGGTCATGGCCGCAAATTGGTCCGGCGGGATGCTCGGCCGATGCTTGCGCACCTTTTCGACGAAGCGTTTGTAGAAGTCGTCCACCATCTTCTGCAGGACGGCGCGGTGCTCCGGCGTCAGGTCGCCCAGCGGCGAGCCGGCGGCCTTGTTCGGCCCGCTGGTCAAGGCTTCGGCGTTGATGCCGACGCGCGTCATTGCGCCTTTGAAACTGATCGTTTGCACGATCACACCGATGCTCGCCGTCACCGTCGTCGGGTACGCGACGACGGCGTCTGCCGCGCAGGCCAGGTAATAACCACCGCTGGCGGCGACGTCCATCATCAACGCGATCACCGGCTTGCCCGTTTTTTCCTTGAACCGCATGACCTGTCGGTACATCACGTCGCTGGCGGTGACCGTGCCGCCGGGCGAGTTGATGCGGAGGATGACGGCTTTGACATCGCTGTCGTCAGCCGCGCGGCGTAACTGTTCGTCGAGCAGGGCGACGGGGTTCTCGCCGCCGCCGAACAGGCCGGACCGGCCGTTGTGGATCAGGCCGCTGACGTCGATTACGGCCACGCTGTCGTTGTCGAACCCACCGGCGTCATCGACGACGGTCGCGCGCAGCGCGTTGTCGCTGGGGTCGCCGCCGATGGTCAGGTTGACCGGCGAGCAGCCGACCGCGGCAAGCAGGGCGAGCAGGCAGGCGAAGTGTTTCAAACGCATGACGTGATCTCGCAAGTGGGGCGTCGGCCGGTGCGGGTGTGCTGTTGTGATCGTTCTCGTGCCACGGCCGTGTCGGCCGTGTGGAAAGTCTTTGATGTACCGCACGGCCGACACGGCCGTGGCACGAACAAGGTGCCCGATTCAAAGTGTCCCACGGGCAGCCGTACGACGGCGAGTCGCAGTTCAAGTCGATGATAGCGACGAGGAGCGGGCGGTTGGCCAATGTTGGCGGTTGGCGGTCGCACGGTCCGAATAAACGAAAGAGGCCCATGGACGGGCTGTGCGTGCGAACACGGAGGTTCATCATGTCGATTCAGCAGGCTGTGCGCGTCGCGGTCGTCACCGCGGCCGTTGCGCTGATCATCGTGGGCTGTCAGGCCAGGGGCGGGGCGGGTTTTGCCAAAGTCGATGCGGGAGACGAAGGGCCGGGCGGCGGTGAGCCGATCGCGAAGGACACGTCGGACTCTGAATCGACGAAGAATGCGGCGGTGTCGAACCCGGTAGCCCCGGTGGTGACCCGTATCGCGGACGTGGTGTCCGTCGTCAGCGAGCCGATCAGCACGCCGGCGGCGACGAGCGACGACGTGACCGTGCAGCAGTTCAAACGGAAACGAGGACAGGACCGCATCGCTGAGGCCAGAGCGTTGTTTGAGTCCCGCCTGCCGCATGCCCGCATCTTGGGGCGCGACGGTAACGGTGTCGTGCGGGATTTCGACTCGCTGACATTTGAAATGTCACGCGACGAATTGCTCACGCTGCTCGGCGAGCCGGACCGGGTGGATGATACGACGCTGGCGTACGACCTGGGCCAACGCCACGGCCGACGACACACCCTTCAGGTGCAGGTCGTCGACGGGCGGGTGGCGTCGAGTAATCTGATGGTTTGGTTTTGATTGACGGTTGGGATCCGGGTCTTTCGGAAAACCCAGATCAATCACTCCGCAGCCTTCGGGATATTCACCAGCGTGTAGTAACCCTTCGGGTGCAACAGCGGCAGGCCGGACTTCGACCGGACGCCATTGAAGTGCATCTCGTGAACGAAGCCCGCCCGCAACGGCTCGACGGTCAGCCGAACGCTCAACCCGTCGGCCGCGACCTTCGCCTGCGTCACTTTCAGCGGCTGCGTGTCGACTTCGGGGCCGCCGTACCGGCTTTCGAGTTTGTACGTGTAGCTTGAGCCACCGTACGACGCGGGGTCGGCCGCGGTCTTGGGATCGACCGGCTCAGTGAACGTCAACTCGAACCCAGTCGATGTCGCGCGCATCTCGTGCACCTCGAACGGCGTCTTGCCGGTCCAGACGAGTCGCTGCATCCCGAACGGCCGGTTGCCCGCGCCGCCCCAGCCGCGGTTGCTCATACCGACGAACATGGAGTAGTCCTTGCCGAAGCGGATGCGGATGATGCCGCACTGGAAGCCGCGACGGAAGTTGAAGGCCGCGCCCTGCCAGTGGCCGTCGATCTTTTCCAAGAAGACGCGCATGACCATCGCGCCGCTCTGGTCGGCCACGAACAGTTGATTCTTGAACGGCCCGAACTTGCCGCCGCTCGTATCCCACGCCATGCCCGACGGGCTCTTGCCCATCTTGTTGTACGGGAACCACACGGCCGGCATCTTGAAGTTCGGGATCGTTTTGTGCAGGTCTTTCATGTACTGGCCCGACGGCACGGTGCCGGGCTTCGGCATCTTGATCGGGTTGCCCTCGAGTTCGACGGTCGGCAGCCCGTGCGGGTGGCCGTGGAAATCGCCGAACGCCATGTGCGAAAGTTTCGACGCGTTGCACCATTCGCCCTGGTTGTCGGTGAAAAAGACGTCGCCCCACGGGGCGCTCTCGACGCCGGCCGGCGAACGCAGGCCGTTGCACATCGGGTGCATCTTGCCCGTCTTCGGGTCGATCGCCACAGCCCAGCCGCGCCAGTGCGCCCGGCCGTACGGCTCGCCGCCGAACGGCTTGTTCAGCGTGACCCACAGCTTGCCGTCCTTGCCCGGCCGCGGGCCAAACGCGTACTCGTGGTAATTGCCGCTAATCGCCCAGTCGTCGTTGACGGTCTCGAACACGTCGGCTTGCCCGTCGTTGTTGGTGTCTTTCGCGCGCGTCAGTTCTCCGCGCTGCGCGAAGTAGATCCAGCCGTCTTCTCCTTCGTGCAGACCAAGCGGTTGCGACAGGCCGAACGCCCAGGGCTTGAACGTGACCTTCTCCGGTTCGCCGTACGCGCCGTCGACGATAAAGAACTCGCCACGCCGCGTGCAGATCAACACCCGCCCGTCTTTCAGCGCGGCGATGCCGGAAACCTCCAGCACGTAGTCGGCCGGGTCGAAGGTGAGGATTTTGTAGTAGTCATCTTCTTTCGGTTGTCCGATCGCGGGCGCGGCGAACGCGACGCACAACAACGCGACGATTGTGAACGGGATGGATTGAATTCGATTCACCATGACATCACCACCTCAAACGCGGCCTTGCCGCTGGACAGGTCAACGGGGACGATCAACTCTTTGCTTTGGCCCGCGTTGCGGACGATTGGTGAGACGGGTTTGGACGACTTGATGGTGGCTTTGAGCTTGCCGTCGATCAGGTACGTCCCGTCGTCCTGTTTGTCGATGCTCTGGCCGAAGGCCACGACGTGATACAGGCCGCTTGTCGGCTTTGCGCTGGTCAACGTGAACTTGCGCAGCAACACCGCGCCGCCGGGGCGCAGGTCGGGCACGGGTTGTTCTTCGATGGTCACGCCGTCGAGGACGTACTTGAAGATCGGGCGGCGTTCGGCGTCGAAGCGGTAGCCCTTGAATCGCCCGCCGACGTTGCGGTCTTTCTTCGGGTCGACCTTTGGCCAAGGGGATGTGGACGAGTCGAGTTTGGCGAACGCGGGGCCGGGGGGCATGTCGATCACATCGACGCCGAGCGGGCCGGAGAACCCGCCGGCCCGGCCTTGCCAGGTGCCCTTGCCGTCGAAAAATCCGCCGCGCCACGCTTTGGCGAGCCGAACGACGTTGCCATCGAAGGCGACGTGGACGCGCTCGGGGTAGCCGACGGCGATGGCCCTTGGGCTGGCGTCGGTCATGAACGTGCGGAAGACGACGGGGTCGCCGCCCGGGACGATCTCGTCGCCGGCCGCGGCGACCTTGATGCCGGCCGGCAGCGGGGCGGACTTGCCCAGCGAGAGGTAGTTGATGATCGCGTCCACCTGCTTCTTCTGATCGCCGCCAGCCACGGGCAGCCGAACCGCTCCGTCCGCATAGAAAGATGGCATCCGCGTGCCGGGCTTTACCGCCGTCGGGTTGGCCATAAATCGGTGCACCCAACTCGGGTTCAACCGTTGCATGACTAGCGCCAGGTCCATCGCGTTGGGCCCGAGCGACGGTTGGCCGGCCATGCTGTGACAGTTGATGCAACCGAGCCCCGTTGAGCCGACGAGTTTGCGACCGTCCTTGACCGACTGCGTCGTGAACTCGGGCGGTGTCTCCTTCGATCCGCTGTGAACCAGCTTGACGAACGCGTCGGTCAGGTGGCCGGCGTTGGCCTTGCCGAACTTCGGCATCCGCGTGGCCATGTACGGGCGGATGTAGTTCGTCCCGTTCACCAGCAGGTCGTTCAATGTGGCGGGCGTGAGCTTCGCGCCGACGCCGCTGAGCGCCGGCGGCACGCGGCCCTCATCGCCCAATTCCGCCTCGCCGAGTGTGGCGAAGTAGTCGAGCCGTTTGTCAGCCGGTCCTCCAACGCCGTCGCGCGCGTGGCAGGCGTAGCAGTTCAGCCGGGCCATGGTGTGCGCAACCTGCTGCTTGTCGTTCAGCGGCTTGGACAATTCGACGTTGTTACGCAGGGCCTTCTTGATCGCGTCGCGCTGCGCGGCGGTCAGTTGATACTTGGGTCGGCCCTTTCGGATGTTGTCGCCCAGGCAACCCTCGGGCGCGTCCGGGTCGAGTTCGAGCAGGCCTTTGGTCGGGCGGAACGGCTTGGTGTGCGGGTCGTCGGCTTTAAGCTTGTGGCAGGAGGCGCAACCAATCAGGGCGAACATACGCGCGCCCATCTGAGCCTTGCGGGCGTCAACCGTGAACGGCTTGAGGCCGATCGGCTGCATCGGCTTGCCCGAATGGCCGAGCACGTTCGCGGGGATCGCCTGCTTCTTGATGTCCGGGCCGGACCAGTCGACGTGCAACTCCTCGCCGCCCTGCACCTCGAACATGGTGACCTCGATCGTGTGGTCGCCGCTGGCCAGCTCGACCGTGCCACTTCTCTCCTGCACGCCGTGCACGCCGCCGTTGTTCACCACCAGTTTGTCGTTGATCCACAGGAACGACCCGTCGTCGCTGCGCGTGTAAAACGTGTACTTGCCCGGCTTGATGATCGTGATCACGCCCTTGAAGCGGAAGCCGAAGTGGTCGTTCCGCTTGCGCGTGTCGATGCGGAACCGGTCGATCACGCCCTCGGCCGTGGGCTTGAAGTCATCGAACCTCTGCTCCTGACCGTTGAAACTCCGCTCGTAGTAGTAGTATTTCAGGCCCTTGACCTTCACCGGTTTCGACCCCGGCTGATTGGCTTGTTCGCGGAGCAGGTACGACGCGATGGCCTCGGCCTCGGCGACCTCCAAGTGCATGTGCGGCATTCGGCCGGACGGCCGGACCTTCAATGGGTCGACGAGGAACGCGGTCAATGCTTCGACCGTCGTCTTGTGGGCAATCTTGCCGAGCGGGAAAGACTTGGCCTTCAACTCGGCGGGAACGGTCGCGGCGGCCGGTTTCTCATCGCCGAACACGTCGTCGTCTTGCTCCAGGAACGGGTTGACCTTGCCGGCCGGCTCCTGCGGCGCGTGGCAGGCGACGCAGCCGGACTGGTGGAACAGCAAGCGGCCGCGGTCGATCTTGGCGGAGTTGACCTCGATGGCGGACGGCTTGATCGGCCCGCCGCGTGAGACGAGGAAGTGCTGGAGGAAGTCGATCGCCATGGCCTTGGGCTGGGCTTCGGAGGCGTGGAAGATGTCCGGCATGGTCGTGCCGGGCTTGAAGCCGTGCGGGTTCTTGAGGTAGTCGGCAATGGCCTGCGGCGTCATGCGGGCGCCGATCTCGCCCAGCAGCGGCGGCTGCTTGGATTGGAGCCGCACCGCGACCTGCGGCGGGGCCGCGTGGCAGGACACGCAACTCAACTCGCCGATGAGCAACTCGCCCTGATCGATGGCCAGACCCTTGGCTGACGACCCGGCCACGAGGCCCTGGGCGTCGGCCGAGCCGGCGGCTCCCAGCCACAGGCCAAGCACCAAGGCCAATCCGGTTATCCGTTGCATGTTCAACACCATGTCGTCCTCGTCACGGGTTCGGTTGAGTCGGTCATGTTATCACGGGGGCGACACGGCATGCACGCCCCGGTCATTCGGTCTTCACAAAGTCATGCACAATCGTTAGTTCGCGACTTGCGGGCGGGTCGGTTCGAGCGTATCCTTATCTTGCACGGTCGGCTGGAAGCCGGCCTCTCACAACTCGTACGCTGGGTGTCAAGATGGACCGAGACACAAGCCCGCACGGACGCGATCAGGCCGAGCCTTCTACCCCGGCCGATCCAACGACACAATCCACTGGCCCGGGGCGACTGACACGATTGCGTGAAACCGCTGCGCGGTTGCGGTCGGCCCTCTGGGTGCAGTCGCTTCAAAACAAGTGTCGGCGACGCACGCCGGCCGGCACGATGCTGGCTTTGATCATCGGCATCGCCGTGCTGGCGCACATGGTTGGGCTGTACAACCTCGTGTCGTTCGGCGGCGAGCAGCAGCGCTGGTCAGCCACGCAGGAACAACGTGACGACCTTGTCGCTGAACTCGACGACCTGCGCACGCGGAAGGGGCAGGCCGAGGCCGACCTCGCCGTCGCACGCTCAGCCCAGCAGCGCGAGGCGCAGCAGTTGGCTGAAGCCCGCGCGTTGGTCGAAGCGGCGATTAAGGAGCGACGCGAAGCCGATCTTGAACGGCAGACCATCCTCGAACAGACCCGCCAACTCGGCCTGCAGAAGGCTGGGCTCGACCAGCAGCTTGCCGACCTGGGCAAGCAGGCGTCGGAACAGCGAGTGCAGTACGGGTTGCTCGAAAAGCAGCAGACCGCGCTTGCCGAACAGGTCGCGACCGCGCGGCAGACGCTTGCGCAGCAGCAGGCCAAGGTCGAGTCGGCAGACGCTCACCTGGCGACGGTCGAGGGGAAGGTCACGAAGGCTGTCGAGCAGGTCCGCACGACGCGTGAAGCGTGGGTCAAGGTGCTGGCTGAGTTGGAGACCGCCGAAAAGGCCAAGGCTGCGGCCGAGGCGAGCCGCGCCGCCGCGACCGTCGCGCTGGCTGAGTTGAACAGGCAGTCGGAAGACCAGAACAAACGACTCGCGACGCTGCGCAGCTCGGCCGCCGACCTGATCGCGCGGATCGAGTTGGACCAGAAACTGGCCGACAAGGCGACGCAGCAACGTGCGACTTTGCAGCAGACCATCACCGACCTGACGCAGCAGCGCGACACGCTGACCGCGACGGTGGCAGAACGACGCGGCACGATCGCCGTGCTCGACGAGACGGCCGCGCAGAAGCAGCGCGAGCTTGACGCCATCAAGAAACAGGTCGCGGCGGAGCAAACGAAACGCGACGCGCTCAAGTCAACGGCGCCCGGCGTGACCACTCCCACAAAGACCGCGCCTTCAACGACCACGCCGGGCGACGACACAACGTCGGCCGACGCGGACAAGGCCGATGCAACAACAAACGAGTGAATCTTGAACGCTCGTGTCGGCGGCGGAGGCCGCTGTCAACAGACCCATGGAAGGGCCGCCCATGCTCGCAGAGGTTCTTGCCTACCTGGCCACGCTTTCGATCACCATCGTCGCGGTTATCGCGGCGGTGTCAGCCCACCGGCGTTACCGTGCGCTAGAAGCCGAGTTGAACGAGCGGACCGATCGTCTGCCGGAAGCGACCCGGCTGGACACGCTCGGCCAGCGTGTGACGCAGGCTGAAACCCGCGCCGCTGAGTTGACCGAGGAGACAGCCCAACTCGAATCGAAGCGCGAGGCGTTGCGCGACGAACACGCCCGGCTGCGCGGCGAATTGGCCGACGCGACGCAGATTATTCATCGCAAAGAAGACGCCGAGCGTTGGTTGGCCGACCGTCAAGAACAGTTGCAGTCGGTCGATCGCGACAGGCGGTCGCAGCAGGAATTGCGTGTTTCGATCGACGAGTTGAACCGTGAGATCGCCGCGCTGCGTGAGCAACAGCAGGCGTTGGAGGACGAGACGCTCGCACACCGTCGCGACCGCGACGCCGCCCGCGACCAGTTGGCGGCGCTGTCGGCCGAGTTGGCTGAGCAGAACCAGGCGATGAAAGACTGCCGCGTGACCTGTGAGCAGTTGACCTCCCGCCGCGCGGCGCTCAAGAGCGAGGTTGCCGAGTTCGACCAGTTGGCTGAGCGTCAACGCGAGCTGCGCAACGACCTGGCTGCGCTGAGCGACCAGCGGGCCAAGCTCGCGGCCGAGACGACGGCCACGCGTGAGCACCGCGACCAGGCGTTGCGCGAGTTGGACAGGACCGAAGACCAGGTCCGCCAGCAGCGCGACGCATTGCGCACCGTGTCAGCCGAGCACGAGACACTGGACAAGGCGCGTGCGGCGCTCAAGGCGAAGGTCGCGCAGTACGGCGCTTTGGTCAAAGAGCAGGAATTGCTCAAGCGTGATATCGACACGCTGCACGACAAGCGCATGGAAGCCGAGTCGGCGTTGGCCGAGGTGGGGCGGCAGCGCGACGAGGCTCGCGAAGCGGGCGAAGCCGCACGCAACGAGTACGCCGACACGACGCAAAAGGTCGAGGCGTTGCAGAAGACGCTTGCGGCGCTCGAGTCACGACGGGCTGAACTGGGCCCGCGCGTGGCCGAGATGCAGACCTTGGCGGCGCAACGCGACGAGTTGAACCAGCACGTCGAACAGTTGCGCACGGAACACGCGCAGGCCAGCGACGAGGCGGCTGCCGCGCAGGCGGCGCACCAGCGTGAGTCGCGGGCGCTAGCCGAGGTCGAGCAATCGATCCAGCAGCGCAACGCCGCGGCCGAGTCGTTGGCGGCGACGCTGGCGGAACTCGAATCGAAGCGGGCCGAGCTCGCGCCCCGCGTGGCCGAGATGCAGACGTTCGCCGCGCAACGCGATGAGTTGGCCGAGCAGGTCAATGCGCTGCACGCCGAGCACGCCAAGCTGCTCAAGGCCGCCGCGTCGACGCAGGCCGCCCGCGATCGCAACGCGACCGCGTTGGCAGAAGTCGAGCAGAAGCTTTCGACTCAGACGCAGTCGCTCAAGGACGTGCACCACGCGTTCGAGACGCTCGACGCCCGTCGGGCCGCGCTCAACACCGAGGTGGCGGAGATGGAGGCGACCGCCCGCAAGTACCGCGACCTGCGTCAGGCCGTGGACGAGCTGTCTGCTAAGCGATCCGAGTTGGCCGAGCAGACCGCCGCGGCCACGGCCGAGCACGAGGCGTTGGCCGACCGGTTGAGCGAGTTGCGCCGCGAGGTCGACGCGCGTGCGACGGCCCGCGACGAATTGAAGCAGGCATGTGAGTCGCTGCAGCAGCGGCGCAACACGCTGCACGACGAGGTTTCGCAGCTCGAACCGATGGCCGAGCAGCAACGCGAGTTGGAAGAAGACGTCGAACGGCTGCGTTCGACCTGCGTCGAGTTGACGCACGAGGCGGAGGCCGCGCGGCTCCGCAGCGGCGAGGCGGCTGAGCAGTTGCGTCGCGTTTCTGAGGCATTGTCCGCCCGGCAGGCCGAGTTGACAGAACTGCGCAACGAATGCGACCAGCACGAGGCGCGACGCGCCGGCCTGCGGACAGAGGTCGCGGAACTGGACACGGTCGCGGCCGAGCAGCGCGAGCTCAAAGTCAGCGTCGAATCGCTGTCACAACGCAAGATCGAGTTGGACGAAACGCTCGTCGCAACAACGGGCAAACTCGACCGGGTGAACGAGCAGCTTGAGCCGGTCGCCGACGAGTTGGCTGAGAAGACCCGTCTGCTCAGCGAGGTGCGTGCGTCGTACGAAACACTTGAAGCCAAGCGGGCCGGCCTGCGGACGGAGGTCGCAGAACTCGAGGCGCTGGCGCAGCAGCAGCGCGAATTGAAAGTGCAGGTCGAATCGCTGACGGAGCGTCATGCGGTCTTGACCCGCGACACGGCCGAGGCTGAGGGCGAGCACGTGACGGCGGCTGAGTCGTTGACGACCGTCCGCGGCGAGTTGGCGGAACGGTCGGTCGTGCTGCGCGACACGCGGCAGACCTGCGACGAGTTGGAAGCCAAGCGGGCCGCGTTGTCGATCGAGGTCGCGGAACTCGAGGCGCTGTCGACGAAGCAGCAGCAGTTGAGCGTCAAGGTCGAAGCGCTGGCCCGCCGACG
Organism: Phycisphaeraceae bacterium; assembly: GCA_028284155.1. Taxonomy (GTDB): domain Bacteria; phylum Planctomycetota; class Phycisphaerae; order Phycisphaerales; family Phycisphaeraceae; genus JANQSF01. Next base: position 21,533 of record JANQSF010000065.1, read on the forward strand.
CGACGCCTTGGAAACCGAGTCGGCCGCGGTCGAGTCGAAGCTGGATCAAAACCGTGAGGCGTTGACCGAGTTGGAATCGACCCTGACGGACAAGCGGCAAGCGTTTGACGATGCCGAGTCGATGCTGGTCTCCGTCACGGCTGAGCACGCCGACCTGACGCCGCGCGTCGCCGAGATGCGGTCGTTGACCGAGCGGTTCGACGAGTTGTCGTCGCAGGTCCGCGACCTGTCGGGCGAGCAGGCTTCGCTGAACGAGAAGACGATGGCCGCGCAGGCGCGACACGCCGCGGCGACGGACGAACTGCAACAGGTCTCGACTGAGTTGGCGCAGCGTGAGTCGGCGTTGGCGACCGTCCGTCAGACCGTCGACGAACTGACGGCCCGCGAGTCGGCGCTTCGGCCGCAGGTCACGGAGTTGGAGTCGTTGGCGGAGCGTCAACGCGACCTGACGCAGCAGGTCGCGACGCTTGGCGACGAGATGCGCAGCCTCGACGCGCGGGTGAAGGCCGCGCGGGCCGACATCGAACAGAAGTCGGACGCGCTGGAACGGCTCACCGCGCAGGTGGACGACGCGACGCAGCGTTCGACGCACCTGCGCGACGAGGTGGACGGCCTGACCGACCGTCGGTCGCAACTCAAGAGCGAGGTCGGCGACCTGGAGGCGATGTCCACGCAGTACAAGCAGATCAAGGGCGAGGTGGACGAGTTGGAAACCCGCCGGGCCAAACTCAAGCAGGAAGTCGGCGCGACCGAGTTCTCGCAGAGCAAGTCGAGCGAGCAGTTGTCGACGGTAACGCGCACGCTGACCGACCAGCAGCAACTGCTGGACAAGCTGCGGGCCGAGCACGCGGCGCTCGAGCAGCAACGCGCGCACCTGGAGGCGAAGGTCGCCGAGTTGACGACGTTGGCCGAGACACGCGACGAGCGGGCACGCGATATCAGCGAGCACCTGGAAGACGTGCGTAGCGAGTTGATCGAACGCAGCAATGCGCTCGACTCGGTGCGCAAGCGACATAGCGACCTGAGCGAAGAGGTGGCCGGCCTTTCGTCGCGCAAGGATCAGGTCGAACAGACGCTCGACACGGTCAAGGAGACGCTCAAGGAGATGCGGTTGCAGGCGGGCTACCGCGGCAACAACGCCGGGCCGTTGTCGGAGCTTTGGCGACCGGCCCTCATCAAGAGCGAGTTCACCGGTCAGCGCAGCGACGACGAGCAGGCGTGTATCGACAAGGCGCAGTCCTACCTCGAATCGCAGGGCTACCGCTACCCCGAGCGCGTGCTGCACGCGTTCCATACGTCGCTGAAGGTGGCCGACGTCTGCCCGCTGGTCGTGCTGTCGGGCATCAGCGGGACGGGCAAGAGCGAGCTGGCCCGCCGGTACGCCGAGGGCATGGGCATGCACTTCCTGAACCTGCCCGTTCAGCCGCGCTGGGACTCGCCTCAGGACATGTTCGGCTTCTTCAATTACATCGAGAACCAGTACCGCGCGACCGAGTTGGCCCGCGCGCTCGTTCAGATGGACCCGTTCGCCAACGAGCCGGACCGCGGCTGGCAGCCGCCGGAAGACTGGCGTGAGTCGGTCAGCGACCGGATGTTGCTCGTCCTGCTGGACGAGATGAACCTGGCCCGGGTCGAGTACTACTTCAGCGAGTTCCTCTCGCGGCTCGAACTGCGCCGCGGCGTGGACAAGTCCAACCCGGCCGACCGACGCAAGGCCGAGATCTCGTTGGAGATCGGCCAACACGGCGCGGGCGACCCGACGCTGCGGTTGTTCGTCGACACGAACGTCATGTTCGTCGGTACGGTCAACGAAGACGAAACGACTCAGACGCTGTCGGACAAAGTGATCGATCGTTCGAACGTCATCACGTTCGGCAAGCCGCCGGAACTCGCGCACCTGCGTGGCGGGTCGAATGGGAACGGCAAGACGAACGGTCGGCCGAAGCACGCGTTGCCGTTCGCTCATTGGCAGCAGTGGGTGCGCAGCGACAACGACCTGACGCCGGGCGACAGCCAGCAGGTTGACCGCTGGGTTGCGAAGCTCAACGACGCGATGGCGTTGATCCGCAAGCCGTTTGCGTACCGCACGCACCTGGCCATGCGGTCGTATGCGGCCAACTACCCGCTGGCGGGCGAGTTCGGCCTGCGTTGTGCGATGGCCGACCAGGTCGAACAGAAGATCATGCCCAAGTTCCGCGGGCTCGACCCGAACGACGAGCCGGTGAGCAAGGCGTTGGACCGCGTGCTGGGCATGGTGGACGAGTGGGAAGACGTCGCGCTGATGCAGGCGATCGAGCAGAGCCGGCGGGAGGGCATGCGCGAGCACCAGTTCACATTCCAGCACGCCGACCGACTCGACGCGGTTGAGGAGGCCGCGCTATGACCGCCGTTCCGACGACTCGTCCAAAGCTGCGGGCCGCGCCGCGCTCGGCCGCGAAGCCCGCCGCGCGCGGCACGGGGCCGCAGGTCGCCAAGGCCGGCGTTGTTCAGCCCTGGGCGACGTCGTCGGGTGTGCCCGAGGGCGCGTCGCTCAAGGCGCGCGGCGGTCGGCCTTGCCTCATGACGCCGATGTCGGTCGACGCGGTCATGATCGCCGACACGGGCGAGTGGCTGCCGGACGTCGGTCAATGGACCGACGACCGCCGGCTGACCTGGCGGAAGTTCGAGCTGCCCGCGCCGACGCGCGAGGGCGAGCTTGGCTCGGTGGACGAGCGCATCCATGTGCGTCTTTACAGCGACGGGCGGGCCCGCGGTGTGGTGAGTGTGTCGCTCGAAGGCGCGCTGCCGCGGTTGCGTCGGCCGGCGACGGATACGCGTCTATTTGAGGAACACGATTCGTCCGACCTGCATGATCTGGCGCGGAAGCAGGGCTCGTCGCCCGCGCCGGCGTTGCCTTCGAGGTGGGGGCGGGCCGCGGCGCTGGCGCACCGGATGGTCGATCGGCACATTGAGTTGGTCACTCGGTTGACCGAGTCGGCCGGCCGCGAGGCGGGGTCGTTTCACGACGGGCCGGGCGGTGGTTTGCCGGTCTGGCCGTTGGAGGCCGTGCTCGATACGTGGGCGAAAGTTGACTTGGCGGACAACGCGCGCCGCCCGTTGATCGTGCACATGGCCCGCACACTGCCGGCCGTCCTCAGCGACGTGTGCATGCACCCGCGCAAAGTGTTGGCGCGCGAGCGCCGGCTGCAAGACGCCGGGCAGATCAGCGAGGTCGATGCGGATTGTCTGCGTTGGTTGGCACGCCAACCGGGGCGGACGGTGGCTGAGAAGTCGGGCGTCAAGCAACGCGCGATGGGCATCGCCCGCGTCGAGAATGCTGACACGCTTGAGAACCGACTTGTCCGCGACCTGTTGCGGCGGGCGATGACGGCCTGCCGCCGGTATCTGGACGACCACGGCACGATCAGCCCGCCTGACGATGTCGCCGACGTCGAACGGTTTCAGGCGACGATCGGTCGGCTGTGGCAGACATCGCCGATCGCGTCGGTCGGCCAACTCACCGGCGTGCCGCGGCCTAATCACGCGCTGCAACACGACCGTCGTTACCACACGCTCTGGAAGGCGTACGTCCAGTTGCTCCGCCAGCAGGTCGAACAGGACCAGGCCTGGCGGTGGCGTCACCGCATCTGGGCGGAGGCGTGCGGCCTGGCGCTGCTTGGCGCACTGAAGCAGGCCGCGCCGGGCGTGCCAAGAGCGTCAGCCTTGCAGTCGGACGTGTTGCTGCGCAACGGTCAGGTATGCGGTCGATTCATCGACGAGCGCAGCGGCATCGGGCGGTTCGACGTGATCCACGGCGAAACGGCGTCGACGATTCAACTGTTGCGGGGCGATGAAATCTCCGCGTACCGCGCGGTCGCGCCGTTTCCGGATCAACTTTCGAGCATGTGTCCGGACGCCGTGCTGGTCTGTCGCGATGCGCCCTGGCCGGACAAACCGGCACGCCATGTGCTGGGCATCTGGACGGCGCTCGACTTTGATTTGGAAGGCGACGGTATGGCCGAGCGGGCTGAGCGTATCGACGCCGGGATGCGCGCGATCCGGTCGGCCGGCAACCTCACCGGCCTGTTGCTGCAACCGACGTTGTCCGATTCGGCTGAACCGGTTCGGCGAGGCAAACGGGTCGGGACTTGCCAGGCCATCCGACTAACCCTGCCGTTGCAGCCGCACGCCAAGGCGCTCGGGTCGTTCCTGATGAAAGAGTTGGAACTGGTTTGACCAGCGTTCTATCCCCACCGCCGCACGCGACCCACGCGACGCCGTCGGCCATCGACGCGCCGCTGGGCATTTGGCTTGACCCGGTCGAGCCGCAGGTCGCCGTGCGCGAGCAGCGCGACGGGAAATGGGAAACGGAGCTGTTGGCCGCCAGCGACGACGCGATCCCGCCGGCCGTGCTCGCGCCGCGGTTCAGTGGCGAGCCGGTGCGTGTCGACCGGCAGTGGCCGCCGCACCCGCGCGGCTGCGGCGACCGTTGGCCGCCCGAGGCGCGCGTCGAAGAGGGCAGGCCGTCCGGCCGACTGCCGATCGCGTACGCGTGGTCGATGCTGCTTGGGCAGCGCGCGGCCGGGCTGGAGCCCTGGCGGTGGCGGCATGCGGAAGGGCAGTCTTCATTACGACCTGCTGCGGCGTTGGCGCACGCGCTGGCCGACTTCGCGCAGCCTTGGCGGCCGAACGTCGGCGACCCGCCGGCCGCCGTCGTCGTGCCGGACGGGATGGGCGAACACGCGCGACATGCGCTGTTGCTTGAGTTGCGCCGTCTGCGCATGCCGGCCCGGCTGATGTGGCGGTCGGTCGCGGCGGCGATGGCGTGGTGCGACGCGTGGGCGGACCAACTCGACCCGCCTTCCAACCTGCGCGACGCGACCAGTAACACACCGGGCAGCGTGCTCCACCTTCACCTGGGCTCGACGGCGTGGCAGTTCACGGTGATCGACCTGGTCTGGCGGTCGACGGCCGAGGGCGTCAGCCTCGTGCCCTGGCGGCGAGCGGCCGCGGCCCCGGGCATCGCCAGCTTCGGGTTGGAGTTGCTGCACCGCATCGCGCGACGTTCGTTGCAGATGTCTTATCAACAACCCACGGCCGGCCGCGTGTGGGAACTGGTCTGGTGCACGCCGTGGCTGGGCCGTGTCATTGACCTGCTTTCAGAACCCACGCCCAAGTCGCCCGGCGGGCCGGACGACGGCATCCCGCCGTTGCACAACCTCTCGCCGCACGTGCGGGCGCGCGAGTTCCTGCGTCAGCAGTGGCGGCAGGGCATGCAGCAACTGTTCGGCCCGTCGCGCGAAGACACGGGGATGGTCAAAGACCACCTGCCGCCAACGCCCACGCTCGACCGCATCCGCGACTGGTTCGCGACGCAGCGCAAAGCGCTCGGCGATCGGACGCGCGTCGGTGCGGTGGTGACCGGGCCGATGGCGCGCATCCTTGTCGACGGCGAGCCGCTCGGGCTGCGTTACCTGCGCGAAGTTTGGCCGAAGCCGATGAACATGCTGTTGGCCGGCCAGTCCGGCACGCCGGTCGGCCTGCTGGCGCAGGCCGCGGCCGAGCATGCTCAGCGTATGCGCGCGTCGCGCAGCGGGCAGGGCGTTTCGACGCCGCACTTCCTCGACACGTTGCCGCGCATCCGCATCGCGGCCGTGCGCGGCGGCAAGCTCGTCTGGATCGACCTGATGGACGACCACGACCAGCCGATGCCCGGCGGGCGGCGTTGGCACCGCTTCGAACGCATCACCGGGCTGACCGTTCGGCCGGGCCGGGCGTCGCTGACGCTGGCGTTGTGGCACGCCGATTTCGACACGGTGCACACCGTCGCCGCCCGCCTCCCGCAACGCGCCACGCAGCCCACGCCGTATGCGCTTTCGGTGAATCTCGATCCCGGGCAGGGTCACCCGCGTATAGAAGCCATGCCGCTCGAGGGCGCAGGCACTGGCCCGGCGACCGTCGATTGGCAGACGCTGCGTGACACCGGCCTGTCGCCCGACGCGTACCGGGAACGGGCTGAGGGCGGCAAGCGATGACCCGCCTTGACGGCTACAGTTCGCGCAAACCAGCCCACGCGGCCGCAGGCTGAGTCATTGTCAGCGGCGGATGACCCGATAGCCCTTGGGGGACCGGCGAAGACTTGGACGGTTACCGGACGGGAATCTCATGAAGGCGAGCGACATGTCATTCATCCTGCGCCCCTTTGCGTTGACCGCACTCGTTCTTTCGTGCGCGTTGTTCGTCGCCTGCGGCGGTGGCGGCGACGACGACGCCGACAAGGGCGGTTCAGACGACAAGGCCAAGGCAGACAACAAAGACACATCCGGCGACAACGACAAGAAGGACCCGAACGCCATACTCGTCGAGCAGGCGAGGGCGGCGCTCAACTCGGGCGACGCCAAGAAGACCGTCGAACTGACGACCCGGATCATCGAGGGCGACGACACGTCGAATGTGGCGTATAGCCTGCGCGCCGCCGCGCAGTTCGATCTGAAAAAGGTGGACGCCGCGAAGAAGGACCTGGCCGTCGTGTTCGACCGCAAGGCCGCGACGGCGATGGACCACGTCACGCGCGGCGTGATTCTGATGGACGAGGGCAAGTCGAAAGAGGCGGCCGACGACTTCGCCAAGGCCGTCGAACTCGACCCGTCGTATGTGCCCGGTCTGTTACACCACGCCCGCGCGTTGCAGGACGCCAAGAAGCACGCGCAGGTCGTGCAGATCGCGACGCTCGCGATCACCAAAGACCCGAACCAGATCGAGGCGTACATCATGCGCGGCAAGAGTCACGCCGTGCTTGGCCAGGCTTCACAAGCGCTGGCCGATCTGACCCACGCGGCACGCAGTCGGCCGAACGACCCGGTCATCCTGGCCTACCGCGCACGGGCCAGGCTCGCGCAAAACGACTCGACCGGCGCGATGGAAGACGTCAATAAGGCGCTGGAGTTGAATGCGGACCTGACCGACGCCTACCTGACGCGCGGCCTCGTCCGCGTCCGTCGTCTGGAGTTCGACGACGCCTACGCCGACCTGACGCACGTGACCACGATCGAGCCGGAGAACATTGAGGCCTGGCGGTTCCGCGCCGCGATCCGCGCCAAGCAGGGCCGACACCGCGACGCCGTGGCCGACTGGTCGGAGGTCATCCGTCTCGACTCACGCGACGCCAACGCCTACCTTCAGCGCGGCTTCTCGTACAAGAAGTTCGGCGAGGAGCAGAAGGGCATCGACGACATCCTCACCGCCCGCCGCCTCGACCCCAAGCTCGACCCGTCGGCGAACTGACGATTGAGCCGCGTCGTTTGCGACGCGCGTTTGGCGGAGCGCGTCGCAAGCGACGCGGCTAAATGGGGCGGGCTTACTCCTTCGACTTCTCTTTTAGGTGCTGATCAAAGAACGCCGCGAGCCGTTCGACGATCTTCTGTCCCCAGAAACCGTGCCCCGCGCCTTCGACGACGTACAACTCCACGTCGACCTTGGCTTTCTTGAGCGCCGTCTCCAGCAGCTTGCTCTGGTCGAGCGGGACGAGCTTGTCCTTTGTGCCGTGCATGATCAGGAACGGCGGGTCGTCTTTGGTGACGTGTGTGATCGGGTTGGCCAGTACGGCTAAATCTTGTTTCTCATCGACAGGACCGCCCAGCAATTGCTCGATCGGGTTGCGGCCGCCGATGTCCGCGCCGTCCGGGCCGTTGAGTTTGATCAGGTCGGTCGGGCCGAACCAGTTGACTACGCACTGCACGCGCGACGACTGGTCGTTGTGCGCGCCGTTGCCTTCGAGCTTCTTGACGCCGCCGCCCGTACCCAGCAGCGACACGAGGTGCCCGCCGGCCGACGCGCCCCACACGCCGATGCGGTTCGGGTCGAGGTTGTACTTCTCGGCGTTGGCGCGCACCCAGCGGATGGCCGACTTGCAGTCATGGATCTGCGCGGGGAACGGCGCGTGCTGGCTCAGCCGGTAGCTGATACTGATCGCCGCGTACCCGCGCGGGACCATCAGCGCGGCCGGGCACGCCCGCTTGCTGCCCGCCCACCACGCGCCGCCGTGTACCCACACGATGACCGGCAGCTTGCCCTCGAAGCGTTGCGGCCGATACAGGTCGAGCTTGAGTTCGCCCGGCTCGTTCTGCCGGATCTTGACCTTCGCGTAGATCAGGTCGCGGTGGCGTTCGATCCCGCCAGGCAGGATGTCGGCCGCGCGAGCGGGCAGGGCGATCGTCAGGACGATCAGCAGGGTGAGCAATGGGCCGAGCGTGCGACGGGTGACGGGTCGGAGCATTGAGTTGACCTTCGTGTGGATAGAGCGATAGCGGTCTGGTTGAGGATACCGAATGGGGCGAATCCCGGTTGCGGTTTGGGACGCGCTAAGCCGCAAGCGGCTGTTGAGTCAGTCGAAGTGGCGGCCCCAGAGGACCTTCAGGTGCTCGACCTCTGCCGCGTTGAGTTTTGACTTGTCGCTCCAGATGGCCAGCTTCAACGCGTCGTGCGCGGGGCTGCGCGTCTCCTGCAGCGCCGACACATCGGTCAACGCGGCCTTCATCAGCGTCACGCAGTTCTCCGTCGCACGCTTGAGGTTGCCGATGATCTCGGCGATCAGCGCCTGTCCGTCGATGCCCGGCGAGTGCGGTTTCCAGCAGTCGTAGTCGGTGGGCAGGGCGATCAGGGCGTACGCGATCTCCGCCTCGCGCGCCAGCTTCGCCTCGGGCATGCAGGTCATGCCGATCAGGTCGCCGCCCCACGCACGGTGCATGTGCGACTCGGCCTCGGTGGAAAAGCCGGGGCCTTCCATGCAGACGTACGTGCCCTTGCCGTGCACCTTGACCATGTCGAGCGCGGTCAAACGCTTGTCGGTCTCCGCCGTTTTACGCGTGTCGAGCAGCCACTTGCGCATGACGGGGCAGAACGGCTGCGCCAGTTCGACGTGCACCGCCGCCTTCTCGTAGAACGTGTTGGCCCGCTTGTAGGTCTTGTCAATCACCTGGTCGGCGATAACGACGTGGCCCGGCTCGATCTCGTCGCGCAGGCTGCCCGTCGCGCCGCTGGCCAGGATATGCGTCACACCCAGCGACTTGAGCGCGTAGATGTTGGCGCGGTAGGGCACAGCCGACGGATTCAAGGTATGCCCGATGCCGTGCCGCTGAAGGATGGCGATGTCCACGCCTTCCCACTGCGTGAGCACGACCGGCGAACTGGGCGAGCCGAACGGTGTGTTGAGTTTGCGCGTGTCACCTTGCTCGCTGCCGAGGGCCACGCCGAGGCCGCTGCCGCCGATGATGCCGATGCGGATCGGTTGGATGGGTGCATCACTCATGCGCGGATCATAGCGGGTCACGCGGCGCGTCGTCCGCGACGCAGGAGCCAGATTATCAGCGCGATGCCTGCCAGCCAAGCGGTCAACAAAATGACGTTTCGTGAGTTGGTGACCCACCGGGGCGGGCGGGCGGAACTGCTGTACGACAACGAACGCTTGGTCGACCACACTCGGTTGGACGTGCCGCCGCTGCTGGAGCCGCCGCCGCTGCCGTAGTACCAGTTGAGTCGTTGGGGTCTGCTGGTTTGTTCGTACTCGACAATGCTCTTGAACACGCTTGCCATCATGCGGAGTGCGTTGCGACGACGGTTCTTGTTGTCGATCACGATATTCAACCGATTGAACATCTCGCTCAACGCGACTTCATCCATCTGCGTCGCCGTGCCGGAGCCGATCTCTCGCTTGTCGTCATCGACTTCAAAGACGACATAGCGGTCGTTTACGGAGTCGACTTCAACCAGCAGGTGCGGATCGGTTAAAGGGTCGCCTACGGGGCCAGGCCAGAGCGTCACCGATACGATCATGCCCGGCAGGTTCTCCCTTTCATCAGGCCGCAGTGTCCGGATCACCCGGCCGTCGATATCGGCCGACAGGACGGCCGGTTGATCGGATCGGGTTACGTCCGTAATCGAAACCGAGCCGGTCACACTCGCATTGAATCGCAGGGGCGCGTACTTGCGCATCACGATCTGCGAGACTTGGAACCCGGGCACGCCGACGACAAAGGTCCAGCCGATCAGCAGGGCCAGGACCACCAACAAGGCGACCGCGTTGAAACGTACAGGCATCGCCCCGACCTGTCGCAAGTCGGACCCGCACTCGGGGCAATTGAACGATGTCAACCCGGCCACGGCGTACCGGCAGTTGCCGCACACCGGCTCTTTGGAGCGGCGGCCGCGCAGGGTTTGGCCAAGCGCCAACACCGATTCGCGCACCGTCGCGGAAAACCGGGTTCGCGTACGGATGCCCGCTTGACGCAGGTCGCCTTGGCAGTGGGGGCAGGACCAAGCGACCAACTCGCGTAGCGGTTGTTTGCACGACCCGCAGCGGGGTAAGGACGTGGGAGTACCGTTCACGCCGTCGATCTTAACATTGGCACGTCGCTGGCGGAGACCCTGGTGGGATCGGAGCCGCCATACGTCGAAGCAAAGTGGGAATAAACGCGACCTTACACATGGTTTGCCCTGTCAGACCGGGGCCCGGAGCAACGCGACGTGGGCACACAGGAGTTTCGCCAGTTAGCGGTGGCCGAGTTGGACTCGGTCTATCGCATGGCGTACCACCTGGCCCGCCACCCGGACGAGGCGGCCGACCTCGTGCAGGAGACGTTCGTCAAAGCCCTCAAGGCTGAGGCGACGTTTGAGCTGCGAGAGGCCGGCATTCGGCCGTGGCTGTTCAAAATCCTACACAACGTCTTCTACACGAAGATCGGCAAGCAACGCCGCGGGCCGACGCTCGTGGACGACCTGGGGCATGAGTCAGCCGCCAGTGAGTTAGACGAGCCGGCCCCTTGTTGGGACTTGCAATCGCTGGACTGGGAACAGGTCGATGAAAGGCTCAAGCAGGCGATCGACGAACTCGACCCGCGCTACCGCGACGTGTTGTTGCTCTGGGCCGTCGAGGGGCTGAAGTATCGGGAGGTCGCGGACGTGCTGGACGTGCCGCTGGGCACGGTCATGAGCCGGCTGTACCGGGCACGTGCGATCTTGTCGGGGCGGTTGGGCGAGATGGCGCGGGAGATGGGGATCGCGGTGAGCACGGAGTGATTGACGATTGATGAATAGCGATTGCTGATTGATGAAGTCAGACTTGCGTGTCCGGTCACCCCCGACATTGCAAATCGACAATCGGCAATCATCATCCGGCAGTCTCCCCGCTTTGTCGGAGCATAACCATGAATGATCACGACGCACGCAAGTACCTGACCGCCTTTGCCGACGGCGAACTCGACGTCGAGCAGAGCCTCGAGGTGCTGGAGTACCTCAAGATGAACCGCGACGCGGCCGACCGGGTCATGCACCAGCAGCAGTTGCGCGAACAGGTGGCGCGGGTCACCCGCGAGGCGACGCCCGCGACACCGGACGAGCTGCGGCGCAAGGTTGCTGAACTGGCGGGCGTTGAGTTTGATGCGACGAAAGCACAACCGGTTGACAGTGGGTCGGCAGTTTCGACCGAGAAAAACCTGCGGGACGCCCGTCCTGGTGAAGGCACGCCAACCGATTCAGATCAGTCAACACCGCGAAGTGACGTCGTCGCGCGGCTTGGCCCGCGCGTGCGTCGTTGGGCTTCGGCCGGGGCGGTCGCCGCGGCGATCGTGCTCGTGTCGTTCATCGCGTTCAACCTGCCCAAGGGCACAGCCGTCGCTGGCGAGATCGACCTTGCCGTGCGTGACCGGATGCTCGGCCGACACGACACCTGCACGCACGACCTGGAAGTGCTTCATCGCGCGGGCGTCGATCAGCGCATCAGCAAAGTCAACACGGCCGTCGCCGACGTGCTCGGCCGCGCGTCGTCGCCGTTGCCGCAACTCGACCTGACCGCGATCGGTTACGAGCTTGAAGGGGTCGGCAAGTGTGCCGTTCCGGGCACGCCGGCCGTCCACCTGATCTACAAGCCGCTCGAGGGCGCGGAAGACGCGCCGCGGCTCAGCCTGTGGATCAAGCCGAACGACGACTCGCTGGATGTCGAAAACGAGCAGCTCTATCAGGTCCGCGGTGTCGAAGGCGGACGGCGTATCCTTGTTTGGCGGAAGGGCAATTCGCTGTATTACCTGGTCGGCCCGGGTGGCGACGGGGTGCGGGACGCAGCCACGACCATGCTGGCGGTGGGGCGGTAGCCGGTGAGGGACGCGCTATGCCGCAGGCGGCGGGCGATTCTGGGCTGATTCTGATTGACCCGTGCCCTGTCTGGACGATAATATCCGGGCGATGGAGGTCACTTTCAACATGCTGACGCTGGCGGATCGGCCGCGGCTGGCCCTACTCAAGGGGCCGGGGCGGTGGTCGATCGGCGTCGCTGTTCTCTGAGCGGACGACCCGCACCCCTCGCCCCGCCAGCAAGTGGCCCCACCCCATCGCACGCGACGTCGGCGATCGACCCGCCGACGCAAGAACACTGAGTGACTGGCTGATTGACGCACCGGAGCAAGCCCGATGTCGGGCCGTTGCGGAGCCGCCGTCAGCCCAACCGGATCGCGTACACCACGACCCAACGCCCGTCGCCGAGCACGCGACGCCAGCCCGTAAGGACCGACTCACGATGAGCCAGAGCAATCGACTTGACATCCGCGACGTCGAGGCCGGCCAGGCCGCCGAGCCGAAAACGACCGACCACTACAAGGGCATGACCGGCGCGCAAGCGTTCCACGAGTGCATGCGTGAGCAGCAGGTCAAGCACATTTTCGGCTACCCGGGCGGCGCGATCCTGCCCGTGTTCGACGCGATCTTTGAAAGCCCGCACTTCAAGTTCATCCTCACACGGCATGAACAGGGTGCCGGCCACATGGCCGAGGGCTACGCCCGCGCCAGCGGCAAGGTCGGCGTCGTGCTCGTGACGTCCGGCCCCGGCGCGACCAACACCGTCACGCCGTTGCAGGACGCGCTGATGGACGGCACGCCGATCATCGTGTTCTCCGGCCAGGTCGCCACCGGCGCGATCGGGTCCGACGCGTTCCAGGAAGCCGACGTCACCGGTATCACACGACCTTGCACGAAGTGGAACGTGCTGGTGAAAGACCCGCACGAGATCCCCCGCCGCGTGGCCGAGGCGTTCCACATCGCCACGTCAGGCCGACCCGGCCCGGTGCTGGTCGACCTGCCCAAAGACGTGACCGCCGCGACGATCACACGTCCGGTCGAGACGGAGCCGCACCTGCCCGGCTACCACGTGCGCGAGTTGGGGACTTCAAGCGAGATCGAGCGCGCAGCCGAGATGATCAACCGCGCCAAGCGGCCGGTGTTTTACGTCGGGCAGGGCGTGATCCTGTCCGGCGCGTCCGACGTGCTGCGCAAGTGCGCCGCGCAGGGCAATATTCCCGTGACGACCACGCTGCACGGCCTGGGCGCGTTCGATGAAAACGACCCGCGCAGCCTGCACATGCTCGGCATGCACGGCAGCGCGTACGCCAACTGGGCGATGCGCGACGCGGACTGTGTCATCTCCGTCGGCGCCCGCTTCGACGACCGCATCACCGGCAACCCGCGCAAGTTCGCGCCAACGGCCAGGGAGGCGGAACGACGCGGTGACGGCGGCTTTGTCCACTTCGACATCGCCCCCGAACAGATCAACAAAACGATCCCCGTGACGATCGGCGTCGAGGGCGACGCACGTAAAAACCTTGACCTGCTGCTGCCGCTGCTCGAAACGCGTGACCGCACCGAGTGGTTCGAGCGACTCGCCACGTGGAAGGCCAAGTACCCGTTCCGATTCAAGCCGGACGATCGCGAGTTTCACATGAAGCCGCAGGCTGTCATCGAAGAGTTGTGGAAGCAGACCGACGGCGACGCGATCATCTCGACCGGCGTGGGTCAGCACCAGATGTGGGCGGCGCAGTTCTACAAGTTCCGCCACCCGCGCCACTGGATCACGTCCGGCGGCCTCGGCACGATGGGCTACGGCGTGCCCGCCTCGATCGGTGCGCAGTTGGCGGTGCCCGACAAGCCGGTGATCAACATCGACGGCGACGGCTCGTTCTGCATGACCGCGATGGAGATGGTCACGGCCGCGCAGTACAACATCAAAGCCAAGACGATCATCCTCAACAACGACTTCCAGGGCATGGTCAAGCAGTGGCAGGACCTGTTCTACGAAGAGCGTTACAGCCACACCGAGATGCACAACCCCGACTTCGTCGCGCTGGCCGACGCGATGAATTGCAAAGGCTTCCGTTGCACGCAATCCGCCGACCTGTCGAAGGTCATGGACGACTTCCTCTCCCACGACGGACCGGCCGTGCTCGACGCGCTGGTCGAAAAGCACGAACACGTGTACCCCATGCTGCCGGCCGGCAAGACCGTCGACGATCTGGTGCTGGGTGTGTGTGACACCGAGAAGCATCAGTGGTGAGCGGCAGTCGAACCGCTCACTTAGAAGAGTTCAAATCCAACGACCTTCCCGATTAAGAAGACGATTGCGAAAACGACGCCGAGCAAGAAGATCAGAACAAGTGGTGAGACGAATACGACCATGATCTTCCGTAGCAACTCATCGGCTTCTGCCGTCTCGACTTCCTGTGGGTCCATGACAACCGACATCGCGTCCTCCTCGTCGAACTCTGTCCCGCATTCGGGACAGATCGAACGTGTGAGGTTCGTCAGTTCGTAGCCGCAAACGCGACAATACAGTTTCAGGTCATCCGGTTGTGGGTCTGAATCCAGTAGCATTTGCGGAAGTGCCGTGTTACATGCCCACGCATTGTACGGTGCCTCGAAGTGTGGTCGCCAATGGTGAATCAGCCCATCGCAACAACCCCCGACCCCCCGTACTACGCCGTGGTCTTCACGTCACGACACTCTGGTGACGACTTCGAAGGCTACGCCGCGATGGCTGCGCGCATGATGGAGTTGGCGGCCGAGCAGCCGGGCTTTCTCGGTGTGGAGACGGCGCGTCGTGATGACGGCGTGGGGATCACCGTCTCATATTGGGCGGACGAGGCGTCGATCCGCGCGTGGCATGACGTGGCGGAGCACCGGGCGGCACAGGAGCGGGGCAAGCAACAGTGGTATCCCCAGTGGCGTGTCCGCGTCTGCAAGGTCGAGCGCGAGTACGGGACGCCATTCGACAAGTGACTCTATTCGTGTTGCGCAATCGATCGATCGCAAGCCCGCATCACGGCTGTCGCCTCGCGGGCGGCTGCGCGTTGCTCGCATCGACCGACTTCTGAAGCTGTTGCACAGCCTTGGTCAGCTCAGCCAACTGTTTGGTCAATTGATCGAGTTGTTTCTTCGTGTCGTCCGGTTTGACCTTGGGCGCGGTGAGTGTCAGGCTGTTGGCCCGCAGCTTGGCGCCGGTCTGCGGGTCGACCAGGTGCAACTGTTTGCCGTCGAACCAACCGACAAACGGTTGACGCTTGTCGTCAGTCGCGGCATGGAACCAGCGTTGAAAGGCATCTTGCTGGGATGAAGACTTCTTCTTCCCGCCGCTTTGTTTACTTTGAGTACTGCCATCCAAGTCGCGGATGATGATCTGCGGTCCCAACTCGGTAGCCCAACGCACCTTCGATTCCGCGCCGCCGCCGACCTGCATCCGCTCGTTCAGGCTGTGTGACTTGTCCGTGACAACCACGCCCGGGTGAATCAGCGAGTACTCGTACTCGACTTTCGTGTGGGCGGACAGCTCCTTGAGGATGCGCTGCTTGAGCGCTTCGTCGATCTCCTTCTTGGGCGTGACCAGCAGCTTGATGCGCTTGCCGGACCGGTGCAACTCGACGTTGAGCGGTTGTCCCGTGCTCTCCTGCACGCGGTCGATCAGGTCCTTCATACCGCGTACGGGTTTGTCGTTGACCTGTGTAATCACGTCAAGCTTCTTGAAACCGACCTTTTCAGCCGGCGTGTCCTTGATGACTTCCATGACGACGACGCCCTGCGATTCGTCGAGTTTCAGGTGGGCGCGCAGCGTGTCGTCCACGTCGTTGATCGCCACGCCGATCCGGTACCGAACGACGCCGGCCTCGGTCAGCAGGCGGTCGATCGCCTGCCCGATGGGTTGCTGCGGCTTGATCCGCCGAACGACCTGCTGCCCGGTGTGGACCATGACCAGCACCAGCGGCTTGTCGTCGCCCTTGGCCTGGTGAACGACCTTGTCCAGGTCGGCGCCGGACCCGATCGGCGCGTCGTTCACGGTCAGAAGCACGTCGTGCAGCGTCACGCCCGCCTGCTCGGCTGGGCTCTTTTCGGCGACCTTGGTCACGACCACGCCGGTCTTCACGTTGAGTTGTGCCTTGAGCACGTCGTCCAGCGGGCCGACGGCGACGCCGATCCACGGCTTGTCAGCCTGCTGCTCGGCGAAGGTCCACTCCGTCAGGCGCGCGATCATGCTCTCGCGGTCGTGAGTCAGTCGTTGCAGGTCGGCATTGGCCAGCGCTTGTTTGGCGACAACATTCGTCAGGCTGATCGTGGCGTGATCTCTGGCGAACTTGTTGTGCGGCTGGTGGCATTGGGTGCATTGATTCGCGCCGACCAGGGCGGAGGTAACGAAGGACTGATACGGCTGCGCGGCGTCGGTCTTGGTTTGTGCCGACCGCAGCCAGAGGCTGGGGCAGTGATTGGGGGTGTTCAGCAATTTGTCGATCAGGATTCGCTTTGTTTGCTTCTCCGAGAGGCTCACGTACTTCTTGAGTTCCTCTGCCTTGGGCGGCCGACCGGTCAGGTCGAGGAACAGTTTGTTGATCAGCCGCTCCTGCGGCGACTTGGACGACTCGTCGGTCGCAGTCAAATAGACCACGGCCCGATCAACGACATGCTCGGCGGGCAGGTCTTGATTCGGTTTGCTCGCGGCGGTCGGGGACACGGCCGGTTCGGTCGCTTGGGCCGGCGTGGGAGGCGCGGCGAGCAGTGTCTGCGGCAATGCGGTGACGACTAGGGCGGCGAGCGCGACGGCGACAGTGATGAGTCGTTGCATGGTGAACTCCTGCTTTGTGACGTCTTGGTTCCGTGCGAGGTTGTGCTGCACTGATTAGTGGACGCGGTGACCGACGTACGCCCAACTCACTTTTTCGACGGGGATCAGAACCTTCTGCCCGTCAGGACCGGGGACGGAGACCAACTCGCGGTGTCGTTTGATCTCGTAACCCTTGCGGGCCATGACCTGGATCATGTATTCAGGGATGTCGGCGGGCTTCTGTGCGAGCCAGTCGGGATTGATCCTCGCGCCGTTGACGACGGGGACGCGGATCGGGTCGCTTCGGCCGTCTTTGTCTCGGATTTCGACGTACGCAGGCGCGGTTTTAGCGGACCTGTCCGGTTGAGGATCGGCATTGACAGGACGAGTCGGCTGCGGTTCGGGGCCGTCATTCTCGACGACGACAGGCGTCGCTGTTTCTTGCTGCGCGACTTGTCCGATTATCAGGCCGAGCAGGAAAACCAGGCCGATCATCGCCGCGGCCAACAGACGCCGCCAAACGCGTGGCGTGCTTCGATGGATTGGCATTGGCTCAAATTCAGGTTGATCGTGCTCATCCGAGTTCTGCATGCCCAGGTCGCGGAACGCTTCGGACAAGGCTTGCGACTCGATGAACGCCAGCGCGCAGTGTCGCCAGTGATCGGGGTGATCATCGAAGGTCGCTAGCAATGCTACACGCTCAGCGGGCGGCAGTTCGCCGTCGACCAGTTGTTCGATCTGGCGTTGCAGTTTGTCGTCGTGTTGCGTTGACGTCTTCATGGCGAAGCCTCGTTGATGTTGCGCTGTTGCAGGGCCGAACGGAGTCGTTTTCGTGCGCGATGCAGGCGGGTCTCGACGGCGCTGACGGTCGTGTCCAGGTGCTCGGCGATCTGTCGGTACGACCAGCCCTCGGCGTACTTGAGCACGAGCACGTCCATGTCGCGCGACGGGAGTCGGCCAAGTGCCTCGCGGAGCAGCGCATGTCGTTCCTCAAGGAGCAGCCAACTCAGCGGGTCGGTTGTTTCGCGCGTCGGTTCACGGTCGGCTGCGCGTTCGAGCAGTTTGCGGCGTCGGCCGCACCTACGCCGGTAGAGCAGGGCCTGCCGAACGGCCACGCGGTAGAGCCAGCCGGCGGCGTTGGCCGGCGTGACCAACCGCCCGTTCTGCCCGGCGGCCGCGAGGGCGACCTCCTGCATCACGTCGTCGGTCGCCTGCGGCTCGCCCACGCGGACGGCCACCAGCCGGCGCAGCCAGCGCTCGTGCAACGCCAGCGCCGCGGTCCACGTCATCGCCGCGTCGCCGTCCGACAGGTCGAGCCTCGCGGCCGGGGTGTGGTCGTCCATCGCTCAAAGAGTAGTTGCCGCCGAGAGGCAAACCTTGCACGCTTTTTGCCGTCGTGCGCACAAGCGTGAAGATCCGTCCCCGGTTGTGAACAGCAGATCAGACCAAGCGTCGAAATCATTCGCAGCCCCGCCAAACGACCTGACGGGCCTGACAAGTCCGTGTCAGGGCGCCCCTCGTTTCGGCGCAGGACGAGGGTTTGCGTGTCAGGGGGAATACCCTTTGGTAGTCATGCAAATGACGGTCTCAAAACGGTTTGTATTGCCTTTGGGCTTGTCGGGGGGAGGGGGCGCATCGATGCCCTGTCAAGTCGGTTCGAATCGTCGTCAACACAGTGTGCGCCAGGTCCAACTGCGACCTGTGCAGCGCACGAACGCGCCTCGATTTGGAGCGGTAGCATGATTGTGATGAAAAAAAGTCCACTTCTTATCGTCGCGCTATTGGCCGTCGCGACCGCCGCCAACGGGCAGGCTGTCCGCATCGTCGAGGCGTTCCCGAAACTGTCGTTTCAGCGTCCGATCCTGTTGACGCACCTTGGCGACCGGGTCGTCGTCGCGCAGCAGGACGGGCGGGTGTTTTGGTTCCCGAGTGAACGCGACGTCGCGCAGGTACACGAACTGATCGACCTGCGGAATCGGGTCGGGCGGAAGGGCAATGAAGAGGGGCTGATCGGGTTGGCGTTCGACCCGAAGGTGCGGGAGAACCGTCACGTCTATCTGCACTACACACGTCGGCCGCAGAAGGTCAACGTGCTGTCGAGGTTCACACTCGACGAACGGTACAACACGGCCGACCCGACGTCGGAGGTCGAGTTGTTGAAGGTTGAACAGCCTTACCCGAATCACAACGGCGGTGATATCCAATTTGGGCCTGACGGCATGTTGTACGTGTCGCTCGGCGACGGCGGGTCACGTGAAGACCCGCAGAACAACGCGCAAAAGCTGGGCAACCTGTTGGGCAAGATTCTGCGGTTGGATGTGTCCGGCGACAAGTTCGTCGTGCCGAAAGACAATCCGTTTGTGGGTGCCGACAATGCTCGGCCGGAGATTTGGGCGTACGGGCTGCGCAACGTTTGGCGGATGAGTTTCGATCGCGAGACCGGCGTGCTCTACGCCGGCGACGTCGGGCAGGACAAGTGGGAGGAGATCAATGTCATCAAGAGGGGTGGCAACTACGGGTGGCGTGTCTACGAGGGCTCGCACGTGTTCAAGCGTGAGGAAATCAATCTTTCGGTGCCGTACGAAGGGCCGATCGCCGAACACGACCATGCACAGGCCAAGTCGATTACGGGTGGGTTTGTGTATCGCGGCAAGCGCATCCCGTCGCTGGTCGGGCGGTATGTCTACGGCGACTACGAAACAGGACTGATCTGGTCGTTGAAGTACGACCCGAAGACGGGCAAGGCGACGAAGCCGACGTTCCTCGGCCACGCGCCGCAGATCACGAGCTTTGGCGAAGACCGTGACGGGGAGTTGTACGTGTGTTCGTTGAACGGGAAGGTTTACAAGTTCGAGTCGGTGGATTGACCCGATGCCAGACGCACGTCGCGGACATGCAGTTCGGCTCGGCGTTGGCCTTGCCATTCGCCGACCTTCGGTTGGAAGGCGACGTCGATGTCAACACCGGCGGGGAGTCGATCGGCCAGGTCGCCCAGGCCGAACGCGATGCAGCGGACGGGGCGTGACGCGCCGTCGCGGGCACGGAGCGTCATCTGCATGTGTCGGCCGTTCTGTCCGCAGCGTCGTGCGTGGGCGTCGGTCCGGACGTTGCGCATGCAGAGCGTCGGGGCGGGGTTGGATCGGCCGAACGGGGCCATGCGTTCGAGTCGATCCCACAGCGGCAGCGACACGTCGCCAATCGAGCAGTTGGCGTCAATGTCGAGCACGTGCGTCAAGTCGGAGGGTTCGAGTTGCGTGTTGACGTGCTCGACCAACGCTTCGCGGAACGCCTCGACGTTGTCGCTGGGCAGTCGCATGCCGGCGGCCATGGCGTGCCCCCCGTAGGTCGTCAGGTGTTCGTCGCAGGCGCGCAGGGCGTCGAGGATCGAGACGCCGTCGACGCTGCGGGCCGAGCCGTGCGCGCTGCCGTTGTCCACGTTGAGCATGACGACCGGCCGGGCGTACTTCTCGACCATGCGCGAGGCGACGATGCCGAGCACGCCGGGGTGCCAGCCTTCATTGGCCAGCACGAGCGCGCGGCGCGTATCGCTTGCGTAGTCAAACTGTTCGACCTGCGCATGGGCTTGTTCGATGATGGCGCGTTCGGTGGCGCGGCGTTCGTCGTTGGCCTGGCTGAGCATCGACGCAATCTGTCGCGCCTCGTCCCCTTCCGCTTCCGTCAACAGTCGGACGGCGTCCTGTGCGTGGCCCATGCGCCCGCAGGCGTTGAGTCGCGGGCCGAGCACGAACCCGACATGAAACGCGGAGATGCGTTCTTCGCGCAAGCGCGCGGCGTCGATCAACGCGTTGAGCCCTGCAAACCGTGTGCGCTTGACCTGGCCGAGGCCGAACGCGGTGATGACCCGGTTTTCATCAACCAGCGGGACGACGTCGGCCACCGTGCCCAGCGCGGCGAGGCTGAGCAGATCGACCAGCAGCGACTTGTAAGCGTCGGACACACGGTCCGAACCGCAGTGCACCTTGGCGAACTGCCAAGCGAGCTTGAAGGCAACGCCCGCGCCGCAGAGTTCACCGAACGGGTAGGTGACTTGCGGGTCTGTTATTCGGGGGTGAACGAGTGTGTGTGCGTCGGGCAGGCCGACGGGGTCGGGGGTGTGGTGGTCGGTGATGATCAGGTCGACACCGTGCTCGCGCGCGACGCGGGCCGGCTCGTGCGCCGTGATGCCGCAATCGACGGAGACGATCAGGGGCGTCGGTGTAGACGACGCCAGTTGCCGGATCGCGTCGCTGTTGAGGCCGTAGCCCTCGTCGATCCGGTGGGGGATATAGGTCGAGACATCGGCCCCCGCTTCGGACAGGACGTGCCAGAGGATGGCGCTGGCGGTGATGCCGTCGACGTCGTAGTCGCCGTAGATCACGACGGGCTGCCCGGAGCGGACGGCCTGTTTCAGGCGTTCGGCCGCGGGCGTGATCCCCGGCAGGTCGGCCGGGTCGTGCAGGTGGGTGAGTTTGGGGTTGAGGAAGCGTTCCGCGGCGTCGCCGGTGTCCAGTCCGCGCAGTTCAAGCAGGCGATTCAGCAACGACTCGTCCGCGCCCTGGTTGGCCGCGGCCGGGGTGCGCCATCGCCAACGCATCAGCATCCCTGCTTCGGTCATGAGGGGATGATACACCAACACCTCGTTCGGAGGCGACGAACGATGACGCCTAACACGGGCAATTGCCGATTCCAAGGCTATACTTGTCGCATCATCTCCTCACTGGGAACGTCACGGATGACGCACCTTCGTTTCGATCTTCGGAAACTGGCTCGGTCCATGCGTCATCGGTTTGCCGGGTTGGGTCGCGGTTGGCTAGTCGGCGGCGCGGCGATGTCGCTGGTGCTGGCGGTTGGAACGGTCTACCTGGTCACGGGTTGTCAATCGACGCCGCAAAGCGCCCCGCCCACGGTGGACGGGACGCTCTCGTTGGAAGGCATTACGGGCGAGCCGACGGTGCGCGTGCGGATCGTGACGGCTTCGGGGATGGCCGAGTTGGCGTCGGCCGCGCCGCTGGTGGTCGGGCCGGGGCCCGGCTTGACGCAGGGCCAGCACGATCGGTCGATGGCGACGCCGGTGCGTGTACGTCGCGAGGGCGACGCGTTCGTCATCGAGCCCAGCGGCGGGCAGGCGACCCGCTGGCGGCTGCCCACACTGCACGTTCGGCCTGCGGCGGGGCAGACGGTCACGGTCAACGGCAAGACGTATCCGGGTGCGATGTCGATCCACCCTCGGCCGGACGTTGCGGCGGTGGCGGGGCGGGGCGCGGCCGTGCCGGTCGACGTGGTCAACCACGTGCCGATGGAGCAGTACCTGCCGGGCGTGATCAGCCGAGAGCTCTACCCGAACTGGCATGAGGAGACGTTCCGGGCGCAGGCGATCGCGGCGAGGACATATGCGATCGTGCAGCGGATGTCGCGCAGCAAGCGTCACTTCGACCTGGAATCGACCGAGGCGAGCCAGGTGTACGGCGGGACGACGGCGAACACGCGGGCGATCGAGGCGGTCGCTTCGACGCGCGGGATCGTGCTGACGTGGCAGGGCAGGATTTTCCCGGCTTATTACTCGAGTTGTTCCGGCGGGCTGGGGCAGGACGCGGCGGTCGCGTTTCCGAACGGTCAGAACATCCCGCCGCTGCGGGCGCGCGAGCACGGCGGCTGGGGCGCGAAGGCTTCGACGTACACGTGGGGGCCGATCGCGCGCGACCGCGCGACGTTCAGCCGACGGCTCGCCGCGTGGGGCCGGGCGCGGGGCGACGCGATCGCGGCGGTCGGGCCGATCCGATCGGTGACGGCGACGGCGGCGAACAGCGTTGGTCGACCGACCCAATTCACGGTGACGGACGACGCGGGCAAGTCGTACTTGATCAATTGCGAGTCGTTGCGGCACGCGGCGAACTACAGCGCGGTCGGGCTGCCGGACCTCAAGTCGTCCGCCAAACTCAAGAGCAGCTTTATTGCGGTCAACGTCGCGGGCAATCGCGTGTCGATCACGGGGCGCGGACACGGGCACGGTGTGGGGATGTGTCAGTGGGGCGCGCAGGGGATTGCGCTTGGGGGATACAACGCGGCGTCGATCCTTGCGTTCTATTACCCGGGCACGCGGTTGCAGCGAGCGTACTGATGGACGCGTGTGAACGATTGCGCTTTGTGGTTAACCGGCATAGGGAATACCACGGTTTGACCAGGTGTGATAACCACGAATCACTGCATATCCAGCAGCGTCGTTGTGGCTTGGCTGGCGTGGTATTCGCAGTTCAAACCCGTTGGTTGGGGGTTAATCCGATCATTCGTGTGGAGCGGGCGAAACAAGGTAGAAAACCGCTTCTGATAGCGCATACCATTTGTAGGAAGAAGACCCCCCAACGAAGCAAGCCGGCCGGCCTGTTGGGGTGAAGGAGACTCATCATGGACCTGTTAGACGGGGTCAAGACCGCCGCAGCGCGAGTCGCCATGACGCGACATCGAGACACGGTGCGCGCCGCGACCGTTGCTTACTACAAGGCCGTGCTCCACGCCAAGCAGCGTTGCGTCAAGGAATTGGACGAGGCGCGGCGTCAGGCGGTGACACTGGGTCGTATGGAAGAGTCTATGGGCATTGCGCAGGCGATCGATCGGCTGACGTCTCAGATCGAAGAGATCAACGTGAAACTCGAAGTACGTTCCGAGCCTGCCGACTCGAAAGTCAGCGACCTGTCCAAGGCTTCCTGACCGATCAACTTCCGTTGTCGTTACGCCGGGTCGAATCCCTTGCCGCCCCACGGGTGGCAACGGGCGATGCGTTTGACGCCACGCCATGCGCCCCGCCAGGGACCGTACTTGTCGATCGCGTCGAGCATGTACTGGCTGCAGGTCGGGTGGAATCGGCACTGCCCGCGCGTGAATCGGCCGGCGGTGGCGCGGTAGCAGAGCACACCGAAGATCAGGATGCGGCCCACCAAGGTATTCACGGTTCGTGCCCGTTCAAGATGAGTCGTTTTCGTGGCCCGGTTCGGCCGCATCGGCACGTCGCCGACGGCGTTCCCACTCTTGATGGAGGCTTCGCACAGCCGAAAACAGCAGGCGTTGATAGTCCGCCAATCGGGCCGTATTGTGCGGTCTGACGACGACGACGACATCATACCCTCGCGGCCAGTCGTGCTGCATGAGTCGGAAGGCCTCACGGAGGAGTCGTTTGATGCGGTTGCGTTTGACGGCGTTGCCGACACGTCGTGAGACGCTGAGGCCGAGTCGCGGGTGGTCCAGGTCGTTGGGGCGACCCCACACCGCCAAAGGGCCGACGTTCTTGCGGGCCCGCGCGTCGTACACCGCGGCGAACGCCTTCTTGCCGTGCAGGCGGTCGTGGTGGGTGAATCGATACCGTTTACGCGGAGTGGACACAACAGAACGATAGCGGTCGGGCGATGTGATGATTGCGTTGAGCGAAGTCGGTGGGGCCACCGGACATTGCCCGCGTCATTCGTTGAGGAATCTGGAGATGTTGGAACGGGCTGGCGGGGCCGGCGGCGTATGACGATGGCCGGCCAATCCGGGCGCCCTGCTGTCGTGATAGGTGTGACACGTCACGCAGCCGTCGCGGGCGCCGTGTGACGTCCGGTTGGGCGGGTGGTGGCATTTCCGGCAGTCGTCGATCGACGGCATCATGATCTGTCGCGTGCGTCCGGTGGGGCGGAGTTTCCAGGTGAGTTTGGTCGCCGGGTAGGACTCCGGTTCGGGCGCGTCTGCCTCGGCGCCGGCGTGGCATGAGGCGCATTGCAACGCCGCGTGGGCGTTGTGGTCGAAGATGGATCGCGGCATCCATCGGTCGGGGATACGCGGGTCTAGCAGCGACCAGCCTGAGGCGTGAATCGTCCGCCAATCGACCTTGGCCCATTCGATCCGCGCGTTGTCAACGAGCGACCAGTCGATCGCTTTGGGTTTGACCTTGCGCCAGTCGATCTTCGATAGGTCGGTCGATTTGAGGTCGACGGATTCAAGCTTGGGCGGCGCTTGGCCTGCGCGGGGTCGTTTGGGTTTCGGCACGTCGATTAGTTGAATGTGGCACTTAATGCACTTCTGTTCAGCGAGCGATCGGCTGATCGTTGCGCGCTCGAATTCAAAGTGTTGCGCCGGCGTGATCGATGGCTTCACGTTGTTACTCGTGTCGGTTCGACTCGGACCGGGTTTGGGGCCGGGCCGTGGTCCGGGTCGTGGCTGAGCGAGTGCAGTGATGACAGCGATGTTGGACGACGCAAGTTGAATGGACGTCGGCTGAGCGCCGGCGTCGGAGCGCGGGCCGGGTCGTGGGCCAGGCCGCGGTCCCGGTTTCGGACCGGGCCTTGGGCCGGGCGTCGGGCCGGGGCGCGGACCGGTCGCGGGCGTGGTCGGCTTGGCGGCCTCGGCCTGCTTGGCCGCTTGCTCGTAAAGCTTGCGTGCCGCCAGCGCGTCAACGAACGATGCGATAGCCTGGCCGTGCGGGACCGGCTCGCCGTAAGTCGAGTTGCCCAGCGTGTGGCATTGCTGGCAGTGCTTTTCATAGACGATCGGCAGCATGTATCGGCCGGCGTCGTCGGGCACGTGGCAGGCCGCGCAACTCATGTTCAGCATGCCGTTGGCGCGGACGACCGGGATCTGGTCGTGTGTCATGCCCTCGGCTTCGAGCTGCGCGACCCATTTCTTGAGCGCGTCCTGCATGCCCGGTTTTTGTGGGTCCATGTGGGCGTGGTGCTCGAACCGGATGAGCGTGGTGTCGATCCGCGGCGTCTGTTTCGACACGACGCGGAACTCGGGGTGACTGCCCAGCGGGTTGGGGTGATTGAAAGCGAGGATGGGGTTTGCGGTCGGGCCTTCCTCGGTCGGTTCGACGGACGGCTGGCGGTGCGGGTAAGGCGGTGCCGGTTCGCGCCGCCAACGGTGGAGGTCGCCGTGACACTGCACGCAGAAGCTGTCAGCCACGGCGCTGAGGTTGTGGTCGAGCCCGCGGTGTTCGGTGTGACAGACGGCGCAGTTGACATCCATCGCGGCGTGGCCGAGCCGGTCGCCGGTTGGCGCATTCAAGGTCACGTGATTCGACCGGTGCGGGTGATGGGCCTCAGCCGAGTGACAACTGAGGCAGGCCTGGTCGCGCACCGGCAGCCAGTAGTCGCCGTCCTGAGACGGCTGGTGACACTGCGCGCAGTCGGTGCTGAACATCGCGTGCGCAGTCGCCAACTCGCCGCTGGAATAGATCGCCTGGTCTCGCCGAACGCTCAGCGTTGCCAAAACGCCGCCGGTGACCAGCATCGCGATCACGCTCGACCAAAAGATCGCGTTCTTCGGCCAGGTGCGTCGGTGGACGTACCGCAGGTCGAAGCGTTCGTTCAGCGGGCGTGGGTCCAGGTCGTTGGGCATAATGGGCAGGGTTGGGTGTGAGTGGTCGCGGTGTCGACTTCAATTCAGTATCGCAGAGCGATGATGCCGTGCACAATCGAACCGAGCACGAGCGCCCAACTGAGCGGCGCGTGGACGAACAACCAGGTCATCAGCAGACGCATGAGCATTCTTTGTCGCAACAGTTCGCGGCGCCGTTGGCAAAGCGTCTCCAACTGGTCAACCGACTTGTGCAGGTGGGTCGGCGACGACGTGCGGACCGACTCGAACATCGCCTCGCTGCTGGACAGGTCGTTCAGCTTGGCTCGTGTATCGCCGCGCAGAAACGGGCGGACTTCGTCGAGGTAGAAGCGGCGGATCGGTTCTGCACCGGGGATGGGGTCGTTGCGCTTGACCAACGCCGCGACCGCTTTGTCGTCCAGCGCATCGCCTTCTAGCGGCGGGACGGTTTCGTGCAGAGAGAGCCCGACGCAACGCTGGACGATGCCCGACGTCACGACACGGATGCGCTTGCCCATCGTCTGTGTCTTGCCTTCAGCCAGGAGGATCAGGCTGTCCAGCTCTCGACCTAGCTGTTGCGCGACGGTTTCCTGCCGGACGCTGTGTCGCAACATGGTCGGCAGGGCCTGTTGAAGCAGCAGACCGAACACACCGCTGAGCCAGACGACGGCCAGCAAGAGCCAGAGCACGGTGGTCATCGTCCCGCCAAGCTTGAAGGCGCCGTGCAGCGCGACGAGCAGGGGGGTGAGCAAACCCAGCCAGATGTGGGCGCGCATCCACGACGCGGCCGATCCCAGCCGCCAATGCGGCACTCGCCGTTTGAGGCCGAGCGCGACGAGGAAGAGCATGATCGCCAGCGCGACCGAGCCGAACACGATGCCCAGCACGGTATTGCCGGCCGGACCGCTGGGGTGGTTCGGCGCGTCCCACAGGTACAGCGCGACCGTCGCCACCGACAACAGCAGCGTTACGAAGAACCACGGGGTGTGCTTGCGATCGATCAGCATGCTTGGCTATTCATCCACCACGCCCGAGTGCACATCGCGATCCATGACGTCCATGGCCTCAAGGAAGTCGACCGAATTGACACGCAACGCCGCGTCGTGCGGACAGGAATAGACGCACGCCGGGCCGGTCGGCAGGTCGGCGCACTGGTCGCACACGGCCGCCTGCTGCGTGACCTGCCGGACTTCGCCGGCCTCAGCCAGTTGTTCGTATTCCTGACCGAGGTCCGTCCCCAGTTCGTCCAGCGCGTGCATCTGAATCGAGTCGTACGGACATTGCTTGGCACAGACTTCGCAGCCGATGCACCAGTCCTCGATCATGATGTGCAGGTCTTCGGCCCGCCGGATTGATCCGACCGGGCAACCGATCATGCAGACCGGGTCGCGGCACATGCGGCAGCTCGACGGTACGAGGTACTTGTCGTAGCGCGGGCCTTCGCGGATGAGGCGAGTCACGCCGTCGTCGTGGGCCGACACGCACGCGTCGACGCACTGGTCGCAGCGCGTGCAGCGGTCGAGGTCGATGAGCATCATGTTCTGGCCTTGCAACAGGCCAAGCTCTTCGACGCGGTGTGACTCGGTGATCGTGGCCGTCTTGGCCATGCGCTGCTGATCGCGGATGCGCAGTTCCGCCGTCGCTTCAAGTTTGCCACGCAGCCTGGGGTACTTCTCGATCAGCCAGGCGAACTCGGTGTGACCGATGCGGACCAGCTCAATCGGTGCGGGCTTGATGCCGGGTACATTCTCGACCGACGGGTGCGCTACAGCCTTGCAGGTCGCGTTTCGCGTGCTGCCGCGCAACAGCCCGGTCTCGCCGAACCAGTCACCCTTCGTCAGGTAGGCGAGCGTCCGTTCGCCGCCCGGCGCGTGCTGCGACACCTTGACCTGTCCGAGGCGGATCAGGTACATCGCGTCGGCCTCGTCGCCCTCGTGAAAAACCACGTCGCCCGCCTTGGCGTGGACGAGTGTCACCTCGTTCCGCAAGCGTTCGAGGTCTTCGTCTTCAACCTCGGCGAACATGGGCACGTTGCGCAGGTGCCCGCGCAGCGACCGCTCGCGGTACAGGTCGTCCATCCGCTTGACGAACGTCTCCGACGCCTGCATCGCCTCGAACATGTTGCGCAGGATCTCGAACATGACGCAGTCGGTCTCGGCCACGACCGTCGCCGACCGCGGCGCCAGGTTGAGGCAACTCATCTCCCCGAACACGTCGCCGGGCCCCATCTCGGCCGCCGCTCGGCCGTACGTCAGGTCGACCGTCGCGTCGATCGGGATCAGGTCGTCGGCGTCGTGCTCGGGCTGATGTCGGATCGGCCGTTGGCCGAACATCCGCCCGACCCACGCGATGATGCCGCCGCGCCTTGGCTTGTTCTTGTTTTGCTGCGCGTCGAGCTTGCGTTGAATGAAGACGCGTACCCGGCCTTCGACGAGGTAGAACGCCGTCGTTCCGCCCTCGCCTTCGCGGCAGATAACCTCGCCGGCCTTGAACCGCCGACGGGCGATCGTGCCGGGGTAGCGTTCCAACGGGGCCAGATCGACGCCCTTGAAGATGTCATACGCGCGCAAGTCGTCCGGCTTGAGCAGCTCGCCCTGGAGCGTGGCCGCCAGCATGGCTTTGACTTTGCGTTTGGACATGGACAGCGTCCCCCTGACGTCGTGGGCCTCTTGGTCCATTATCGTCGGGATCGACGGCTAAGCAACACGCCCCGGCGGGCTGCAAGCCTCGCAGTGTTGAACCGAGTCGTCCTCTGGGCAGTTGTAGTGATCGGTCGACCCGTCCAAACAATTCGTACAACCGATACAACAAGTTGATTGTCCAAGCGGCAATCCCTATCGGCCGATACGATGTGTTACTATGTCAGATTATCGCAGGTGCGCCCAGTCGGGCCGGGAGAGTTTCACATGTCGCAGCCCGTTCACCAGGTCCGGAACCAACTTCAACGATCTGCCTACCTCGCCGGTGTCGGCATGGTCACGCTGGGATTGAGCATTTGGGCGATGATGCCCACGCCGCCGGCTGAGGCTCGGTTGGGGCCGGGCGTGCACCCGGTCGTGTTGCCCAATCTCAAGTACCTGGGCAACCCGTCCTGCGCGGGATCGAACTGCCACAGCGCCGACAAGGCCAAGGAACAGACCGGCCAATTGATCGGCGATGAGAACAACATCTGGGACGCGGGCGACCCACACAGCCTGGCGTTCGACGCGATCGAGATGGACTACGTCGCGCCGGATCGTTTCGGTGGTGTCAAGGTCGCCGACATGGCTAAGAAATTGGGCATCGCCGACACCGCGACCAGCGCGCGGTGTCTGTCGTGTCACGCGACGAACGTGCCCGAGCCGCAGCGCGGTGAAAAGTTCCGGATCCAGGTCGGCGTGGGTTGCGAAGCGTGTCACGGCCCGGCTGAAATGTGGAACGACCCGCACCAGAAGGCGGGCTGGACATTGGCTGAGCGGAAGAAGATCGGCGCGAAGGGCTTGCTGGAGAAGCACGGCCTCATCGACACGACGCACCTCGGTGTCCGGGCCAACACGTGCGTCGCGTGTCACCTGCAGATCGAGAAGGAATTGGTCGACGCCGGCCACCCGCCGCTGAAGTACGACCATTACACCTACAACACGATCACCTACCGCTTCTGGGGCTACTTCATCAACAAGGAAGTCAACGGCGGTGCGGACTTCACGCACTGGAAATACCAGGGCGGCATCCCGTTCGCCGCGAAACTTTGGGCGACGGGCATCGCCGCGTCGCACGAGTCCGCCAAGGCCAACCTGAAGCAATGGAACGCCAAGGCCGGCGACGGCAGCCCGGCGGCCGACCTGTTCGACTGGTACACCGCCGCGCTGGCCGTGGTCAAGAAACACTTCGGCGCGGACACGGCTGAGAAACTCGGCGACCCGTCGTTCGCCATCACGCCCGTCGCCGCCAAAGCCGCCGCCGCCGAGTTGGCCGCCATGGCGCCAAACGCCAAGTCGGCCGCGGCGCGGTGGGGCATTGCGCAGGGCATCGCGGCGCTGGGTGACATCTACAGCAACGGCGACGACGCGTTCTGGGGAGGCTACAACGACGCCAGCGAGAAAGCCGCCGCCGGCGGGGCCGACTACCTGGCGGCGATCAGGAAGATGGCGGAGAAGGTCAAGTGATGTTCGATGTGCGATCGCCGATGTGCGATGTGGGTTGATTTCATAGAATGGTCCACTTCGTCGCGGGACCGGGAACTTTTCGATAGGGCGTTCAAACCCCGCGGATGACCGGCTCGGCGGTCTTTCGCGTGATAACAGTAATCACCCGCGCGCTCCGCACCATGTCCGAATCAAACCGCACATCCAACATCGCCGATCGCACATCGCACATCGCACATCCAAAACCCCCCCGCCCCCGGATCGTCATCCTCGGCGGCGGATTCGCCGGCGTCTACGCGGCACGCCGCCTGCTTAAGCGTGACCGCTCGCTCGACGTGCACGTAGTCAACCGCGAAAACTATATGGTCTTTCAGCCCATGCTCGCGGAGGTGTTGTCCGGCTGTGTCGGCGTCGCCGACACGGTCAGCCCGCTCCGCCGGCTCATCCCCCGCGCGACGCTGCACATGCGCGACGTCGATTCGATCGACCTCAACGCCAAACAGGTCGTGCTCTCGCCCGGTTTCCTGCCCAAGCCGCGGGTGCTCGACTACGACCACTTGGTCATCGCGCTGGGCAACGTCACCGATTTCCGCGGCATGACCGGCCTGGCTGAGCACGCGTTCCCGTTCAAGACGCTCGGCGACGCGCTGTCGTTGCGCAACCACGTCATCCGCATCCTCGAAGAGGCCGACGCCGAGCCTGACCGCGGCCTGCGCGATGCGTTGCTCACATTCGTCGTGGCCGGCGGCGGTTTTTCCGGTGTCGAGGCGTTGGCGGAGATGCAGGACTTTGTCCGCCGAGCGATCGGTCACTATCAACAGATTAGCCTGCGCGACTGCAAGTTCATCCTGCTCCATTCGCGCGACCGCATCCTCCCCGAGGTCGACCCGTCGCTCGGTGAGTACGCCCAACGCTTGTTGGAGTCGCGAGGCATCGACCTCTGGCTGGAAACGCGACTCGCCGCCGCGACGGCCAGCGAGGCCGTCCTGGCTGACGGACGACGCATCGCGACCAAGACGCTCGTCTCGACCGTGCCCAGTCACCCGAACCCGGCCGTCGAAGCGTTGGCCGACGTGCTCAAACCCGTCGGCGGCATGAACGATCGCGGCAAGCTGCTGTGTGACGGCGCGTGTCGGGTAAACGGCATGGAAGGCCTGTGGGCGGTCGGCGACTGCGCTGTGACGCCGCTGCCGCCTGATGAGAACGGCAAGCCCGTGTTCGCGCCGCCGACCGCGCAACACGCGATCCGCGCAGCCGACCTGTGCGCCGACAACATCATCGCCACCATGACCGATCGACCGACGCGCGACTTCACATTCGCCGGCCTCGGCTCTCTGGCCGCCCTCGGCGGGCGGCGCGGCATCGCGCAGGTCATGGGAGTCAAGCTGTCCGGTCTCGCCGCGTGGTTCCTTTGGCGGACGATCTACTGGATGAAGATGCCCGGCCTCGACACCAAGCTGCGCGTCGGCGTGAGTTGGTTCCTCGACCTGTTCCTGCCGCCGGCGCTCATCCAACTCCGCCTCGGCAAGTCGCGCGGCGTCGCGCAGGAGCACTTCGAGCCGGGCCAGAACATCTTCGAGCAGGGCGACCTGGGCGACCGTGTTTACATCATCGTCACCGGCAAGGCGCAGGTCGTTCGGCAGGAAAACGGCCACGAACAGACGCTCGCGGAACTCGGCCCCGGCCAATACTTCGGCGAGATGGCCCTGCTCAACCGCGCCCCACGCAACGCGACCGTGCGCTGCATCGAGCCGATGAACGTCCTGAGCATCCAGAAGGGCGACTTCACGTCACTGGTCACCCACCTGGACGAATTGCGCGCCAGCTTCCAGGCCACCGCGGACAAACGGGCAGGGGGATAAACCGTCCGTGTCACGTCCCGTGCGAATCGACGCCGCTTGCGGCTTAGCGCGTGCACATTTGCTCTGCCCCCGATTCTCCCAGCCGACGGCGTGTCAGGCTGAGTTATCATGATTCGTCGCGCTCACCCGACCGTTTCAACCGCCGACCGAGAGATACCGATGCTTCGAATCCGTTTGATGACCGCCCTTGCGTTGATCACGGCATTGTCGTTCCTGGTGGTTGACGCACTGACCGCGCAGGATCAACCCGGCCGAAACCCTCGCGTCGCGAACAAGAAGGACGGCCGCAACCAACCCACCGGGAAAGCCGCGCCCAAGGAGGACCCAGCCCTTGCGCAATACGGCATCTACGCCCGCACCGCGCCGCGCGCCGCCGCGACCGAGCCGGTCGAAACGACCCTGCCGCTCGCATTCCAGCCCGGCGACCGCATCGTTCTGGTTGGCAACACGTTGCTCGACCGCTCCCAGCACTTCGGCTACCTCGAAACGCTGCTGCACCAGCAATACCCGGGTCACAAGTTGGTCGTCCGCAATCTGGCATGGTCGGGAGATACGCCCGACCTGCAACCCCGGCCGGCCAACTTTGCCGACCTCGACCAGCACCTGACGCACGAGAAGGCCGACGTCATCATCGCCGCGTTCGGGTTCAACGAGTCGTTCGAGGGCGTCGAAGGCCTGCCCGCGTTCCGCAAGTCGTTGAGCGACTGGGTCGCGAAGATGAAGGCCAAGGCGTTCAACGGCAAGACCGGCCCGCGCATCGTCCTGCTTTCGCCGATCGCCAATGAGGACGTCGAGGGCGTCGCGGCGGGCGACCTGAACAACGCCAATCTCAAGGTTTACAGCGAGGCGATCCGCGTCATCGCGGCCGAGCAGAAGGTTGGGTTTGTTGACCTGTTCACGCCGACGCGCGCCGCCATGGCCGACTCGACGAACGACCTGACGATCAACGGCGTGCACTTGAACGCACGCGGTTACGAGCTTTACGCCCGCGCGATGCACAAGGCCTTGACCGGCAAGGACGCCTCGCGCGTCGATGAAAAAGTCCGCGACGCCGTGCTCGACAAGAACCGTCAGTACATGCGCCGCTACCGGCCGGTTAACACTTACTACTACACGGGCAATCGGAACAAGAACTACGGCTACCTCGACTTCCTGCCCGCGATGCGCAACTTCGACGTGATGGTGGCCAACCGTGACGCGCGCGCTTGGGCGCTCGCTCAGGGCAAAGCAGTACCCGACAAGATCGACGACTCGAACGTCCCGCCGATGCCGCAGACCAAGCAAAGCCGCGGCGCCAACCGTTGGATGTCCGCTGCCGACGAGTACAAGTCGTTCAAGATCGACCCGCGTTTCGAGGTCACACTGTTCGCTGGCGAGGAGGAGTTCCCCGACATTGCCGCGCCGATCCAGATGCGTTGGGATTCGAAGGGCCGGCTGTGGGTCAGTTGCTCGACGACGTACCCGCATGTCTACCCCGGCTTTGAGCCGAACGACAAACTGGTCATCCTCGAAGACACCGACGGCGACGGCAAGGCTGACAAGTCGACGGTCTTCGCAGACGACCTGCACATGCCGCTGTCGTTCGAGTTCGGCGACGGCGGCGTGTACGTCTCGGAGATGCCCGACCTGACGTTCCTGCAAGACACCGACGGCGACGGCAAGGCCGACCTGCGCCGGCGCGTGCTCACCGGATTCGGCACGGAAGACTCGCACCACGCGTTGCACGACATCACCTGGACGCCGGATGGCGACCTGATCTTCCGCGAGTCGGTGTTTCATCATTCGCAGGTCGAAACACCGTATGGCCCGGTGCGTCAACGCAACAGCGGCTGGTTCCGATATCAGCCACGCGACCACCGGCTGACCAGTTTCGGCACGTATTCGAGTACGAACCCCTGGGGCGTGACGTTCGACGACTGGGGCCAACACGTCGCGTCGCACCCGATTTATGCCGCGGCGTTCCACGCGCTCGACCCGCCTTACCCACAGCAGCACGCGCGGCCGGCCGGCCTGCGCGCATATTCAGGTGTCTGTGGGCACGAGTTCATCGACTTCCCCAATTGGCCCAAGGACCTCCAAGGGCAATTCGTCAAGGTGCGCTACAAGCCGACGAACCGCGTCGAACTGCTCAAGTGGACCGAGCAGCCGTTCGGTTTCGACGAGCAGTACGTCAGTGACATCATCTTCTCGAGCAACCTGAGTTTCATCCCCGTCGATCTGCGGTACGGGCCGGACGGGGCGATGTATGTGTGTGACTGGTACAACCCGATCAAGGGCCACGCGCAGTACTCGCTCCGCGACGAGCGGCGGGACCGGCACTCGGGCCGCATCTGGCGGATCTTGCCCAAGGGCGCCAAGCCCGTGACGCCGCCGAAGTTCGACGGCGCGACCGTTGAGCAGTTGCTCGACATCCAGAAGCGCCCCGAGTACCGCTACCGCTACTGGGCCAAGCGCGAACTGCGCGCGATGGACGCCGACAAAGTCAAGGCGGCGCTGGACAGGTGGGTCGGGGCATTGAGCAAAAACGACCCCCGCTACCGGCACCACCAGGTCGAGGCGATTTGGACCTACCGCAATATCGGCAAGGTCAACGCCGCGCTGCTGCGTGAGGTGTTGATCTGCGAAGAGCCGATGGCCCGCGCGGCGGCGACGCAGCAGTTACGCTACTGGCACGCGCATCTGCCCGACGCGATCGACCTGCTGCGCCGCAGCGCCAACGACCCGCACGCGGTCGTGCGGATGCAGGCAGCCATCGCGGCCAGTTACATCGGCACGCGGGCGGCGCTCGACGCGGCGCTCGACGTGGCACGTCACCCCCGCGACAAGCACCTGGCATACGCGTTCACCTGCGCGTTGAATTCGCACACCCTGCAACGGCATTGGCGAGACAACCCCGCCTACGCGCACGTGCCTGACCTGCTCAAGAAGTCGAACGTGCGGAGCGACCTGCTCGAACCACCCGCCACGGCGAGCCAGGCCCAGTTCGACAGCCTGAAAAACCTGAAGACGATCAACATCTCCTGCGTGCCTGAGCGGATGCGCTTCACCGTCGAACGCGCGGTGGTCAAGACGGGCCAGCCGGTCAAGATCGTGTTCAGCAACCCGGACGCGACCGACCACAACCTTGTGTTGGTCAAGCCCGGTGCGCTGGAAGAGGTCGGCATGGCCGCCAACGACATGGCCCGCGACCCGGCCAATGCCAACAGCGACTTCATCCCGGGGTCGAAGAAGCATCTGATCATCGAAGCGACGCCAATGATCGGCCCGACGCGGAAGGCGCGCGTTCACGTCATGCGCTTCGTCGCGCCGAAAAAGCCGGGTGTCTACCCGTATGTCTGCACGTTCCCCGGTCACTGGGTCGTGATGACCGGCCAACTGGTCGTGGTTGACAAGCTCGACGACGTCGACCGCGTGCTGGCGACGGTCAAACGCCCCGCGTTCGTCAAGAACTGGACGGTCGATGACCTGGCGAAAGACGCGGCCAACACCCAGGGCCGAAACATCATGCGCGGCTACAAGGCGTTCATGACCGCCAAGTGCAACCAGTGCCACCAGATCAACGGCCACGGCGTCGCGCTCGGCCCCGACCTGACGAAGGTCGCTGAGAAGTACAAAGGCGTCGCGCTGCTGCGGCAAGTCATTGAGCCGTCCACGGAGGTCGACCCGAAGTATCAGCCCGTGCGTGTCGTCAAGAAGAACGGCGATGTCGTGTTCGGCTCGATCGTGAAAGAAACGCGGCAGGCCGTGCACGTTGTGCCGAACCTGTTGGCCCCGAACGAGGTAAAGGTCGTGCCCAAACGCCAGATCGCCAAACGCATCCCCGCCAAGCTCTCGCCCATGCCGACGGGGCTGGTGTCAATGCTGACGAAAGACGAGATCCTCGACCTGCTGGCGTTCCTCGAAGCGGGTGGATACAAGCTGCCCGACGGCTTGAAGCACAAGCATCAGCACGAGTGAGGCGGGCGGAAGAGAGACAACGCAAAGTCGCGAAGACGCCAAGGCGCAGCGTCGAAAAACAAGTATCTGTTCTCTGCGCCTCCGCGCCTTGGCGTCATTGCGCTTCTACTCCCTTCCGCGTTTCCTCGGCATCGCCGCATCCGTCTCGGCCCGCCATGCGTGCAGACGCTTGCGCAGCTTCGACGCCAAATCTGGCTTGTCTTTCGACAGGTCCCGCCGTTCGCCACGGTCGGTCTTCATGTCGTACAACTCGACGCTGCCGTCGTCGAAGCGTTCGATGAGTTTGTATTGGTTGGTCCTGATCGCGCTACCCAATCGGTTGCCGCGGTGCCACGCAAAGTTGGGGTAGTGGAAGTACACGGCGTCGCGTTTCAGTTGGCCCGTGCGGGTGAAGATGGGTGACAGGTCTTCACCGTCGAGCGGCATGGCTGAATCGCCTTTGACGCCCGCGGCATTGAGGAACGTCGGGTACAGGTCCATGCTGACGATCGGCGTGTCATTGGTCGTGTTGGCTTTGACCTTGCCCGGCCAACGCACGATGAACGGCACGCGGATGCCGCCTTCGTAAAGGCTGCCCTTGTCGCCGCGCAGCGGGCGGTTGTCGGCCACACCGCCGAAGCCGCCGTTGTCGGACGTGAACACGACCAGCGTCTCGCCAGCCAGGTCCATGTCGTCGAGTGATTTCAACACGCGCCCAACGGCCGCGTCCATCGCCTCGATCATCGCCGCGTAGCGGTGGTCGCGGTAGCCCGGTCCCTTCGGCTTGTCGGCGTACTTGTCGATTAACGGCTGCGGCGCCTCCATCGGCCAGTGCACGGTGTAGGGCCAGAGCATCAGCAGGAACGGCTCGTCACGGTGTTTCCGCATGAAGGCGACCGACTCGTCCGCCAATCGGTCGGGGAGGTACTCGCCTTTCTTGCGCGGCGGCAGGGCGTGGATGCGGTACGGGTCGAAGAAGGTCGGCGGCCCGCCCATGGCGCAGCCGGCGATGTTGACGTCGAAGCCCTGCTTCTCGGGGTGGAAGCGCGGGTCGCCTTTGCCGTTGTCCTTGCGCGACCAGTCGCCGCACAGGTGCCACTTGCCGATGAACCCCGTCGCGTAGCCTGCGGCCTTGAGCCGTTCGGCGATCGTCACATGTTCGACTGGCAGGTGGTCTTGCGTCGTGGCCGGCAGGAGTTTGGAGCCCTTCGGTGTGAAACTCGCCCTGTCCGGGATGTGGTTCGTGATGCGCAGGCGGGCGGGCGACTGCCCTGTCAGCACGGCCGCACGTGTCGGCGAGCAGACCGGCGCCGCCGCGTAGGCATCCGTGAATCGCATGCCCTGCGTCGCGAGCCGGTCGATGTTCGGCGTGCGCACGTGCGGATTGCCCTGGCAGTGCAGGTCCATCCAGCCCAGGTCGTCGATCATGACCATGACGATGTTTGGTCGTCGATTCTCTGCGCCGACCGCGCCCGGCGCGGCCGACATCGCAAGGGCCAACACACACAG
The DNA here is from genome assembly GCA_028284155.1 of Phycisphaeraceae bacterium. Taxonomy (GTDB): domain Bacteria; phylum Planctomycetota; class Phycisphaerae; order Phycisphaerales; family Phycisphaeraceae; genus JANQSF01. The sequence goes on from JANQSF010000065.1 coordinate 59,188, forward strand.
GAGCATTGGCCAGGCTAGTGGACTTGACGGGGCGTTAGCGTGTTGGCGACGCATGTCTTTTCTCGTGTGGGGCTTGGTGGAGACCGGTCCGGGGTCAACCGGGCCAACCAGTGTAGCGGGTGGCTGACCGAGGTTGACGGGACGGGCCGCGTTTGGCAGCATCGTCGCCATGTCAGAACTCGAACCTTTCTACGACGACGTACAGACACACTACGACCTGTCGGACGACTTTTTTTGTCTGTTCCTCGACCCGACGCGCGTCTATAGCTGCGCGTACTTCGAGCGCGACGACATGACGCTGGAACAAGCGCAGATCGCGAAGATCGACCTGTCGTTGGGCAAATGCGACCTGAATCCGGGGATGAAACTGCTGGACATCGGGTGCGGCTGGGGCGCGTGTGTCAAGCGCGCGGCTGAGCGGTACGGCGTCGAGGCGATCGGGTTGACGCTGAGCCGAAATCAGCAGGCGTACGCGCGTGAACTGGTCGCGGGTCTGCCCGTCGAGATCCGTCTGCAAGGGTGGGAGGAATTCGACGAGCCGGTGGACCGGATCGTTTCGATCGGCGCGTTCGAGCACTTCCGCAGGTCACGCTATGCGGCGTTCTTCGAGCGGTGCGCGTCGATCCTGCCGAGCGACGGGCGGATGCTGCTGCACTCGATTGTTTGGCCAAGCGTCGCGGAATTGGCGCAGAAAAACCTGCCGGTCGAGCATGAACACATCTTGTTTGCCAAGTTCATCCGCAAGGAGATCTTCCCGGGCGGGGAGCTTTGCAACCCGGAAGAGGTGGTGAGCGAGGCGCAGTCGGCAGGGTTCGAGGTCACGCGGATTCAGTCGTTACGCGAGCACTACGCGAAGACGCTGGCGATCTGGGCTGGGGCGCTGGAGGCGAAGCGCGATGAAGCAGTCGCGATGACGAGCGAAGCGGTTTACGAGCGGTACATGAAGTACATGCTCGGGTGCTCGAAGTACTTCGGGTCCGGGCACTTGGATGTGAAGCAGTTTACGTTGTGCAAGTGACGACGCGTTGTGGGCGGGTTGCGCGGGCCACAGAAGTGGCCGCGTCTGAGGCGGAATCGAGTTGATCAGAGCTGGTTCATGGCTTTGTCCAAGGCGCTGACGGCGGCGGGGATCTTGAGCCATCGGCGGACTTCCTTCGCCTCTTCGAGCGTGCCCTTGGCTTTGAGTTGTTTGATCAGGTTCTTGAGGTGACGCTCGCGTTCGACGCCGAAACGTTCGTAACCCAACTCGAGTTCATGACGCGTGTACTTACTCATCGGGTCGTCCAGCCCGGTTTGTGAGCAGGCCCAGTCGAGCAAGCTGCGCGGGTTGGTCGTGTACTGGAACGTTTCGAGCGTGGCCTTGAGTCGCGTGGTGATCGGCAGGAACGGGTCGGTCAGCGGCTCGGGCAGTTGCCACAGCTCGTTCTCGAACTCGTTCTTGTTGCGTTGGCTGATCTGGCCGAGCCAGCCGTCGCCGGACGTCGCGGTCGACTTGAACTGCGACGTGTTCTGCGATCGGTTCTTGGTTGGCGGGGTCAATTCCTTGTCCTCGTCCGGGTCCCGCCGTTTCTCGATGGTGGTCAGCTCGGCCACGGCGGTGTTGACGGTCACCTTGCCCTTGTGGCGGAAGCGGATGACCAGGCGTTGAGCGGCCTTACCCTCGTGCGTGATGGCGGTGGCGGAGACGACGCTGCCCTCGCCCCATTCCGGGCGTCGGCTGTGCTCGACGACGTCTCCCTGCTGATAGCCCGTCCGTTCGATCGTGGCCATGGCGAACCTGTAAGGGCGCGAGCCGGTGGGGTCTACCGCCGCGTCACGGGCGACGGACAACCGGATCGCTTGGAATCATGAAACTGGCGCGGCCGACGTGATGAAACACGCTGCGGAGGCCGCTGGGTCTTCCTGACACGACGGCAAGGTCAAAGCGAAAGTCGGTCCCCGCGACCTGCGCGTCGTTGTGCTGTTTGTGCCGAAATTCGGCGAATCGAAGTCTCTGGCATCCCGATCGATGGCGGGCGTCCGGCCCGTCATGCTGACCTCATCGTCGCTCTCTCGTCCACACCGACAGGCTTGACCTTGTATCCAATCCTTTCATCGGTCAAGCGCCAGATCGGCCTTCGATGAAGGATGCGTCAAAGTATAAGCGGCAACGGTCGCGGAGCCAAGGTGGCGGGTGACCGGTTGGGGCGGCAGGGCGCGTAAGTTCTGGTTTTACAAAGTGGTACGCGGCAAGTTGACAACCGGATCGAGATTGGGACGAGCAGAGGTGGGGCGAAGGGCAGTGGGCAGACAGTCATGGCGTCAACGGCTGGCGAAATTCCCGGCCCCCTGACTCCCTCTATCCGATGCTCTTCCTACTGAGGCACGTCGTCGTGCAACCGCCGCATCGCCTTGCGCAACAAGTGGCCTGCCAACAAGAGCGGAGGCATGCGCAGCCAGTGTGACCGGACGTAGAGCAACCACTGCGACAGGCCGACGCCGGTCGGCCGATCCGCGTCGGCGAACGGGACGAGGGCTCGTGTGACCAGCGCGTCCATCAATCCGATGACCGGCGCGGGCGGTCGGCCAACCCGTGCGGCGCTGGCCACGTCGTCGGGCACGGGGGTGTCGAGCAGGCGGCGCGCGAAACGCAGGGCGTAGTAGAGCGGTCGATGCAGCGTCAGTTCGGTCGCCCGGTCGACCAGGCCCGGCCAGAAGTCGGGCTCGGCCGCGCCGAAGTGGCGCAGCATGTCGTCGATATCGAGCAGGTCACGCAAACCGCCGGCGAAGTCGCCGTCCTGAAACAGGTGCACAGCCGAGTGCAGCACCATGTCGTGTGGTGACAACACGTACAGGCCGTGGTCGGGTAGCGACCGGGCGTCGTTGAGCAAATACTGCGGGTCAGGGGTGAGTCGGCCGGACTCGGGCAGGATCGTGTGATGCACGTCGATCACCGTGCCGCGCGCGGCGTGCTGCATCGGTGGCAGTTCGTGCATCCATTGGCGGTAGTACCGCTGGTCGTACGCGTCGAGTTTCATCGGCTTCCAGCCGGACGCCGCCAGCGCACGCTCGGCGTCGTTGATGCGCGCCTTGGGTACGAGGATATCGACGTCGGTCACGAGTCGGCCGCGACTGTTGGGCAGTTCGGCCATGACGTACGCCGCTCCTTTGAGCAGCACGACCTTGGTGTCGAGGGGGTGCAACGCTTTGGCGATACGGTTCACTTCCCAGCGCACGACGCGTTCGTGTTGGCCGGCCAATTGTCGGGCGGCGGCGAGGTGATCCTGGACCTTCGTCGGCAGGTCGGTTGGGAGTTGCGGTTCAGCATGGAGTTGTGCGGCGACGCGCGGCAGCAGACCGGCGTTGCGCACGGCCCGCAAGGTGTCGTCCCACCCGGGCGGGTCGAGGGTTTGCAGGCCATGCGGCGCGCGGACGGCGCGCAACACGGGGCCAGCGGCGAGGGTCATGGCGTCACCCCCGTCTGCTCGTCGGATGCAACACTCGCAACAGGCTCGCCGCGATCCGCCAGGTCGTCGAGCAACTCGATCGCGTCGTCGAGGTCGCTGTACGACAGGTCGTAACAGCCGCACGTGTCGATCAGGTCCGCCAACGTCTCGAAGGCGGGCTCGCCGAGGATGCTGAAGTTGAACGCGTCGTCGGCGAGGCGCAGCAGCGACTCGGCCTTGCTCGCCTGTTCCAGGGAGGGCGATGCGTCGGGCGACCAGGCTGGGAACACGACCCACGCGGCGCGGGCTGTTTCGTTGACGCGCTCGATGCTTGACAGTGGTGGCTGGACGTGCGCGACGGTGCCCTTACGTGTGCCCGGCGTGGCGGGGCCGAGGGTTGCGCTGGGGTCGAAGCCCTGAATCACACCGATCGATGCATCCTTGAGGCCGACCGGTAACGGTGCGGCATGGATGTCTCTTGTTCCGGGATACATCATCGCCACTTCATCGCTGAGCAGCCGCCAGCCGCGCAGCATTAGCGCAGCGCACAGCGTGCTCTTGCCGCTGCCCGGTTGGCCTGGCAGCAGCAGAGCGCGTCCATTCTTTTCGACCACCGCCGAGTGCAGGATGAAGAACTGTTGCGGTCGCGTGAACAGGCACCAATTCAGCGCCCATTCCATCATGGGCAAAGCCAGTCGCCGATCGAACTGCGCGAAGGCCGGCTCACGGTCGATCAGGAACTTGGCCATGCGCGTGCGCGGGCGTCGCAGTGCGATGTGCGGGTCGACGCGCACCTCGAAATCGACGATGCCGCCTTCTTCCGCCAACTCGTAGTGGTGATAGAGCGTCTGGATCGGCTGATGCAGTTCGGTCAGCCGCGTGCCAAGCCGGGCGACGAACGGCCCGATGCGCAGCAGCACGCCCGGCCCGGCAAGCCGGTTGGACAGGTCATCCTGGGCCAGTTGGTGCATCCGCATCGACAGGCTCGATCAGGCCGCGCTCGTCAAACTGTTCGAGCAGTTGGGCCAATTGGTCGCGCAGCGTGGCGTCGACTTCGAGGTCCAGCGCTTCCGCCAGTCGCTTTGCCAACTCATCGGCCGACGCGGGCCGGTGCGACAGCGATTCTAGCGCCGCGGCCGACAATTCATTGAGCAGGTGCGTCTCGCCCGACGGCACGTGGTAGACGATCGTTTCTTCGTCCCAACGCCGCCAGCGCAGTTGATCGGGATCGGGCACGGCGAAGCGTTGAGTGTCGGCGGGCATGGGGGACATTATGCGCTGGTGCGCGTGACGGGCGGAAGGGTGTCGGTATACTTTGCCCCTCAAGATTTCTTAGATGGCTTCGCGGCCTTGTAATCCGTAATCCGCCCGCCCAGCTTGCGTTCCTCAGCTTCCAGCATCCGAACGAAATCCTCCATCGTCAGCGCCTTGTCAGCCAAACCCGCCTTCACGGCCGGGGTACTCTTGATCGTGTCGTGCTTCCGAATCCAGTTGTAGTGCCACACGACCAGCGCCACCATGCAGGCGTGATTCTCAATCCGCTTGCTGTAGGCGTTGGTCTTACGCACGTACCGCTTGTTCCCCATCCGCATCGTCAGGTTGAACCGCTCCACAAACGACGTGGACACGTGGTCCTCATCGGGCGCGCCGGTCACGACCCGCTTCTCTGACCCTGACACGTATTCCTGTCCGGTCACGGGGTCTGTGGCGTACTGCTTAATCAGTTGGGCAAAGTCCGTTTCACGGCCGAACGCCTGCAACATCGCCCACGGATAGCTCGGGTGGCCGTCTGACGTGACCTGTACCCGGTCCATGATCCGATCGGCCGTGTCGGCAATAAAGGCGTCCGCGTGTTCCTGATCCCGCTCACCGACCAGATACGAAATCACCAGCTTGGAGTCCGCGTCAAGCGCGATCCATGACCACTTGCTGCCATGACCCAGCGCCCCGCGTTCCCGCGCCCGGTCGTGACAGCCCACGTAAGACCATTGCTCATCGACCTGAACACGCTCCGTTTCCAAGTCCCGCACGTTCAGGTCGTGGTGATCCTCAGCGAATGTACCCGCATCGACCAGCAGGCGCAGGACAGTTACCTTGTTCGCTCCGGTGATGCGGCAGGTGGAGGCGATGCTGTTGCCCTCGACCAGAAGGCTCAGGATCATGGCTCGTTTTTCAGTGCTAAGTTTTCTTATGGCGTTGCCTCCGATGCTGATTTATTGTAAACACGAAATATCGCCTGTCAAGGGGTTGACTGGATATTTTTTGTGTATACACTTTAGCCATGAAAAAACACCCCCCCAAACGTGGTCGCGGACGACCGCCCAAGCCTTCGCATGAGCGCCGAATCCATCTATTGCGAATCCGCGTGAACGATGAGGAATTGGAGTCGATCAAGGCTGCCGCTCAACAGGTGATGGATGGTGACCCTGAACGGGTGACATCGACATGGGCGCGTGACGTGCTGGTCAGAGCCGCCAAGCGCCGGAACAAATGACCTGTTTGGTTGATAGATGTAGCAAGCCGAAAAGTTGCCTAAGCAATTGACGTGAGTATCATCCCAAAAGGAAAGACCCACCGTTGCAGGGTGGGTCTCCGGGGTCGCCAAGGATGGCCGGTTGAGAGCCACATCCTACGCGCGGTCCCTTTGACAATCAAGCAAGAAAAGCCGCCGACGCGGCTGGTATCCACGTCGGCGGTTTGGGCCGGTAGCTCAGTTGGAAAGAGCAAGTGGCTGCTAACCTCTAGGTCGCGGGTTCGAGTCCCGCCCGGCCCAATTTCCCAGTTGGGAAGCACCCCGAACGGGGGCAACCGTTCGGGGTGTCGTGTGCCCCTGTAGCACAATTGGAGCGTGCAGCGGATTACTAATCCGCAGGTTGCGGGTTCAAGTCCCGCCAGGGGCATTTCAGCCGCATCGGCACGGTTCAGGTAACCACCCGTGCCGAGGCCACCTAGCACTGTGACGGGCGCGACAGCGCTCGTCACGGTTTTTCATCGGGCTATATATAGTCCCCCGTTACCATATCCGGGTACGTTGTCCGACGACAACCCTATATCAATTCTTTTCTCAAGTATTTTTTCAACCCACATCAGGTTATAAGGTTACGGCTGTTGTTCGTCTGCCTGTTTTCCTTGGTCACCCTTGACCTGTGCGATTTCCTCATCAGACGGCAGGTAGCAGTCTGTCAGGGTGACTTGGGTAACGGTCTGGCCCTCGCAATACCCGACGACCGTGATCCGGTTCCCACGGCCGTAGCCGCTTAGCTGGTCACCGTTGGACGCGCTGAAGTAGCACACCACGTCCGTTGTTCCGATCCCCGCCAGCGCCACGTAACGCTGACCGGTCAGGTCCGTGCCGGTGTCGGTGATGATGCCGGACGTCATCACCTTGCGGTCAAGGTACTTGTCATCGCCAGAGAACGCCGATCGCTCGTAGGCCGCCGCGATTTTGTGGGCCGGCGCGTAAGTGGCCGGCCCGTCCATCGCCTGTTGTTTGGTGTCTTCCACGGTGGCGACGATTGCCGCGAAGCCTCCCATGCAGCCTGACACGGTCAGGATGAACACGGCGACGGCTGACGCGATGCAGAACAGGGGAATGCCGATCGCCAAGCCAATGAGCCACCCGGTAGAGGATTTCATGTGTGGGCCTCCCAGAATGAGAAACGGGGTTCAGCGTGTCCGACGGACTCCCCGCGTCTCGGGCCTTCCACAGCCCACACAGCGAAAGAATCCGCCGGGCGTACCGACCCCGTAGGGGAGGCATCGCCCGGACGGCCCTGCTGTGTGTCGGTGACCAGCGCGCTTGCGCTGGTCACGTGGAAGTTTGAGACACGGGGCCTATCCGCACTTAGCGGTTATTCAGTTGTCGCCAGAGGGTACAGCGCACTCCGGCCTTCCACCCGGTTACTGCTTGCTCGATCGCCCTACATCATACCCCGCCTCGAAAGCGGCCCGCAACAGCGTCATGCCGCGATCGTCCACCTTGGCCAGCCCACGCGACCATTCGGTCCACGCGGCTTCCAGATCGGGCGGTAGGGGTGAGGCGGCCTTGTCTGTGGCGTGTGCGACAGACTCGACGGCCTGCTGTGCTTCGTCCGGTGGTTTGGTTCGGTTGGTCATGCCGTTATTCTAACGGCTCGGAGGCGGCTGGGCCGGATGAACCGGATTCAAAGTATACCGACACCGGCGGAAGGCAGCCCTTCGGGCACACCGCTAAACGGGACAAGTAGCAACCGGCACGTGATATCCGTATGTAGAATTCTTCGTGCCTTCGTGCCTTCGTGCCTTCGTGCCTTCGTGCCTTCGCCCGACAAACAACAAGCCCCCGGTCGGTTAACCAGGGGCTTGGTGAACTCGTCACGGTCGGATCGGATCGAAACGAATGGATCGTTCTTGTGCGTTCAGACCATCTCGTTGAGCGCTTTGAGCGGACGGATGCGGACTTTTTTGCTGGCAGGCTTGGCTTTGAACATCTGTTCTTCGCCGGTAAAAGGGTTGATGCCCTTGCGAGCCGGCTTGGCCGGCGTCGCCTTGACCGTCATCTTGCACAGGCCGGGCAGCGTGAAGACACCTGGGCCGCGTCGGCCGAGGTTCTTCTTGATCACGCCGGACAACGACTCGAAGACGGCGGCGACTTCCTTGCGGGAAAGACCGGTGTCGTCGGCGATCGTCGCCATCACTTGGCTCTTGGTGGGCGGCTTCGCGGCCGCGGCCTTCTTCTTAGCTGCTTTCTTTTTCTTAGCCATGGGTATTGCTCTCCTAGCTGGGGTGCTTCATCCATATCCGTGACGCGCGGCGATCTTAGCGAAAAACCCGGGAGTTATTGGCCCCGACCCCTGAAAACCCCGCATTTTGTGCAAAAAGTGAGGGCAAAATGAGAGGCACGAAGGCATGACGGGACGGAGGCACGAAGGGCGTGATTGCCGCGCGACCGTTCGGAAGGGCAGTCTTCAATCAAAGTTGTGTCGCGGGTGGCCGAGTGGGCCGACTGCCGATGAATCGCCCGATTCAAGACCGTTCTGCTCTTGGTGCCTCCGTGCCTCCGTCCCTCGCATTGTCAATTTGGCAGTCCACCTCGGTTACGCGTCGATGACATGGCAGGCCAGACCCTCTTCAGACGCTGTTAATCAAGAGTTTACGGCGTTCGGACGCTGGCATTGCCTTTGCCTTACTGATCATCCGGGCGACATTGTGCGCCCGCTTTGCGGCTGAGCCCGCACACTGGAACACAGGCAATCCCACCAAGAGGTGAACCATGGCTAAGACAATCGGCATCGACCTTGGCACGACCAACTCCGTCGTGGCCGTCATGGAAGGCGGTCAGCCCAAGGTGCTTATCAACGCATCCGGCAACCGCACGACCCCCAGCATCGTCGCCTTTACCGACAAGGGCGAGCGGCTGGTCGGCCAACCCGCCAAGCACCAGCAGGTAACCAACCCCAAGAACACGGTCTACTCGATCAAGCGCTTCATGGGCCGACGCCATGAAGAGGTCGAGTCCGAAGAGAAGATCGTCCCCTACGAGGTGACCGGCGGCCCGACCGACCTCGTGAAGGTCAAGGTGCGCGACAAGGAGTACACGCCGCAGGAGATCTCGGCGATGGTCCTGCAAGATCTCAAGAAGACGGCTGAGGACTATCTGGGCGAGAAGGTCGAGAGCGCGGTGATCACTGTGCCGGCCTACTTCAACAATTCGCAGCGGCAGGCCACGACCGAGGCCGGGCAGATCGCAGGTCTGAAGGTCGAGCGCATTATCAACGAGCCGACTGCGGCTGCGCTGGCGTATGGCCTCGACAAGAAGACGAACGAGAAGATCGCCGTCTTCGACCTGGGTGGCGGCACGTTTGATATCTCCATCCTCGACATCGGCGACGGTGTCTTCGAGGTGATGTCGACCAAGGGTGACGGCCACCTGGGTGGCGACGACTTTGACCAGAAGCTGATCGACTACCTGGCCGACGAATTCAAGAAGCAGGAAGGCATCGACCTGCGCAACGACGCGATGGCGTTGCAGCGGCTCAAGGAGGCGGCTGAGAAGGCCAAGTGCGAGCTTTCGACGACGCAGGAGACGACCGTCAACCTGCCGTTTATCACCGCGACGCAGGAAGGCCCCAAGCACCTTCAACTCACGCTGACCCGCGCCAAGTTCGAGCAGCTCGTCAACGACCTGGTTGAACGCTGCCGTCAGCCCGTGGTTGACGCCCTGGCTGATGCGCAGCTCGACCCGAGCAAGATCGACGAGGTCGTCCTCGTCGGCGGCTCGTCTCGCATCCCCAAGGTGCAGGCGTTGGCGCAGGAGCTTTTCGGCAAGGAGCCGAACAAGAGCATCAACCCGGACGAGGTCGTCGCGATCGGTGCGGCGATCCAGGGCGCCGTCCTGCAGGGCGACGTGAAAGACGTGCTCCTGCTCGACGTGACGCCGCTTTCGCTGGGCATCGAGACGATGGGCGGTGTGATGACCAAGCTCATCGAACGCAACACGACGATCCCGACCGAGAAGAGCGAGACGTTTTCGACGGCCAGCGACAACCAACCTTCTGTCGAGATCCACGTCTTGCAGGGCGAGCGCGAGTTCGCCAACGACAACCGAACGCTGGGCAAATTCCACCTCGACGGCATCGCTCCCGCGCCGCGCGGGTTGCCGCAGATCGAGGTCAGCTTCAAGATCGACGCCAACGGCATCCTTAACGTCAGCGCCAAGGACAAGGGCACGAACAAGGAACAATCGATCCGCATCGAGGGCTCCAGCGGCCTGAGCGAAGACGAGGTCAAGCAGATGCAGGCCGACGCCGAGGCCCACGCCGAGGAAGACCGCAAGAAGCGCGAGCTCGTCGATGTCCGCAACCAGGCCGACCAGGCCGTGCATCAGGTCAAGCAGCAGCTTGAAGAACATGGCGACAAGGTCAGCGCTGACGTGCGCGGCCAGATCGAGTCGGCCATCAACGACGTCGAGTCGAAGGTCAAGGAAGACGATGCCGAGGCGATCAAGCGGGCGCTTGAGACCTTGCAGAAGGCCACCATGGAACTGGGCAAGGCCGTCTACGAGAGCGAGGCCCAGTCCGCGCCCGGCGGCGAGCCGGGCGCCGAACAGGGCGAGCCGGCTGGCGCGGGCGCTTCGACCGGTAGCGGTGACGATGACGTGATCGACGCGGACTTTGAGGTCAAAGAGTAACGCCGCTCTGCCCCTAACCACAACTTCCGATCCCACGACCAATGAACGCCCGTGGCACATGGCCGCGGGCGTTTTTATGATGAGTCGATGGGTATTGACCTCGTAGACATTCCCGGTGCCGTACTCCGCCAAGACAATCTCCCACGTCCACAGTGGTCAACGATCAAGGCTTGGATTAACGGAAACGCCACCAGGCGAGAGTGGGACAAGGCCTGGCGGGACGTCGCATGGCAATGGCTGGAACTCATTCAGGACGAGTGGTCACACGATTACCTGATCCGCAAGTCGGCTGAGTTTCTGATGCTCTCTGTTGAGGACGATGAGGGTGCTCAACACCGACTCGAAGTGTGTGAACGATCGAGGCGAAAGGTGCTGGAGTCGCTGCCAGGTGTGGCTCAGGACGGAAGTATCGGTTGTCACGTAGTCATCGCTTGCGCGACTCAAGACCATTACTACGACTACATCAGCTACTACTACTCGGAAGGCACCTTTGCGACGAGTGGTGGTGTCTTCCTGAACGACGACTACGGTCACTTCGTGCTTGCGCCCACAGAAGGCCAACACGACCTGACCATCGCACACGAGATGACTCACAATCTGTTGCGTGACCGCGCGTTGCCATTGTGGATTGAAGAAGGACTGGCGCAGCTCATGGAAGAAGCGGTCTGCGACATGAACTACGGGTGGCCCGACAAGGAAATGATCGTCCGCATGCGTGATGGTTGGCCTGCGATTGGGGCTTCGGCGTTATGGGCGGGGACAGGCTTTCAGAATCCCGACGGCGATACGCAGGAGCTGACGTACGCGACCGCGCTCTGTCTGATGCGGCGCATTCTCACAGATTACCGCCGCAGATGGCTCAAGTTTGTACGTGACGCTCAACGAACTGACGCCGGAGAGCAGTCAGCAAAGAAGCATCTGAAGACCAGCCTTGGTGATATACTCGGCGGTCTGCTTGGGTCCGGCAAATGGGCACCGGGAATCTATCCGTGATCAAACTGTCGGGGTCGACCCGTGCAATCAAGACGATTCGCAAAGAGCAACACCGAAGTCTCCGACATCGGCCTCGGCTGCTGGCAGTTCGGCGGCGACTGGGGCGAGGTGTCGGACGACGACGCGATGGCGACGGTCGAGACGGCACTCGACGCAGGTGTGACGTTTATCGACACGGCCGACGTGTACGGCGCGGGTCGCAGCGAGTCGTTGATCGGTGAAACCTTGAAACGGCGGTTCGGCTCGGCCGAGTCGCGTGGCGACGTGTTCATCGCGACGAAGCTGGGGCGGCTCAAGGGTTACCCGGACGGGTACTCGCTGGACCTGTTTCGGCAGTGCTGCGAGGAGTCGATTGATCGGCTCGGCGTTGAGTCGCTTGATTTGACGCAACTGCACTGCATCCCGCCGCACTACCTCGAAGACGGCGAGGTCTTTGATTGGCTCAAGACGCTCAAGAGAGACGGGCTGATCAAGCACTACGGCGTCAGCGTCGAGTCGATGGACGAGGCGTCGGAATGTCTGAATCATGACGGGATCGCGTCCCTTCAGATCATCTTCAACATATTCCGGCGACGCCCAATCGGCGCGATCTTTCAGCGCGCGGCGGACAAGGGCGTGTCACTGATCGTTCGGCTGCCGTTGGCCAGCGGGCTGCTGGCAGGTAAGTTCACGAAAGACTCGACCTTCGCGGAGCAAGACCACCGCAACTACAACCGCGACGGCGACCACTTCAACGTTGGCGAGACGTTCGCGGGCCTGCCGTTCGAGCGCGGGGTCGAGTTGGCCGACGAGATCAAACCCTGGGTGCCGCAGGGGATGACGATGGCTCAGTTCGCGCTGCGCTGGTGCCTCGACTTCGCGCAGGTCACGACGGTCATCCCGGGGGCGAAGAACCCAATGCAGGCGCAGGCGAACGCGGCGGCCAGCGACCTGCCGCCATTACCTCGCGCGTTGCACAACAAGCTGGCGACGTTCTATCGTGAACAGGTCGCGTCGGAGATCCGGGGGGCGTATTGATCGACGCGACGGTTTTCGCGGACGGTGGTCCGCGGGCGTTGGATTTGCGATGCCGTGGGTATGCGCAATGTCACAAACTGTTCTCCGAATCCGTGACCTGATGAAGTCGTACCGTTCACCGGACGGTGACGAGTCGTCGGTGATCGCCGTGCCGGCATTCACAATGGACGCGGGTCAGCAGGTCGCGTTGGTCGGTGAGAGCGGATCGGGCAAGACGACCTTTCTGAATCTTATCGCGGGCATTCTCAAGGCGGACATGGGAGTGATCGAGTTGGCCGGCCGCGATATAGCCACGTTGAGCCAGGGGGCACGCGACGTGCACCGGGCGAAGCACTTGGGGTTCGTTTTCCAGACATTCAACCTCTTACAGGGCTACACGGCTTTGGAGAACGTGATCATGGGCATGACGTTCGGCCCCGGCGCGGACCGAGTTCATGCCAAGTCGCTTCTGGAGCGGATGGGTTTGGGCGATCGGCTGCGACACAAGCCAAGCCAACTCAGCGTCGGGCAGCAGCAGCGCGTGGCCGTGGCGCGGGCGGTGGCGAATCGGCCGAGCCTTGTGCTGGCTGACGAGCCGACAGGCAACCTCGACAAGGCCCGGGCGCGCGACACGCTCGACCTGATCCGCGAGGTGTGCCGCGAGCAAAACGCCGCACTCCTTTGGGTCTCGCACGACGAGACGCTGCTGAGCGAGTTCGACGACGTGCGTCAGTTGAGCGACATCAACCGCGCGGCGGTAGCCGCTGGTCACGACGGCGGGGCGACGGATGGGACGACAGGGGGGGAAGACGGGGGGGCGGTCGCGTGAAAGGGTTCTTCGCCATCTTCCTGATCGTCCGCCGAAGCCTACGTCAGCACGCGCTGTCCACGGGGATCACGGCGCTGAGTGTCGCGTTGGGCTGCGGTCTGTTGATGACGATCTTCTCGGTCAGGACGCAGACCTACAACGCCTTCACGCAGGGCGGCAACGACTTCGACGCGGTGCTCGGCCCGCGTGGCAGCAAGCTGCAACTCGTGCTCAACAGTGTGTTCCACCTGGAGACGTCGCAGGGCACGGTCAAGTGGTCGCTCTACCAGTTGCTCAAGAAGCACGCTTACGTCGAAGAGGCGATCCCGTTCATGGTCGGTGACAACTACCGCCGACACAAGGTCGTCGCGACCGTGCCGCAGTATCTGACCGAGCATGAGATCACGGAGGGGCAGACATTCCAGTTCCGAGAGGGCGAGATCTTCGCCGAAGACCGGGCCGACGCGGTCGTCGGCTCGTTCGCCGCGCAGAAGACCGGGTTGAAGGTCGGCGACGTGTTCTACACGAACCACGGCGACTCGACGACGGACGACTCGAAGCACGACCTGCCGATCACGGTGGTCGGCATTCTCGAGCCGACGAACACGCCGGCTGACAATGTGATCTGGGTCCCGCTGGAGGTCTACTTCCGCATGCCCGGGCACGACCTGATGGGGACGGGTGTCCCGTACCGGCCGAGGCCGGGCGAGCCGATCCCGGAGAAGCACAAGGAAGTGTCGGCGGTCATGTTGAAGTTCAAGGACAAGCTGGCCTTCCGCGCGGGTCAGGAGTTTGATCAGATATTCAACAAGACGCGCAAGGACACGACGCTGGCGGCACCCGTGGCCAAGACAATCGCCGACCTGTTCGAGAAGATCGGTTGGGCGCAGCGGGTGCTGACGCTTGTGGCGTACCTGGTGATCCTGGTCGCGGCCGGCTCGATCCTGGCCAGCATCTACAACACGATGAACGAGCGGCGGCGGGAGTTCGCGATCCTGCGTGCACTTGGGGCGCGGAAGGCCATCGTGTTCGGTGCCATTGTTGCGGAGGCCGGCGCGATCGCGGCGATTGGCGCGGCCGTCGCATTCGCCTTCTACACGGCCCTGATGGTCGGCATCGCGATGGTCATGCGCGGGCAGACGGGCGTTGTGCTCGACCCGCTGGCGTGGCACCCCGTCCTGTGGATCGGCCCGCTGGCGGTGATCGGCCTGGGCATGTTGGCCGGAACGGTGCCCGCACTCAAGGCGTACACTACTGATGTGGCGTCCAACCTGACGCCCTCCACGTGATTCGGCCGACCAAATGTACACGTCGGCCTCGAACCTCATTGGAGTCTTGGACATGACCGCTCGACGCCTGCTGGCTCTTTTGCTCACTCTCACGCTGGCCCTGACCATGCCGGCCTGCGACGACCACGGCCACGAGAAGGACCACGACCACAAGGACGAGAAGAAGGGCGGTCATGCCCACGAGCCGTCGCACGGCGGCAAGCTAATCGAGGTCGGCGATCACGAGGCGAACATCGAGGTCAAACTGGACGACGCCAGCGGCACGCTCGACGTCTGGACATCCGGCCCGCACGCCGTGAAGGCAGCACGGATCGACGCGATGATGCTCAACGCGACGCTCACCATTGGCGACGATTCGTTTGAGATGAGCCTTGGGCCGGTCGCCAATGAGATTACGGACGAAAAGGCCGGCGACACGTCGCATTTCCAGGGTCAGGACGACAGGCTCAAGGGCGTCAAGAAGTTCACGATCGAGGTCAAAAACCTGAAGATTTTGGGCAAAACACACGAAAGCGTGAAGGGCGAGATCGACCAGAGCGGGTCGTAAACGACCTTGCGATTTAGTGGCCGTCGCCGCCATAAAGCTGGGCCGGATACAATTGAGCCGACGCTCCGGAGCCGGAACATGCGCAAGACCATGCTTTCGACAAGCCGCTTTGCACAAGTAATGTTGCTGGCGTTGGCCTTGGCTGTGTTGTCATTGACCGCTTGCGACGATCAGAAGCCGGCTGCGAAGGGCGACGGTCCGCCGGTGAAAGTGGTACACGGCAGGCAGTTGGGCGTTGCTGAACCGAGCACGAACCCCAAGTCAACCGATGATGTCCAGCCCGGTCAGTCTGGCGACGAGCTAGCTCAAGCTAATGACGCCAACTCCACATCTGATCAATCGAATCCGACGGCTGTCGCAAATGCCGACACCAAGCGGGGGACGGCCGAACAAACGAATCAAGGTACGGACACGGTCGGCGATCACACTGCGAAGCCGGATGTCACGGTGGCTGCAAACGACAAGCCAGACGTATCCACTCAGTCAGCCACTCAGGCCAACGACGCCGCGAATGCGACGCTGACCAAGTCGAATGACGACACGAATGCGACGACCGTCGATCTGACGCAGGACCCGCCGAAGGAAACGGGCAGCACGCTCGCGCTGCGCGGGTCGGACACCGGCACGATTGCCGACAAGATCCCGGGCGCGACGACCTCGCCGGACGCGTCCACCTCGGTTAGCGGCCTGCCGCCCGAGCACTTGCGGGCGCTGCCGAAAGTGCCGAGCGTGCTCGGCTACGCGGCTGTGCCGTTCAGCAAACTAAGCGGCTTCGACTACATCACCGAACTGAACTCGGGCAACGCCGGGCTGACCGGCCCCGGCGCCGACCCGGAACTGGCTGACCCTGACAACAAGGCCGAGGTAGAAGAGTTGGCCAAGAAGTTGGCTGAACGGGCCAAACTGGGCGACAAGCAGATCCCCAAGGACATCCACGAGTTGAACGGCAAGAAGGTGGCCATCGTCGGCTACATGGTGCCAATCGACTTCGAGCAGGGCAAGACCAACGAGTTTGTGCTGATCCGCATGTTGCCGTCTTGTTTTTACTGCACGTCACCCATGGTCAATGAATGGGTCGAGGTCAAGACCAAGGACGGCAAGCGATTCGACTACAACGGCGACGACCCGCTGTTGGTGACCGGTGTGCTTGAGGTCGGCGCGAAGAAGGAAGACGGCTTCGTGTCGAGCGTCTACCGCCTCGTCGCGGACGACGTGCGCGAGGTCGAGATTCAGTAGGGGTGGGAGGGAAGGCACGAAGGCACTTAGGCACGGAGGCACGAAGGGGTTTTTGTCGTGCGCCTATTCGGCAACGTGCGCGTGCGGGGTGGTGTCGATTGAAGCTGCGACCGAAGGCAGTGCGGCAAATCTGCCATCGGCAATATGATCCTCCGTGCCTCCGTGCCTCTCTCTCCTGCTCACTCCCACTCGTCCACGGTCCGCGGCCAGTCATCCCTTAACAACCGTGATAGCGATCGATCAGCCAACACCTTACCGTCGGTCTGGCAGCGTGGGCAGTAGTTGATCTCGTTTTCGGCGCGTACGATCCGTTGCACCTTGGTCTCACACACGGGGCACGGCTGGCTGGATTTGCCGTGGACGGCGAACTCGGGGCGGAAAGCGGTGATGTTACCAGGGCCGGGGAAGCGATTGGCAAACCGTGTTGTCAGCGTGTCTATCCATTGCAGTAACGTTGCGCGCATCGACTCGAAGAGACGCGCGATCTCGTCGTCGGTGAGTCGGCTGGTCCATTTGATCGGTGAGAGCTTCGCGGCGTGGAGGATCTCGTCGGAGTACGCGTTGCCAATGCCGGCAATGAGTCGAGGCATAGTCAGCGCACGTTTGATCGTGTGGTTGTGACCGCGTAGTACGTTCGTGAAGGTCTCAAGGTCGCATTCAAGCGGCTCGATGCCGCCAGGGTCATGCTCGGCCAAGTGTTCAGCTCCGGCGACGACGTGCAGCGATGCCCGCTTGTTCTTGGCGGCTTCCGTGATGACCAGTGTGCCTTCCTCGAACGACAACGCGGCCAGGTCGATTCTCCCGGTTGGTCGGCTGCCCGGCGGCTTCCAATGGAGTCGCCCGGCGATCATCAGATGCAGGACCAGTGCGAGGTCTTCTTCAAGGTGAATGACAATCCGCTTGCCCAGCCGGCTCACTGAGCACACCTCTCGGCCCTCCGCGACTGAGACAGCCGGCTCGACCGATCGGAGCAGGAACGGGCTGCGGAGCGTGAGACCGATCAGGCTGCGGCCGACAATGCGAGGACGCAGGCAAGAGAGGTAAGTCTCGATGTCGGGCAATTCGGGCATAAATTGGGTGGGATAGGCAAGCCTTGACGATTGGTCGCACCGTCGGCGGATCGGCAGGCGGCCTGCGCGGGTCAGAAACAGCGTATCGCTAATGGTTGCAAACGGTTAGAATATCGACAGATATCGCCCAACCGGCCTTGACGGGGGGCGGTGATCCATGGTATCTTTTAAGGCGTGTCAAAAGGGGCCTAACGCTTCCGATGACGCGGGTCGAGGCGAATAGTGAGCCGTCAAGCTTGTCTTGTGAGGCTTCCGCCCGCTTCGTCGTTGGATCGGATGGTCGTGAGAGCCGAGTGAGTCAACCAGACCGCCCGCTTAGGCCCAGAGGCCAAGGAAGACCGCAGGACGTTCAGGCGGTGATGCAGTTGGAGACCAAGGATGACTGAAGGACGGGACCAATTGAACGAGCAAGAGTCCAAAGGCGAGACTGCGCAGCCGCAAGACGCGGCCGAGCAGCGGACGAGCCGATCTCGGCGTCGTCTGATCAAGGCCGGCCTGCTGGCGTCGCCGTTGTTGGTGACGCTGCGCAGCCGACCGCTGTACGCGCAGTCGTCGCTCGGTTCGATGGGCATCAACTACGGCCTGTATGTGCAGAACCAGACCACGAACGAGTGGGTGCCCGCTCGTGTCAACAACCAGGGAGACGTGGTTGAAGACCCCAACGGCCCCGACCGCCGACCCGACACCGGGGACGAGCCAAAGAAGTAGCGGCTTGTAGAACCGGCGAGCGATAGTTGAATCAGAACACCAGGCCGCGAGCTTTGCTTGCGGCTTTTCTCTTAACTGGGCTTGGTGCTGGCAGGCTCGCTTGGCCAGCGCGACCAGCCGAGCGCGAACGCGGCGGACACGATCAGCCCGAACCCGGTGGCGATCTCGATACGGACGCCGGTGATATCCATCTTGAGCGCTGCCGGCGCGAAGCAGAGGAATGCCGCAAAACCGATCACCGGCAAGACGGCCGACCATCGCGGTGACCACGGGTTGATCGCGCCAAGCGCCAAGGTTGATGGCAAAAGCATTGCGAACATGACCGCCTGACGCCAGGCCGTTGCGGCGCCGGCTTCTCCCGTCGGCCAAGTCAAAGCCCAAACAACGACGGACACGAGAAGCCAGAGGCTGATCAGTCGCCCGACGCCGCGCGGCATCAAAGTCGCCCTCCCCGCAAGCCGGTCGGCCTGCCGGTAGTAGAGCCAACGCTGTGTCACCGCCAGCGTGACGATGAGCATGGTCGCGTGAAATGCCGGGCCACGGTCGCTGAAGCCGGCCGACCCCGGTGCGCCGAACCACGGCGTCTCGGTCACCAGCAATGAAAGCACGCCGACGGCCGAGGGAATGAACGTGCCGACGACCAACAGGAGTGTCAACGTGTCGCCGGTCGCGCGCAGGTTGAGCAACGCAGCCGCGCCCTGCCAGAGGATCGGCCAAGCCGCGACGTAGCACAGCCAACCGGCGAGCAGCATCTGAAACAGCCAAGGGAACAACATGCCGCGCGCGTCGGCCCCGCCAGTGCTGGCGAGCATCGGTGCCAGGTATTGCAGGGCGAGCACGGGCAGGCCGAACATGATCGCCTGCGCGAGGCGGGCCTTGTACTCACGCCGTATCCGGTCGCCCAGGGCGTCCTTGTCGTTGTCGGCGCGGAACGTGTTGCCCACGCGGTCCCGCAACTCGACGCCGAAACGACGCGAGACTTTGGCCGCGCGATCCATGTCGGCCTCCACCAGCGCGTCCTGGCACGACTCCCGATTCGGGGCAAGCCAACCCCGCTGGCCCGCGACGTCGACGGCGTTATCGAAACCAGCCTCCGACCACTGACGCGACAACGCCTGCGCCGAGGGCGGGTCGGCAAGCCCATCCAGCATGACCCAAGTCTTGACCATCGCGACGATGGTAGCCGTTGACGCAACGACCCGTGGCCGCCCACGACTCCTCTGCCGGCCGCTCAAGTGAGCGTGTCTATGCAAGTCACAGAATGCGCCCTAATCTGTGTGCCCGGAGACCGACCATGACGACGACGCAGACGCACGATTCGACGCAGGACATCATCGCCCGGCGTGACCGGCACATGACGCTGAATTACCCGCGTTACCCGATCGCGATCGCGCGCGGTCAGGGCTGTGAGTTGTGGGACGCCGACGGCAAGCGATATCTCGACCTGTTCGCCGGCTTCGGCGCGGGGTTGCTCGGCCACTGCCATCCGGATCTGGTCGCGGCGGTGTCGCGACAGGCCCAGACGCTCTGGCATGTGGGCAACCTGCTGCACACCGAGCCGCAGACACGCGCGGCCGAGGCAATCGCACGGCATGGTTTTGCCGGCCGATCGTTCTTCTGCCACAGCGGTGCCGACGCGAATGAAGGCGCGATCAAACTCGCTCGACTGTACGGACACGCCAATCCGGGATCGACCGGCCCGCGTTACAAGGTCATCACCTGCGACCAAAGTTTTCACGGGCGGACATTCGCGACGATGTTCGCAACAGCCCAGCCCAAGGTGCGCGAAGGTTTCGATCCCGGCCTCGACGCGCACTTTGTCCATGTGCCTTTCAACGACCTGTCGGCCGTGGAAAGCGCGATCGACGACGCGACGGTGGCGGTCATGCTCGAGCCGATCCAGGGCGAGGGCGGCGTCAATGTTCCATCTGACGTGTACCTGCCCGCGCTGCGTGACTTGTGCAACGACCGCGACCTGGTCTTGATCTGCGACGAGGTCTGGACGGGCGTGGGCAGAACGGGCAGGTGGTTTGCACACCAGCACTGGCTAACAAGCGCGGACGAGGCACCGGACATTATGACGCTAGCCAAAGGTGTCGGCGGCGGGTTGCCCGTTGGCGTGATGTGCGCGGGCCCGCGTGTGGCTGATCTGTACGATTGGTCGAAGGCCGGCGGCGTCAAGCACGCGACCACGCTCGGCGGGAACTGCCTGTCGATGGCCGTGACCGCCACGGTGTTTGAAGTCATTGAACGCGATGGACTCGTTGAACGTGCGAACGAGTTGGGACGCTATATCACGGAACGCGTCGGGGGATTCGGCCGGTCGAACTCGTTGGTCCGCGAAGTCCGCGGCCGCGGTTTGTTCCTGGGCATCGACTTGGACTTGCCCGATGGCGTGGCCGTCGGCCAAGTCGTAAAGCGGTGCATGGATGAAGGCCTGATGGTCAATGGCACGCAGAACACGGTTTTCCGTCTGGCACCGCCGTTGACGGTGACGCAAGATGAGATCGACGAGGGGTTGGCTATCATGGAACGTGTCCTGGGCGAGTTGTAAGTCAATGCGATACGCCTTGCTTTTCCTCATCCACTTTGTGCTGTCGGCGTGCGCAACGACGCCGACCGGTGGCGATCAGTCGGCTGCGGACGACACGCGGGTACCCGATTTGAATCGCGACAACCGGAGTGTGAGCAGGTCGGGGGATTCGACTGACAAACGCTCTGAAACCACAAACGCCGAACCGGCCAAGCCCGCGATCTTTGCACAGTTCACTAGGATCGACCTGCCCCTGACGGCCGACCTCGAGTCCGTCTGGGCATTGGCACACACGGCCTCGCTCGAGCCGGGTCAGTTGAGCTTGTGGCAGGCCAACGGCATGCGCGTTGGCGTGATCGAGGCGGCCGACACCAAGGCGTTTCGCGAAGGGCTTGCTTCGGCTGTGGGCAATCGCGTGCAGCGGCTGCACGGTCGAAGTGAGGGCCGCGTCCCGTTGGCTTTGTCGCCCCCGCTCGCCAAGCCGTTGCGTGTGCAAGTGCTTGACGCGCTGGATACGAAACCCCGATCGGTTGTCCTGGCGGCGCCCGCGCGTTGCCAATTCCTGCTTGACTTGAAGCCGACGGAACACGGCCAAATGCAGGTGATGTTGACACCGCACCACCATGTGCCGCGTGTGACCGTGGCCGTACGCACGCCGCAGGAGAAGATGCTCGACGGCGTGTTGTTTGACGGCTTGACGCTCCGCGCGCTGTTGCGCCGCGACGACATGCTGATTATCGGCATGAACCGGATCGACCCGCCCAAACCGCCAAAGGACGACAACACGTCACCGCCGGCAGAACCCGCGACGGATGACGACACATCGTCCGATGGTGAGCCGAACGAAGGGTCGACAACGCCCGACGAGGGGGCCCCTGACACAGTGCCTGCAAAGCCAGACCGCCCCGGGCTTCACTGGCTACCCAATCGTCTGGCCACGCCGCTGCTCGCCGCGACCCATCAAAGGCGGCCGGTACAGATGCTGCTTGTGGTCGTCGCCCGCACGGTCGAGCCGCGCGCAGCCGACGGACAGTGATTCTTATGTCAATCGCATACTGCCTCACGAACATTCGCCGCCACAGGCCTACATTCCGCAGCGTGGCCAGTTGGTTCAATGATAGTTGTTGCGTCAATCCAGAAAGCGAAATTCGGTCGAAGCCATAATCGCCTGACAAAGCGCCGTCCAGCGTGCCAGGTCGGTCGCCGCAGCGGCGTTGTCGCCGGTGGCCTGCGGTCGTTGACGCAAGAAGGCCAACGCACGATCCCGTTCCAACCGCGATGCCGGCCGCCCGAGGATCAACCGATAGGCTTCGCCCACGCGACCGGCGTCGTCTGGTACTTCTTTGGCCAGCAGCAACTCGGCTGTCGCGCGGGCGTTGTCGCGGACGAACGGGCTGTTGAGCATGAGCAGCGCCTGCGCGGGAGTCGTCGTAACAGCGCGACGCCCGGTGACCATCTCGGGGTCGGCGATGTCAAACACGCTGAGGAATGGCGCGACGTCGTTCCGGATGATGGGCAGGTAGACACTGCGCCGTTTGATCCGATCGGTGTCGATACCGCCCTGTTGCCCAGCCGAGTTGGCGATGGCGGACTCGCCCAGCGACGCGACAGGCGACCCGCCCGACGTCACGTCGAGTTGGCCGGAGATCGACAGGATCGCGTCGCGGATCGCCTCGCCCTGCAGCCGTCGCCTATTCTGGCGATAGAGCAGGCGATTCTCGGGGTCGATTGCGAAGCCGACGCTGTCGTGGTCGCTGGCCAACTGATACGTCCTGCTCAACACGACCCGACGAATAGCCTTCTTGATTGACCAGCCCTCTGCGACGAATCGGTCGGCCAAATAGTCCAGGAGTTCGCGGTGAGAAGGTCGTTGGCCGAGACTGCCAAAATTGTCCACCGTCGGGACGAGGCCCGCGCCGAACAGGTGATGCCAAACACGGTTGACGGCCACCCGTGCCGTCAACGGGTTGTCCTTGTTGACGATCCACTGTGCGAGTTCCAGTCGGCCGCTGTGCGTCGGCGGGAGTTGGAGATTCGGCTCTTCAGTGGTCGCTACACTCAGAACACCGCGCGGAACCTTCGGCCCATGGTTGCGTACTTCGCCGCGCACATGCACATGCCAATCGCCGACCTCGGGCCGGTCTTGGACAGCCATGACTTTGGGGATGGTCTTGGGCGCCTGCTTCTTCAGGTCGGCCGCCTGCTTCTCCAACTGCGTGACACGTCGTGTTGCCGCGGTGAGACGTTGCTGCAAGCCGT
Organism: Phycisphaeraceae bacterium; assembly: GCA_028284155.1. Taxonomy (GTDB): domain Bacteria; phylum Planctomycetota; class Phycisphaerae; order Phycisphaerales; family Phycisphaeraceae; genus JANQSF01. The sequence continues at coordinate 82,220 of JANQSF010000065.1, forward strand.
CGTCGTGTTTCGGCTTCGATTCGGCGGGCTGGACTTTGGGTTTACCGTCGTCGTCAAGCGGGATGAACTGCACGGCGTCGGCGATGACGTAATACCCGTCCGTGCCTTTTGTCGAAATGGTGACCGACCCAGCGCGGCCTTTCTCAAACTGATACCGACCCAGTGAGACAAACAGGTTGTCAATCGGCGGTTTGGTTTCCTGGTTGACCCTGATGGTCTTTTCGCCGCCCGTATATCGGACGGTGATGGGTACACTCCGCGCCCGGCCGTTGCCGGGCGTGTAGGAAATACGCACCTCGTAATTGCCCGCCGCCGGCAGGTCCGGCGTGTAGACCACCGAAAACTCGCCCTTGCCCTCCTTGTTGTCGTGGACATACCCCTTGCCCACGTAGCTTGACACGTACGTCGAATCCTTCCACGTACCGTTCTTCCTAGCGGCGGTGTCATCGACGACGATGCCCGCCAACTTCGGCGCTCCCCGCTTGGCCTGTTGATCAGCCAGCTTCTTCTGCTCGGCCTTGGCCGATTTGAGTTTTGCGTTCAGGTCGTCGGTCGCCTTCTTGTGTGCGGCGATCGCTTCCTTTTGCTCGTCATTGGCGGGCAGTTCGCGCTCCAGCCAACCCGAGACAAACACGTTGCCCAACTTGTTGCCCGCGATCGTCTGAGTCGAGCGGAACACGCCAGCCATCGCGTAGTAGTCGGTCGTCGGGATCGGGTCGAACTTGTGGTCGTGACAGCGCGCGCATCCGAGTGTCATGCCCAGGAACGCTCTCCCGATGGTGTCGACTTGTTCATCGACGACGTCCATGCGCAGCTTTTCCTTGTCGCGCTCAGACAGCATCTTCGGCCCAATCACCAGGAAGCCCGTGGCGATCAGACGCTCAGCCCGCTCCGCGTCGCTATTCGAAGCCATCAGGTCGCCGGCGATCTGCTCGACGATAAAGCGGTCGAACGGCTTGTCGTTGTTGAAGGCGTTGATGACGTAGTCGCGGTACCGCCACGCCTGGTGGTAGGTCACGTTGATGTCGCCGCCGTTGGAGTCGGCGTGCCGCGCAACGTCGAGCCAGTGGCGTCCCCATCGCTCGCCGAACCGTGGCGACGCGAGCAGGGCGTCGACGACCCGCTCAACCGCGTCGGGCGACTTGTCATTCACAAACGCCTCGACCTGCGCGGGCGTCGGCGGCAGACCGATCAGGTCGAAGTAGAGCCGGCGGATCAACGTCCGCCGATCCGCGTCGCCCACGGGTTTGACATTGGCCGACTCGAGTCGAGCCAATACGAAGCGATCGACATCATTGCGTGGCCAGGACTCGTCCTTCACGTTGGGAGGCGTGACACGACGCACCGGTTGAAACGCCCAGAACTGTCTGCCCTTCTCGACATCGATCCCAGCTCCCGCCGACTGCCCCGCACCCTGCCCCGCGCGTGGGTCGGGCGCGCCGCGTCGCACCCAGTCCACGAAGTCGTTGATCACCGCGTCGGGCAGTTTGCCTTTGGGCGGCATCTGCAGGTGCGCGTCATCGTAACGGATCGCCTTGATGAACAGGCTGTTGTCCGGGTCGTCCGGCTTAATCGCCGCGCCGCTGTCGCCGCCGCGCATCCAGTCGGCTCGGCTGTCAAGAAACAGGCCGCCCTTGACCTTCTTCGCCTCGGCCGAGTGACAGCTATAACAATGCTTGTGCAAGGCCGGTCGGATCTTCCGTTCGAAGAACTCAACATCTTTCACGTCGAGTTTGGCTATCGCCTGCGGCGGCGCGTCGGCCGCGTGTGCGAGACTCGAATGAGCACACGCTCCGAGCAACACGGCCGGCCCGACAACAAGCTGCAACAGTCTCCAGATCATGTTGAAAGTTTACACGACAGAGTTGCGCGGGGCTATGGCCGCAACGACCTATTCGCCGGGAACGGCGACGTCCTGATATCATGCCGCTCGCATGGCCGACGCCAAGATCGACATCATCAGCCCGAACGACCTGACGCTCGTGGCCGACCTGTATAAACAGGTCTTCAAGCCCGCGCGTGAGACGTCGTTTTTCGAGCGCCGATTCCTCGGTCGCCATAACCCGCTGGTCATGGTCGCCGCGGTTGATGGCGACCCGGTTGGATTCGTGCTCGGGTTCGAGTTGAAGCCGGACGTGTTCTTTACCTGGCTTGTCGGCGTCGTCGCGAACGTGCGCCGGCAGAGCATCGGCTCGCAATTGCTCGAAGCGGCGCAGGCGTGGGCGGCGCAGCATGAGTACCTGGCCATCCGCTTCGAGTGCCCCAGCAGCGTCCGCCCCATGCTGCACATGGGCATCGCCCACGACTACGACATCGTCGGCCTGCGCTGGGACCCCGACCTGGCCACCAACCTGGTTATCTTTCAAAAGAGTCTGGAGCCATGAGTCGGCGGTGGTAGGCTGAGTCGAGACGTAGCGCCGCTCGGCCGAGGTTCAAGCTGTATCAGGTGAGTCATCATGGGTAAACAACACGCCCCGCGTTTTCTCGACATTGTCAACGACGCCCGCTCGCGCGTACGCGAGTGCACCGTGGCCGACATCAAGGCCCGGTTGGACAACGGCGACACGTTTCACCTGGTCGACGTGCGGGAAGAGAGCGAGTACGCCGCGGCTCGATTGCCGGGCGCGCAGCACATCGGCAAGGGTGTGATCGAGCGCGACATCGAAAAGACGATTCCCGATACCACCGCCGACATCGTCCTGTATTGCGGCGGCGGGTACCGCAGTGCGCTCGCGGCTGACAACCTGCAGAAGATGGGTTACACCAACGTCGTCTCGATGGACGGTGGGTTCAGCGGCTGGAAAGGCGCGGGCTATCCGATTGATACTTGAAAGGAATTCCGATGCTCAATTCGCAACGACTCGTGTTGGCCAATGCCTGCTTGATGGTCGCGCTCATCGCTTGCCCGGCGCTTGCCGCGGACAAGCGTGTGAACATCGTCGTCGAGGCGGGCGACGTTGACCGGACGAATCAACCTGTCCTGATCGACCTGCCCCCGGCGCTGCGCGATGTAAAACGGATGCGCGTCACCGTCGCCGACCCCAAGGGCCGCCCGCGCGCGACGCCGGCGCAGGTGGTCAAGGGCGTTAATGGTCAGCCCGACCGCCTCTGCGTGCTCCTGCCCGCGACGTTGAAGGCTGGCAAGTCGTTGCGGTTGAGCGTGTTTGAAATCAAGACGGATGCCAAGCCGCATGTCCGCGCGACCGACGACGGCAAACACCTGCTTGTCAGCGTCGGCGACCGCAAAGTTCTGCGATACAACCACGCCGTCATTAAGGCCCCTGAAGGGGTGACGTCGCTGCACGACCGCAGCGGCCACATCCACCCGATCTGGTCACCGTCACAAAAGGTCGTCAGCAACGACTTCCCCAAGAAGCACTTGCACCATCACGGCCTGTGGTTCGTCTGGCGGGACACCGAGTTCGAGGGCAAACAAACCAACTTCTGGGAGCAGCGCGAGGGACAGGGCGACACGAAGTTTGTCAAGTTCGAGTCGGTGACCAGCGGCGACGTGTTCGCGCAGTTCACCGCGAGGCAGGTCCACATTGCGCTCAAGGCTGAGGGAGGCCCGAAGCCGGCGCTGAACGAGACGTGGACGGTCCGCGTTTACAACACATCGCCTTACAGCATGTTCGACTTCGAGTCCGTCCAGACCTGCTCGACGTCCAGCCCGCTGACCGTGCTCAAGAAGTACTACGGCGGCTTCGGCTACCGCGGCTCGGGTGAATGGGAGGGTGACGCCGTGACATTCCTCACCGCATCGGGCAAGGACAAGAAGGCCGGCAACTTCACCAACGACCGCTGGTGCGCCATGTTCGGCCAGGTCGATGGCAAGACCTGCGGCGTCGCGTTCCTCAGCCACCCAAGCAACTTCCGTCACCCGCAACCCATGCGTCTGCACCCCAAAGAGCCGTTCTTCTGCTTTGCGCCAGGCCAGAATGCGCCGTTCAAGATCGAACCGGGCAAGCCTTACGCGTCGCGGTATCGCGTCGTCGTATTCGACGGCGAGGCCGACGCAAAACTGCTTGAGAAGTTGTGGCGTGATTATGCGAACGCGGCCAAGATGCGCGTCGAGAAGTGAAGCGGCCGCCGAGCGCCGATCTGACCTGGCTATAGTTTGTGGAGTCGAGATTAACAGGTATTGTGTGTGCGCTGGGGTTACCGGCGCATGTGCAAAGCCCAGTGATCGCTAACACGCCAGCCACAACCGAACGCAGATGTTTGTCGCTTGCATCAAGCCGTGCCTTACGAGGATGCAACCGGTGTCAGAATCGCGCCCATCTCGACATCTGTCACATGGAATCACGATTCTTGAATTGCTTCTTGTGTTTTTCTTGATCGCGATCATCCTGGCCATTTTTCTCCCAACGCTACTACGCCAGTTTTCCGGCCGGGGAAGCATGAACCGCTGCTTAAGCAATTTGCAGAACGTCGCCACGGCGATGTCTTCGTATCTGAATGACAACAACAACGTGTTTCCAGCCGGCTCGGACGCCGGTGACCTGGCCTGCCACGACCTGTTTGGCGACGGTTATGGCATCGGGCTGAACGCCGACGATCGGCCGCTGAATCCCTACCTCAAAGGCGCTTTCGAAGTGGCTCAATGCCCTTGGGACGAGGGGACGGACTTGCCCGGCGCCTCGGAGGCTGACCACGCGTGGGAGGTCTACGGCAGTTCGTATTGGTACCCGGCGACCAACACGTCGGGGATCTGGGCTGTCCCCAATCTCAACCTGTCGCAGGTCAAGCATCCCGGCAAAAAGATCATCAGCGCCGACCTGGTGATTCACACCGACCTCAAGGCTGACGAAGGGCGCAACCAGTGGCACAACAGCAATGAGCCGTTGCAGGTCAGCGCGGCTTTCGCGGACGGTCACGCGGAGTTCGTATTCCGCAAAACCGGCCCCGATGCGACGGCCAACCCAACCGACGTCGAAGACCTGCTCAAGTCAAAAAACAATCCACCCTACTATTGATCGTTGTCCGAGGAACGGTCCAGCTCCGCGCCGATCCCGATAGCGTCTTGGAGTTAGGTGCACGCCAGCAGGAACACCGACATGCCTCGTATGGCTGTCCACATTCTGTGCGTCACACTCGCTGCGGTATCTGGCTGTTCCACGCGGCTAGTCAGTCAGCCCGTTGAGATCGAACCCATCCCATGGGAGTCCGTCCTGGACGAGGCGTCGCTGCGCGAGGTGCGGGAGACCGAGGCGGTCATGGCCAAACTGCGCCCGCCCATGAACGTTTCTTATGGCAAGATGCGCTTGTTCGACGTTTTACGCGATATTGAAACCGTGTCGGGCGTCCCCATCGACGTCAACTGGGCGGCGCTGGAAGCGGTTGGGATCGAACGCGATACGTCGATCACGCTGAAACTCAAGGGGGTCGCCGCTTCGACCGTGATCGAGTTTGTGCTCAATGAGGCCGGGTCGATCAGCGAACTTGAGCCGATCGGGTTTGCCTGCCGCGACGGGCGGGTTTACGCCAGCACGCATCGAGAGCTGAATCGGAAGGCCTATGTGCGTACATACCAGCTTCACCCTGCCGTGATTCTGGGAGATCGGCGGCCTTCGCGCTGGGCGGACGACAAGAGCAAGGAAAACGCCAGGGTAGATATCGGGAATGATTACAAGCTCAAGTATGAAGCGTTGGTCGGGCAACTTGTGACTCTCGTGATGCCGCCGATCGGTGGGGGTGAGGATTGGGGTGCTTACAGTGGCAGCATCGGGTCCATTCAACGCGTCGGGGACACGCTGGTCATTGAAGCGACGCCTGATCAGCACGAACACACTGCACGGATCATTCGTCGGTGGCACGAATCGATCGCCTACAAGTACGACTCGGAGTTGCGCTATGAGGCCGCCATGCCCGACGTGCGCGACGCGTTTGAAGCCTACCGGCAAGGCGATGCGTTGACGGCGCAACGACTGATTCGGCGCGCATCGCGGACCGATCCCCAGAATCCATACGCGGCGGCCATGTCATTGGTCTTGACCGAGGCGTCGGCCCGGCAGCGCGGCGATCGTGCTTTCCGCGTCGCCGATGCCGACCTGCCCACTCTGTGGCCTGACCTGAATCCGACAAACCGCGTGCAGAAGCTGAACGAGGTCGTCACCATCGGAGCCAAGGCCCGCACGCTGGCGGAGTTGATCGCGGAGTTGCAGTCGGCATCGTCGTGCAACTTTCACGTCGATTGGGCGAGTCTTGAAGCGGTTGGGATCGAACGGGATACACCCTGCCTCGATCGGCCGATGACCGCGCCGCTGCGTGTCGCGGTCGAACGCGTGCTGTCTATCGCAGGGTCGATCAGTGAGCTTGAACCGATCGGGTACCGGTATGAGGGCGATGTCGTCTACATTGACACAGAGAGGGACCTGCTGAAACGGCAGCGATTCGAACGCGCGTACTACATCGGGCGCATGCTTCACTGGTCTCTGCCACGCCAAGCCGTGTTTGGTCAGAGTCAGGGGCAATTGGTTTTCGATGACTACCCGGGATTGGACACGCTGAGACATGGGTCACACCCCGACGCCGAAACGGAAGCCGAGTTGATCGAACAGTTGAAGTCCAACGTCCGGGACACCATTGGTGACCTCGAGCATTGGGGGCAGTACGGTGGTGATGTCGCAACCTTGCGGGAGTCAATGGGCACTTTCTGGCTGCATGCCCCATTGGATACTCACCGGAAAACGATCACCTTTCTCACACGCCTCTACCACCAGCAAATCCGCGACATCGCCGCCGCGCTGCGGCATGACCTGGTGATCGAGTTGTTACGCAAGGCTGAACGCCGCCGACGAGCCGGTGACACACGTGAATCGTGGCGGTTGACGCAGCGTGCGCTGGCAATCGACCCGTCGCACCCCATGGCCGCGGCGATGCACGGGTTGTTGAAGGATACGGCGGGGCGGTGATGCGCGTCATGTCTGTAGCCGCGACTTGTTGAGTCGCGGCTGTAAGGGCGACGCTTACGACACGAACCACGTGATCCTGAACCAGGGTGTGAACGAGACGACGAACGTGTAGAGCATGTAAGACGATGTGACGAGAAAGAGGGCGATACACAGGGCGATGCTGCCTCGTGTCTTGCGGATGTCGAGACAGACGCCCAGTGTCACCAAATAGAAAACCCACAGCGCGACAATGGTCGTGAGGCCCAACGTGGCAACGTCCTGTTGGCCGTCACTGGCGATCATGTCGTATTCGATCAAGTCGCGGTCTGACATCATCATTGCGATGCTGGCGACAACCGTGAGCGGTGCTAATACCACAGCAGAAAACTTCGCCCAGAACCGAAAAGTTTCGTCTTGAGATGCGATCACGGCTTGCTCCTGACAAGAGCCCACCTGATCCTATGCAACCTCGACCCCGCTCGCCCGCAGCACGGTCTCCTGCACGGCCAGGTCGTGCGCGGGTGACCAATCAAAAGCCTTTTCGCCGCGGATGACTTTGGCCAAGTCGAGGAACTCGCCGTCGTATCGGCCGGTCATCTTGGGCATGGGGACGTTGTGGTAGCCGCGTGGGTGTTTGCCGCGCGGTTTGGCTAGCGACATGGCCACGTTGGGCGGTTCGAGCGGCTTGACGTCGATCACGCCGGCGTCACCGGCGACGACGAACTGCCGGCGGCGGGCGCCGTCGTGCTCGATCAATGCGCTGCGGACGGTCGCGGTCGTTTTGGCGTATTCGAGCACGGCGAGTTGATTGTCGGCCAGCGTGTCCTTCTCGGGGAACGTGCGTCGGACGAACGGTGTGACCTTGTCGGGCTTGCCGAGGATGTGCACGACCGAATCGACCACGTGGCAGCCGAGTTCGAACATCGTCCCGCCGGGGAATCGGGCCAGGTGTTTGCGTGTGGCGTCGTTGCTGAGCTTGCTGATGACGGCGTGGACCTCGAAGACGTTGCTCAGCCAGCCCTCTCGCACAGCCTGGTAGATGAGTTGAAAGGCTGGGTTGTAGCGGAACATGTAGCCCATCTGGATGGTGAGCTTCCGTCGTGTCGCTTCGTCGAGGATGCGTTTGAAGTGGGCGAGGTCGTTGCCGGCCGGCTTGTCGAGGTGGATGTGCATCCCGGCCTTGATCGCCAGTTCCGCGTGGTCGAGCAGGTGCTCGACGTCGGTTTCGATCGCGACGGCCTGCAGGCCCTTCGTGTTGAGCAGTTGCTCGACGGAGACGAACGGCAGGTCGCGATACGACTTGCTCGCGGCGACCCGCTTGGCACGAACGGCGTCCGGCTCGGCGACGGCGACGACCTCGTAGTCGGCAGTCAGCTTGCGCATCGTCGCCATCTTGCCGGCGGCGTGCGCGTGTTTCGTCCCGATCTGCCCGACCTTGATCCGCGGCCGATCGGCGGCGCGCGTGGGTGTGGCGGTCAATGTCATGGCTGTGAGACCGGCGGTCTGAAGGAAGTGGCGGCGTTGCATGGGGATCGAGAGAGGCACGAAGGCACGGAGCGACGGAGGCACGAAGGGGTGGCGCGGTGTTGCCGCGTTTTAGCAAGCCGCGGCTACGGCGAAATCGCGACCTCACGGTGTCGCCGTTGTCGTCACGTCCTGTCCAGCCTGCGTCACGCTCTTGCCGGACAGCGCGGGCAGGTGGCCGGCCTCGCGCTCGACCAGCGCGGCGTAGTCGCTCTGACGGTCCGGGGCAATCTGATACAGGTTGCCCGCCAGCGCCGCGTTCTCAAGTAAGTGCAGGACGCGCTGCGTCTTGACCCACTTGTGCTCCAAGTCGCGACGTTTGCGTTCGATCTTGTTCTGCTTCTCACGCAGATCAACCATCTTCTTGTAGTCTTTGTGGCCCTCGATCATCTTGACGATCTGGTCTCCTTCGGTCTCGATGGCCTGGTGGATGCGCGGGTGCCAAGCGTTGCGGATCTCGGGGTAGTTCTTGGCGACGATCGAGTAGATCGCGCGGCGGATCGTTTCCGCGTCTTTGCCAAGCTTCGATTTCTCGCCAGCCAACTTCTTGCGTTCGTCTTCGGTCTTTTTCGCCAGGTCGCGCGCGGCCTTGGCGCGGTTGTCGCCCTTTAGGCCGAGGTTCTTGGACAGCGTTTCGAGCACGACGCGGTCGATCGGTGTCGCGGCGGCCAGCAGGTCGGAGTACTTGGAGTCCTGCGTGAGCAGCGGCGCGGGCGGGGCGGGAGACGCCGGAGCCGTGGCCACCGGTGATTGGCCAACCGAGACGGCGACCAACGCCGGCGCGACGTCCTTCCCCTTGGGTTGTTCCACCTTGGCGGCCGGGACGGGCGGCGTGGGTTTGGGCTGACCCTTCTTCTCGTCCGTCTTCTTCGCGTCGTCCTTCTTCGCGGCCGGCTTCGGCCGCTTCGTCTCGCTGAACTTGCGCAGGAACGCGTCGCTGGTTTTGATCGGGATGTCGATCGTGTCGGAGTGGATGATGGTGTACGCGTGCGCCTCGGCGAAGCTCACCTGCCCGTCACCGTCGTAGTCCGGGCGTTCGATCGCCTTGCCCAATCGCGTCTTGCCGTACAACGCTTCCCAGAAGTACGTGCTGTATTCCCGATAGTTGGCTTCGTTGATGTCGGGCGTGCAGCCGGCGGCGGGGCGGGTGTGCACGGTCGCGTAGAATCCGCATCGCCGACCCTTCGACAGCCCTTTGGCTGGGTCGCCTTCCTCGAAAATCACGTTTGCAAAGCCGCCCGAAAAGCACTGCACCATGATGATGATGACGGGCGTCTCGTTGGGGATGCTGTCCAGCCGGGCGACGAAGTCGCGGACGTAGATCGATTGATTGTTCCACAGCATGAGCTTGGTGTTGTGCTTGGTCTTGCTCGCCCCACGCCCGCCGTGCGCGGTGACGTAAATGAAGACGCGGTCGTCAGGCCCGAGCTTCGACCCGGTCTTGTTGATCCACTTGTCCAACTCGGCCACGCTCGACGGGCCGGCCACGTCGGGCAGCGTGTGCGAGCGGTACTGGTGGTAGAGGTACTTGGTTTGGTTGGCGATCGTGGCCAGCAGCAGCGACGGCTTGGGGATGTCGAAGTCCGGGTCCATGAATTGCAGGTCACGGCCCTTGTCGTGGCCGTCGGCAAACAGCAGCGTGTGCGGGGCGTCGGCCCGCCCCATGTCGCGCAGCATCCGCTGGTAGTACAGGACGTTTTTCTCAAGCGAGACCTGGTTGCCCGTCGGGCTGTAGCCGCCGGCGATGGTCAGGAAATAGTCCTTGGCCGACGCGGGTGTCGTCCATGCGACCACGAACAGCAGGGCGATGCATGCGGCGAGCGTTCCGACGGGACGGTGAGGCATCGTTTGACTCCAGTGAGCGTGTGTGCCGAGGATTGATACGTATTGTAGCGACGCGGGGCGTCGCGTAGTGGCCGGCAGCGCCCCAATCGTCATCGTCCTCGCATCTGTGATCGTAATCGACGGCGGCTCGTCACGCGCAACGGGTATGTCACTGACGTCGCGCTAAGCCGCTAGCGGCCGTTCGCGCGATCGGGTGGCGATTGGTCATGGGGGCGTTGCCGATGACGATTACGAGGACGAGTAGGATGACGACTTGCGTCAAGTCAATTTGGCCCGTCTTCAGCGATCGAGTCGTTCCTTGACCAATTCCAGCACGGGGTCGTCGATCTCGTCCATCTTCAAGACCAGTTCGGCCGACATCAGGGCGATCGTTGCAGCGTGGTCGACCTTGCTAATCAGATTCGTCGTCTCATCCGGGTCGTTTTGTAAGTCGTAGAACTCGTCGCGCTTCGGGTTGAGGTAGTCTTTGACGAGCTTCCACCGCTTGGTCCGCAGCATCCGCATGTGCGTCCGCGACTGGTGCTTGGTTGAGTACTGGGCGAACAGGTCGTCGTCCCACGCGACGCCCTTGTCGCCGCGCAACAACGGTGCGAAGTCGCGCCCACGGATCGTCTCACCCCTGGGTAGTCTCGCGCCGGCGATGCCGCACAGCGTCGGGTAATAATCGAGGAACGAGATCGTCCGCTCGACCCGTTGCCCAGCCTTCGTGACGCCCGGCCAAACGATGCACGTCGGCACGCGGATCGAGTGGTCGTACATGTTTGGCCGCTGCCCGCGCGGGATGTTCTCAGTGGCCGGCGGCAACGCGTCCCGCTTGAGCACCCAGTGGCCGTTGCCCTTGTGCCAGATGCCGTTGTGACCCATCTGGTAGCCGTGGTCGGACGTGAACACGACGACGGTGTTGTCCGCCAGCTTCAGGTCGCTCAGTGTCTTCATCACGCGCCCGACGTTGCGATCGACGCCGCGCACCGACGCGAGGTACTCGCGCGTCATCCGCTTGACCCGCGCCGTATCGAGCCCGGGGTAGTCCGGGTGGGGCGGTTTCGGGTCGAGCTTTTCGAAAGGGGCCCAGTCCTCGGGCGCGACGGGCAGCCAGCGCGTGTGCGGGGCGCGGTAGTGCAGCACGAGCAGGAACGGCTTGTCCTTGGGGCAATTCGTAATGAATGCGATCGCGTGGTCAGTCAGGATGTCGGTGGTCAGGCCCGTGAACTTGGTCTGTTCGCCATAGTGCTCCAATGTCGGGTTGTTCGGCGACCATCCGCCGCCGCGGTGGCCCATGAAGTAGTTGAAGCCCGTCTTTGTCGGGTGGTGCGCGTCGGTCAGGCCAAGGTGCCACTTGCCGACGAGCCCTGTGTGATACCCGGCACGCTGAATCGCCTCGTACCATGTCGTCGTCTTCGGATCGAGCCCATGGTTAGGTTCACGCCGGGGGTTGATCCAGTCGGTGATGCCCAGCTCGCTGCCGTAACGGCTCGTCGCCAGCGACGCCCGTGACGGGCTGCACACGGGCGTGGGCGTGAAGCAGTTACGCAGGTACGCGCCGCGCTTAAACAACTTGTCGAGGTTCGGCGTGTTCGCATAGGTATTGTCTCCATAGACACCGACCGCCCACGGGGCCTGATCGTCGGTCATGATGAAGACGATATTGGGGCGGTTCCGCGGGTCGCCGGGGGCGGCGGCACTTCGTTGCACGTGAAACAACGACGCGGTCAACATAATGGCAACGATCGAACAAAGACGAATCATTGTGTGCTCCAGTATCAAATCACGCCATTCAGCCACGTCGCTTGCGACGCGCCGCAGCGTCACATTGGCGTCGAGTATACAAGCCACACCCGACGCGCGTCGCATGCGACGCGGTTAAACAGGTGACGCTGCACGTCACTTGAGCGATTGCAAATACGCGATCAGGTCGGCGAGCTCCTGTTTCGTCAACGCCTTGTCGAGGCCCGCGGGCATGATGGATAGATTCGACGGTTTGATCGACCTGACGGCTTTGAGTTCGACCGAAACGACTTTTCCGGCCGCGGTCGCCAACTCGATGTGGCCGTTTGTCTCGCCGACGAGCACGCCGACGTGTCGTTCAGTCTCCGTCTCGATCATGTACGGCTCGTAGCCGCGCGCGAACCCGGCGCTGGGAAACAGGATCGACTGTAACAGGTCGCGCCGCCCACGGATCGCGCCGACCTTTGAGAGATCAGGGCCGAGTCGGTTCGGCTCGCCCTTGACGCTATGGCAGGCGGCGCAGGCCGTGCTTTTCGCCGCGAAAACCGTCCGGCCGCGCGCCGGGTCGCCGTGGATCGGGTCATTGATCAGGTCACGAAGTTGTCGCAATTGTGCTTCGTCGAGTTGTTGGCCGAACGACGCGGGCGGCAATCGCGTCCAAATCGTCGACGGCCCATCGGCCGTCGACCGCTTCATCTGCGCCAGCGCGGCGCGGGTGGCACTGCGCACGCGCAAATCCGAATGGTTTAGGTATCTACTTAAGGCGTCAGTGTCGCCGATGCGGATCATCGCGAACACGATTGCGTGGGTGAGGATTGGGTCGTCCTGTTCAGTCTTTGAAAGCCACAGCAGCTTGGGCAGGTCGTTGGCGCGGGCTGATCTGGCCAAGCGTGTGGCCAGCAATCGGTTGCGATGCATGGCTTGCGTCGAAGCCCGCCAATCCTGTGGCTGGATGCCGTGATTCGGCTTGAGATGCAGGTGTTGCTTCAAAAGGGCTGTGTAAGTGCGCACGTCGTGAGGGGCGCCGACCTTCCGCACCCGATAGATCGCCCCCTTGATGTCCGGCTTCGCGACCTGCGACACGGGGCAACCGATGCGGAACCACCCGCCCGTATCGACGACGAGCAGCGAGCCGTCGGCGTCCTCGAATACGTCGGTTGGCCGAAAGTCCGGGTCGTCACTGGTCAGGAAGTTTTCGACCTTCGACGCGCGGTAGGTCGAGCCGTGTCGTTGTAGTTCGACGCGGATGACCTTACGTGTGTTGAACTGCGTGACGTAGAGGATGTGCGGGTCGGTCGGTTTGGGGTTCGGTCCGGTCACGGGGTTCGGGCCGAGGTGGTCGCCGCGATATCGGCACAGGCCGGATACGGCGACGTGGCCGAAGTTGTGGATCTCGGGCAGCAGCGGGCCGGTGCGGATGAACTCGTGGCTGAGCTTGTCGACGAAGTCCTTGCGCGGGTAGACGCCGCCGTAGACCCAGTGCACGAGTGTGTCGCCGCGCGGCCGAGCGTAGAACAGGTTGCACGTGCCGATCACGTCGCCCTCGGGTGTGAAGACGAGTTCGACCGGGTTGTCCATGCCGCCGGTCGCGTGCATCTCGACGTCGGTCCCGTCGGGATACATCGACCAGACGGCAGCGGCCTTGCCCTCGTGGATGAGTTTGCCCCCGGCGTCGTAGACCTTGTGGCCCTTTCGGCCGTGACAGAAGAACAGCCGACCATTGGGGTGCAGGAACGGCCCGTGGACCGACGCGGCGTTGCCCGTGTACTCAAAGCCACGCACGAGCATCTTGCGTTTGTCAGCCTTGCCGTCGTCGTCCGTATCCTCAAGCCGCCAGATTCCGGGGGGCGATGCGACGTACAGTGCCCCGTCGTGCCACAGCGCGCCCTGCGGGAACGTCATCTTGTCGGCGAACACCGTCGACTTGTCGAACACGCCGTCGCCGTCCGTGTCTTCCAGCAGACGGATCATGTTCGGCGTCTGCTTTTCCAGTTCTTCCTTGCGCAGGTTGAGCCCGGCGTTGTCAGCCACAAACATCCGCCCGCGTTCGTCGAAGCAGGCCATGACGGGGTGTTGCACCAGCGGCGGTCCCGCGACACGCTGCACGGTGTAGCCCGGCGGAACTTTCGGCAGTGGACGGTCAGCCGCAATCGCTTGCGGACCACAAACGATGTTGATCAGAGAGATGAGTGCGGCACAGGTGGCCTTCTGTGGGGACATGTCGCGATTGTATCGCAAGTCCGACTCGCTCCCCGCCGCTTGCGGCTTGGACCTTGTTTTACAACGTCTGCGAGACGGGCCGTGTCGGCCCGAGACAGCGTCGTTCAGATGTTGTGATGCAGTCCCATTGCGCTGCATTGTTGCCGTGCGTTTGTCGGGGTCCGTGTGGTGATCGATTACGATTACGAGGACGACTACGATCACGGACCGATTGGCGTTACACTCACGGGCATGCCAACTCTAGCCACCCAACCGTTCACCCACTTCGGCGGCACGCACTGGGTCAGCGCCGGTTTGCGCAACACGCTTGCGCACTACGGCGTCGTTGCTCCGCACACCAAGCAGCCGCTGTCGGAGGCCATGTGCTTCGGCCTTGGCGGAGGGATTGCCGCGGGCTACTCATTCTGCCCGTCGATCCCCAACAGTTGCGCGAAGTTGGACGCCAAGGCGCTCGCCAAACTCGGCGTCCCCAAAGACAGCGAGTCGTTCTATGCGCGCATGTACCAGTCGGGCAGCGGTGTGGCAATCATCGGACGGCAACTCGTCTACGCGACCTCAGCCGGCCCGACCGGCGCCGCCCTCGAACGACTGGGCATCAAGATCAACATCAAGGAGACCGCCGCCAAGGGCGCGGCGTTGAAGAACCTGATGGGGCCGATCGGCGAAGGTCAGCCGGTCTTTGTGTGGACGGCCGTGCTGCCGCACTTCAACGGTCTCGGTTGGCCCGGTACGTGCGGCATGTACACGACCGTTATCACCGAGGTCGATGAAGACAAGGGCGTCGCTTACGCGGCCGACTGCGCGCCGACGCCGATCGAGATCCCGCTGGACGACCTGGCGTGGGCGCGCAACCGGGTTTGTTCACTCAAGAACCGCACACTGACGATTGACCCCGCGGCAACGGGCAAGAAGCTCTCAGCCGCCGTGCTTAAGAAGGCCGTCATCGACGCGCTGAAGTTCTGCGTCGGCGACTTCAAGAAGCCGAAGCTCAGCACGTTCAACCTGCCCGGTCTGCTGAAGTGGTCCAAGGCGATCGCCAGCGACAAGAACAAGAAAGAGGGTTGGCCGCTGGTCTATCCCAAGGGCATGCTCTACCTCGCGCTGCGCGACGCGTTCGGGTCGATCGAGTCGGCCGGCACGGGCGGCGGGCTGTTCCGCCCGATGTTCGCCGACTTCCTCGACGAGGCCGCGAAGGTCACGGGTAGAAAGACACTGGGTAAGTGCGCCGACACTTATCGCGCGTTGGCTGACGACTGGACTTCGTTGGCCGAGGCGCTGCTGCCGAACAAGGTCGCGCCGTTCAGGAAGACCAAGCAACTCATGCGTAAGCGCCGCAAGCTTTACTTGGACAAGGGCACGAAAGCCGCGACGCAGATCAACAAGGCCGGCGACGACCTGCGCGAGATCGAGGCCGACATGCTCAAGTCGTTTCCGCTCGACGAGGCGGCCCGCGGCGACCTGCTCGCGTCGCTGAGTGACCGCATCGCCGCCGTCCACGACGCGGAAAAGGCGGCGGCTGACGCGCTGGCTCAATGTGTCTGATCGGCTAGCCAAGTACCGGTCTACAACGCGTTGCCACGACGCGCGGCGGGTAAGTCGCATCCGATCCACGCTTGAGCGTGGGCCTCGCCCCGGCCGAGCAATAGGGGCGCCCCCGATGCGCGAGCTGTCGCGTGCCCCGATACCCGTTTAGCGGTGTGAGTCGAAACATGGTCACGTTGATTCGGTTGACAGGTCAAGAGCCTGTCCGGAGCACGCGGCCATGGACCACGACACGCGCGAGCGGTTAATCAATCAGTATCTGGTCGCTATACGCAACCTTGAAGCGGACGAAGCGGTCGATGCCTCGGGGCAGGCCACATCTCATTGGCCGCCGCGCGGGTATTACCTCCTGTTCCACGTGGTTGTCGGCACGGCGTTGGGCATGATCGGCGCGACGGTCAGTCTCATGGTCAACGTGGCCGGGTCGTTGCTGGTGGGCAAGCACCCGCTGGAGTTGATCCGCGTCTATCTGACATTTCCGATGGGCGAGTCGGCGCTGGCCACGGAAGACGGCAAGGCGTTGTTCGTGGGCTGCGTCCTCTACCTGATTACGGGCGGTATCTACGGTGTCGCGTTTCACCTGGCGATGAGTTGGTACTTCCCGGGCGCGAGTTTGAAGAAGCGATTCATCGTCGCCAACATCATGGGCCTGGGTCTCTGGATTGTGAATTTCTACCTCATCTTGAGCTGGTTGCAGCCTGTCCTACTGGGCGGCAACTGGATACTGACAGAGGTGCCGTTCTACGTCGCCGCGTTCACCCATCTGGTGTTCGCGTGGACGCTCTGGATCGTGGAGTACTGGGGTCGGTTTGAACCGCCGCCTCCGGCGAGCGCGGGCTTGCCGACGGCGGACTCACCGGCAGCCCAATCCACGGATGACCAGGGCGCGGCAGTTGCAGAAGACGTCAAGGAGGCCGAGCAAGGTGAGTGAATCACTGCCCCCACAAGACCAGTCGGCCGTGACAGATGCCAGCCACTTCACGGCGCACGGCATGCGCATCTTGCTGTTGGTTGTCGTCGTGCTGTTGACCGTCCTGTTGATTCCGGTCGGCCTGGAACGCACGGGTGAGCAGGGAGAGGAGCCGCCGCAGTCGCACGCCGCGCCGACGGGGCCTGTCGAAGTTGTGCCGGTCGGTGCGTCGTACAACCAGCGCAGGCGGCTTTGGGAGCGAGGTCAGGAAGTCTACGGCAATTACTGCGTTGGTTGTCACGGCGTCAAGGGCGACGGCAAAGGGCCTGCCGCGGCACGTCTGATCACAAAGCCGCGCGACTTCACCAGCGGCATCTACAAATTCCGTTCGACTGATTCCGGTAGCCTCCCGCTCGAGGCCGACCTGCACCGCACGATCACGCGCGGCTTGGCACAGGTGAGCATGCCCGCCTACCCGCTCATGCCCGAGCAGGACAAGCTCGCGGTCATCGAGTACATCAAGAGCTTCTATCCGAAGTGGGAGAAGGAAAAGGCCAATCGCAAGTTGGTGCAGGTCCCGCTGGCGCCGGCCGACCTGATGACGGAAGACCGTATCGGTCGCGGGCGAGTGGTCTACTTGTCGATGGGTTGCGGCAACTGTCACGGCAAACGCGGCGGGGGCGTCGGCGCGACACAACTCGAGTATGAGGACGCCTGGGGCAATCCGCAACGGGCATTCGACTTCACCCGGGGACAACTCAAGAGCGGCGACGATCCGGAAGATATCTACCGGGTCTTCCACACCGGGCTGCGCAGCATCATGCCGTCATTTGGTGGGCAGACGCTTGGTTATGCCGCGGCCGAGCCGGTCTATCAAATGGCTGAGCAGGAGAAGGAGCGGGGCTACCAACTCATGGAGCCGGGGGAAGTGGAAAAACTGAAGCCGTTTCTCGACCAGTTCCCAGCCACGCCCGGTGACCTTGGCAACATGACCGAGAAGCAGAGGCAGGAGCAGGCCGTGCGCAACAGTTGGGATTTAGTCGCCTACATCCAGTCGTTGCGCGGGAAGCAGAGCAGCCGGTAGAGCGCGGCTCGTTCCTGAAGGAGTGACGCGCAATCGAGACGTTTCCGTTCGGACTCTTACGGACCAACCATGACACAAGCCGCCTCCAATCCCGCTCCGCTGAAGCCGACGATCAACGTGCAGGGCGCGGTCACGTCGAAGCTCGTCTGCAACGGCCTGGTCAAGTGGCACATCGTCGCGTCATTCGTCTGGATCACCATCGCCCTGTTGGCGGGCATGCTGTACGGCACGCAACTGCTCCAGATCAATCGCTTCCCCGGTGTCGAGGTCATGTCGCCCGGTCGGCTGCGCATGGTGCATACCAACCTGATCGCGTTTGGTTGGCTGACCAACGGCTTTCTGGGCATGTTGTATTGGACCGTGCCGCGACTGACCGGCCAGCGCGTCGCCAGTCACAAACTGGGTTGGCTTACGTTTTTCGCCTGGCAGGCGATTGTTGCCGCGACGTGGGTCGGCCTGCACTTCGGCGAGGCGCAGGCCATCGAGTGGGGCGAGACGCCGGTCTGGATCGACCCGCTGGTCTGCGTCGGCGCGGTGCTGGTCGCGATCCAGTTTTACACGCCGATCGTCAAGACCAAAGAACGGTCGATGTACGTGAGCCTGTGGTACTTCTCCGCCGCGTTCGTGTGGCTTGGCCTGACTTACATCATGGGCAACTTCTTCCCGCAATACGTCGTGCCTGGCGCGGGGGCCGGCGCGATGCTCGGGCTGTATATCCACGACCTAGTCGGCCTGTGGGTCACGCCGATGGGCTGGGGGCTGATGTATTTCTTCGTGCCCGTCATTCTCAAGAAGCCGATCTGGTCACACGCGTTGTCGCTCGTCGGCTTCTGGGGGTTGGCGTTCTTCTACCCGTTGCAGGGCGTGCACCATTTCCTCTGGTCGCCGATCCCGATGTTCGCGCAGTACGGCGCGGTAATCAGCACGATCGCGGTCGAGATCGTCGTGGCCACCGTCATCGTCAACTTCTTCATGACCTGGCGGGGCAGCGAGGGTTCAATCAAGCAGAGCATGGCCATCCGCTGGTTCTTCGTCGGCGCGGTGTTCTACTTTGTCACCTGCCTCCAATGTGCATTCCAAGTCACCTTGACCTTCCAGCAGATCATCCACTTCACCGACTGGGTGGTCGGCCACGCGCACCTGGTCATGTTCGGTGTGTTCACGTTCTGGCTGTACGGCGTGCTGATGCACCTTTGGCCGAAGCTCACCGGACGCAACTGGCATAACCCGCGGCTCAACGCGTGGCACTTCTGGCTGACCTCCACGGGGCTGCTGCTCATGTTCCTCGACCTGATGTCGGCCGGCCTCGTGCAGGGCTTCATGTGGAAGGCGTTGACGCCCTGGGACGAAACAGTGACCGCCAGCTATCCGTTCTGGCTGTTCCGGTCGATCCTCGGCCTGGGTATTTTCACCGGCCACATCATGCTGGTTTACAACATGATCCGCACGGCGTTTGCGAAAAAGGTGACGCACATCGACCTGGACTACCGCGCCTACGAACCGTCCGTGACCGAGCAGGTGCCCGCGACCGTGTGACCCCCGCCGCTTGCGGCATTGCGAGCAACGACTATGGAACGCTTCAGTTTTGTCTTTCTCGTCGCCGGTCTTGGGTTCTTCGCGCTCGCCTTCGTCGTCAGCGCGTGGGTGCCCATGCTTGAGTTCGGCGAACTGAGTGTTGAATCGATCGAAGAACTGGCCGCCGACCCGCCGCAGTCGTTTCTCGACCTGAAGGACCAGTACCCCGTCGCGTACAAGAAGGCGTTCGGCGACCAGGACGACTCGGCCGCGTTCGCCGACGCCCTGCGCACGGGGCGGAAGATTTACATCGGCGAGGGCTGCTGGCACTGCCACTCGCAGCAGGTCCGCCCGGTCGGGTCGGACGAGGAGCGCTTCGGCCGACTCAGTTACCCCGAAGAGTACAACAACGAGATGAACTACCCGCCCATCTGGGGCACGCGGCGCATCGGGCCCGACCTGATCCGCGAGGCGGATAAGCACTCCAACGACTGGCATGTCGCGCACTTTTGGCACCCGCCCGATGTCGCGCCGACCAGCGTCATGCCCAGTTACAGATGGTTCTTTGAACGAGACGATCCGGACACCGAAGTCGACGAGAGCCTGACACCGAATCGCAAGGGGCTGTCCATCATCGCCTACGTGCAATGGCTGGGCAGTTGGCAGGACAACCGCCGAGAGACCATCCACGCCGCCGGCTCGATCGACCGCGCCTTCGACCCGCCGGTCGAGCACAAGGAGGAGCCGCCAAAGAAGGACGACAACGAACCAAAGAAAGACGACGATGGGTTTGGCGACGGCGGCGACGACCCGTTCGGCGACGACGGCAAGACTGACGAACCGGACCCCTTTGAGTAGAGCGCTAAGCGGCGCTACCCGGGAGCACGACCATGATCGCACCCAAAGACGGCCACTTGGCCCCCGACCCTGAAACGGCGGACGCGACGCCCTCGACGTTCAACGACGCCGCGGGCGAGTCGAACAACTCGCGCTCAGCCCACCGATTCGTCTGGGGGTTCGGCGTCGTTATGGTCATCCTGGCCGGCGGCGGATTCCTGTTCAAGCTCATTGAATTCATCGCCGTCTTCACCAATGACGAGCCGTTGCAGTTCGCCGTCATGCCGGTGTTGACATACCTGATTGTCGCGGCCGGGTACGGCTGCCTGTTCATGTGGGCGTACACCAAGGGGCAGTTCAAGAACATCGAAGGCCCCAAGTACCGGATGCTCGAGATGCAGGACGAGATCGACGCCACGTGACGGCGAGGTCTTGATGGTCGGCTGAATGCCGTAGAGAAACACCAAGCCGCCCCGCGAGCGGAGTTACCTCATGTTCCGACGACACAAGTTTCTGACTTATCAAGGCTATGCGTTCCCGTGGTACGTCCTGGTGATGTGGGTCGTATTCCTGGTCATCGGTATCGCCTACCTCGTGCGGTTTGTCGTGTTCACCTGATCGTGGAACTGCCCAATGACGCCAAGCGGCAATCCGAACCAAAGTGTGTGTACGCACTGCGGGTTGCCCGTCGCGCAATCGCCCCGCCCGTCCGAACCGGACGGTCTGCAGTTCTGCTGTCTTGGCTGCCGGCTGGTCCACGGCCTGGCATCCGCGGGCGACGAGTCCGCAAACGGGCGACCCCCTGACACGCTGTTGCTCCGGATCGGCCTTGGCGTGTTCCTGGCCATGAATCTCATGGTCTTCAATTGGTTCTTCTATTCACGACATGTGTTTGACGTGGATGTGTCGGCCGCGGAGCAGGGACAATATGACACGCTGGCGGGATTGTTCGCCTATGTATTGATGTTGATCTGCACACTGGTCATCGCGTTGCTTGGGTTGCCGATCCTGCACGCGGCGATCACTTCCCGTCGCAGGCGTCTTGATGTGCAAACATTGATCTTGATCGGAGTCTTTGCCGCGTTTGCGGTCAGCGTCTGGCACACGCTACGCGGTCATGGGGCGTTGTACTTCGACACGGCCGCGATGATCCTCGTGCTCGTGACGTTCGGCATGTGGCTGGACACGCGCGCCAAACGCAACGTCACCGACAGCGCCAGCGGGTTGCGCGACCTGTTGCCTGTTCAATCTACGACTGAACATGAGGGTGCACAGCGGCAGGTCCAGACGTGCGACCTGAATGTCGCAGACACGGTCCGTGTCGCGTGCGGTGACGCCATCCCGGTTGACGGTGTGGTGGTCAGCGGTCGCAGTCACGTCGCGTCTGCCATGCTCACCGGCGAAGCCCAGCCGACGCCCGTCGGGCCGGGCGACCGTGTCCTGGCCGGCGCGGTCAATGTCGACGGGTTGCTCCGGGTGCGCGCGACGGCCGTCGGGGAAGACACAGCCCTCGGCCAAATGGAACACCTGCTGCGTGAGGCGAGGTTGACTCAGCCTGCGATCCAGCGGTTGGCCGACCGCGTCGCGGCGGTGTTCGTGCCGGCTGTGCTTGTGCTCGCGGTCTTGGCCGGCATCTGGCACGGCAGCCGACACGGCGAAGGTGTGGGTGTCATGACGGCGCTGAGTGTGCTTTTGATCAGTTGTCCCTGCGCGTTGGGGTTGGCCGCGCCCCTGGCGACGTGGCGGGCGATGAACCGTGCGGCGCGGCGCGGCATTCTGTTCAGCGGTGGCGACACGCTGGAGAAAGCCGCGCGGGTTCAGCACGTGCTGTTTGACAAGACGGGCACACTGACCGGTGCGGCGTTGCGGGTCGAGCAGATAGATACCTTTGAGGACTTTGACGAAGACCGAGTCTTGGTGATCGCGTCTTCTCTCGGTGCGGCCTCGCGTCACCCCGTCGCGTCGGCGCTGAGCGACGAGTCGGACAGGCGTGGGCTGGGCTCAGTTGAGGTTGCAAGCGCGTCGCTTGTACCCGGCCAAGGCATCGAAGGCCGGGTCGCCGATGACGACTATCGCCTTGGCAGTCGGCCGTTCGTATTCAGAGAACTCGCGGATGCGTCTCCACAAACTGACCTGGCGACCAGCGAAGACGGGGACGTGTCGTGCGTGTGGTTGTCGCGAAACGGCCGGTTGATCGCCTTATTCAAGCTCGGCGAGGAACTGCGCCCCGATACCGGTTCAACCTTGGCGTCAGTCAAGGCGGTTGGACTGAGTTGTGAAGTCCTGACCGGCGATCGCAGCGCTGTTGCTGCAAGGCTTGGCGAACAGCTAGGAGTCACCGTCACCGGCGAGCTGCTGCCTGCTGACAAGGTCGAACGCGTGCGTTTGGCCAAAGAACATCATCGCGTCGTAGCGTTCGTGGGCGACGGAGCGAACGACGCGCCCGCGCTGGCCACGGCCGACGTGGGCATCGCCGTGCAGGGCGCGACCGACTTGGCGAAACAGGCCGGCAACATCGTCGTGGTGGGGAACGGCCTCGGCCTTACGCCGGTCGCGTTGGCCATCGCTCGCGATACGCTGCGGCGCATTCGGCTGAACCTGACTTGGGCGTTCGGATACAACACCGTCGGTCTGACACTTGCGGCGTTGGGCTGGCTGAACCCCGTTATCGCGGCGGTGTTCATGGTGGCGTCTAGCCTGATGATAGTCTCGACATCCGCCCGGGCGGGCGAAAGGGCGGCTGGCAGAACACCCGAGGCGAATCCGAGCGATGCAAGCACGGAGTCACATGCATCCAACCCAAGGGCGCAGCCCGTTCCGGCCGTTGTCCCAGCGGGAGTCGAGTTGTGATGGACGGCGTGATCTTTGCTGCGCTCGCCGCGATGTTGCTGACCGGACTGGCCGGCAGTCTGCACTGTATCGGTATGTGCGGTCCGATCCTGATCGGTTTCTCACAAGCGTTCCGTGCCGCCGGGCCTGGCGGCGCGCCTCAATCCGCGATGAGGTCCGACTTCTTCTGGTATCACCTCGGGCGACTCTGGACGTACAGCATGTTGGGCTTCCTGGCAGGTCTCGCGGGGGAAGCGGTGAGGCGTGGGGCAGTTGGATTCGGCTGGCAACGACCTGTTGCGATCGGACTCGGTGTTGTCGTGCTGGTGATGGGCGTGTTGATGTCAGGATGCGTACCACGCCTGCGACTGGACCGACTGGCTTCGGGCTGTGGTTTCAAACAACTGAACGTCCGCCCTTGGCTCGGTGGCTTGCTCAAGCATCGCGGGGCGACGGCTCGGCTGATCCTCGGCGCGGTCATGGGCTTGTTGCCCTGTGGCCTGATCTACGCCGCGTTGATCATGGCCACCGCGATGCCAACGCCCGCTTACGCGGCCTTGTCCATGCTTGTCTTCGGTCTCGGCACATTGCCCGCTTTGTCCGCCACGTTGGTTGCGTGGCGAATTGTCCCAATCCAGTGGCGGTCGGTCGGCATGAAACTCGCCGCGGCAATCGTCATCTGTACAGGATTCTGGATGACTTGGCGAGCGGCAAACGGATATCAACTCCCATGCTGCGAGTCACCAGGTCCTGTAGCTCAAACCAATGACGGCTCACTCGTCAGGTCTGAGCCAGGTGAAAGATGACTTCGCGCGGCGGTCGCGACTCCCCAACGATCGATTGAATGAGCCTTACGTGCTGTCGTGATGTTGGCTGGATCGAC
Organism: Phycisphaeraceae bacterium; assembly: GCA_028284155.1. Taxonomy (GTDB): domain Bacteria; phylum Planctomycetota; class Phycisphaerae; order Phycisphaerales; family Phycisphaeraceae; genus JANQSF01. The sequence continues at coordinate 106,027 of JANQSF010000065.1, forward strand.
GGGTATCGCCTGTGAGCGAATAGCATATGACAACACGCCGGTTTCGTGATAGAAGGTGATCCTATGAAACTCAGTCTGATTACCCCCGTACTGATCGCGATCTTGATACCCATTCAAGCACTAGGGACACCAGAAAAACAGGCGGATCGTGCGAAGTTGATTGCATCGAAGGTCCAGCGATCAGACGTCTGGACAGACGATGACGGCAATGTTACCGGTCTCATCCTTATCAATCATCAGGCGCTTACAGACTCGGTTGGTAAACGGCCGGGTGTCGACGACTCCGATCTCTTGGGGCTTGAGCGGTTTTCGAGACTCACCGCGCTGAACCTCGAGGCGCAACGGGTCACTGAGAAAGGGCTCGCGGTCCTGAAGCGTTTTCCGGCCATGAAACAGGTCGGCTTTCACTACATGAACAAGGCGTGGAAGGGCACGGACACGTCGATCGATCCCAACTTCATTACGGTCATTGACGGCATGCGTGACCTTGAGATCCTCGAGATCAAGCACAACTTTCGAGTGAAGTCGATCGCGATCGACAAACTGAAAGGCCCATTCCCCAAGGTGTGGCGGCTTGTGCTCGACACACCGGTGACGGCTGAGCAGACGTTGCATCTTGCTTCGCTGTGTCCGAATGTGACCGACCTACAGCTTCACCGAAGCTCGTTGACGCCTCGCCAACTTGAGAAGCTGGGTACGTTGCTGCCGAAGCTCAAGGTGTTGTGGTGGAAGCCGCGGAAGGCGTTGCTGCCCGGGCACCTGGCGGCCCTGAAGAAGTTTCCCAAGCTGGAGATCTTCAGCCCACAGACTCAGACGCAACTCCAATATGAGGGTGGGTGGAACCACCTGCTCGACGTGCCTTCACTCAAGCGGCTTGAGACGTGGTGCCCGACAGTTGGCGAAAACGGCGAGGCGTTCAAACGATTGAAGGCCAAGCGGCCTGCACTCGAAATTGACCGTAAGCTCACGCGGTCAAGGAACTACGACGGCTTGTAAGTGGTGAGTCGCTCGCGTCTCAGAGCGAGTCCCCAATGCATCGGACCTGGCATGACTTCGCGGGCCGGGCCTCACTCCGTGCGTTAGAATGACGAAGCTCATGCCCAGAGAATCAATCTATCTTGCCGTCGCCCTGGTTGTGATTGCTGCCGTGGCTTGCCATGCGGACGATTCGTACACGAAACGGATTCTCCCACTCGTCGACAAGTACTGTGTCGATTGCCACGATGCCGCTGGCGGCATCAAGCCCAAGGGCGGGGTCGATCTGTTCAAGTTTGAGTCGGCCGACGACGTGCTGGCTGAACGCGCGGTCTGGAAGAAGGTCCTCAACGCCGTTCGGCTCCACGAGATGCCCCCCGCGCGAAAGAGAGCCCAGCCATCAGACGCTGAGCGCCGGATCATTGTGGACTGGGTCACCAAGGCACTGGCCAAGCCGTCTCTGGGTCAACACGTTGATCCCGGCCAACCCGTGATGCGGCGGCTGACGCGGCTCGAATACAACAACACGGTTCGAGATCTGCTGGGGCTCGAAACCGACGTGTTCATGTTCTCAGAGCGGCTGCCGTTCAACACCGACGAGTACTATCGGCCGCAAGACGGCAAACTGCCCGATCGGTTGCGCGTCACCGTGCGCGAGTACGGCTCGAAGTACCCGGTCCTGCTCAGACAAGCCGGACTGCCCGGCGACAGCAAGGCGGATCACGGTTTCACCAACCGCGGCGACGTGCTCAATGTGTCACCCCTCTTGCTGGAGAAGTATGTCGCGCTGGCTCACGAGATCATGAGCCACCCGGACATCCTGACCCGGGCGGATCGCCTCCAGGAGATCTTTCCCAATGCGCGGTTCCGGGCGCCCACAACTCGCGTGGCACACCGGAACGAACCGAGGAAGCCCCAGATCGTGACGGTCACGGGTAAGCTCGCGACGCAGAACAACGTGGCCAGGACGGCGAAAGGCAGCGCCTATTCACTGGAAGCGTTCAGGAAACGCGTGGCTGAGGCGTTCGCGCAGGACCGTGGCGGCGTATACGACGTCTCTGAGAACTCGAATACGACCATTGCCGGCAAGGGCGGATTGCTGCAGCTCTCCTATGGGAAGAACGCAAACCGCATCATCGGCGTCAATCCGAACGAAGACCTCTGGAACGCCGCGTTCGCCACGGCGGTCGAAAGCTCCGGTGACTCGCTGTTCACCAATCGGCAGAAGCTACAGAAGAAGTTCTTTCTTCAATTCCAGTCCGTTCTACATTCGAGAGGTGTTGCGGAAGTCGGTGTGGTCGTGCTGAGCCGTCGTGGCCAGAGCGGAAAAGTCCGAGTGGGTGTCGAGTACTATGGCAATACAGGTGAAGGAAACGTCATCGAGATTGATCTGGCGGAGGGGGCCGGCAAGGACAATACGTTTGTATCGTTTGCCGCGCCGGACGGTGTCCACATCCGGAATCTGACAATCGACGGCTCGGGGTTCTCCGGCGACTACGTGTTACTCGATGATTTGGCTTTCATTACGCGCGACCCTGTGCCGGATGGGAACGCGGTCGTCGGTCGAGAGACGCCTGTTGTAAGCGGGCGGGAATTGCCCAAGAACGCTGACGAACCCCAACCAGTCTCCGACACGCGACCGGCGATCGATAAAACGATTGCCCGCAGACCGCCGCGGGAACGTTTGGCACACTTCATGTCGCGTGCGTTTCGACGCCCGGCCAAGCCGGCACAGGTTGACCTTTACCTCGGCATCTACAACAAGGCGACCTCGTCGGGCGCTAATGACGAATCCGCTATGAAGGCCGCGCTTCGTGCCGTCCTGTGCTCGCCGCAATTCCTTTTTCGCGTCGAGACGCCGGTGGCGAACGGCCGCGCGGGCCCGACAGCAGGTGTTCGAAGGCTGAACGATTTCGAGTTGGCTTCGCGCTTGTCTTACTTCCTGTGGGCCAGCATGCCGGACGACGAGTTGTTCAAGGCGGCGCAGTCGGGACAACTCCGTGACGAAAAGGAGCTTGAGACACAGGTCCGCCGAATGCTGAGGCATCGTCGTTCCGCCGAGTTGGCTGAGTCGTTCGCCTTTCAGTGGTTGCGACTGAACGAACTGTTCGGCAGCAAGCCGGACCGAGGCCGGTTCCGTGAGTTTTATGGCGGTACGCAGAGCAAGTACAACAAGGGCGGCGAGATGATCGCTGAGACGTTGCTGCTGTTCGAAACGATCCTTGCCGAAAACCGCAGCATCATGGAACTGATCGATGCCGACTACGCCTACCTGAACGCGACGTTGATCCGCCACTATGGGATGGCGGACCACTTCAGCAGGGAGCTTGCGTCCCTCAGACGCGTCGATCGGCGGACAGGTAGGTCGGTTGAGGATAATTCTCAGTGGGTGCGCGTGCGGCTGCCCGACCGTCGGCGCGGCGGCGTGTTTACGTCCGGCGGCGTGCTGACGCTGACCTCGCTGCCGCTGCGCACCAGCCCGGTGTATCGCGGTACGTGGATGGCGGAGGCGATCTTCAACCGCCCACCGCCTCCCCCGCCCGCCATGGTCGAAGAGCTGGGCGACGACGACGAGGCGTTTCAGGAGGCCGGCCTGACGCTGCGGCAGAAGCTGGAACAACACCGGTCGAAGCCATCGTGCGCCGGCTGCCACGCACGCATCGATCCGCTCGGCTTTGCGCTGGAGAATTTCGATCCGATCGGCCGCTGGCGAACCGACTACGCCAAGCTGCCGGTGGACGCGAAGGGCGAACTGTTCGGCGGTCGCAAGTACGACGGACCGGTCGAGTTCAAGGACGCGATCCTGAAGCGAAAGAACGACTTTGCCCGGGCTTTCACGGAGCACCTGCTTTCATACGCGCTCGGGCGAAAGCTCGAGTTTTTCGATGTGGCGACGGTCGATGCCATCGTTGCCAAACTCGAAGCGGACGGATACCGATTTGAGACGCTGATCATCGAAATCGTCAAGAGTTACCCGTTCCGAAACACACGGAATTGACAGAGAGAGCCGATGTCTGACCGAATATCCAGACGAACTTTGCTCAAAGGTGCGAGCGCGGCGTTGGCGCTTCCACTCCTCGATGCGATGCAACCGCTACGGGCGGCAACGGGTGTCGCGACTTCTCCCACGCGGTTTGCATTCATCTACATCCCTAATGGCGTCGTTCAGGATGCGTGGTATCCCAAGTCGACCGGCGAAGCGTATGACCTGCCGCCCGCACTGAAATCATTGGCGACGCACAAAAAGCACCTCACCGTCATCACCGGCATGGACCGGAAATTTGGCGGCGGCACGGGCGTGCATGCACAGGCGGGAGCCTGCTGGCTCACCAGTTCGTCGCCCGATCAGCCGTTGGATGGCGGGTTTCCCACCAACGTCTCACTCGACCGCATGATCGCGAATCAGGTCGGACGTGAGACGATGCTGCCGTCGCTGGAACTGAGCTGCAACGACCACACGAACAACAAGGAAACGAAGTACTTCGAGTCGATCAGTTGGTACGGGCCGGGACACTGCGCCAATGTTGAAAAGAACCCGCGGAATGTGTTCCGCAGGCTGTTCGGCCGACCGACGGGCGATCCCATGTACCGCAGCGTCTTGGACGTTGTGCTTGAGGACGCCAGGGCGCTGCGGGGCCGACTTGGCAGAGACGATCAGCGCAAGGTCGATGAGTATCTTGACTCGGTCCGCGCGACAGAGACCCGCATTCAGAACGCGGAGAAGGCCGCCGCTCGGATCGCCACGCCGCCGATGGACGAGCCGGAGGGGATACCCGATCGACGTGATGACTACATCCGACTCATGGGCGAACTCATGGTTCACGCCTTCCGTCTCGACCTGACGCGGGTGGCGACCCTTGTGATCGACCCGGAACGCTGGGACACGCCCCGCATGTACGACGGCATGTTCGACAAGCCGCAGAACCATCACGTCCTGACACACACACGCGGCGACGACGCGAAAGAGACACTGAAGAAGATCGACCTGTTTCACATGAACATGTACGCGAAACTGATCGGCCAAATGGCGTCGATCAAGGAAGGTGACGGGACGCTCCTTGACCATGCCGCGGTCACCATCGGCTCAGGATTGGGTGACGGCAGTGTCCACGACTACGGTGACCTGCCGGTCATCATTGCGGGCCGTGCCGGAGGCCGATTGAAAACGGGGCAAGCGCTTCGACCCAAGGATGAGCCGCTGGCCAACCTCTGGCTGACCTTGCTGCAACTTTCCGGCGGCCAAGTCAAGCGTTTCGCGGACAGCACGGGGCCTTTGAAAAGCGTGCTTGCGTAGCCACGATCACGCGTCGCCGCGACCTTGCATCAGTCGGCCCGGATTCACAACGATCATCTCGCGCATCTCGGCCTCACCAAAGCCCAGTCGTGCCAACTTGCGCACATGCTCGCCGAATGCCGCGACCGGCGGGCCGTTGGCGATCTGACCAAAGTCGGACGACAGCACGCAGTGTTCTGTGCCGACGGCGCGGATCTGATCGCGGACAGCCTCCATCGAAACCGTGCCCGGGCAGCACGGCGTCACCGCCAGAAAACTGTGTTCGATCATGGCGCCGCATTCGACCGCCGTTCTTTGGTCGGCAACGGACATGGCGGGAACAGATTCAGAGGCGTGGGTGACGATCATCCGCTTAACGCCTGCCGCGGACGCACTAGCCAGCAGGATCAGCGACTCTTCTGGAGACAGGTGCCCCGTGGCCAGAACGGCGTCATGCTCGGCGATCAGGTCGATGATTCGTCGAACTTCATCTTTCAAGTCGCCAGTCCCACTCAGGACCGTCAATTCCACAACGCCTTCACGGGGATGCGGCACGGGTGACACGTCGGGTCCCAGCGTGCGGACATGGTGTCGGGCGGCATAAGTGGGAAAGTAGACGATGTCGCACCCACTGGCGAGCGCCGATTCAACCGCCGCAGGATTCAGTCCGCCGACCGGCGGATTCAACACGATTGAGCTGTAAAAAGTCGGCCCGCCGTCGTAGATGCGGTTCAGCACGTGCGCTCGACCGACTGTCGATGTGGTGTGGTCCTTCAAACCGACGCCGGCCATGCCGGCTTCACACGCGTCGCGCGCCAGGTCGAAAGCGTCCTGAACGCGCGGCACAACGTCTGGCGCGCAATGCACGTGCAGGTCGTACGCACTCTGAAGCGTCGGATCCATGACCTACATTTACACGTACCCTTGCCCGCACGTCAAACGATGCCAATGTAGAAGTGATTCTGAGTACGGTACCATGTTGCCGCATCCTCAAGAACGTGACCTTCATGCCTGGTGAGACAACCCATGCACCGCCGTCAATTCATAAAGCTTGCCGCCAGCGCCGGGCTCGCGCTGCCGACGTCAACCGCTCTCGCCGCGAACCCAGACGTCAAGCGCAGGTTTGTCGGCATGCAGATCTCGCCGTTCACGATCTTCGATGAAGGCGTGGAACGATGCTTGGACCTGCTGCGGGACGCAGCCGGGATCAACACACTGGTCTGTTTCAGCCACACTTACCTTCTCGGGTCGAAACCGAAGAACGTCCTGGCGGATCACGGATTCAATCTCCAACCGCGAAACTTCTTCAAGGACAACCAACGATTCTGTTGGGTCCGGACGCACGACAAGTACTACAAAAACACCGTCGTTCGCCATCAGCCCGTGACCAGGAACACTGAATACCACGACCGGGATATCTTCAGTGAACTTGCTGAGCCCGCGCGCAAGCGTGGGATGAAGGTCTACGCAAGGATGCTCGAAGCCGGTGGGCGGCGGGCGCATCGGATACCGAACTACGACAAAGTCTTGACCGTCGATATCGACGGCAAGCCCGGTCGCGGGCCGTGCTGGAACCATCCTCACTATCGCGAGTGGCTTTATGCCACCGTCCGCGACTTGGTCGAAAACAACTCGATCGACGGCTTTCAGTGGGGAGCGGAACGCACGGGGCCGCTTTCATACGTCCTGTTTCGCGGCTTGATCCCAACCTGCTTCTGCCAATATTGCAAAGACCGGAACAAGCAGCACGGCATCAACGCCGACCGAGCGAAACAGGGATTCCGTGACCTTTACCAACTTGTCAAGGGACTGGAGCAGAACAAGCCGAAACCTGCCGACGGCGTGTTCACGATGGTGCTGCGCATTTTCCAACGCTTTCCCGAAGTCCTCTCATGGGACTACCAGTGGTTTCAAGCCGACGAGGAGATCGGCAGTGAGATCCACCGCATCGTCAAGTCCATCCAACCGAATATCGAGTCTGGCCGGCACATTGATCACCAGCGCTCAAGTTGGGATGTGTTCTACCGGGCCGCGATGCCCTACGACCAGATCGCCCAAAACGCGGATTTCATCAAACCCATTCTCTATCACGAGACGCTCGGGCCTCGGCTTCGCTGGTGGGTGATCGCTGAGATGCAGAAGCGCGTCCTGAATGAATTGTCGTTAAAGCAGTCGCTTGAGTTGTACTACGCGTTGTTTCACCAGGATCGCAAAGAACGGCCCCCACTCGACAGGCTCGACAAAGCCGGCCTTGGCCCCGAATACGTCTTTCGTGAAACCAAACGATGCAAGGACGCCGTACGAGGTAGCGCCAAGGTCTACGCGGGCATCGGCATCGACGTGCCGTGGTACGTGCCCAACGGCATGGAACGGCGACCAAGCAATCCTGAAACGATGCAGCGGGCGGTCAAGCGCGCATTTGATGCCGGTGCTGACGGCGTACTGGCTTCGCGCGAGTACATCGAAATGTCATTGCAGAGCCTGAAGGCTTTTGGTAGTGCGATCAGGGCATTGTGAGGCTTGATTCGTTGCTGAAGCGTCAGATACCACTGATGAGTCGCCAACTCCAAATCGAACCCGATGCGAGTTTCCGCAAATCGCTGATCAACTGCAATTCGCCAGTCCGATTCTGAATCGTGTTGCCGGCAACAGGTTGAGCAGGCCGGTGTCATAGGCTGCCTCCGTCGTGTGGTGGATCGAACCCCTGACTTTGTCAGCCAGTCTGTTCAAAGTGATTGAGATCGTCGACGTGAGAAGCCGTCAGTCCTGACTCGCGAGCGGCTTTCAGATTGCGCATTTGGTCGTCGACAAAGTGCAAGCGCGAGGCATGGCCTGCCTGTTGGCGCACCAATTCGAACAACCGTTGATCGGGCTTGGCCAGGGCGACTTCATCCGACACGATGATCTTGTCAAAGTGCTTGCGCAGGTCGAACCTTGCGAGTCTTCGATGTAGCCAAACGGAACGATGATTGGAGAGAATCCAGATGGGTATGTTTTGCCTCCAAGCGCTCAGGCGTGGCGCAACCGGGCCGAGGCGGTAGTGCGTTTCCAGCAACGCCTGCCAGCACTCCGGATCGCCGCGGTGGCCGGTGAGGCGGTGCCACAGTTCTTCGTCGTCCTTCAATTCACCCGTCCATGCGGGCAACCGCAACTCGTTGTACCAGCGCGCTTCGACCGTCTGCGGCTTCTGTTCTGTCATGACAGCCAGGTCGTGCAGGAATGACTTGAAAGGGTTGTTGAAAACGACCCCGTGGGCGTCGAGAATCAGGATGTCGATTTGATCGAGATTCATGCCGACCCGCCGTCCCCGCGTGAAAGGTCTTCCGTGGCGTCGATGTGGGTCACCACTTCATCGACGACGCGTTGTGTCAGGTCGTGTGATCGGGCGATGTCGTAGACCGGCACATGGGATCGGTTGGCGTGTTCGATCAGGAGCGACTGAAGATCGCGGATGCGATCCAGGTGGCTCAGGTGACGGTTGCCGTTGCGCTCCGGCTCGCTGTGCGCCCGCCGGACGAGTTGGGCGCGGTGGTGTTGTGTGTCATCAACAATGGCCGTCATTTCAACGACGATCGGCCGATTGGGGTGTTCCGCCAACTCGCCGCGCAGGAAGCCGGGCATCAGGTGCACGCCCTCGACGATGGCGCTGGTGTGCTCATTGATCAGACGGGACGCCACGGCCGCGGTGGCGGCGCTGACGGCCCTGGCCTGCCGATGGAACGCGCCCAAAGGCGGGTCGCCGGGGTGGGTTTCGGTCGTCTCGTACGTTGAAATGTGCAACTCGGGCAGCACCGAATGCGGGATGACCGAACGGAGCACCTCGCGGATCGTGTCGGTCGTGACCACGCGGGTCAAGCCCAGCCGCACGGCCAGGCGTGTGGCGAGGGTCGACTTGCCGACACCCGGCGCGCCCGCTAGCGCGACGATCACCGGTCGGCCTGACCGCTTGGCCCGCCGCCAACCGAGGTAGCGTTCGGCCGCTTCCTTGCCGGCGCGTTGCTCGATCATTTCGTGCGCAACCTGCGTCAGCGCGTCGGCCTCGATCTCACGTTCGGGGCGGTCGAGCAGACGCTGCTGGATTTCCGCGGCCACCCGATAGGCCTCTTCGGTCCGCAGGCCTGTAACGAGAATGCTCGTCGCCATCAAACCCTTGGAGAACGGCAATCCCGTGCCGGCCCGGTCGCGCACCATAATGAGGCTGGCTTCCTTTTGCGGGGCAAGGTCGGTGGGCATGACTGATTCCTTTCAACTGAGTGAGGCTTCTCGGCGCGGCCGCCGCATTGCGGCACGTCGTGCCATTACACGGGGCGATTCAAATGATTGTTGGTGGTATTGAGTCATTGAACTGATAGAATCTGAACTGCAATTCATTTGGTATTTTGAAACATCGTCGTTCGAGATGACACTGGGATTACACACAACACGACACGCTCGATCTCATCAGGCAAGTGGTTGTCGAGGTGTCGCAGAGCGGTTGATTGCCTGTTTTCCAATGAGGCGGAATAACCGCTTGCCTGCCTTCTCAATCAGGACGACGATGTCGCCTGCGGGAAGGGTCAGTCGGTTCGGGGCGAGCCGCACGGGCTTGATTGTCTTGACGCCGAGCCAGGCGATCGCGATCCCCGCGAGAACGGGGTAAGCACCGGCCCAAAGCGCTTTCGGACTCGACGCGACCTCGGCCGCGTTTGCCGGACCGGCGTTCGGCCAGAGCCAGACGGTCGAGTATGAAAGCGTGACCATCACACAGGCGCTGATTGCTGCGGGGAGAGGAGCGGCTTGTTGGCTGATCGCGGCCTTACCCGGCCACGAAAGGCATACGAATCGAACCATGAGCAGCACCGTGCCGACCGCCGCGATGGGCAGCAGCGTGATCAGCCAATCGCTCCAGACTGATGACGACAAGGCGATCTCCGATTTCAACCCGGCCTTGGCGAGCGCGCCGCTGGTCCACGGCGCGCCAGCGAGTGACAAAGCGGGCATAACCAGCGCCAGTTGCGTCAACCAGCGGCTCGCCCGGCTGGGCACGGCTTGTTCGGATAGACCCTGAGCGAGGAACAGCGCTGCCTTCGCCAGCGCGTGATGCAGCGCGTAGATGAGGACCGCGCCCAGCGCGAACTGCCACCGCCCGGCCGACTGCAAAGCGACGCCCAGCGCCGCGACCATCGTGCCCATCTGACTCACACTTGAATAGGCGAGCACCGCCTTGGGGTGACGTTGCATCAGACCGATGAAGACGCCCGCGAAGGCGGCCAGGAGTCCAAGGCCGGTGAACAGGCCGCCGACCACAGGTAGTTCGACCTGACCGAACGGAAGCAGGCGTAGCCAACCGATCAATGCGGCGTTGATCATCGCGCCGCTCATGACGGCGGCCGCCGGTGTGGGCGCCGCGCGGTATGACAAGGGCATCCACATGTGCAGGCCGATCACACCGGCCTTGACGCCCAGACCCAGCAGTGACAACACCGAAACGAGCCGCCAGCGATCGGGCGATACGCCCGCCAGTTGGGCTTGTTCGAAGTTGGCCGTGCCGGCGGATTGTGCAAGCACGACCATGGCTGCGAAGAGGACGACCTCGCCGATCACCGCCATCGCGATGTAGACCCGTCCTGCCCGCATCACCGAAGGCGACCGGCTGTGAATCACTAGGCCGTAGGACGCGAACGTCATGACGGCGAACCACATATAGAACGACGCCATGTCCAATGAAACGACCAGGCCGAGGTTGCCGGCCATCGTCAGCAGAAACAGCACGAAAAAGTGAGTACCGGCGTGGTCGCGGAAAGACCTGCTCTGCGCGTACACGCCGCCAATGAACCAGATCGTCGCGGTAAGAAAGAGGAAGACGCGGCCGGTTTCGTCGAGGCCGAACTGCGCACCGAGCAAGAACCATGGCACGTCGGCGACCACGCCGGCCGGCGCCCACAGCGCCACGACCAGCGCGGGCAACGTCGCCCAGGGAGCGAGCAACGGCACGTACCGCCGAGCGCCGCGTATGGTGGCCAATGCCGCCACCGTCATCGGCAGGGCAATGACCAGCAACCACACGCCGCCGTGCGACAAGATGTTGGCGAGGAAGTCGCTCATAGCCCGAACTCCCTGCGCATGATCAGTGTCGCCCAGGTCAGCGGGCTGGCGTCCGCGGTGGCAAACAGGCCGATGATCATCGACAGCGCGGCCGTGAACAACGCGGGGGCAAGCAGCGGCCACTTCGCTTCGGCCGCGTCTTTGTGGTCATCTGACTTGCCATTGACGGAGTTTTCCACCGCGAACCAAGCGGTGTGGATGATGGGCAGGAAATACGCCGCGTTGAGCAACCCGCTGGTCACCAGCACCGCGATGACCCAGCCCTGATTTGCCGCGGCCGCGCCGACACCCAGGTGCCACTTGCTCACGAACCCGGCGAGCGGCGGGATGCCGATCATCCCGAACGCCGCGACGGTGAACGCGGCCATGGTCCACGGCATCCGTCGGCCGATGCCCCGCATCTGACTGACCCGGTAGATGCCAGCCGATTCAGCCAGGTTCCCGGCGCAAAAGAACAACGTGATCTTCATCACGCCTTGGTGGACCAGGTGAACGATCCCGCCCAGCGCCGCGATGGGGCTGCCCAGCGACAGGCCCAGTGCGATGTACGACACCTGGCTAACTGTTGAATAGGCCAGGCGACGCTTCAGATCATCCTGCGCCAGCGCGCGGACCGATCCGTAAACGATGGTGAATGACGCGGCAAGCGTCAGGGGCAACAGCAACCCCATCTGGTCGCTCGTTTCGATCCCATACACGTCGCTGACCACGCGGACGATGCCGAACGCCCCGGCCTTGACCACGGCGACGGCGTGGAGCAGGGCCGACACCGGCGCGGGGGCAACCATGGCCTTGGGCAGCCAGCCGTGCAAAGGCACCAGCGCAGCCTTGACGCCGAAGCCGGCGATCAAGAGGAAGAAGATCACTGTCAGTGTCGGGCCTTGCTCGGCAACCAGCCCGTTGAGGAAGCCCTGTTCACGGAACGCGAGCGTCCCGGCGACGTGGTACAGCCAGACGGTCGCCAGCAACAACACCGCGCCGCCGCCGAGCGTGTAGGTCAGATAGGTCCGCGCCGCCTGCAGCGCCTTGGCCGACCCGCGGTGCGCGACCAGGGGATACGTTGTCAGCGTGAGCAATTCGTAGAAGACAAGGAAGGTCAGCAGGTCGCCGGCCAACGCGATACCGACGGTGGCGCTGACACACAAGCTGAAGAAACCGAAGAACCGCCTGCGATGCGGGGCGTTGTCGAGGTAGCCGATCGCATAGATCGTCGTGAACAGCCAGAGCAAGGCCGACAGCGTGATCAGGAACATCGACAGCGCGTCGGCGTGCAGCGTCAACGGCAGGCCCGGCAGGAACGGGATGGTCAGTCGATACGTCTGCTCGTGGAACACACCCCAGAGCATGATGGCCACGATCGCCAGTTTGAGGGTCGCGCCGCCGAGGCTCATCGCGCCACGCAACCAATGCCGATCGGCAGGCAGCAGAAAGATGAGCACCGCCGGGACCAGCGAACTCAACAGGACGATCAAGGGCATCAAGACAGAGGCGGTCATGGGACAACCTCCGCCAGTTGGGTCGTGCCCGCGGCACCGGCGTTAGCGACCCAAATCGAGATCGGCTCGACAAGAAAGCCCATAAGCAGCGCGGCGAGCGCCAACGCCATCGCAGACCACTCGAGTGTACGGTGTCGCGTGACGACCGATCCGGCGAACTCTTCCGTATGAAACGCCACGCGGATGAAGCGGAAGATGTAGCCGGCCGCGAGCAGCCCGCCGGCCAGCATGATCGCCGCGATGAGCCAGTTGTCCGATGCGATGGATGCGTCGAGCAGGACCCACTTGGCGCCGAAGCCGCCGGCCGGCGGCAGGCCCATCAGGCTGATGCCGGCCAGCGCAAAGGCGAACACGGCCACGGGCGTCGACACACTCACGCCGCGCAGACCATGCATGCCGTCGTCCCCCGCCACACGCTGCATCGCGCCCGCCGCCATGAACGCGCCGGCCTTGGCCAAGCCGTGCGCCAGCGCAAGACAGATCAGCCCAGTCACGACCGCATCGCGCTGCGCAGCGTCGCGCAACAGCGGCAAGACGAGGAACAGATAACCCAACTGCGCAACCGTCGAATACGCAACGAGTAACTTCAGCCTCGGCGTGCGCAGGGCCTGAACCGAGCCCCAGATGATGGCCGCCGCGCCCAGTCCGCTGAGCACGAAAGAACCGACATCGGTCACCGACGCGGGAAACACGTCGAGCCAATAGCGCAAGACGAGGTAGAAAGAAGCCTTGACCACCAGCGCCGAAAGCACGGCGCTGACCGGCGCCGGCGCACTGCCGTGCGCGGCCGGTAGCCAGAAGTGCATGGGAAACAATGCGGCCTTGAGTATCAGGCCCACCGTCACCGCCGCGCAGGCCGCGACCGACGCCCAATCCGTCCCCAGTTGTTCGCCCAGCATGACCAGGTCGAGCACGCCGTGCTGCGCATAGAGCAACGCCACGCCGAGCAAGTAGGCTAATGAACCGGCCAGTGCGAGGATGAGGTATCGAAACGACGCGCGGACCGACACCGCTTTGCCGGTCATCGCAACCAGCCCGACCGACGCCAGCGTGACCAGTTCGAGCGTGACATAGACGTTGAACGCGTCGCCGGCCAGGAACAACGCGTTGAGCGCGCCCCACAACATCAGCCATAACGGCCAGTAGGACCTCGACGACGCATCGTCCGCGCCGCCAAGATAACGGTGGCCGTACAAGCAAGTGACCAGGCCGACGACGGCCGACAACAACACCATCAACCCGCTGAGCACATCGGCGTGCAACGCGATGCCCAGCGGCTGGTCCCACCCGCCCACCGCGTAGCGGATGGCCCCTTCGGTGACCACGCCATAGCACAGGCCTGCGCTTGCCAGTGGGATCGCCAGTCCGGCAAGCCAGGCGACGTACAGATTCGCGCGCGGACCCACAACGTACGCCGCGACCGCCAACGTGAACGGCAGGGCGATACAAAGGATCAACCAGGTTTCGGCTCCCACACCGATCATGGTTTGACCTCACCTTCAGGCCTGCCTTCCTGTTCCTGCTCGGCAACCCGGCAGGCGAGAGCCACCGCCAACGCCGTCGCGCTCACGGCGACGACGATGCCCGTGAGCACCATCGCGTGCGGCACGGGGTCGGGCGCGCCCTCGGCGCGCGCTGCCGACGCGATTAGGATCAGGAACACGCCCGTGCCCATCACATTGACCGCCAGGATGCGGCGCAGCATGTGCTCCAGGGCCACCAGCCCGTACAGGCCGAGGCAGACCAGAGCGACGCCGCCAAACGCATAGAGCATTTCGTGAGTCACGACGCACCCCCTTGCAGTGAGGGCGCGCGATGCGGCGTCAGGACGCCGCCAAACAGCATGGTCAAGATGACAGCGATGGAAACGGTTGCCGCCGCCTCGATTGCCAGGATCAGCGGTTTGGCCAGTTCGATCGGATACTCCAGCAGGTTGCGTCCAGTCCACATGACGTTTAGGGCGACACCGCCAAACATCAGCAGCCCGGCAGCGACGAACGCCCGGACGACACGCGCGGAAAGCCACGCTGGGCGCGCCTGCTTGTTAAGGATCAGCAATACGCCCGCGCCCGCCAGCAACGCGCCGGCCTGAAACGCGCCGCCCGGCGCATCGCCACCACGCCAAAGCAGGTAACCGCTCACGATGACGATCAGGGGAACAATGACATGGACAAGACTGTCCAGCACCAGCGAGTGGCGCTGCTCGGCACTGACGACCGGCCCAGGCGTCTCGCGCCGCAACTGCATCACACCGATCAACGCGAGCAGCAGCACGGCGATCTCTAACAACGTGTCGTATCCTCTGAAGTTGAGCAAGACGGCCGTCACCGGATTGCCCGCGCCGCTGTCCGACAGGTTGGCTTCGACCTGCGGACTAAGTCCCGCCTGTTGCGCGGGCAGGTTGGCCACCGCCGCCGCAAGCAACCCACCGACCACGCACGCGAGCACGGCGCCGACAAGTTGTTTCCCCCACCCGCCAAGTCTGGCGTCGGCCGAGCGCGATGACGCCGCGGCTGTATCGGCGGCGCGCTCATAGGCTGACCGTCGCCGAATGCGATTGGCCGCCGCGATGAGCAGCGCCGTGGTCAGCCCGGCGCCGATCGCCGCCTCGGCGATCGCGATGTCCGGAGCGCGCAGCCGCGCCCAGACCAACGCCATCAGCAGGCCGTAGGGCAGGAAAGTCACCACGGCGACCTCGATCCGCCGTGCAGTCATCGCTCGCCAGGCGAGCCACACCAACGCCAGCAGCGCCAAAATGTCAAACGCCCAGACGGTCATGGCTCACCCCGCTCCCATGGCCGCAGCCCCGACCGGTCCGCGTATTGCGCGATCAGGTTGCAAGCGGTCGCGCCCGCCGCCAGCGCGACTGCCCAGACCAGCATCACTTTCAACGCAACGAAGATCGAAGGTGACTGCAGCGCGATGGCCAGGGACACAAAGCCCAGACCCAGCGTGTCGGCCTTCGTCAACGCGTGCAGACGCGTGTAGATATCCGGGAACCGGATCAGACCCACCGTGCCGGCCACGAAGAACGCCAGCCCGGTCACCAGTGCCAGGCCGCTTAAGACGTCAACCCACATGGCCAGCCCCTTCCTCATTTAAATCCGCAGTACCCGACCTCGACAGTGCCACAGCCGACACCACGGCGAGCAACACAAGCACCAGTGCCGCGTCAACCAATGCGGGCATCGCCAACGCGACACTCAGGACCAACAAGATCGCCGTGCCCGCTGTGCCCATCAGCAAGGTCGCGGATAGCCGGTCCGGCAAGGTCGGCCCCCATGCCACGCGAACGAGGCCGCCGATCAGCAGCAGCATCAAAATCGAAAGCGTTGCCCAAAGCATCAGCGTCACAAGGCACCCCCTTTCATCTCGTGTATCTGTTCGACCACGCCACGCCGGGCCAGGAGTTGTGCGATCAACGACTCAAACGCGGCGACTTCGCCCAGGACATCCGCCCGTCGGTCAAGGACGTGCAGGCGCAGGTCGTCACCCTCGATGTCGGTGGTCAACGTACCGGGCAGCAAGCTGACGGTGTTGGCAAGCAACGTGCGCGAGGCGGCGTCGGGCAGCGTCATCCGGTATCGCATGACGCCGGGGTCGATCGCGCCGCGTGGGCCAAAGGCCCGTCTGGACACATCGATCCCCGCAATGAGGCACCGCCAGGCGAAGACCGAAGCGAAGCGCACGGAACCGATGATGTTCAACCGCACCCGCCGACCCGCGGGCCAAAGCAGGAATGTGAAGGATGCCAGCAGGATCACCGGCAGCCCGATCAACCATGTAGCCCAGTCGCCCTCGGTCAACACAAACCAAAGCAGCCCAAAAGTGAGAGTGGAGTTCACGAGTCGTCTTGTAAGCGTTCTTCCGCGCATGGTGTTGAACAGTTAGCGTTTCGATTGGCGGATAGCGGTCCACGCTCACCCCGCGGGTGGGCGGACACATTGACAGTGCAGCAAACTCCACGCTTGGTGATTCGCACAACTCGCCGCGATGGATTCGTCAGCGCGAATCATCGCGTTGATCGAGCCGCCGCGACAATACCTCGCGAGGACGCACGGTCACCGCAGGTCGTAATGGAAATCCGACGGCTTGATCATGAGCAGGGCACACGGAGCGGCGTCGATCAGCCGTTCGGCTGTGGAGCCCATCAGGATGCCCCTCAGGTTCAATCGCCCCCTTGAGCCCACCACCCCGAGGGTCGTCCCATCGGATTGCAGGTAGTCGGTGATGCCGGAGACGATGCCGTCGGCATGAACGACGCGCTTGGTTACCTTCAGGCCTTCCAGTTCGTCCTGCACTTGGCTTAGCAGTCGATCCAGCCTGTTGTCCAACCTGTGCTGATTCGCGCCCTCGCGGTCGCGCTGGACGTCGCCGGCGAAATCGAGCAAGTCGAGCAGCCGACGGGTCGGCGCGGGCAGGTGAATTACGTGGAGTTCCGCCTGCTCCTGCCGGGCAACCCGGGCGGCCTGCCGGATTACGGGCTCCGACAGCTCGGCGAAATCGACACAGGCCACCACACGGCGGAACGGACGCACCGCGCTCGAACGCACCAGCAGCACCTTGGTCGAAGCCTTGCGGGCCAGTCGCCGGGCACGCGTGTGCTCCGTTTCGGTGAAAGCAGACGGGTTATAGCCCAACACCAGCAGGTCGGCCGATACATCGCTCACCGCGCGCAACACATCGGTGAAAGGATCGCCGATCGTCACGTCGACGGTCGCGTAGGCCGGCGGGCCCTCTCCGCCGACCTCGACCGGAACTGGCAGGTGCGCGACCATCTTCTCGCGCACACGCTCACACATCTGGTGGCGGACTTCTTGGGCCGGCCGAACCGCGTATTGCTCAACCGCCTCCTGAGCCTCGCCCTCGTCGATGACGTGAAGCAGGTGCAGCGACGCGCCGTTCCACTCAGCGATCCGCATTGCGTGTTGTACAGCCGCTTCGGACGCGGGTGTCAAGTCCGTGACCACGATGATGTTCTTGATGCGATCCATCTGGATTACCTTGTATTGATGTTGCCGAATAGGTCGCCGTGGTTGATGAAGTTGCAGTACCGAATCGGCGTCACACTCTGCCGCCGCGTCCTCGTCGAGAACTTTTCGACCGCCGCCGCCGCTCGTGACGCCGTCGGATCAGCCGTTTGAGTCGGCCTGCCAAGAGGTCGATGCCGGCATAGAAGTCGCGCGTCGGCTGATCCACCGACATGGTCGAACCGTTCGCCAGGTGGACGACCGCCTTGACGTGTCGGCCTGACTCAAGGCTGCCCAGGTCGGTGTCCCGCAGTCTCAGCGTCACCTGGCGAACCCACGACGTCATGTTGGATAACGGCTCACGGACTCGCTGTTCCGCGTACTGACGCAGGGAGTCGGACGGCTTGATGTTCACGCCTTCGAGCTGCCATTGCATGGGGGGCTCCTTGGTTGGTGGAGGCATCTGCTACTGCGAACACTTTTGCCGTTCAAAAGAATTAGACCATTAGGAATTCAGATCATGACAATTTGATTATTCCTAACTACTGTTTAGCCAGATGGAATGGCTGAATTACCACCACCTGCTCTATTTCTGGGCCGTCGCCCGTGAAGGCAGCATCGCCAAGGCGGCCGAGGTGCTGTTCGTCGCGCAGCCGACGATCAGCACGCAGATCAAGTCTCTGGAGAAGTCGTTGGGCCAAAAGCTGCTGCAAAGGAGCGGACGCGGCCTGGTGCTCACCGAAGTCGGGCAGATCGTTTACGGCTACGCCGACGACATCTTTTCGCTCGGCCAGGAGATGATGAGTTCTCTCAAGCAGCGGCCCTCCGGCCGACCGCTGCGCTTGGCGGTGGGTGTGGTCGATTCACTTCCCAAACTGGTGACGCGTGAAATCCTCAAGCCGGTTTTCAAACGCCGGAAGCGATCGACACATGTGATCTGCCGGGAGGGTAAGATCGACCCGTTGCTCGCTGAATTGGCGATGCACCGCCTGGATATCGTGCTTTGTAACGAACCGATCCGCGCGCAGGCGAGCGTCAAGTCGTACAACCACCTGCTGGGCGAGAGCGGGATCAGCTTCTTCGCCGCACCCAAGTTGGCGACGAAGCTCAAGCGCGGCTTCCCACAGTCGTTGGACGGCGCTCCCGCCTTGCTGCCGACCGACAACACCTCATTGCGACGCAAGCTTGATCGTTGGTTCCAAGCCAATGGGATTCAGCCGATGCTGCTGGGTGAATTCGAAGACCTCGCCCTCATGAAAGCGTTTGCGTCCGAGGGGCACGGCTTCACAGCCATCCATACGGTGATCCAGTCGGAAATCTCATCCAGCCACGGCATCAAGCCCATCGGCGATGCCGAGGGCTGTTCCGACGAGTTCTACGCCGTCAGCGTCGAGCGTAAGCTGCATCACCCCGCGGTAATCGCAATCACCGAACAGGCACGCGATCGCTTGTTCAGTTAGGCAACGAAGCCCGTCACCAGGGCTGACTTAAGAGAAGGTTTCGCCTCGTCGTGCTTGTGATAGCAACGGCGGCTTGCGGATGGACGAGTCTCCGCGTCGAGAATCGCACTCAGCGGGTCATCCGTCGGGAGCCGTGGTGATGATCCGTTAGGTCTGACGGGGAGCCGAACGGTGCCTTGCCGCGTCCAAGAGGATCAGACCGAAAGGGATCCACCAGACCAGGTCGTTGGTGAGGATCGTGATCCCAAAGAGAAGCGGAAAGGTTCCATCGATCAGGGCAATCGCAAACCCGACAGGCCCAAAGACCTTCCCGAGCAGGCCCACCAGAACGATCGGCCAATGCCTCCGTGGCGCTCGCGCGGCGACCAGGTAGCCGACTCCGTACACCCCGACGATCATGCCGACACACTGCCAGATCTGGGGATAACGCATGCGTTCGATGTCGGCCAGATCGAACAGCAGGTGGGGGAACAGAATGACAACGGCTCCCCAGGTCAGGTTGTAAAGGCCGGCCGCCCAGAGCCAACGCCGCATCCACGCCGGCGCTTGGTCTTGTTGTGCAATCCGTGTCATCGCGCAGGCTCAACATTAACGTGAACGAACAGTCCCTAAGCCACCGTCGACCCCGATCACTTGACCCGTGACCCAGTGTTGTTCCGGTGACAGCAGCCATTCGATGACCGATGCCACATCCTCCGGCTCGCCGATCCGCCCCAATGCGTGCAACGCGGTTGACGCGCGGCAGGAAGACTCGTTCTCGGTCAACGATGCCGTCAGCCCGGTCCGCACCAGGCCCGGCGCGACGCAGTTGACCCGAATGTTCCTCGGCGCGTAGGTCGCCGCTGCGGAGAGCGTCAGGCCGACCACACCCGCCTTGGCGGCGGCGATCGCCTCGTGATTAGCCAGCCCAATCCGCGCAGCCGCCGACGAGATGAGCACGATCGAGCCGCCATGTTTTCGCATGCAACGCGCACCAGACCTGACAGCGGCAAACGCACTGGTCAGATTAGCTGAAATCGTGTCGACCCACTCGACCTCGGTGGTCGTGTGGGCTGGTTTCAAGAGCAACGATCCGATACAACAGACGATCCCATCAATGCGGCCATGATGTTGTGTTGCGGCTGAGAAACACGTATCCACGCCATCGAAATCCGTGGCGTCCAAGGGGTAGGCCAAGGCATCCAGGTCATTGGCCAACGTGTTCAGTCGCTCGGCAATCCGTGCTACCACCACCAACCGAGCACCCAGTGAGGCCAACCGTCGACATAAGGCTGTGCCAATCCCACCTGTGCCTCCCAAGACCAGGTAGGTTGAATCATGATGCGCGGTTTTCTTGGATTCAGTCGTTGATTTCATAGCAGTGTCGTCGAGCGCCCCATAACCGGTGTAGTTGCAGGTCATCATTCACTCGAATGACGACCATATTCACATTGCCCAAACTGCTCTCGTTTCGAACTAAGCCGTCTTGAGTCACACCTCTCGCGCCTCGAACACTCAATCGCGTGACTGCACGATTTGGTAACTGCGTCGCGCTTACTCCCGCGTCATAACTTTCGTGTACTAGGGCGCGCTGGATTCAAGCGTTCCGACTCAAAGTCGCCAAAATGACAGCAGTTGCTCTCCTAGAACGCCTGAATGCCCCCCGGAAAGACTTGGACCGCTGAACGCCACGAACGATTGGCCACCTTGCGTGCTGTTGTGTGTTTTCGAGGCTCAGTGGCGCTGCGCAAATGTGACCCGGGTTAAGTTAGTGCGAGACGGCAAACGCAGACGACTTCGATAGATCGAAGAAGCCTATCGTCGCGGCCAATCAGTTGTTACAAAGCTCGAAGTCAGACGCTTCATGAATTCGTAACGAACCGCCCCGTCGGACGAACCTGATTGACCTGTTCTTGCCAAACTACCTCGACGACGGATGGCGCAGGTCGTAACAGACCAGTGTGCCCTTGTAAGTTCGGATGTAGATGCGACCGTCAGCGATCGGGTGTTCCCCGAAGACCTCGTAATTCGAGATCGGGTTGTCTATTTCGAATGGGATGCCGTCGCCGACTTTTGCAAGCGTGTCGATCCGTCTGAAGTTGGTTCGTCCGAAGTTCTTGTCGCCTCCCGCGCCGCTCAGGAAGTGGAGCAGGTTGTCGCCGATCTCGTAAGCGTAGGGCGCCTTGGTGAAGCCACCCTGCGCCATCTTCGCGGCTTGGTGTTCCTTGGCCAGGATCTCTCCCGTAGCGGCTTTGACTTTGTAGATGAATCGCGGGAGGCTGGGTGCTCCGTTTGGGAAGTAGTAGAACACCCCGTCCCGGCCGGCGGAAGCGTTGCGACGCACGCCCTTGTCCGGCGTAGGCGTGTAGGTGAATTGCAGATCGTCGGCTGGGAACTGCCAGAGCACCTGGGGCCCCTCGAGCGCCAGTCTTATGCCGCCGCGAATCGGCAGCAGGCGCGTCGTCTGCTTGCCCTTATTCAAGAATGAGACTTCCTTGCCCGCCACCGTGACAAACGCGACATCACCGACGATCAAGGCCGGGTCGCCCATCGGACCTTTGGCGTCGTGAACCCAGATGACTCGGCCTGTTGACGCCTCGACCAGGCGCAATGTTGCTCGTTCCATGTGGCCATCTGTATAGAGCAGATAGGTCTTCCCTCCATGTCGCCACACGGCTGGATTGGCGAACTTGCCCTGCACGGTCAACTTTGTGTCCTCAAAGCGCCACGCCGTTTTACCCGTCTCGGCATCCAACGCATGTGGGCGCGGGCCGGGCACGATGACTCGCCCGTCGGCCGCAATGAGGTCCAACTCGAACGACTTGCGCTTCAGTGGTTCGGTCGTCCAGCCGAGGTCGGTCTCCCATAGCATCTTGCCCGTCTGGAGATTGAAGGCGCGAACCGTTCCAGTCGTGCCCAGCGCAAACACACTCCCACCCCAATAAGCGGGCGACGGTTTCCATATGTCGCGCTTGCCGTTCGGCAGATTGACGCCGGGCTTGAAGACCTTCCAGCGCACTTTCCCGGTTTCGGCGTCGAGCGCAAAGTACACATCTTCCGCTTGGCGACGCCACATCAAGGCAACGCGCTTGCCGAGAGCCTCGGCGTCCCTTTGGCTCATGCCGCGCTCGATAGATTTCTTCTTCTTGCTCTCTATTACGGCAAGCGTTCTGTCAGCGTGAATCAGGTCGTCGGCAGGACCGGCCGGCCGAAGCGAGTTGAAGAACACCAAGCCCTCGGCCACGACCGGCGTCCCGCCATTGCCCGAGTGCGCGCCGGGATACCTCTGCTCGAGGTCGTAAAACTTGGACACCGGCGACGACAGCGACTTGCCGAAACCGAAGTAGTTCACGTCGCTTTCCCACAGCCGTCTCGCCTGATCGGGATGGCTGATGTAGCTGAACCCCTTGGCCGGCAGCGGCAGGTAATTCCCCGTCGGGCCGGTGGATCGCGGCCAGGAGGATGGCTCGTCCGCGAAGAGCGACCCAAAACACATCGCGAGAATCACTACGGTTAGCCATCGCATCGTGCGCTCTCCAATCGCCGCTGTCACTGTGCGTCAGCCACAAAAGCTGAGGCAGCATTCCATTGCAACGCCGCGGCGAACGGTAACTCTGTCCGGTCCCGGCTTGGTCATTTATCTGCATGCAGAGCCGTTAGCAGTCTGCCCATGCCTTGATGGATCGCTGCCTCCGCCGACGGCACCAAGGGAAGCCGGCTCTTGAACATGAATGCCGCTCCCCTCGGCGAGGTCTCATATCCGCCGCGGTCGCCGAGCAGGTACGCCTTCTTCGTCCCGACATAACACTCCAGGCCGTTGGTGTAAGCGAAGACCATGTTGTGCTTGAACGGCGATGTGCGCACCACGTGGTGGTGGTATTCAGCGAAGGGTTCATGCGGCAGCCCGATCATGCACAAGCGGTTGCCGACCGAGACGGCTCGCATGGGGAATCGCATCGTCGGACGATTGGGTTGCTCAGCAATGGCGATCAGTTCGGCAAAGCGTTGTTTGCGCTCCGGCCGTTTTTCCTGATCGTGAAGTCGGCGCAGGTCGGCCAGCGGCGGGGGGTCGGCCAACGGCAACTGAAGCTCCAGGCTCCGGACGCGGATCGTGGCCGAGACGATCGCCGAGGACGGCGCGTCCATTGCGCGGAGTACGGCGTCCCCGAGGTCGCGGCCGGCCGCCTTGGCGGCGTCGATCCCGCCGCGCAGTGGGAAGCCGTTGACGTTCCCGCAGCAGCCCTGCGCGAACAGGCTGACTGCGCCTTTGATACGACCGCGCACGTGCGACACGGCAAAGCCGGGGTAGTCGCCGCTGATCAGCGTGCTGGCGCCGTGGACGATCACCGGATGCGCCGCATGGCTGAACAGCACAGCCAACGGCTTGCCGTCAGCCAAATCCACTCGCAATACGTCAACCCAAGGCACGACGGCGCCGTTTGGGTTCGGCGCCATGGTGATCCGGCCATTGTGCAACAGGCGTCGGTTGAATCCGATCTGAACGGGAGCCTGGGTATAGCGCAGCGAAGCGGACCGCAACGATTCGGACGCCGCCTTGACGACCTGCGCCACCTTCTTCGGCAGCATCTCGAAGAAGGGGGCGTCGCGGTGTTGCTTCCACGGGCCCCACGGCGCGGTCAGCGGCGTGCTGTGCGTGTGGCTGCTGTTGACCAGGACGTGCTCAGCCGGCACGCCGCCGGCCTCGGCCGCGGACCGGATCAGTCGGTCGGTGTAGTCGAAGTCGAAGCCGAGGTAATCGAGCGTGACGACCGCCGCGCGGTTCTGTCCGTCGTCCAGTAGGAGTGCCCGGACCCACAGGTCGTCGCTCACGCCCGCGCTGGGTTTCATCGGGCCTATAAGAAACGTCCCTTCCGCGGCGGGCGTGGCCTTGGTCTCTGCGACGCCTGCGCGCAGTCCACCTGCCTGGGCGGCTTCGGCGAACAACGGGCGGACCGACGCCAGTGCGGCTGTGGCCCCCGCGCCCTTCGCGACGAAGCTGCGACGTGTCATGCTTGTGATGTGTTCATTCATGGCAAGTCCTCGGCTTGTGTCGATTGGGGCGTCCTCCATGTCGGCTATTGTGCGCTTGGTGGCATGTGTCTTACAAATCAGGTCGCCTGCTCGGAGTGTGCGTTGAACTTGTCGATCTTTCGCTCCGAGATCCGCTGGCGCGGCAAGGGTGCTGTCTGGGTCAGGCTACAGATGGGCATGGGTTGTCGCGGCGGCGACGGGGCACGGTAGGCGTTTACCGGGCCTGCATCGGCCGTCGATTGATCGCAATCTTCTATCTATGCCTTACCGGCTGAAACCTCAATACGTGGACTGCCAATAGGTTGAAGAACTCATTGAAGGGACTGACATGAAACTGGCTCTATCGATCGTTCTATTCGTTCTGGCCACACTTGCGTCGCCAATCGCTCCGGCCTTTGCCCAGGTCAAGCAGAAGGGTGTGTGGACGGACGCCAAGGACGCCACGATCCCGCCGGCGTTTCACTTCCAGGGTGAGTACGTCGGCAAACTCGAGGGTGGCTCACCGATCGGGGCGCAGGTCATTGCGCTGGGCGGCGAGTGGCTGCATGTCGTGGTGTATCCCGGCGGTCTTCCCGGCGCGGGATGGGACGAGAAGCACCGCGTCCTGATGGAAGGCCAACTGCCAGCGTCGGCCGACGGCTCGTCGGGCAGGGTCGTGCTGAAATCGGTCGACGGTAAGCGCAAATACAAGAGCGGTCGTGCGAGCGAATTCAGCCCGGTCCGTGAGTTTCCGCCGGCGGGACATAAGCCGTGGACGGGCTCGATAGAAGGCGGCGTCTTGTCGGGCAAGACGGACGGCGGCAGAGCGTTCTCGCTGAAGAAGACGGTCCGCCGCAGCACGACGCTTGGCGCCAAGCCGCCGAAGGGCGCGTTTGTCTTGTTCGACGGCTCGGGTCTGGATCACTGGAACGGCGGCCGGCTCGACAAGGGCGTGCTGCACACCGACGCCAAGGACGTCAACTCCAAGCCGCGATTCAAGGCCTACACAATTCATGTTGAGTTCATGACGCCGTTCCGTCCGACCGCGCGAGGGCAGGGCCGCGGCAACAGCGGCTTCTATCAGACCAACGGTTGGGAGGTCCAAGTGCTCGACTCGTTCGGCTTGGAAGGTCTCAAGAACGAGTGCGGCGCACTGTACGGCAAGGCGCCGCCGCGCCTCAACATGTGCCTGCCGCCATTGACCTGGCAGACGTACGACGTCGATCTCGTTGCGGCCGAGGGGAAGGATGGCAAGCCCGGCGCCACGCTGACCGTGCGACACAACGGTGTCGTCATTCACGACAAGGTGCCGACCAAACTCGGCGGCGGTGGGTTCAAATTGCAAGGACACGGGAATCTGCTGCAGTACCGGAACATCTGGGTGATTGATCGGAGCCCGAATTGACGCTGCGCGTTCGGCACTCGCATAGGCGCTGTCACCAACCGAGAGCCACGCACGGTCTACGCTGAGGACAAGTCTGGTGAACCAGGAAGGCTTGAACATGAATCCCAGCAACCGAGTACAGCTCGTTCCCATCTTGCTCCTGCTTATCGCCTTGCCGGCACGCGCGGGTCACTCGCGTCACTCATATGTCGACGGCGGCCAATCGATGGATGGCCGATTTGTCGTGCTCCCCAAGCTCGTGATGGGTCAGAAGCCCAGGAAGGGGCCGACGCCTTATCACTGGGAGTACACATGGAAAGACACGAAGACCGGCCAGACGATCCTTGGCCGACTCGACGGGCTGCGCAGCGGCAGCAGCAATGTCTTTGATCCGGTCGGCTCACACATCTTCGTCGCACCGGACGGCCAGACGTTTGCGCTTTGGACGCCACAGGTGACCATGCGCGCTCCCGCGAAGAAACCCGAGGGCGAGCGCGGCAGCGACACGTTCCGCAACTACGAGGGGTATTCAAAACGGTTGGTTATTTACAAGAAGACCGGCCAGATCGTTCGGCAGTTCAGTATTGACGACTTTCTGAGCGATCAGGATTGGCAGTGGTTTCACTATCACCAGCGTCAGACGTATTGGCTGGTCGAGTATCCGATGGAACACACGCGACTGACGCCGCGACCGTTTTACGCGCTCTACCGGATCAGTCCGGACTACACCGTACTCGAGTTTCAGATCGGCGCGAACAGTGAGGCGACGCACAAGGCCAAGCAGCGCGGCGTCACGCCGCCGGCGGCTCGGACGGTGCGCGTTCGACTGACGGACGGGGAGATTCTGACCAAGGCCAACCAGTCCGGCGACCCGAACAAGGTCCCCGGTCGGCCGTTCGTCGGGCCGATGGCGAGCAAAGAACAGAAACAACGGAACTATGTGCCCAGCCTCGACCCCATTCGCGAGCCCGGGAGGTTTCTGACTGAGTCTCCTCAGGAGACGTCTTCCGACAAGTAACCACGCTCTAACTGGGGCCAAATCTGCATATGCGGAGTCTGCTTGTCGTCTTGGGTTCTCTGGCCGTTCTTGGCGTGTCGGCGTCCACATGGGCGTCACCGGAGGGATTCGCCTTCTTTGAAAAGAAGATCCGTCCCGTTCTGGTCAAGCACTGTTATTCATGCCATTCCGCCGACGCGAAGACGTTGAAGGGCGAGTTGTTGTTCGACAACCGTGCGGGGTGGATGTCGGGTGGCGCGTCGGGTCAGGTCATCGTGCCGGGCGAGCCCGGCAAGAGCCTGCTCATCCACGCGATCCAGTGGAAGGATCAGGGCCTGGCGATGCCGCCGAAGGCGAAGCTGCCTGCCGAAGTCGTTGCCGACTTTGAGAAGTGGATCAAGATGGGAGCGCCCGACCCGCGCGAGGGCGGCGTGACTATTCGGCGTGGTATCGACTGGGAAGCGGCGGGGAAGTTCTGGGCGTTTCAGCCGGTCAAGGTCACACCGCCGGAGCCGTTCAAGGACCGGTCGTGGCCGACGTCTGTGATCGATCGCTACATCTTGGCACGCCTCGAACCCAAGGGCATCAAGCCGGCCCTGGACGCCAACAAGTACGCGCTGCTGCGTCGCGTCACGTTCGACCTGACCGGCCTACCGCCCTCGCTTGACGAGATCGAGGCGTTCGTTCAGGACACATCACCCGACGCCTTTGCAAAGGTCGTCGATCGTTTGCTCGCGTCGAAACAGTTTGGCGTGCATTGGGGTCGGCATTGGCTAGACGGCGTGCGCTACCGCACACGCATGGCCGACATCCACATCTACCGCGACTGGGTCGTTCAGTCGATCAATGACGACAAACCGTACGACCGCTTTGTCATCGAACAGATCGCCGGCGACCTGCTGCCGGTGCGCAAGATCGACAACGAGCGGTTCGACATGTCGTCGATCATCGGCACGGCCGCGCTGGCGTTGCAGGTCGGCGGGTGCGACCTGCCCGAACGCCAGCTCGAAGTCATAGGCGGTCAGTTTCTGGGCATGTCGATCGCCTGTGCGCGGTGCCATGACCACAAGTTTGATCCGTTTACCCAAGAAGACTATTACGCCTTAGCCGGCATTCTGCAGAGCAGTGACATCGTGGGTGAAAAAGGCGGCTTCGAAGGTGTGCCGCTGGTGTCGTCCGTCGCGGAGCGGCAGCGCGTCCAGCGACTTCAAGAGCAATGGGAAGCGACACGGAAAGAACTAGGCGCCCTTCAGAAGAAACTGCCGAAGCAATTTCAGCTCATCCAACTGCGTCGTGAAGCTGCCAAGGGTCAGCAGCGACAGATTGATCGACTGAAGAAACACCTCGAAGACCAAAAGAAGAACGGCTGGGACCTGAACCCGCCAGAACTGCCACGCATGGCTGAGTTGATGGATGAGGAGCGGGCCATTCGTGAAGCGTTGCAGCGCGTGCGTCGAGCGATTGCGACCGTGGACCGCAAGGACCCGAAGGACTACCCGCTGCTGCACAACGGCGAGCGGTCACAGCCCGGTGAGATCATTCCACGTCGGCTGCCCGTCATCTTCGCCGGCCGTGATCAGACGCCGATCAGTCAGCAGACCAAAGGCAGTGGGCGACTCGAACTGGCGCGCTGGATCGCCTCGCCGGACAACCCGCTCACCGCCCGCGTGATGGCCAACCGCGTCTGGCAGCGATTGATCGGCCAAGGCATCGTGGCGACGCCGAATGACTTCGGCGCGACCGGTGAAAAACCCACGCACCCACAGTTGCTTGACTATCTCGCGGACCGCTTCGTGCAGGGCGGCTGGTCCGTCAAGAAGCTGGTTCGGGAGATCGCTCTTTCGAGGACTTACCAGCTCGCGTCGCAGACCGCTTCAGCCGATCGGGGTAAGGACCTTGTCAACGAATACGTCGGCCGAGCCCATCTCCGGCGTTTGCAATACGAACAGATCATCGACGCGCTCTACTTCGTGTCCGGCCGACTCGAACTCGCCCCGACGCCGCAGATGCTCCACCCAAGATTCGATGACAAGCAGGTCAAGCTTCGTCAGGTGTACGACCGCAGGCGGAACTACGGCGACCTTTTCGATGGCCCTGAGGACGACCTGATTGTGAGCGTGCGTTCGGAATCGACCACTGCCCCGCAGATGCTCTTTCTCTTGAACAACCGCGATATCGCCAACCTTGCCAAGACGATCGCGCGTGAGATTGAGTCGGACAAGTCGTTGTCGAACAAGCGGTCGCGGTTGGATCGCCTGTATCTGCACGTGTTGGGCCGCCCCGTGCGCAGCGACGAGGTGACGCGGGCCGAGGCGTTCTTAAGGGATCATCCGTTCGACCGTTTCTGTCACGCCCTGCTCTGCTCAAATGAGTTTGTCTATCTGGAGTAGTCGAGCCATGTGGAACGACGATATGACACTCAGCCTGGCATCCGACTCCCGTCGACGCTTCCTTCAGCGATCGGCGGGCGGCATCGGCATGACTGCGTTGTCCGCCATGCTGTGCTCCGAGGCGTTGGCTGAGCACGGTCTGCCGACGACCCACCACAAACCGCGGGCGAAGAACATGATCTTTCTGTTCATGTCCGGCGGCCCGTCACAGGTGGATACTTTCGACCCGAAGCCGAAACTGAAAGACCTGGTCGGCAAGAAGCTCGACCTGACCAACGCCCGCAACGCCGGCTATCCCTATGCGCTGCCGACCGCGTACAAGTTCAAGCAACACGGGCAGTGCGGCATGGATGTCAGTGAATTGTTCCCGAATGTGGCGACCTGTGTTGACGACATCTGCCTGATCCGATCGCTGTGCGCCGACGACAACAACCACCCCGGCGGCACGCGGCAGATGTTTACCGGCAGCGCCCGATCCAAACGGCCGGGCTTTGGCGCGTGGTTGAACTACGGGTTGGGCAGTGAGAACGGTAATCTGCCCGGCTACGTCGTGATGGGTGGCGGCACGCGCATCGGCAACGCGGCGTTTGCCTCCGGTTTCCTGCCCGCTCAGTACCAGGGTACGAACTTCAGCGTCGGCCGGGGCGCCGTCGTCCACCACGCGAACCCGCTTCTGCCCGCCCAGCAACAGCGCGCCCAACTCGACCTGCTCAAGGCGATGAATCGTGAACACGCCGCCCGCAATGCGGAAGACTCCCGCCTCAACGCGCGGATCGAGGCGGCTGAACTCGCCTTCCGTATGCAGGCCGAAGCGCCGCAATCCGTTGACCTGAAGCAGGAGTCGAATGCCACCCTTGACCTGTACGGTGTCAGTAGCAAGAACCGATCGACGTCCGAGTTCGGTATGTACTGCCTCGCGGCCCGCCGACTGGTCGAACGCGGCGTGCGTGTCGTACACATCACCCAGCCACACCGCGAGTGGGATCATCACGGCCAATTGAAAGAGAAGCTCAAGACGTCATCCTACACCGTGGATCAGCCGATCGCCGCGCTGTTGAAAGACCTCAAGCAACGCGGTCTGCTCGACGAGACACTCGTGCTATGGGGCGGCGAGTTCGGCCGAACGCCGACATCGCAGGGCCCGGACATGAACAGCCGTGCCCACTACCCGTCCGCCTTCACGATGTGGATGGCCGGCGGGGGAATCAAGGGCGGTTACATCCACGGCGAAACCAACGAATTGGGCACGGCGATCGTGCGCGACCGCGTCCACGTCCACGACCTGCACGCGACGATCCTTTGGCTCATGGGCCTGGATCATGAGCAACTGACCTACCGGTACGGCGCACGCGACTACCGGCTGACCGATGTTTACGGCAAGGTCGTTCGGGACATCATGGCATGAATACTTGTTGTTCTCACATCGCCATGCTTCTCCCGGTTGTGTTTGCATTGTCGGTCGAATCGTCGCTTGCCGATGATCGCAAATCGATGGTCGCCCAATGGGACATCGTCATCTTTCAGGACGACGGAAAGGACCGGCTCAGCCGACTGGGTTATCGCAAGGACAAGAAGACCGGCAAGGTGTCGCATCCCAGACTCGTCGTCACCCAAGACGCGTTTCAAGTCTTCCGTGGCGATGGCAAACGTGAAGAGCGCCCCGGCCTTTCCAACTGCGCGTGGAAGCGTGCTGTTCTCGACCCGTCCGCGAAACCCAAGACGATCGACCTGGTCGGCTACGCTGGCAAGGACGGCCAGAAGGAGAAGACATATCTCGGCATCTACAAGCTCGACGGTGATCGGTTGACGATCTGCTATCGAGAGACAGGCAACGACGGCCGACCAACCCGGTTCGAGTCAGACGGACACATGAACCTGATGGTGTGTCGGCGTGTGACAAGTGACGAGAACGGCAAGCAGTAACCTCGATACCTTTGGGCTGCCGGGGAACTGCTTGATATCAAATGCTGGCTCTTGGTACGCCGAGAGGTCGATGGGGGATGCTGGGTGGTTTGTGCGTGATGGCCAGTCTGCGCGGCCCGACCCCTCCGACGTAACTTTGCAATGAGTCGAGTCAATCTATGCATGACCCGGCGTTGCCCATGTGACCGATTGCAACGTCGGGATGCGCGACTTGGGAGTGCTGCCATGTTCACGATCTCAGACCATCGATCGGTACGACACTGCGAAGGTTGGACGCGCCGCCAATTCTTGCGCGTCGGTAGCCTCGGTGCGGCGGGGCTCACTCTCCCGGGCCTGTTGGCCACACAAGCTCACGCAAACCCCCAAACACGTCACTTTTATCGCGACAAGGCGGTCGTGCTGCTGTTCCTGCAAGGCGGTCCGCCGCAAATCGAAACGTTCGACCCCAAACCCGGGGCACCGCACGATGTCCGCAGTGTGACCGGCGCGATCGGGACGAAACTCCCCGGCGTCGCCTTCGGCGCAACGTTTCCGCGTCTGTCCTCGATGGCGGACAAGATCGCCATCGTGCGATCGTTTGCGTCTGGTGACGGCGGACACAATCAGTTGCCGGTGTTAACCGGCAACAGCGAGAGCGGCGGGACGATGGCGTCGCAATTCTCTCGTCTTGTCGGGGCCAATCATCCCAAGACCGCGATCCCCACCAACGCCTGTATCGTGCCCGAAGCGATTCAGCCAGACCTCAAGCTGGGGCAACCGACGGGGCCGTTCACACTTCAGTACGTGCAGAAGAACTACGTCACACCGGGCAGACTCGGCAACCAGTACAAAGGCCTCATGCTCGACGGTGGTGACGGGCTGCTGAGCAATCTTGAGCTGTCGATGCCACGCAAGCACTTCGACGATCGACGACGGTTGTTGCGACAACTCGATCATTACAAGCGTCGTTTCGATACGACCGGCGAACTCGAGGGCATCAACGCCTTCCAGCAGCAGGCGTTTGACGTGCTGCAACGCGGCATAACAGACGCCTTCGACCTGTCCAAGGAAGACCCACGCACCATTGCCGAGTACGACACCGGCCGGCTGGTGAAAATGCGCGACTATCACAAGGGCGGGGCGCGCTACAACGGCTTGCGGAATCAGTCGCGCATCACCAACCTGCTCGGCAAGCAGATGCTCCTGGCTCGCCGGTTGTGTGAGGCGGGCTGCGGGTTTGTAACCGTTGTCGATAGTTGCTGGGACTTTCACGCCGACGGCAACAACCCCGGATGCGACGTGGGAATGAATGCGCTAGGCTGGCAACTCGACCACGCGATCGCCGCTTTCCTGAACGACCTGGAACGGCGGGGCCTCAGCGACAAGATCATGCTTGTCGTCACCGGAGAAATGGGTCGATCGCCCAAGAAAAACCGAAAGGCGGGCACGGGACATTGGAGTCGCCTGACGCCGCTACTTGTTGCCGGTGGCGGACTGAAGATGGGCCAGGTGATCGGCGAAACCGATCGCTCAGGCGGCGAGCCGGCGTCACAACAATACCTCCCACAGCACTTGAGGGCGACGATCATGCAAACGCTTTTTGATCCGACCGAAGCCCGACTGGTCAGTGGCCTGCCGGAAACCGCCAAGGCCATTACGGACGACGAACCCATCCGCGAACTCTTCTGAAGATCGCAAGTTACTGCGCTTGCTTAGCCGCTTGATCTCGTCTCAACAAGTAGTATTCGGGCCCGCTTTGAGGGGAAGTTGGGGCTTGCGAACGGCGGGCCGTTCTGCGCGGGGTCGCAAGGTCGGGCAACTCCGGGGATTGACCCGCCCACGCTACGCGGAAGGTAATCCCACCAATGCCGGGTCGGCCTATCCGGCCGATATCACGAGGATCACTTGGCGTCCAAGCCCGTCAGCGTTCCCGTGCTCGACCCAAATCCGGAGCGATCGACGCCCAGGCGGTGCAGCATCGAAACGAACAGGTTACTCAGCGGCGTGTTGTCGTTCCCGTCAAACGCCAAGTGCTGGCCGTGCCTGAATCCGCCGCCGGCCAGGATGATGGGCATGTTGCGGGTGTCGTGATTGTTCGCATTGCCGAAGTTGGAACCGATCAGCAGCACGGTCGAATCCAGCAGTCGCCGCCCGGCTTCATTGGCATTGGTGAGCCGCTCCAGCAGCGTTGCCAATGCCTGCATCTGACTGAGCTCGATGACTTCGAGTTGCTTCATCTTGCCGGCGTCGTTGTTGTGGTGAGACAGCGCGTGGTAACCCACCTTGACCCGGTTGTCGGGCAGCACGATGTGCAGGTTCGGCTGGTTGTACGTGATGACCCGACTGGAATCACTCTCGAGCGCCAGGTGAATCATGTCGTACATCAACGCCGATTCCTGCACGAATTCCGCGGGATTCTTCGGTCGCTTCGGGGCGGCGTGCCGGGTGGTCGGCTTGGGGCGATGCACCCAGCCTTCGCTGTTGGAGAACTTGCGTTCCGTTTCGCGGACGGACGTGAAATACTGGTCGAGTTTTTGGCGGTCGCTTTGGCCCAGCTCGGAGGACAAGTCGGACGCTGCGTGCCGCACGGCATCCAGGACACTGCGACCATCGCGGAGTTCCTGGAGGCGCTGCGCACGCTGCCGCTTGGTGCCCGCGATGAACATCATCGCGTACAGGTCAATGGGGCTGGTGATCGGTGGGATGTTGGCGCCGCTGGGCGTCCAGGCGAGGCTCAGCTTGCCCTGGCGGTGGGCCAGGGGAAGATGCGTGAAGCGCGTCTTACCCTGCACCTCTTTGGCAACGATCTGATCGAGAGAGACGGAATTGCGAAAACCCGCATGCCCGACGCCCGGCGCCGCGGTCAGGAAACACCGGTCGGACTCATGGGCGCCCCCGACGCCAGGGTGTGATGTACCCGAGATCACCGTGAAGTCCTCACGGTAGCGGTCGATGATCTGTAAATACTTACTCGGCTTGTAGCGCTTGCCTGATCCTTTGGGAAAGAAGTTATGCGCCATAAAGCCGAGATGCAGATTGATCGCGAGCAGGCGCTGCGGGGGTGCTGCGTCGCCTTGGTTCTGACGCGCGAACGCGGGTTGCATCGCGTCCAGGAAGGGCAGTGCCATCACCGCGCCGGCGCCTCGCAGCACGGTTCGCCGGCTCAACGCCTGCCGTCTCGTCGAGAATAAGGGGCGGTCATGCATCGCGGATCCTGCCAGGTCAAGGTTCGTTGAAGATATCGCTTCGCACAATCTGGTGTACCAATTCGCGCAGGGAATAGGAGTTGGCTTTGCCCTGACGGGTCAGCTCGCGCAACTCGGCTCGGTCGGAAAAACTCATCTTGCGGCCGACGCCGTAGGTCAACAAGTGCTCGGCAACCGCGTGGTACACGAGTTCAGGCTGCTTCAGCAGTTCGAGCTTGAACTCATTGACCCCATCAAACTTGATACCGTCGGCCGTCACGCCGGCGGCGTCAACCTTTCTCCGCGGTTTGCGTGCGGCCTGCGGGCTGAGCGGTCGGTAATGGGTGTCCCAACCACCAATGGCATTGAAGTTCTCCAACGCGAAGCCCGGCGGGTCGATCTTGCGGTGACAGGCGGCGCAGGCTTCAGTGTGTCGGTGTGCGTCTAGTTGGTCTCTGATGGTCTTGGCCCCGCTCACATCCGGCTCGACAGCGGCCACCACATCGGGCGGTGGCGGCAGATGCTCGCCCAACAGGCTCTCCAGCACCCAGAGGCCGCGTGGCACGGGTGACGTGTTGATGCCGTTGGCGGTGAGTTTCAAAATGCTCGCCTGCGTAGCGAGTCCGCCGCGCGGATGGTCAGTGGGGATGGCGACCTTTCGAAACGCGTCACCGGTGACGCCAACGAGGCCGTAGTGCTTTGCCAGCCGTTCGTTGACGATCAGCCACGGGGAGTCGACGAACTCGAGCACGCTGCGGTTAGACCTGAGCACTTCTTCGAAGAACAGCCTGGTCTCCTGGATCATGCTGGACCGCAGGTAGGCGTCGAACTCCGGGTAGATCTTTTCATCGGGTTGCGTGGCGTCGATCTCGTTGAGTCGAAGCCACTGGTCCGCGAAGTTCAACGTGAGCGCTTCTGCCTTCGCATCCTTGAGCATGCGCTCAACCTCGGCGCGAAGGACATTGGGTTCGCGCAGCCGGCCCGATTCGGCCAAAGTCGTCAGGCGCTCATCAGGCGGACTGCTCCAGAGAAAGTACGACAGTCGCGTGGCGAAGGCGTAGTCGTCGATGCGTTCACCGTCGCGGTGCGCGGGCTCATGGAGGTAGAGAAACCTGGGGTGGCACAGCGTGGCGGCCATCCCCCAGCGCAGGGCGTCCTCGGTCGGTCGGCCGGCGTCTGCGATCCGCTGCATGCCCGCGTGGATCAGGGCCCGGTCCTTCTGACTCGATGGCCGCCGAAAAGCGCGGGGCAGCAACCGGTCGACCACCCGCTTGGCATCCTCCAGCGTCGCTTTTGGCAGGTCGATATCGCCAAGCAGCGTCTGGTACTGGCGTGTCGGCCACGTCTCCAACGGGCCTTCCACTTCCACCTCGCCCAGGTAGAGCCCGGCACCGTCGAACGCGGAAAGCGGCTGATTGAGTCTTTTGATCACGACATGGGCGTTGGGAATCGTGCCAAAAGGTTGCGGGTAGATGCGGTCGCCCGGGTAGAGGTAATCGGTGACCTCCACCGTCCGCCCCGTCGGCGGGATATCGAAATACCGCTCGCCGGACTTGGTCGGGATCTTCAAGGTGACCGGCTTGTCGGATTGGTAGGCCTTCGCGGTGATACGGATGCGGTACGTGCCGGGCGTCTGGACCTTGACGTTCTCCAGCCACGAGCGCGGGTTCTTGCTGCCGAACACGACCACGCCGCCGTCATCCAACGGCAACAGGATCTTGTGGGTGTACACCATGCCCTTCGAGACCAACTTGAGCGCCGGTTGTCGGATACGCAGACGCTTCGGTGCCTCGCGCTGCGCCAGGAAACGCGACACCGCATCGTTGGCGATCGCGTAGTAGGCCTCGACCTGGGCATCGGAAATCGTCAGCGTGTCCCCGATCGTGTCGTAGGTCCGCGACGCTCGGTCATCGGGCAGCCGTTCCGACAGGTCCATTCGGACGCTCAACAGGGCTTGAATCGTCTGCGTATACTCGAAACGTGTCAGCCGGCGCAGCACGACTTGTTTGTGATGCCTGTCCGCGCGGGCCAGGATGTTGCCCATCGCCTTGAGGAACGTGTCTTTTTCCTTGGCAGAAGGCGGCTTCACCTTGGCCGGGGGCATCTCGTTCCCAGCAACACGGTCGTAAACCCGCACCCACTTCTTGAACCGTTTGGCGTCGGTAAGGTCGGCGCCGAGTGTGTCAATGCGAAAGTTGCCCTTCTGAAAGTCGTCGCCGTGACAATCGACACAGTTGAAGTCAATAAAGTCAGTGACAGCCGACGGAAAAGCTGCCGACGGTGGTGACTTCTTCGACGTTGTGTCGGCGGCGACCGCCCAGCCTCCAAGGAGGACCAGCGTCAGACATACTGAGCGTGTGATGCAGAACTTCATTGTCGCAGTGCGTTTGCCAAGATCGTGGGCTGAGAACGTGCTGTTTATCTCAATGGGATAATTATCACCACTCGGCCGCGCCCATCCGCGGGAGCGTCGCCAAACACCGCTAATCCAATGACTCGGGTGGTCTAGCCGAACAGTCCGCCTAGCTTGCCATCACTGTCCGCGAATCGTTTGGCGTCCACGCCGACCTGATTCAGCATGCCCAGCCAGAGATTAGCCAGTGGGGTCTGATTGGATTCGTACACGTAGTGTCGGCCCTGGTTCATGCCGCCGCCGCCGTGGCCGGCGATGAGCGTTGGCGTGTCGCGCAGCTTGTGACCCGTGCGGATGCCGCTGCCGTACGCGATCAGCGTGTTGTGGAACATGCTCGTGCCATCGGGGTCCTTCAACGCCTTGAGCCGATCGATCAGATACGCCAACTGCTCGGCGCGCTGGCGGTCGCGTGCGATGGCTGCCTCGTACGCTTCGCTGTCGGTCGTGCAGTGCGTGGTCTTGTGGCCGTCGACCTTGTACCCCAACTCACGGATCAGGCCTTCGCCCGGCTGGCGGTAGGTGAACACGCGGCACTGATCGGTCTGAATCGCCGCGACCATCAGGTCGTACATCAGCTTGACCTCTTCCGACGTCGTGAGGTTGCCCTTGGGACGATCGAACGGCGCCTTGGGCTTGGGCTTGTCGAGCCAGTCCTCAGCCTTGTTGAGCCGCGTCTCGATGTCGCGGACAGACTGGAAATACTGTTCAACCTTCTCGCGATCCGCCTTCGACAGCCGCGCGTTCATCGACTTCGCGTCGGAGAGCACGGCGTCGAGCACGCTGTGGTTGTGCCGCAACTGGTACTTGCGCTGCTCCAGTGGAACTTGCGCGGCGCCGAACAACCGATCGAACAGGCCGACCGGGCTGGTCTCTCCGGCGATCGGGTTGCCGGCCTCCGACCAGGACAACGACAAACCCGGTCCAGCCCCCTTGCTGTCTTCCTTGGAGGCGGCCAGTTCCAGCGACTCGAAGCGTGTCTCGATCCCGAGCTTGCGGGCCGCGAGCTGGTCGACGGACACCGTGTTGTGGAACTGCTTACCCGGCGTGGCGTTGACGTCGGCACTGGTCAGCCAGGTGGTGCATCCCCAGTGCCCGTCCGAAGCACGTTTGTTGGACAGATTGCTCAGAACGGAAAAGTCGTTGCGGTGGCGCGCAAGCGGCTCGAGGCACTTGGTTATCTTGTAGTCGGCGCCTGCGGCCTCGGGGAACCAGTCGTTTCGGGCCACGCCCCAGCCGTAGCTGAGGAAAATCATGCGTCGCGGTGACGCTACTGTTTTCGAGGCGGCCAATGCCGTGCTGGGCCCGAATGTCTCTAACATCGGCAGGCACAACGCAGCGCCAATGCCACGGAGAACAACACGTCGGGAGACGGGGTCGATCTTCTTCATCGTGACCTCACTTCGAAAGAAACGGTCTACTGCTCACTATCTTAATGATAAGGTTACGCAAACGGTAATCGTCGTCCGCGGTTTCCCTGACAATGCGTTCCACGACCTCCTGGTCGGTGAAACCGATCGTACGGCCTAAAGCGTACGTCATGATCGCTTCGGTCAGGCCGGTCAGCATGGCGTCTTTGTCCTGCACCATGTGCCGCTTCATGGCCAGGAAATCCGCGAACTTCCGTTTGCCGTCGGGCATTACGCCGGACGGGTCAACCTTGAACTGCACAGAGCCGTCGGTGGACGGCACCTGTGTTCGCCATCGGCCGACGGGGTCGAAGTTCTCCATGCCGAACCCGAGCGGGTCGATGCGGCGGTGGCAGGAATTGCACTGCGGCGTGGACATGTGGATTGACAGCGTATCGCGGATCGAACGCGTGCCGACCGACTCTTCGTCTAGCATGGGGACGTTGGCGGGCGCCGGTGGTGGGGGCCGGTGCAGCAACTTCCGAAGCACGAACGCGCCGCGTTCAACCGGCGACGTCCGCTCGCCTGTGCCGGTCAGCGTCAAAATCGCCGATTGTCCCAGCAGGCCGCCGCGGATCGAATCGGATGGAAGCTTGACTTTACGGAACTTGGAGCCGGCTCCACCTTCGATGCCATAAAAATCCGCCATCAGTCCGTTGAGCACGGCGAACTCGCTGTTGATCAGATTTGTCGCGGGCAGATTCTCCCGCAGCAGTGTCGCGAAGAACGCGAATACCTCCCGCCGCGAGTACTCCTTTACCAGTTCGTCGTACTCCCAGCTCGGCGTCGCCTCGGGCGCGATCCCATCGAGCCGTTCGAGCTCCAGCCATTGCGTGGTAAACGCCTCGATGAATTGGTTGGCCCGCGGCGAGGCGATCATGCGGTCGACCTGCTTCGCCAGTACATTCGGGTCGCGCAGCCTGTCCTGTTTCGTAATGGCGTAAAGCTCTTCATCCGGTGGGCCACTCCAGAGGAAGTAGCTCAGCCGCACTGCCAACTCGCGATCCGTGAGGGGACGTCGGTTCTGACCATCGGGCTTGGGTTCGAACAGATACAGGAACCGCGGCGAGGCGAGCACGACCGACATCGCATCGATCAGCGCCGCCTTGACCGGGTCGCCGTTGCCCCGCGCCTCGGTGTACACGTGCATCAGCTTGTCGATGTACGCCGTTTCGGGCTTGGCCCGACGGAAAGCCTCGTATACGAATCGCTCCAAGGTGGGTCGTGCGTCGGCGTCCGTCAACTTCGAAGCGTCGCCGTTAAAGAGCTTGGCCACACTGAGCGGCGCCGGGTCCCGCGGCAACGGGCCCTCGACTTCGACCCAGTCGATCCATACGTCCGGCAGTTCGTCTTCCAGCAGGTGCGCGACCTGTTGGTACTTGAAGTAATAGCTGCGTGAGTCGGCAAAGCGCTCCAGCTTCTCCCGTTGCGTGTGACGCCGCTCGAACGCCAGGCGGTTCGAACGGATATTGTCCACGTCGAACGTGAACTCGATGATCTTGGGTTGAGTCTGCGTACCAGACACCTGAAACACGAACAGCTCGTCGGGCACCTTGGCGCGGAACTCGCCGCGGACCACTTTCAGGAAGATGTCGTCGCGCGGCTTGTCGCTGACCACGCCGCAGCGGACCTTGACGCGGAACTTCCCTGTCGGCGCAACTTTGCCGATGTGGATAAACGTCGACGGGTTGAGTCCGCGGAAAGGCAACAGCGTGCCGTCGGTCGTCTCCGGCCGGGCGAGATAAGCCTTGGATAGCTTCGCTTCTTCTTTGGTGATCGCCTGTCGCTTGTCGTGGCCCTTTTTGCCCTGAGCAATCGACTTGTCGTAGTCCTTGATCTTCTTTTCCAGCCTTGGTAGTTCTTCCTTGATCTTCTTGGCTGCGCCTTCAGGTTCGGAGCGTTTCCTAACCGGGCGGGCAGCCTTGCCGGCGTAGACGTTGTCGAGCACGCCCCGCCCGATGTGGAGGTATCGTTCCAGGTGCAGCGACGAGAAGCTGTGCGCCTGGCCGAGCGTGTCGAACCCGTCGACCTTGCCGTCTTCCGGGAGCATCGACACGTCGACAGGCACACCGAAGAGTTGCTCGATCGTCTGCTGATACTCGCGTCGGTTCATGCGGCGCAGGACGATGTGACCGCCGGAGTCGGTCAGCCGGCGGCGCGCCTCGCGGAGGTTCGCGGTCAACGTCTCCAGGACGTTGGCCAACTCCGCCTTCGACGGCTGCGTCGCCTCCTCGGGCGGCATCTCGCTGAGATTCAGCTTGTCGAGGATGTCTTGCCAAGCCAAGGCGACCGTCCCGTCGGCGATCTTGGTGGACATGGTGTCGAGGCGCAACTTGCCCTTTTGCTTGTTCGGGCCGTGGCACTTGAAGCAGTAGGTCTGCATGAACGCGGTGACCCGCGGCGAAATCTTCGCGACGTCGGCGTCTGGGCCTGCGGCGTGGACCGCGGGCGATGGGCCCAGTAGCAATAACGAAACTATGACGGCAAATCGACGCATGGTTTGAAGCAAATTGCACCCTTTGGTGGGAGGGTTAACGTGTCGGTCCGCATGATGCGGGCATTCCGGAGGTGTGTTGAATGGTCGAGCAACGCCACCAATCGGCCAATCTACGTGGCCTTTCATTCAATGTCTCGGTTGTCCTGATGATTACAATGGTTGTTGCTTGCCGCGGCCAATGTGGAGCTTTCCAATTGAAGCAATTCGAGTGCATGCCATCGGTGTCGGTCCTGACGCTGCTTGTGATGAGCGCGTTGACGCCGAGGGTGCTCGGCGACTATGACCGATTGGTTCTCGAAGACAAACCCGCAGTCTACTTCCGCTTCGATGAAGTCGACACGTCTGACGGAAAGACCGCGCAAGACTTTACACTGAACCACACGCGTAGCGTATATCAGGGTGCTGTGACATCGGCGGACGGCGTGCCCGGTACGGATGGGCGGGCGGCGCGATTCAATGGACGATCGGGCCGGGTAGATGTGTCACTCGATGCTCACCTCAAACTCGACACAATCAGCATCGAATTCTGGTTCCAGTCGAAGCAAGCCTTTGATGACACTTTCTGGCCCGGCAGCGCCGCGTTTCTGACCATTGCGACCAGAGGGCCGGGAAGCCAGGACTGGACGATCAACGCGGCCACTACGCAGAAGGGCGTGGACCAGGGACGCGTGATGTTCCTGACCGGGCCGTCCAGGAAGAGTGACAATCTGTTGTATTCGCCAACCGGCTACCCGCTCAATGACGGGCGCTGGCATCACGTCGTGGCGACGCGCAGCGAATCGGGGAAGAAGCAGCTCTACATCGACGGCAAACTCGCCGGTTCCCAGCACGACCCCGGTGGTTCAATTGTCAACGACATGCGACCGTTGCAGATCGGTGGCGAGCAGGTACATCGCGGAGGTCGGTACTTCGACGGAGTCATGGACGAAGTGGCGATCTACCCGCACGTGCTTTCGGCGGATCGCGTCGAAGCCCACTACAAAGCGGTGGCTGCGCACCTGCCACCTCGTAAGGTTGTGTTTTCTGAGGCCGGCAAGGTGAAACGGTCTCCCGCGATCGATGTCAGCAAATTGCCGCCGGCACTGGATCGCAAGGTCAGTTTCGTCAAAGACATCAAGCCGCTCTTGACGATTCGTTGCTTCGACTGTCACGGCCCTCGCAAGGAGGAAGGCGGGCTGAATCTGAGTATGAAGCGGCGTGCGATGGAGGGAGGCGACAGCGGGGCGGCGATCTTGTCTGGCGATCTGCAAGGCAGTCGATTGCTGCACCGGGTGGCGGGTCTCGACGGTAAGAGGCGGATGCCCCCCAAGGGCGATCCACTACCGCCCGAAGATGTTGCGTTGTTGCGCACCTGGATCGAACAGGGCGCGGCTTGGCCGGATGGTTATGACGTGCCGGATCGCCCGACGCGGGTCGCACGGTCGCATTGGTCGTTTCAGCCAATCCGTCGGCCGGACGTTCCCGACGTAAAAGAGCCTGACTGGGTGCGCAATCCGATCGACGCATTCATCCTGGCGCGACTCGAAGAGGCGAGTGCTGAACCGGCGCCGAGGGCGAACCGCCACACGTTGCTGCGACGTGCGACGTTCGACCTACATGGCCTACCACCCACTTTGAGGCAGATTGACCAGTTCGTCAACGACAACGCCGGCGATGACGACGCGTGGTTAAGACTCGTCGACCAACTGCTGGCATCGGAACACTACGGCGAACGGTATGGCCGCTTCTGGCTTGATGTGGTGCGTTACGCTGACAGCGCGGGCTACGAACTCGACACCGAATACGACCATGCGTGGCGTTATCGCGATTATGTGATCGCATCGCTCAACGCGGATAAGCCTTTCGGCCGATTCATCACCGAGCAACTGGCGGCGGACCAACTGTGGCCTGACGACAATGAGCTGAAATATGCAACGGGGTTCTTTACGGTCGGGCCGTTTCGCTATGAGGGCGGCATCGCCCGCGCCGAGGCGGTTGAGTACGAAAGGCGAACCGATGCGGCCGACACCATCGGCGTCGCGTTGATGGGCATGACCGTTGGGTGTGCCCGTTGCCATTCGCACAAGTACGACCCGATTACACAGCGTGACTATTTCGCGCTGCAGGCGATTGTCGCCGAGGCGAAGCAGTGGGACGTTGTGCGCCAGAAGCCGCCGGACAACGGCAGCGACCGCAAGAAGCCGCAGCACTGGATCATGCGGGATCTCGACGAATTGCCAGCAGTGCATCTGCTGTATCGCGGCGATCTTGATTCACCCGGGCCGGTCATCCGTCCGGGGACGCCTCGGGTGTTGCCCGGAGGCGGCTCGTTCGACCGGGCCGATGACGCACCTGGACGCCGCGCTCAGTTGGCGCGCTGGCTTGTCTCGAAACAGAATCCGCTGACGGCCCGCGTGATTGTCAACCGCGTTTGGCAATGGCACTTCGGAACGGGTCTCGTGGCGACGCCCGACGATCTGGGCACGCAGGGCAAGCCACCGACGTATCCTCAGTTGCTCGACTGGCTCGCCGCGGAGTTGATGGCGAACAAATGGTCGCTCAAGTATCTGCATCGCTTGATCATGACGTCCTCCACCTACCGCATGTCCAGCGTGTCGGCGGAGAGCAACGATAAACAGCCCGACAGTTCACTGTTGGCGTTCTATCCTCGCCGCCGGCTTGACGCCGAAGCCATCTGGGACAACATCCATGCGACGTCGGGTTCGATCAACTTCAAGCAGGGCGGGCCGCCTGTTTACCCGCCGATCGACAAGAGCGCCATCGAAGCGAAGCGGAACATCAAGTGGAATTCGGACGACTTTCGCGAAGGCTGGACGCGTCGAGCCGTGTACATGGTGTCACGACGATCACTGGTGCATCCCTTCTTCGATACATTCAACGCGCCGCTTCCCGTGACCGTATGCGGTCGCCGAGATACGACGGTCGTGGCGCCACAAGCGTTGACGATGTTGAACGACGAAATGGTGGTCAGGGAGGCGAGAACGTTTGCCGGCCGCCTCCTGCGAGAGTGCGGCGATGACAACAGCGCGATCGTCGCGCGTGCCTGGCTGCTGGCGTTCGGTCGGCCGGTCAGTGATAGCGAGCGGAAACGGGCGTTGGCATTTCTGTCAAGAGCTGAGGCGAGACTTGCGGACGCCAAGTCGCACCCAAGCCCCATCGGCCTGCCCGATACGATCGACATTGATGCACAACGCGGGGCCGCTGTGGTTCAATTCTGCCTGGCGCTCATGAACGCGAACGAGTTTGTCTATGTGGACTGAACGAGAACGCAACGATCGAGTGCCAAATGAGGCTGACGATATGCCGTCGCGACGTGACATGCTGATGCGCGCTGGGCTCGGCTGCGGCATGCTCGCCCTGGCCGACCTGCTCGCACGCGACGGGGTCGCCGCGCCGGCGACCGATGCATCGAACTTCATTGATCCACTCGCACCGCGCGAGCCGCACTTCCCCGCGCGCGCCAAACGCATCATCTGGCTGTTCATGCACGGAGGGCCGTCGCAGGTTGATACGTTCGACCCCAAAACCGCGCTCATTCAACATGATGGCAAGGGGCCACCCGCAGAACTGCACAACCTCAAGTTGCAGTTCACGGATGTCGCCAAACAGAAGCTGATGGGATCGAAGATGTCCTTCAGCAAGTGTGGCGAGTCGGGTATCGACATCTGCGATGAGTTCCGCCACCTGCAAGGCTGTGCCGACGACCTGTGTGTTATCCGCAGTTGCCATCACGATGTGTTCAACCACACGCCCGGCATCTACCTGATGAATACCGGCCACCACCTGATGGGCAGGCCGTCGATGGGGTCGTGGCTGACCTATGGGCTTGGCTGCGAAACGGATAACCTGCCAGCTTATGTAGTGATGAATGACGGGCCGCTCAAGCCCGGCGCGGGCGTGTGGAGCAATGGCTTTCTGCCCACCGTGCATCAGGGGACGAACATCCGCAGCGGCGCGCAGCCGATTGCCAATCTCCGTCCGCCGAAGGAGATGGCCGGCGCCGATCAGCGGGAGATGTTCGAATTCGTGCAGTCGTTGAATCGCCAGCACCTGCATTCGCGACCCAGAGACACGAATCTTGAAGCGCGTATCGCCTCATATGAATTGGCGTTTCGCATGCAGTCGGCTGCGCCCGAGGCTGTTGACATCAACCGTGAACCGAAGCGTACTCAAGAAATGTATGGAAACAACACGTTCGGGCGGCACTGCCTGATCGCGCGGCGACTGGTCGAACGCGGCGTTCGCATGGTGCAGATCTACGACGGCGGCGGCAGCAACGAGTGGGATACGCATGGCAACAATTACAAGCGACACGTCGGGCTGATCCGCCGTGTGGACCAGGGCTGCGCGGCACTGCTCAATGATCTGAAGCAGCGGGGCATGCTTGCGGATACGCTGGTGATCTGGTCGGGCGAGTTCGGGCGAACGCCCACCACCGAAGGGAACAACGGCCGTGATCACAGTCCCTACGGCTTCAGCATCTGGCTAGCCGGTGGCGGGGTGAGGGGCGGGCAAGTCGT
This sequence comes from Phycisphaeraceae bacterium, assembly GCA_028284155.1. GTDB lineage: Bacteria > Planctomycetota > Phycisphaerae > Phycisphaerales > Phycisphaeraceae > JANQSF01. Next base: position 150,968 of record JANQSF010000065.1, read on the forward strand.
TGGAGCGACCGACGAACTCGGATTTCGGGCCGTGGAGGATCCGCTGCACATTCACGACCTGCATGCGACCCTCTTGCACCTGATGGGCATCCAACACGATCGGCTGACCTATTTCCACGACAGCCGCGACATGCGCCTCACCGACGTCCACGGCCAACACGGCATTGCCGAGCGAATCACCCGCGCATGAAGTCGCCATGGCCGTCTTCGCTGAGCGTGAGTCAGGGGTCCGACTCATCCGCGAACAATCTTCGAGATATCGATGAGGTGAATCTGTCTGCCCGTTCCCGTGTGAGGCGAATCAATGGCCACGGTCATGCCGTCGTTGCTCGACCGCGGGTGCGTGTCACAGCGCCACTCGCCTTTGTATTGCGGCGGAAGTTGGAACGCGCCAAGCCAATGAAGGTTGCCCGTCGGGACATGAAAGAGGTACGGCCGTTGGTTGCGTTGTTTGTCTGGATACGTGTCGTTGAGAATCCAGTCGGGGTGCTCGTGCGGTAGGTAGGTATTGTGGCCGTTGCGTGTCATCACACCCTTGCCGACCACGGTGATCTCTCGCGTCTTATCCTTGAACAGATAGAACGCCGCCGGCTTGCCGGCTGGTCGAGTCCACGCGCAGACATGCTGCGGGTCGCGCCAGATAAAATGCGATGTGTATCCCGATGGGTCGAGGATGTACAGGTCGCTACCGTCGGCGTTGGCAGTGAGCATGCGCGTGGTGAAACCGGTCACCGCTCGGCGTTCGGGCGGGTCCTTCATGTCTTGCCGCCACCTGTGCAGCACAATGAACCGTTTGGCGTCCGGGCTGACAAGCAGGTGATTGAAGTAGTGCCACTTATGCTGGACGTTTTGCCCCTTGTGTGGGATCTTTGCCACATCGGCAAGCGACAGAATCAGCTCGGCCTTACCCGTGTCCAGATCCATCCGCCAGACGCCTGAATCCTTCGGTGCGTTGATATCGGCGAACGGATCGTCGAGACCCACGTAGCCGTACCCCGGTCGCATATTCTGAATCCGGCTGAAGTCGGCGGTAATCGCGAATCGCCCGTCCGGGCTCAAGGCGTAAACGGGCATGGGCAAAGTCCGCTGCTTACCCGTCTTGACGTTTCGGATACGGCACACATGACGGTCGCCCCGCCGGTCATTCCAGACGACCTCGCTTGCGGAGTCCGGTCGCCATTGAAGCATGCACCCTTGCTGCCAACCCCAGGCGTTGCTTTGGCCGATGGGAATCCAGCGGTCGTTGTCGGCTGTGTCCACCATACCCACGCCGATCGAGTCATCAGCCCGTGGCGAGCGACCTTCAAAGCCAACTTCGTTCGAGAGTACGTATCGATTGGTCGGGTCGAACTCCAACTTGTCGTAGTAACCAAACCAGTGTTGCTTCGGGCCGCGCGTAATCTGCCGCACGGGTGGGTGCGTCGGCCGGTCTTCGGCACACAGGCTGTCGGCCGGGCCAACCGTGCCAGTCAGGGCGGCCATTTGCATCATGAATTCCCGCCGGTTGACGGACCTTCCTGCGTAGCCAATGTTGCGTATGTCCATGGATTGCATACCACGTGAGGGTTGAATTGCGTTCACAATAGCAGATGGTGGCCGCCCGTAAGTTGAACTGCTGTTCAGTCCGAGACCGTACGGCGCGTTCGCGAGGATGCGCAGCGGCACATCGTGTGCTTCGTGGTTGAATCCCGATGCGGGATGAACGTCGAGCGTTCGGGTAATCCTCTGGTAGTCGAACTTCACGTGTGAAGGCAAGGATCAGCGGCTTGGGATAGGTCGGTGCCTGCCGACCCACTCTGGCAATGAAGAAGGCGGGGTGGGCGTTGTTTTTCCCCAAGTTCGTTAGAATCGTCGAGACTGCGTGCGGCCGGTACGGCAACAACGCTGCATCCACTCAAGTCTATGTTTTGTCTTTGCAAGGAGATCCATTGTGCCACTCGAGGGCCGAATACGCCTCGTCGCAGCCTCGCTAATGCTTCTGCATCCATTCTTGTCGAATCGAAGTGCGGTAGAGGCGGCCGACCGTCCCAACATTCTGTTGATTCTCGTCGACGACCTGAAACCGGTCTTGGGTTGCTACGGCGATAGCCTGGCCATCACGGGGGGAATCGACAAACTGGCTGCACGTGGCATGCGCTTCGATCTGGCCTACGCCAACCAGGCGGTCTGCGCTCCTTCGCGGTTCAATCTCATGCTGGGGAGTCTTTCGACCTCCACGGGGATGTACGGTCTGGGGGTCAACCTACGAGAGCAGTTCCCAAATGCCGTCACGCTGCCCCAGCACTTCAAGAAGCATGGCGGATACCGGACGATCTCTATCGGCAAGGTCTTCCACGTTGGACACGGCAACCTGGGTGATCCGCAATCCTTTGACCGAGTCCACAAAGACAAAGTGATCGAGTACGTCCTTTCCGCAAGTCGGGAAACAGAGATCAGCAAGGAAGAAGTGTTCTTTGAACTCTCACACCTGTCGGCTGACCAGCGCAGGGAGTTCCTCAAGGGAAAGAACATTGGTCGTGGCGCCGCCATTGAAATGGCCGAGGTTGCGGATGACGCCTACGCCGACGGGAGAACGGCCCAGAGAACGATTGAGTATCTCAAGAAGTTTGAGTCGAGCGGTCAGCCCTTTGTGCTCTGCGCCGGCTTCGCGCGCCCGCACCTGCCATTCTCGGCGCCCAAGAAGTACTTTGACATGCACCCGCTCGAGAAGTTCTCCCTTCCAGAGGTGCGGGACGCACCGGAGGGCAGCCCGCCTTTTGCGCTGCGCAGCAAGGGCGTGGAAGTGCGCAACTACTTTCCTTTCAACGAGCGCTTCGACGACGAGGCATTCCAAAAGGAGATTATCCGCGGCTACTACGCCAGCACAAGTTATGTCTCTGCCCAGATCGAAAAGGTGCTTGATGCGCTCGACGAGACCGGGCTATCCAAGAACACCTACGTCGTATTGTGGGGGGACCACGGATGGCACCTTGGCACACACAACCGGTTCAGCAAGCACGACAACTTCGAACAACCGACCCGTATCCCCCTGATTATTGCGGGTCCTGGAATCAAACCGGGTTCGGTCACTAGGCAATTGGCCAGCACGGTCGATATCTACCCGACGCTCGCGGAACTTGCCGGGTTGCCCGCGCCGGACGGCCCGCAGCCCATTGACGGGATCAGTCTAAAGCCGGTTTTGAACGACCCCGATGCGCGTATTCGGGATCACATCACCCACTGTTATCCCAAGTCGAAGTTTGGATGGGCCATCCGGAACCAGCGCTATCGCCTGGTGCAATGGGGCGATCCCGCTGAGCCCGCTAAGTGCGTCTACGAACTCTACGACTTCCAGGCGGACCCGGTCGAGAAGGTGAACATTGCCCAGCGGCATCCCGATGTCGTTGCCGCATTGAGGGCCAAGTTTGCGCTGTACCCCCAACCCGTGCTGTCAAACGCGAAGAGTAGGAACACCAAGAATAGGTCAGCCGATCCAATTCAGCACGTCAAGCCCAGCGGAAACGCGCCGATGATTGCGGACCGTCCCTTGACCATCACCGGCAGGGTCGAGTCGCTGAAGGGCGACGGCGTTATCGTTGCGCAGGGCGGTCGTGAACAGGGATACGCGGTCCACATCCTGGATGGTCGCCTGGCATTCGACATCCGTGTCAATGGCAAGGTAAGTCGCGTCGTTGCCAAGGACCTGACTCCCAAGGCGTTCGACCTGGGTGCAACGTTGACAGTCAAACGCATTGCGCTGTTTGTGAATGGAAGGAAGGTCGGCGAGGCGCCGTCGCCGGGGTTGATTCCGGTGCAGCCCAAGGACGGCATGAGCATCGGCCGCGATGAGCTTTCGGCCGCGGGCAACTACACGGCTCCAAATCCCCTTCAGGGAAGAGTCGCTAAGCTCAAGGTGAGTCCGGGCGAACAAGTGAAGCCATTCCCCAAACCGATCAACAACGACCGACTGGATGAATGACAATCCAGGCAGCGACGGCGAGCACAGTCTCGATGAATCCATAACAGAGAGTGATCCACTGATCACACCAAGCTCTGGCAGTAGCCAACCCATTGCCAGACCACATCCTCGTGAGGCAGCACGATGAAATCGGCTAATCCCCTGATCGCGATTCTTCTACTTGCAATCGTGACTCCGCCCCTTTGTGGGCAGGACATTGTCGACGAATGGCGATACACCCTTCGTCGCCCAGCCCCCGATTGGCGACAGGCCAGTTTTGACGACTCGAATTGGAAGCAAGGCTTTGGCGGTTTTGGGACGCTCGGAACGCCCGGTTCGCGAATCGGCACGACGTGGGCGACCAACAGCATCTGGCTCCGTAAATCTATTGATTTGAAGAAGGTGCCCGCGAACGCAGCGCTACTCATCCATCATGACGAAGATACGGAGGTTTACATCAATGGGACGAGCGTTGCCGTTCTGAAGGGATTCAAGACGGAGTACAAGGTCATTCCAATCCCACAGGCAAAGCGCGGCTCAATCAAGGTGGGTCGCAATGTGATGGCTGTGCATTGCAAGCAGACGCTCGGCGGGCAGTTCATTGACGTGCATCTGGTTGATGCGCAGAGTTTGCCGAAGCTCCCGAAGCCCAAGAGGAGCACGAAGCCGTTCGTTTCAGAACTGATCACGAAGTGGGGAGAAGCGGTTACAGCGGATAATGCCTGGACCGAGTACCCGCGGCCCCAGTTAAAACGAGGGAACTGGACCAACCTGAACGGGCACTGGGACTACGCGGTAACACCGATCGAGCAGAAGAACAAACCATCGAAGTGGAGCGGCAGAATTCTCGTTCCGTACGCACTGGAGTCGAGACTCGGTGGTGTACAACGGCTGCTTGATGCCAGCGAGGCCCTCTGGTATCGCCGCATCTTTCAGGCGAATAAGAACACACGCAGACGGTTGTTGTTGAATTTCGAAGCGGTCGATTATCGCTGCGAGGCGTTTGTCAATGGCAAGTCTGTTGGTACACACGTTGGCGGCAACACACCCTTCTCATTCGACATCACGAGCGCCGTCAAGCAGGGCGATAACGAACTTGTCGTCCGCGTCGAGGATGCAACGGAAGCCTATCAATTGCGGGGCAAGCAGGTCATCAACGCTCGCGGCATCTGGTACACACAGGTTTCAGGAATCTGGCAGACGGTGTGGCTCGAAGAAGTACCGGCATTGTACGCGGAGCGTATGACGATCGGCACGAAGACCAGCGGTGAAGTGTCGGTCAAAGTCGTTCCGAACGGTCGTATTGCGGGCGAACTCAATGTTGAGGTGATAGCGCGTCTGAACGGCAAGGAAGTTGCGCGAGCAAAGGGTGCTGAGTCCCTATCGTTCAAGGTCTCCAATCCGAAGCTGTGGTCACCGCAGTCGCCGACACTGTACGATCTCGAAGTTCGCGTCAACGACGATGTGGTTCACTCTTACTTCGGCGTCCGCGAGGTCGGCAAGGTCGAAGACGCCGACGGCCACTGGCGGTTCACGCTCAACGGTGATGTCATCTTTCATTGGGGGCCGCTCGACCAGGGCTGGTGGCCTGACGGACTGCTGACGCCGCCATCGGACGAGGCGATGCTGTTCGATATCGAGTGGCTTAAAGCCGCGGGCTTCAACATGATCCGTAAGCACATCAAGGTCGAGCCACGACGCTATTACTACCACTGTGACCGACTCGGCATGATGGTCTGGCAGGACCACGTCAGCGGCGGCGTCGGCAAGGCTTGGCCGAAGTGGACGCGCCTGAAGCCAAACCCTGTCGATGCCCAGTGGCCCGAGTTGCAGCACAAGCAGTTCATGCTCGAACTCGACCGCATGATCACCACGCTGGAAAGTCATCCGTCGATCGTGAGTTGGGTGCCATTCAATGAACGATGGGGACAGCATCGCACGATGCGGGTCGGCAACTGGACAGCAAAGCGCGATCCGACGCGTCTAATCAATGTCGCAAGCGGTGGCAACTTCTGGCCGGTCGGCGACATCGTCGACGCGCACAGTTACCCCCATCCGGTGTTTCCATTCGGCGATGGCGAGGGCGGCCGCTTTGACGACTACATCAAGGTTCAGGGCGAGTTCGGCGGACACGGGTTTCCGGTCAAGAGCCATCTCTGGGACGCGAATCGTCGTAACTGGGGCTACGGCGGCTTGCCGAAGAACGAAGCCGAATACAAGCAGAGATACATCACATCGCTGAGGATGCTCGACTCGCTCCGGCGGCAAGGCATCGCCGGCGGCGTCTACACGCAGACCACAGACGTCGAGGGCGAAATCAACGGTCTGATGACCTACGACCGCAAGGTCATCAAGATTCCCGCCAAGGAACTGGCAGAGCTTCACGAGGTTCTCTTCACACCACTGAAGATTGGAAGGGCAGAGTCGTTTCCTAAGGAGGCGTTTGTCGAGGAATAGACCGACCGCAAACCGGGGCCTGTGATGGATGCGGACAGCATTCGCGCCGGGTTGAAGTCACGCGATCGGGCGCTCTACATCAATGCCGGTTGGATTCGCGACCCGTACATCACGGTTGGCCCCGGGGGCATGGTGCGGCTCCTGCATGGGTGGGGAAAGTAGAGCACGCCCTACTAAGCAGGTTGCCGCACCGCGGATAGGCGGGTGAACGCAATTTGGCGTTCCGGCATCGGTCACGCGAATCGGGGCGACAGGATTTGAACCTGCGACCTCTTGACCCCGAGGATTCGACCTGTCGAGTGCAAGAAACTCGTGAACTTGTGTATTGACAGAAAGTTTAGACAACAGAACTCGATTGGCAAAGCATCGCAAACAGGCGCGTCCAATCGCGTTCTGTAGCGGTATTACCACTTTGTTGTGGTAGCCATAGGGTAAAGGTGTATGTGGGCACGAACCAACGGCCTCTTCGTCCCGAAGGAGGTCGGGAATCGAGAGCGACGAACTCAGAAGCTCCTTGTGTCGCCAATGTAACGGCCTTGCGGCTGCTTTCGCAAATTGTCGCGTTTGGTCGCCCTTGTTCGCAACTGGTCGCGGTATTCGATCGCCAAAACACTAGTAGACGGTAATGGGCAGTCGCCGGATTCGCGCGGACTACGTCTCGCTCAAGGGAACGAAGATTTGCCTCGGCGTATACGGCACGCCGGAGAGCGGCCAGAAGAACCACCGCGTTCTGGCCGAGTGGGAGGGAATGCTCTTCCACTTAGAACCTATCTCAAATCAGGCACTTTGCCCTGACTGATGCGGGCACTTTGCGGCGGTGGGCCAAAGTGTCGGACAGTGCCGTTGCCGAATCACGCGGCTTTGCGCTCGTAGTGGTTGAGCAGTCCCCCGAGTATACGATTGCGATGGATCGCGCCGTTCGGTTGCGGCGGGTTCTTGTTGACATCGCCGGGCGGGACATTTGCGAGCCCCTGGTTAGGGCGCAGGTCGTTGTGGTATCGGGCGTACTCCACGGTGACGTGGTCGAGTTGCCCGAGGCTGAAGCACAACAGATGGTTCAGGCACTCGCGCTTGAAGCTGCCGAGCCAGGACTCGGCGTAGCAGTTGGCGATCGGCGCCTGGTAGGGCGTCGAAAGCCCCGGTGAACTTGGTGTCGTGATCATGGATGATGAATCGACAGCCGAGGCTTTGGTCTACCAGCCACATCAGGGTGTTGCGTGCCTGCTGCTGCACCCACTCATTTGTCGGGTTGAACGTGGCTTGCGAGGCCGTCACCTTCCGGCTGCCCTGGTGAATGAACACGAGGCAATAGGCCAGTCGCTTGCCCAGCGGCGTCCACATCGAAGAGTTCGTCGGCCATGAAGTACATCGACCAAGTCGGGTTGGCGTGGGCCGCGGCCGGCCGCTCGATCCGCTCGAACTGCTGCGGTGACGCCGGGGCATCCAACAGCGCGTCGCAATTGGGTGCTTTGCATGATAGTGGTTTCTCCTATGAACTCTCGGGATCGTCAGCGCTACGACTATGACGGATTCCGGTACGTGCTGGTATTGAAATCCTCCTTCGGCCATCGAACATAACTCCGTGTGGTTAGTACCGTCACTGAGTTCGATTGATCAATCCCGTTGGTGATTCATGCCGCGCACCGACTCGGACCTGAAACACGTGGACACACACGAGGCCAAGTGGGTCTACGGTTTTCACCTGGCCGACTGCGAGGGCGATGGTTCGATGCGCGACCTGCTCGGCGGCAAAGGCGCCAACCTCGCTCAGATGAGCCGGCTGGGCCTGCCGGTGCCGCCGGGATTCACGGTCACGACGCAGGCATGCATGTCTTACCACAAGCAGAACGGGCGATTCCCCAGCGGCCTGCTTGAACAGGTATGGCGCGCCGTTCGAAAGCTTGAGCAACAGACACAGAAGCAATTCGGCGGCAGCCAGCAACCTCTCCTGTTATCCGTACGATCCGGTGCCGCGAGGAGCATGCCCGGCATGATGGATACAGTCTTGAACTTGGGGATGAACGATCGAGTATGCGCGGCACTGTCCGTGGGGTCTGATCATCGGCGCTTTGCCTTGGATGCCTATCGCCGACTCATCAACATGTTCGGCGACGTGGTGATGGGGATCGAACACGACGCCTTTGAAGAGCATTTCGACAGGATCAAAACCGCGCATGGAGCGTTGACTGATGCTGAACTCGGCGAGGAGGGGTTGATCGAATTGCTAGACGCTTACAAGCGCATCTTCGCAAGTCGCACGGGCAAGCCGTTTCCCCAGAACCCCCGTGTTCAACTCCGACACGCTATCGGGGCTGTGCTGAACAGTTGGAATACGCCACGCGCCATTGCCTACCGTGAGATTCACGGCATTACCGACCTGGTCGGGACCGCCGCCAACGTTCAGACGATGGTGTTTGGCAATCTCGATCCAGATAGCGCCTCCGGTGTAGGCTTTACGCGTAACCCTGCCACCGGCGAGAATAAGTTGTTTGGCGAGTACTTGAGGCAGGCACAGGGAGAAGATGTCGTCGCGGGCATCCGCACACCTGAGCCAATCGGGAATTTGAAGAAATGGAAGTCGCGGCTGTATCAGGAACTGGTCCGCGCTACGCGCGTTCTGGAATCGCACTTTCGCGACATGCAGGACATGGAGTTCACCATTGAGCAAGGCCGGCTCTTCGTCCTCCAAACACGCAGCGGCAAGCGTACGGCGGCGGCAGCGGTTCGCATTGCCTGTGACATGGTCAGACATCGCCTGATCGATCGACGCGAAGCTGTGAACCGCGTTGATGCCACTCAGATCATGCAACTGCTGCTGCCATCCTTCGACCCTTCCCCTGGAAAAGAGGTGCTTACGTGCGGATTAGCGGCGTCTCCGGGGGCGGCGACTGGAAAGCCGGCATTCACTGTCGACGAAGCATTGACACGGTCGAACGCTGGCGAATCGATCATCCTCGTGCGTTCACAGACGAGCGCCGACGACGTGCAAGGGATGCACCAAGCCAGCGGCGTACTCACCAGTACTGGCGGGATCACGTCGCACGCCGCGGTGGTGGCCCGCGGGTGGGGTAAGCCGTGCGTAGTCGGCGCCGAACAGATTCATGTGGAGCCGGCCCGCCGCAGATTCACCGTCAATGGGCGCTCCGTCACTTGGCAAGACACCATTAGCCTGGACGGGGCAAGCGGCGAGGTGATGCTGGGTTCAGTGCCGATGAGCGCCCCCGGCTTGTCCCATCACGCCAGCACCATCTTGAATTGGGCCGATGATTGTCGCACACTCGGCGTACGCGCCAACGCGGACACACCGGACGATGCACGGCGTGCCCGAGAGTTCGGAGCTGAGGGAATCGGTCTGTGCCGTACCGAGCACATGTTCTTTGGTGAAGAGCGCATCCGTGCGATGCAACGCATGATCCTCGCGGAGGATGAGAAGCCGCGGGTCGCGGCGCTTGATGAATTGTTGCCGTTCCAGCGTGAGGACTTCATAGGCATTCTCTCAGCCATGCGAGGCTGCCCGGTGACGATCCGGCTGCTGGACCCGCCGCTGCACGAGTTCCTGCCCACGGAGGCAGACGATCAGCGAGAGTTGGCCCTGGAACTTGGCATCAGTGTTGCCAAGTTGCGGCGCTCCATCGCCCAGCACCATGAGGCCAACCCAATGCTTGGTAACCGGGGTTGTCGGCTGCTGATCACCGCTCCCGGTGTTTTGGAAATGCAGGTCCGCGCGATCGTGGAAGCGACGATCGCGTGCCGGCGGAAACGGATCGCTGCTCGACCGCAGATCATGGTCCCGTTGGTCTGTCACGAAAATGAACTGCGATTGTTGCGGGACCAGATTGAACGAGTCGTTGAACAGGTGCCACGCGCCTTGCGGTTCTCCGGTCAATTGGAGATACCGATTGGCACGATGATCGAGACGCCACGCGCAGCGCTGACCGCTGATCGTATCGCGCGGTGCGCCGACTTCTTCAGTTTCGGCACGAATGACTTGACGCAAATGACACTGGGCATCAGCCGCGACGATGTCGGATCCTTCATGCCGCTCTATCTTGAGAAACACGTGGTAGACACCGATCCGTTTTCATCGATCGACGTGCAAGGGGTTGGGCAACTCATTAAGACCGCGGTCGATCTGGGCAGGCGAAGGAAGCCTGACATCGGGATAGGCATCTGTGGTGAGCACGGCGGGGAGCCGAACTCAATCCGCTTCTGCCAGGAAGCCGGCGTTGATTACGTGTCGTGCAGCCCATTCCGAGTTCCGGTCGCGCGTCTGGCTGCTGGTCATGCTGCGATCGCCAAGGACAAGGAACGTACAAGCGCCAAGTGATGACAAGGCTGGTAGTCTCCATTCGCCATTCGATCAGGCATGTTCGAGCACATACTGGATTGCATGGCGCGTCAACTCGTTGCTGTTCTTGAGGTTCAGCTTCTGCTTCAGGTGCGCCCGATGCGTTTCAATGGTCTTGGGGCTTAGGAACAGCTTTTCAGCAATCTGATTGACTGTCAGCCCCTGACCAATCAACTCATAAACCTGAAGCTCTCGGTCGGACAGCAAGTCAATCGGCGCGCCGGTAGGCTCAGCCTTGCCCGATAGCACCCGCTTCAAGGTTCGGGCGGTGATGGCGTCGCTCAGATAGCAACCGTCAGTCATCACACGGCGGATGGCGTCCACAATCTTGTCAATCGCCTCGCTCTTGTGCAGATAGCCATGAGCACCGGCACGGACGCAACGTTCGGCGTACGTCAATTCATCATGCCCGGATACCACCAAGATCTTTACATCGTCGCCTCGCGACTTGACGTCCTTAATCAGGTCCAGTCCATTGCCGTCGTCAAGTGAAATATCCACCAGCGCCACATCGGGCTTCAGGCTGCCGATCAGCCGAAAGGCTTCGTGGGCGGCCGCCACCTCACCGCACACTTCCAAGTCTGATTCGAGGTTGATCCGCTGGGCGAAGCCGTGCCGTACAACCGGATGATCGTCCACAATCAGCACGCGAGCCTTGGCGGGCGGTTGCTTGTTGGTCTTCTTCCTGGCGGTGTTCATTGCTGTTCCCGAGGGCGATCGGACATCGATTGTTGTGCCTTGCCGTATCAGCCAAACCAGTGAGATACCTCTTCGTCCACACCTTCGCCGACAAACACTTTGCCGTCGAGCACTTGACGGATCGCATCGATGATTTGGTCGATCGCCTCATGCTTGTTCACGTACCCCATCGCTCCGGCTTTCAGCGCCATCGGCGCATAGGTCGCCGCATCGTACGTCGATACCACGATCATTCTCACATCTATCCAATGTTGTTTGACCTGTCTAATCAGGTCCATCCCGTCCCCGTCCTTCAATGCGAGATCTATGAGAACGATATCCGGCTTCACCGCTTCGAGTCCCTTGGTAGCCTCAGACACCCGTTCTGCTTCTCCGCAGACCTTCAGATCCGGCTGCGTTTCGATCAATTGCTTGAGTCCGTGACGGACGATCGGGTGGTCTTCGACGATAAAAACCTGACTGGGACATTGCTTATTGGTTGTCATGGTGTCATCCACCTGAAGCCTCGATAGGGTAGGTGCAGGTCACGACGGTGCCGTCGCTCTCGGCAGGTGCGACGGTGAGGGTGGCGCCAATCTGCTCGGCTCGGTACTTCATTGTCCGCAATCCCATGCCCTTGCGCCCATCAGGAGATTCCTGAATCCCAATGCCATTGTCCCTGACGCTTAGCCTTACAAGGCAGCCATCGGCCTCTAGACCGAGGACAATTTCACTCGGACGGCCGTGGCGGACGGCATTGCTGACGGCCTCCTGGGCGATTCGATACAGGTGTGTGGCGTCGTTCGGCGAACGGATCGCAACTTCGCCTCTGACGACGAGCTTACAGTCGAGCTTGTCCGCCTTGCTTGTCCGTTTGGCCAGTTCACGCAAGGCGGCCCGCAGCCCACCGGGTACGACCTCCACCGGCAGAAGGCCGCGCGAAATCCTCCGTACTTGCTCGTGTGCCTCACGAATGTGCTTAACAAGATCGGCGACTTGGTCGGCTTCGGGTAGGCCCGTACGCGACATCTTCAAATGAAGCGTTTGGGCTAGCATGGCGATACCCGTCATGAGGCTGCCGAGCCCGTCATGAAGCTCTTGCGACAAGTAGCGCTTCTCGTCGCTTCGGCTCTCCGCCAAGTACCTTTCGAGCTCCTTGCGCGCGCTGATATCGTGAATCATGCCGACAAACATGAGTAGATGATCGACCTCACTGACGGCCAAACTGATCGGAAACACTGAACCGTCCTTGCGCTTGGCGGTGACTTCCCGACCGACACCAATGATCTGGGCCTTGCCGGTCTCCAGATAGCGCTTGATGTATCCGTCGTGCTCGTCCCGATAGGGAGGGGGCATCAGAATACTGACATTCTGACCGATCAGTTCGCCTCCGGCATACCCGAACATCCGCTCCGTGGCCGGATTTGCATCGGTGATGATCCCGCGTTGGTCGATCGTAATAATGGCGTCGGTCGCCACGTTGAAGATCGCACGTATGCGTTCCCTACTTTCATACAACGCCTGCTCGGTGCGCTTTCGTTCGGTGATTTCTTCCGAGAACGCCATAATGTGAGCCGGTTGGCCCAGATCGTCGGTAAGCAGTGATAACGAAAGCAATACAGCGCGGACTTCACCGCTTTTCGTAATTCGCGTTCCTTCCACGCCGCGGATTTCCTCCCCCTGCACGCACCGCGCCATCAGTTCGTCTCGTTCCTGATGCTCATCAGGCGGAACCAACGTCTTGATCGATTTGCCAATCAGTTCTTCACGGCTCCAGCCATACTGTCGCTCAGCGGCTGGATTCATGTCAACGACGTGGCCGACAAGGTCCTTGATGAAGATCGCCTCGGTGGCGTGCGTGAAGACTTGGGACTGTCGCCACGACGGTTCCGCAGCCAGGCTGTTCGCGTTCGCCTGCGCACTGACCTGCTTCCGCAAGCTGTTCTTGGATGACTCCATCACACACCTCGTGAGTTCCCACCCGCGCAGCAGTCGAGGCCCGAAAGCTCCCAATCTCACTCTCGTCACGGGCGATTCGGCGGCGTAGTGTGGTCATGCCTCCCGGCCGGGAATACTCCTACGGCCGCGCGGTCGAGAGTGCGGATTGTATCGCGTTCGGTATCCCGGTGAGATGGCGAATCGTAAAAGAGGCTGCCGCGTTCGCAGCGACAGGACGTCCTTGTGTGCTCCGGACCGCGATTGATGATGTCCGGGCTAGAAATGCGCCTTGAGCACATCCTGCTGAATCATCCGGTGCGTGTTGAAGAATGATCCGTTCAGAGCGATGCAGTGTCTCCTCATCTCGAGGAAGCAGGAAGGGGCGCCATAGAAGCATGGGATGTCGCACTCATCCGAGAATCCCTGATGCCAAGGCGCTTCCGTCGTCTGATGGGCATCTGAATGCAGCCCAAGCATAATGTCTGCGATTGGGCGCTGCGCCCCAGCACGACTGCTCTGCTTGGGTTTGTTCTGAGCCTGACCGGCACGAGTAGGCGTTAGGCCGGACATGACACGGTGTCACCGCCAACGGGTCAGCACAGCCCGCGCATCGCCTCGTATCCGCGATGTCGTAGTGAAGAACGTCGCATCAATGACCACTTTGGGGAGTCACACGATGCCGGAAGCGAACACCAAAGACCAAACCAAGGCCAAGTCGAAGACCCGGTCCATTCGATTCAAGTGTCAGGCGCCCGGAGCGACGTCGGTCTACCTTGCAGGCAGTTTCAATGGCTGGGACGAGCGCGCAACCCCCATGAGACGCCAGAAGAACGGCTACTGGGTGGCCGTCAAGCGATTAGCGCCGGGTCATCACGAGTACAAGTTCATCGTGGACGATCAATGGGTGTGCGAGGGTGGATCTCGCAGCGCTGATTCGGAATCACCGCGATTGATCCCCAATCCGTTCGGCACGATGAACTGCGTCGTCGAAGTCAAGTAACCGCCTGACGGAAGGGCTCACCCGCCGCATGTCGCTACCTCCGTTGGCGGCCGTGGCTTGCAACTACTCCGTGCGCGGACATGTTGCGTCGCGGGCTCGGCCCTACGGAAATCCCTTATGGGCCATCAGGATGTGGTCCGATGAAACGGCGCGACATTCGTCGGATGTGTAGGACCTGTTCAGACGCTTAAATGGTACATGGGTCTGAACCGGGTCTGAAAAATGCAGCGACAGGTCGTTTTCAACTTGCGTCGCCAAGGCGGGTCAGGTCGCCGCCGATGGCGAATTCGCGGCCGCGTGCAGGGCGTCGGCTTCCGGCCATCTGTGTGCCGGCTCGCCGATTTCTATGGCCTTCGCGGCTTCGTGTGCAACGACGCATCCGGTGTCTTGATAGAAGCCCAGGGGCGGGCACCTGATTTGGACCTGTTCGCGCAGGCCCTTCAGACCCAACGTCCGCCCCTGGCTTTGATCCATTCCTGCACAGTCGAGACGCTCATACCGGTGTGGGGTGAAGACGGGTTCTTCATTCGAGATCAAGACAACGGTGAGACAATTGATGCGTGGATCACCCCGGACCTGGCGCTGTGTGATCGTTGCGCCGCTGAAATGACCGATGTCGGGGACCGGCGGTGCGATCACGCGTTGATCAGTTGTACATCGTGTGGCCCTCGTTTCAGCATCGTTCGGAGCATTCCCTACGAACGTCGACACACGACGATGGCAGATTTCGCGATGTGCGGCGAATGCGAACGCGAATATGCCGGACCCGATGACCGTCGCTTTCACGCTGAGACCATCGCTTGTCCGGCGTGCGGACCGCAGGTTCGGCTTGTCAACGCCACGGGGCATTCCGTTGATGGAGATCCATTCGCCACGGCAAGGGCCATGCTTACGCGAGGTCAAGTGCTCGGCATCAAGGGGATAGGGGGCTTCCATCTTGCAGTCCGTGCGGATGACGAGGAAGCCGTGCTGCGCCTACGCCAATGCAAGGGCCGTGACGCCAAACCGTTTGCCGTGATGTGCGCCACCATTGAACAGGCCCAGGCGCTGACTCACTTGAGCACAGAGGCGGTCCGGCTCTTGACTTCAGCGGTGTCACCTGTCGTCTTGGCGCCCAGGCGACGGGACACGCGGATCACCCATGCGGTTGCACGGGGGAATCATCGCCTTGGCGTGATGCTGGCCTACTCACCCATCCATCGTCTTTTGTTTCAGGTGTCGGATGGCGACCATCTTGGACCACTGGTCATGACCAGCGGCAACCGCTCGGGGGAGCCGCTGACTTATCAGGATGAAGATGCACTAAGCCGGCTACGGGGCATGTGTGACGCGACGCTGCTCCATGATCGCCCCATCAATCGGCCCGTTGATGATACCGTCGTGATCGATATGGGGGAGGACGAGCCGCTTCCCGTTCGACGCGCCCGCGGTTACGTGCCCGAGCCCATCTCTCTTGATTGGATCGGGGATGAAGTGCCCGACGGGATTTGTGTGGGAGGTGAGTTGAAGGGCACGGTGTCGATCCTGCGAAACGGCGAAGCGATCGTCAGTCAGCACCTCGGCGATGTGAAGGATGCACAGGTATACGAGCGCCTCGTCCGCACAATCGACGACCTGTGCAGTCTATTCGGTGTTCGGCCGTGTTGGGTTGCCCATGACCTGAACCCAGCGTACGTCAGCACATCCGTTGCGCGTGCCATGGCAATAAGCCAAGGCATTCCCCTAGTAGGAATCCAGCATCATCACGCCCATGCGGCCTCTGTGATGGCTGAACATCAACTACGCGGACCGGTCTTGGCTCTGGTTTGCGACGGCGTTGGCTTCGGTACCGATGGTGGTGTCTGGGGTGGCGAGTTGTTGCTCGCGGACCTGACCACATTCCATCGGGTGGCGCGGCTGTCTCCTTTGCGGCTGCCCGGCGGCGATGCCACCGCGATAGATACGCGCCGGTCCGGCCTGGCATTGCTGTACCAGGCCATGGGTACGGCGTTCTTGAAACATCCAGCATGTAATCAGCTCGTCAGCGATCCGTCTGAGCGCCACTTCCTGGCGACCATGATCCAGCGCAATGTCAACTGCGCATCCAGCAGCAGTGCCGGCCGCGTTTTCGATGGAGTCGCCGCGTTACTCGAAGTCTGTCGGCACAATCACTTTGAGGCAGAGTCGGCAATGACGCTGGAATCCTTGGCCGCCGGTATTCCAATAGATGATCGTTGTGACCCTATGAGTCGGCTGTCCGGCAGCGATGGCGAAGGGACAATTGGCGAGATCGACGTATCTCCGCTGATTCTAAAACTGTGCGCCGAACAGGAGCGGGGGCAGCCTATTGCCGAGTTGTCGGCATTGTTTCACGATCAGTTCGCCGCGGCGTGGGACGCAGCAGTAGCGGATGCGGCGGCCCACTGTGGTATCGACACGATCGTTCTCTCAGGCGGGGTGTTTTGCAATGAGCGGATCACGCGAGGCTTGATGGCCCGGCTAAGCCGGCGTGGCATGCGCGTGTTGCGCCACACCCTGGTGCCACCCAACGACGGGGGACTGTCGCTGGGGCAGGCGGCTGTCGCAGCGGCCCGCTTGAGTCAGTCGAAGCATTCGCCCAAACCGATCGTTGCGAGAGCGCGTTCGAAACGTTCGTACAGCTGCAACACGTGAGAATAGACCCATGTGCTTGGCAGTGCCTGCCCAACTTGTGCAGCTGAACGGCAGCGATGGAATTGCTGACCTTCATGGCAACCGCGTACCGGTCAACACGATGCTTGTCCCGGAAGCCGCCATTGGCGATTGGATTCTGATGCACGCCGGCTTCGCGATTCAACGTCTAGCGTTCGAGGCGGTACAACGCACTTGGGCTGTGCTGGAGGACCTCGATGCCGCGATAGTGCAATCGAGCAGTTCGGAATGCTCTTCGCATGATGACCAAGGAGGTGCTTCATGCCCCAACGAGTGACCACTGCTCGCCACGCTCTGGATCGGCTCGGTGATGCGGCGGCATCGGCGGGTCGTCCCATGACATTCATGGAAGTCTGCGGCACGCACACCATGAGTGCGGCCCGTTGTGGCCTTCACAGTGTCATGCCTGCCACTGTCACACTACTGAGCGGCCCGGGCTGCCCCGTTTGTGTCACGGCGCAGGGTGACATCGACTTGATCATCGAGGCGGCGTTCGTTCCCGGCGTAACGCTCTGCACCTACGGGGACATGCTCCGTGTTCCCGGTCGCCGCGGCAGCTTGGAGCGCGCCCGCAGTCGGGGCGCCGATGTGCGAATCGTCTACAGCGCCATGGATGCGGTGAAGATGGCGCAACAACTACCGGGCCGACAGATCGTGTTCGCTGCGGTGGGGTTTGAGACGACGGCGCCGGCGTCAGCCGTTTCGGTCACACACGCGCGTGAACTTGGCCTGACCAATTTCGCGGCCCTGGTCAGCCACAAGAGAGTCATCCCCGCGATGACAGGGCTTCTCGAAAGCGGCAGCGTCCACGTGGACGGGTTCCTCTGTCCCGGCCATGTATCGGTCATCATCGGTTCGGAGCCATATCGCCCCATTGTCGACATGTACGGCATCCCGTGCGTCATCACGGGATTTGAGGAGTCCCACATGGCGCTTGGACTTGCTTGCCTTGCGGAGCAGGTGCGAGATGGCGCCGCGGAACTAGTCAACCTATACCCCGAAGCGGTCAGCAGCGGCGGTAATCAAGTGGCTCAACAGCTCATGCACCAAGTGTTTGAGCCGGCAGATATGCGCTGGCGTGGCCTGGGAGTGATTCCCCGGAGCGGCCTGGCGCTCAATCAAGAACATCGCGAGTTCGATGCTCAACTTCGTCTGGGGTTAAGCGCACCCGAGGACCGCGAGCCCCGCGGCTGCCGATGTGGTGACGTCATCACTGGGGGATGTGTACCCCCTGACTGCGAACTATTCGAGTCGGTTTGCACGCCGATCCTTCCGATCGGACCTTGCATGGTCAGTTCGGAAGGCTCTTGTCAGGCGTGGTTCAAGTACAAGCGACTCCACGTCGCCCCCATAGCGCAGATGACGCCAACGGAGGTAACGTCATGAATCCGGTCGCTCCTGGACATGACCTCGCCGTGGATTGGGCTCTTGACGAATCAAGAGACCGCTCGAAGCAGGTTCTGCTGGCCCATGGCGGTGGAGGGCAACTTACAGACGAGCTGCTTAACGATGTGGTGTTGCCGCGCCTGGCGAACCCAATCTTGAACGCCATGTTCGACTCGGCTGTCCTCCCGTGTCAGCCGCAAGGCCGCCTTGCCTTCACCATCGACAGCTATGTCGTGCAACCATGGCGCTTTCCCGGAGCGGACGTGGGTCGATTGGCTGTCAGCGGAACCGTCAATGACTTGGCCGTCTGCGGCGCCCAACCCATCGGCCTCGCCTTGAGCCTGATTTTGGCCGAAGGATTTGCCAAGAGCCATCTGGAGTTTGTGCTCGACTCCATTCACGCCACGGCGGCGGAAGCCGGAGTCCATGTCGTTACGGGCGACACCAAGGTCGTGGGTCGGGATCACGCGGACTCCATTTACATCACCACGGCCGGCCTCGGCGTCGTGCCGACCGACAGATGCCTGACGCCCGACCGTGTCCGACCGGGCGACGCCATCATTGTGAACGGCCCCATCGGTGAACACGGCCTCGCCGTGATGCTCGAACGCGAGATGCCGGAGGTTCAGAGCGTGCTGCGAAGCGATGCGGCGCCGCTCAATGGCGTGATCGAATCATTACTAAAGGAATTGGGCGAACACGTCGTCTTCATGCGCGATCCGACGCGTGCCGGTCTGGCGGGCGTGCTTACCGACCTTGCTCGGCAAAGCGGTTGGCGTGTTGGGCTAAACGAACAAGATATTCCCGTTCGTGCCGAAGCGAGGCATGCGGCGGACATGCTTGGTCTGGACCTGATGGAAGTCGCCAACGAAGGAAAGGTCGTGGTGGTGGTAAGACCGGAGGTGGCTGGCCGGGCAATGGAGATATTCAGGGGGCATCCGCTCGGCAAGGATTGCGCTGTCATCGGCCATGTCGAGGACCGTGACGACGGACTCTGCGTGCTGAACACCGCGATCGGTGGTCATCGGATTGTACAGAAACCCTACGGCGAGCAACTGCCTCGCATTTGCTGAAATCGAAAGGTGCATCATGCTCATCCTCGCTCATCACGATCCGTCCTGGGTGCTGTTCGGTTTGACCATCGGGGTCGGTCTGGGCCTCGCGATCGCCTGGTCGATCCGCTTTAGCCGTCGTCGATGAGACTGTGAGGTGACCGATGTCTGACACGACTGCACCACTGATCCACAAACAATCGTTCCTGCCCAAGGACGCCATGAACGCGCTCGTGCGGCGCCTCGTCGACGAGGGGTACACGGTGATCGGACCACAGGTTCACGATGGTGCGATCATGATGCGGCCTCTCACCACCGCGGATGAACTGGCCAAAGGTGTTTGTGACGAACAGGACGGCGGTCGGTATCGGCTCACGGACGGGGACTCTGAGATGTACTTCGACAACGTGGTTGGTCCTGACAGCCCCAAACGCTACTTCTTCCCTCCACAACAGAAGCTCTTCACGTTGACGATCAAGGGGGAACGCTTTCAGGTCGATGATACGACGCCCAAGCCGCCGAAGTACGCTTTTATCGGTATACGCGCCTGCGAGTTGGCCGCCATCAAGATACAGGACCGTGTGTTCGGCATCGATGTCGATCAACAGACTTTTCGTTGCGAATCTGATCAGTACTACCGGCGCGCACGGCAGAATGCCCTGTTCATCGTGGTCAACTGCACACGTCCTGCCGGCACCTGCTTCTGTGTATCGATGGAGACCGGACCAGAAGCAATCGACTCGTTCGATTTGTCGCTGACCGAACTTCGCGAGGGATTCATTGTCAGGACGGGGACCGAAAAAGGAGTGGCTCTGCTTGGTCAGCTTCCGGCACGCGAAGCGACCTCGGCCGAGCTCGAGCTAGCGTCGATGAAGCTCCGGCGCGCTCGAGACCAAATGGGTCGGCGCCTCGACACACGGGGACTCAAGGAGGCGCTTGACAAGAGCATGGAGCATCCCCGATGGGATGAGGTGGCCGATCGATGTCTCAGTTGCGCTAACTGCACGATGGTTTGCCCGACTTGCTTCTGCAGCACGGTAAGCGATACGAACGACCTGGCCACCGGCCAGGTCACCCGCACGCGATTCTGGGAATCATGTTTCACTCACCAGTTCAGCTACACCACAACCGGTCCGGTCCGCAGCACGATCCGTGGGCGATACCGGCACTGGCTGTGTCACAAACTTGCGACATGGTGGGACCAGTTTGACACGTCCGGATGCGTCGGATGCGGGCGGTGCATCACGTGGTGCCCGGTCGGTATCGATCTGACGGAGGAGGCGACGGCGATTCGTGAACAACAAACAGAGGCTTCCGATCGCAGCGGTCGGGGATTCGTTGATGAGTGGGCAGAATGACACAACTGGGTTCGACAGATCGACCCGCCCCTTTCTGCGGCCTGGACACGTGGCTGCCGCTGCCGGCGCGCATCACGCGTGTGGATCAGGAGAACTTCAACACGCGCACCTTTCACGTGCAGATCGTCGATGACGCCGTTCGAAGCTCGTATCGTTGGCTGCCGGGACAGTTCAACATGCTGTACGCCCCGGGTATCGGCGAGGCCGCGATATCAATCAGTTCGGACTGTGAGCAGGGCGGCGTGCTTGAGCACACGATCCGTGTCGTCGGCTCGGTGACCCGGGCCATCGACCGGCTGGGAGAGGGCGGCGTCATCGGCTTGCGGGGGCCATTCGGTCGGGGTTGGCCTGTCGATCAGATCGATGGACACGACGTGGTGATGGTTGCTGGCGGAATCGGCTTGGCGCCGATCCGGCCATTGGTGTATTGGGTCTTGCGCCACCGGGAGCGCTGCCACCGCGTCATCCTCCTGTACGGATGCCGCACGCCGGACGACCAGGTGTACGCCGACGAGTTGAAAGCCTGGGAGTCCGATGGCGTCATCGACGCGCTGGTCACGGTGGACAATGCCGCACAGGATTGGGTCGGCCCCGTGGGCGTCGTGACCAATCTGCTGCGGCGAGTTCGTGTAAACGCGGAGCGGACGATGGTGATGGCGTGCGGTCCGAAGATGCTCAATCGAGCCGCCGCATGGAACTTCCTTCAATTGCATGTCCCGGCCAGCCGTGTTTTTCTGAGTCTTGAGCGGAACATGAACTGCGGTTTCGGGCGGTGCGGGCACTGTCAGTACGGCTCAAAGTTTGTGTGCACAGATGGGCCTGTCTTCGCGTTTTCTGAGATCGCCGACATCTTTGCCAGTGAGGAGGCGTGACCATGCCTGCCCACAATCTACCGACCAATAGTGGCGCAAAGCCCACGCTCGCGGTATTCAAGTTCTCAAGCTGCGACGGATGCCAGTTGCAGTTGCTGAATCTGGAAGACGAACTATTGACCCTGGTCGGCGCTGTCGAGATCGCCTATTTCCTGGAGGCCCGCCGGCGGGTCTTGCCTCCACCCTACGACATCGGCCTCGTCGAAGGCAGCATCTCGACCCCGGAGGAGGAGAGACGAATCCGACAGGTTCGTCGCGACTGCCGCTATCTGGTGTCGATCGGAGCATGTGCGACGTCCGGCGGCATCCAGGCCCTGCGGAATTGGGCGGATGTCGACGAGTTCATCCGTTGCGTCTACCCCTCGCCCGAATACATCAAGAGCCTGGAGACGGCTACACCAATAGCAGCCCATGTATTCGTTGACTTCGAACTTCGCGGATGCCCGGTGAATGCCGAGCAGCTTGTGGAGTTGCTTTCGGCTCTGCTTCTTGGCCGCAAGCCGAACATCCCCACGCACAGCGTGTGCATCGAATGCAAGCGCCGGGGCTATCCGTGCGTCCTGGTCACCAAGGGTGAGCCCTGCCTGGGGCCCATCACGCAAGCCGGGTGCGGCGCCCTATGTCCTAGATGCGAACGCGCCTGCTACGGATGTTTTGGGCCGATGGAGCAGCCGAACATCCGATCGCTCGCTAACCAGCTCAAGAACGAACAGGGCCGAACCAATCGCGAGGTGAAGCTCGCGCTGCGTCAGTTCAACGGGTATATGGAACCCTTCAAACAGGCCGGTGACTATTATGAGCGACTCGAACAAAAAGAAACCTGAAACGCGCACAATCCGCGTGCAGGCGCTGACTCGAGTCGAAGGCGAAGGCGCGTTGCACGTGACCATGCGGGATGGCCGGCCCGAGGAAGTTCGGCTGGAGATTTATGAGCCCCCCCGGTTTTATGAGGCCTTTCTGCGGGGCCGCGACTTCCGAGAGGCGCCGGACATCACCGCCCGAATCTGCGGCATCTGCCCCGTTGCATATCAAATGAGTTCATGCCACGCGTTGGAGAAGGCGCTAGGCGTCTTTGATGATGTAGATCAGTCCATTCGGACCCTACGCACGCTCCTTTATTGTGGCGAATGGATTGAGAGCCACGTGCTGCACATGTTCATGCTGCACTTGCCTGATTTTCTCGATTACGAGAGCGTCATCAGCATGGCGGAGGATCATGGACCGATGGTCAAGCGGGCGCTGCGCATCAAGAAGGCCGGGAACAGCATTGTCGCCGCGCTCGGTGGTCGATCCGTCCATCCCGTGGGCGTCTGTGTCGGTGGTTTCTACAAAGCGTTGGACCCGTCGGTGGCGCACGACATGTTGCCCGAGATCAACCAGTGTCTGGACGACATGTGTGAGTTGGCCTTGTTTCTGGCGGACAACGTGGAGTTCCCCAACCTCGAATGCGACTATGAGTTCGTAGCCTTGCAGGCAGACGACGAGTATGCAATGAACCTTGGCCGCATCGTGTCTTCCAAAGGCATGAACATCCGGACGGAAGAGTTTCTGGAGGTGATTGAAGAACGGCAGGTGCCTCATTCAACGGCAATGCATGCACTGATTCGTGGACGGGGTTCATACATGGTTGGACCACTGTCGCGGGTCAATCTCAATCACGCAAGCCTTCACCCGCGTGCGGCAGAGCTGCTTCTTCAACTCTGTGGCATCATCGGTCAAGACCTGCCTTGGGGCAACAGCTACCTGAGCCTCCTCGCGCGAGCGGTTGAGGTCGTGCACAGCTTGGGTCGCGCATCAGACATCTTGGCTGGCTATGAGAGACCTGCTCGTAGCCGCATCCCCATACCGGTTCGCGCCGGCGAAAGCGCGCACGCGACCGAGGCTCCGCGAGGCATCCTCTGGCAGCGCTTCAAAACCAATGACGATGGGTCGGTCGCTGAAGCCCGCATCATCCCTCCCACAAGCCAGAACCAGTCCACCATCGAGGAGGACTTGGCGCGTGTCGCGGAACAGGTCGCCACGCTGTCGGACGAGGAAGCGTCGCTCCGCTGTGAGCATGTGATCCGTAATTATGACCCCTGCATCAGTTGCTCGGTCCACTTTCTCCGGTTCAGCCGTTCCTGGAGAGGTGATCCCCGGCCAACGTCAGACGCGGAGCTTGCAACCTGACATGCAACATCGCCATGACAGCCCGGTTCTCGTAGCCACGTATGGCAATGCCATGGCGGGTAATGACGCGTTTGGCACATGTGTCGCCGCCGCGCTACTCGCCGCTCCCAACCCGAACATCGAAGTACTCAATGCGGGGCTGAGACCGGGCGCGGTGTTTGATTGCCAGATGGGTCAGTCCGCGTTGATCGTGGTTGACGCGGCATACTCCCCGGACACGCCATCGGGACGACTGATGGATGCCGACTGGTTTGACCCGAATCGTCCCCCTCTGCTGCATGACCTCGTCATGAGCACGCACGGGTTCGCGATCGCCGACCAGATTGAACTGGCCGACCGACTGAGCATGTTGCCTCCGACCGTGAGGCTGCTGGCTGTAACTGTTGCCAACGTCCCCAAGGTCGGCGACGTCATGGACGAGAGCGTATGCCGCCGAATACCTGACGTCGTTCAGCGAATCCACGAGATCGCCCTCGCACCCGCCCACGCCGCAACCGAGCAACCCAATGCATGAACTGTCGATTGCTCGCGCCCTGTTTGAACTGGCTCGGGATCATTGTCCGGCCCGTAGTGTCATGCGCCAGGTTCACGTTCGCGTGGGACCGCTTCAGGCGATTGATGCCAGCGCCATGCAGTGGGCATGGCAGGCCGTCACAACGGGAACGGTCCACGAGAACGCCCGGCTGGCACTCGATGTGCTGCCGTGGGAACTACGGTGCCCCCAGTGCGGGCGGACCTGGTCGAGCCAGCGGATGGACGAAGAGTGCAACTGTGGCGAAGACCAGGCCATTCCCACAGGAAGCCACGAGATCACCCTTCTTTCACTCGATGTCGATGATGTCCATTCCGAAACGCCCCCGTGTGTTGACACCCTTGAAACGTCCCCGGAGACTCAATCATGAAGACCGTGCCGATTGTCGAAAACGTACTGAAACTGAACGACGAGGTCGCCTCGATCAACCGGAAGTTGCTCCGTGAACTAGGCGTGCTCACGATTGATCTCATTGGTGGACCGGGGTGTGGCAAGACCACACTCTTGGAGGAAACATTACGCCGTCTGAAGGGTGATCATGCGATCGGCGTTCTCGCCGGCGACCTGACGACGACGCGCGATGCGGATCGACTTTACCAATGGTGTGACCAGGTCGTGCAGATCAATACCGGCAAGGGCTGCCATCTGGATGCCAATCAAGTGCGCCAGGGAATGGCGCAGCTTGATCTGGGGGCGCTCGATGCGCTGTTCATCGAGAACGTGGGCAACCTCATTTGCCCGGTTGGGTTCGATCTCGGCCAGGATGTCAAGGTTGGCATGTTCAGCGTGAGTGAAGGCGACGATAAGGCCGTCAAACATCCCTACGTTGTTTATGAATCCAGCGTCGTGCTGCTGAACAAGACCGACCTGCTCCCGCACGTGGCCTTTGACGTCACCTCGTTTTGTGCGGATGTTAAGCGATTGAATCCTGAGGTTGACGTACTCGAATTGTCGGCGGGCACTGGCCAGATCGACCCGTGGCTACGCTGGCTGTCTGATCTGATTGCATCGCCGCCATCGTCGCGCCTCGCGTGTGACGAGCCGGTGAGTGCTGTACGAAATGTCTGAGTCCAGGAGTATGCCCGTGAGTTCATTATTCAAGACGATTGTTGTAGGCACTGATTTCACGGCCTCCGCCGCTGGCGCTGCTGCGGCTGCACTGCGTCTGGCGAACACGAGTACAGCCGTAGTTCACCTTGTCCACGTTGTCGACGACGGCGACATGGCCGAGTTGCTTGAGATACATGGGGGCGTCAGCCGGGAGACCCTGTGCGAGCAACTCCGAAGCGCTGCGATGGAGAGAGTGGAAGCCGCCTTGGCTCAGGCCGACCCCGATTGCCTCGTTCCACGTGATCGCATTCAGTGCGAGGCCGTGGTCGGCGATCCGCTGATTGACCTGTTGAACTACATTACCGACGTATCAGCGGACTTATTGGTCATCGGTTCTGGTGCCCGTCCGGAACTGTCACTCCGGACCGGCGAATTGGCGGCAAGACTCGTTCGCAAGGCGAACTGTGCCGTCATGCTGGTGCGGGTGCCACCTCCTGCCACATTTGCAACAATCGTGGCGTGTGCGGATCTATCCGATCTGACGCATCGCGTGCTTGAAGCGGGAGTGGACATCGCCAATCGAGACCATGCCGAGCTGCACGTCGTGCACCTCTTCAGGCCGCCAAGGAGCCTCATATCGCTGCTTGGTGACTCGACCCTGCAGACGAGAGCCACTTCGAGAGAGTATGAGGAACGAGCCCACGTTCGACTATCGCGTGCCATTGAGTCCATCCCCGCGATCGCTTCTCTTCCTGACGCTCGACGGCACATTGTGGAATGCGCTGACCATAAGGCAGGACTCCTTGAGTTCCTGGAAGCGCGAGGTGCGTCGTTGGCTGTTGTCGGGTCTCACGGCCGCCGCGGCTGGAAGACTGTCCTGATGGGATCGACGGCCGAGTTCCTAGTGCGCCGTTCAGACTGCTCCGTTCTGATTCTGAAGCCTCAGGATTTTCGGGTCGTCCTTCGCTGAGTCGCTTCTTCTATTTCCACTCATGCCTACTGCGATGAACAACTCCATGCCGGAGCTACGCCAAACGTCTACTGACCTCGTTCAGCCGCGAAGTTCAGTCGTTGCTCGTGTGGTGTCCACCGACCTGTGCACCAAGGGGAAGTCGGCCAGCTTCATCCGTCACATCGTCATTGACGTTGCTGGTACGCCGCTCGAGGGCAAGTGTACTTCGGGGCAATCGTTCGGCGTCGTGCCGCCCGGCACGGATGCCGGCGGCAAACCCCACCATGTGCGCCTTTACTCACTCGCCAACGGATCATCGGGTGAAGACGGACAGCCAAACCTGATCTCCACTGCCGTCAAACGCCTGATCGCAGAGCGGCACCCTCGACACTCCGATGACGATCCAACGGACCATTCCCTGCTCCTTGGCGTCTGCAGCAACTACCTGTGCGACCTCCGCCCGGGCGATACCGTCCTGGTAACTGGGCCGCACGGCATTCGGTTTGTTCTCCCGGTTGATACCGAGGCTCATGATTACCTGTTTATCGCGACCGGCACGGGGATCGTGCCGTTCCGTGGATTCTGCCACGATCTTCTTGAGGGGCCGCGCCAATCAAGCGCCAACACAATCCATCTGGTGGCGGGCTCGCCCTATACAACGGATCTGATCTACGACGATCTGTTTACTCGGCTGACCGAGGAGCATCCCAACTTCCACTACCACAAGGCGATCAGTCGAGAGCCCGGAGAGGGGCGGACGTCTGGCTGGTACGTCCACGACTTGATGCAGGAGCGGATCGATGAATTCGCGCAACTCCTGCGAAACCCACGCACCTTGATCTATCTGTGTGGCCTGTCCGGCATGCAGTACGGGATTCACCAACTGCTTGCTCGGCACGGAGTTGGCGCAGGTTATCAAACGCTTGCCGGCGCCCTGCTCAACAGCGACCCGGAACAATGGACTCGCGAACAAATGAAGACGGGAATTCGACACGGTCCCCGCATGTTGATCGAGGTCTATTGAGCCGTGCACGTTACGAACTACCGTGTTACCAACCCAGACGGGCTACCGACAAGTATGCAGACGCTTCTCAGCAAACACTGGCATCGCCTGCCCGGCTCCGAAGTCGTCGAACTGCTCGACACGCATGTGGACAGCGGCCTTGGTGGCTTCGAGGCAAACGGCCGATTGCAGCACTTTGGGCCTAATGCGCTGACGGCTCGAAAGGGCAAAGGGCCCTGGCTCCGACTTGCCCTTCAGTTTCATCAGCCGCTGATATACATCCTGATCGTTGCGGGCGCCATCACGGCGGGATTGCAGGAATGGGTCGATTCAAGCGTGATCTTCGGCGTCGTTCTGGTGAATGCATTCGTGGGGTTCATCCAGGAATCTAGGGCACTCAAGGCGCTTGAAGCCCTGGCGCGAACCATGACCGCCGAGTGCACGGTGATCCGCGACGGCGAGCCACGACGGATCTCTTCCCGTGAGGTCGTGCCTGGCGACGTCGTCATGCTTCAGTCGGGTGACAAAGTGCCCGCGGACCTGCGGCTTTTCCATGAGCGTGATCTTCAGATTGACGAGTCGGCCCTGACGGGCGAGTCGGTTCCCGTTCAGAAACTGTCGGAGACGCTCGCGCAAGACGCCGTCCTTGCAGACCGCCGAAACATGGCCTACGCCTCGTCATTGGTGACCTATGGCCAAGGGAAGGGAGTCGTTGTCGCGACTGGAGACAAGACGGAGGTCGGACGAATCTCGCAGTTGATCGCGCAGGCGGAGGATATCAAGACGCCCCTGACGCGCAAGATCGCCGCATTCAGCCATGTGCTCCTATACATCATCCTTGCCGTGGCGGGAGGCGTGTTCGCAATCGGCCTGTTCAAAGGCGAGAGCATGCTGGACATGTTCATGGCGGCGGTCGCATTGGCGGTCGCGGCTATTCCAGAAGGCTTGCCCGCCGCCGTCACGATCATTCTGGCAATCGGCGTGGCGCGGATGGCGAAGCGGCGGGCCATCATCCGCAAACTACCCGCGGTGGAAACGCTCGGCAGCACGACAATCATCTGCACAGACAAGACGGGCACACTCACCGAAAACCAGATGACGGTTCGAGAGATCTACGACGGCTTCACACGTTACGAAACATCCGGTGTCGGCTACGCGCCCGCGGGTCATATTCTCAAAGACGGTGCGCCGCTCGATGGGTCACCTGTGCCGGCCGTGGCCGAATGTCTTCGGTGCGGCGTGCTGTGTAATGACTCGCTGCTTCTCGAGAAGGACGGACAATGGGTGATCCAGGGAGACCCAACGGAGGGTGCCTTGATTGTGTCCGCGCACAAGCTGGGCATCGTCCAGGAGGCGGAAGACGAACGTTGGCCGCGGATCGAATCCATCCCCTTCGAGTCCGCTCATCAATACATGGCGACGTTGCACGACCGCGGAAGCGAGCGCTCCCGAACCGTGTTCGTAAAAGGGGCGGTCGAAGTCATACTTGAAAGATGCACTGATGGCCTTGATCCACAGAGTCACGCGCGTGAGTTGGATCGTGAACACGCATTGCACGTGGCGGAGGAACTCGCAGGGAAGGGCCTGCGTGTACTGGCATTCGCACGGAAAGAGTTGCCGGCGGGCGTGAGTGAATTGAATCACACCGATGTGGCGTCAGGGCTGACGTTCTTGGGCCTTCAGGGCATGATTGACCCACCGAGGCCCGAAGCCATCGAGGCCGTCCGGGAGTGCCGTCACTCCGGCATCAGAGTCAAGATGATCACCGGCGATCATGCTCTAACAGCGGCATCGATTGCCAAGGAGATGAGGATTGACAATGGTTCGGATCAGGCGGGCACACATCTACGCGTCCTCACAGGCAAGGACCTCGAACGGATGGATGAAGCCGCGATCATTGATGCGGCCCAGCAGACGAAGGTGTTTGCCCGAGTTTCGCCGGAACAGAAGCTGCGGCTCGTCAGAGCCCTGCAAGCTCGCAACGAAGTCGTCGCCATGACCGGCGACGGCGTGAACGATGCCCCGGCGCTCAAACAGGCGAACATTGGCGTCGCCATGGGGATGACCGGTACTGAGGTCGCCAAGGAAGCCGCCGACATGGTGCTCACGGACGACAATTTCGCCACGATCGTCGCCGCCGTGGAGGAGGGCCGCGGCGTGTTTGACAATCTGACAAAGTTCATTGTGTGGACGCTTCCCACGAACGCGGGTGAAGGCCTGGTTGTTGTCACAGCCATCATGACGGGGGCCATGTTGCCCCTCTTGCCAGTCCACATTCTCTGGATCAACATGACCACCGCGGTGCTCCTGGGCATGATGCTCGCGTTTGAACCCAAAGAAGCGGACATCATGTCCCGGCCCCCGCGCGACCCCAAGACGCCGCTCCTTTCCAGAGACCTGGTGATGCGCATCGGTCTGGTCGCCCTGCTGTTGCTTGGCGGAGCGTTCGGCCTCTTCAAGTGGGAGCGATGGCAAGGCGCGGACGTCAACGTGGCGAGAACGGTCGCGGTCAACACCTTCGTGATGATCGAGCTGTTCTATTTGTTCAACTGCCGATCGCTGACCAAGTCAATGTTCACGATCGGCGTGTTCAGCAATCGGTGGGTTCACATTGGCGCTCTCGCGATGGTCGGGCTTCAGATGGTATTCACCTATATACCCTTCATGAATCGCGCTCTCCAAACGGCGCCGATCTCCATGGGCGCGTGGGTGAGAATTGTTGGCGTCGCATTGGC
This sequence comes from Phycisphaeraceae bacterium, assembly GCA_028284155.1. GTDB lineage: Bacteria > Planctomycetota > Phycisphaerae > Phycisphaerales > Phycisphaeraceae > JANQSF01. The sequence continues at coordinate 181,105 of JANQSF010000065.1, forward strand.
CGTGTACTTCATCGTCGGTCTTGAAAAGGCGATCAGACATCGCACTGCGGCGCCAACCACCGCCATTCGCCGGCGCAGTGAGGAGATCATGGATGCATGAGTGCGGGATATCGCGTGCCCCAGTGAGTAGCTGCGCTATTTCCGATGAGGGTCGAATAGGGGTTGGTGGTCAGTGTTGATGAGGATGACGGGACCGCGCCCCGGGTCTGCGGGTCATGATGAAGAAGCCGCAACCGGCAACAAAAGACGACGTGGCCTTCGGACGACCATGTGGCGGGAGATCACAAAGACATGAAGGTAGTTGTTGTCAGCACTAAACCGCAACGACCGACAGTTTCACTTCGCCGCCAATCGCGAGGCCGGTCATGAGTTGCGATTCCTTGAGCCGAGATTGGCGAAAGAGACGGTGGCGCTCGTGACGGACGCCGACGCCGTGTGCGCGTTCGTCAACGACCGGCTGTACCAGTCCGTGCTTCAATCGCTGAAAGACGCGCGGGTCGGGCTCATTGCCCTGCGCTGCGCGCGCTTCAATAACATCGACCTCCTGGGAGCCGAGCGGCTGGGGCACTCCGGTCAAGAGCCGTTAGGTTCGGGCACGCACGACATCTGCAATTGGGGGCGGTGTGTCCCAAGGGGGCAAGGTATAATGAGGCCGATCCTTACGAAGGTGGCAGATTGTTAACTGTGGTGCAGCTAAGAACTATTCGAGCGAGCAATCACCATGCGTCAACTACTCGATCGTCGAACTGTTCTCAAGGGTGCGGGCGTCGCCCTGGCGCTGCCGATGCTTGAGGCCATGGCGCCACGCGGTTACGCGGCCGCCAAAGCTGCCAAGCCCATCAAGCGATTTGTCTGTCTGTCGAACAACTACGGCGTTTATCAGAAGGCATTCTTTCCCAGCACGGATCAGGCTGGGAAAGACTATCAAATGACCGAGACACTCAAGCCCTTGCAGAGACATCGCAAGGACTTCACCGTCTTCTCGAACCTCGATCACGGTAACACGGGCGGACACCAAGGTGTGCCCGTGCTTCTGAGCGGCGTGCGCCCTCACCACGCGACCCACTACCCCGAGGGCAATATCAGCGTCGATCAGAAGATCGCGGAGTCGGTCGGTGCCAAGACCCGGTTTCCCTCGTTGACGCTGCGGGTCAATGAAGCAAACCTCATCAGCTTCACCCGCACAGGCGTGCAGGTGCCGGCGATCGACCTGCGCCAGATGTACCGAGCCCTTTTCATCGACGATGAGAAGGCAACCAAAGCCACCGCGTCGGAGAAGTTGAAGCGACATCATAGCATTCTCGACGTCGTCATGGATGAAGCGAAGTCGGTCAACAAGGGCCTCGGCCGGCAGGACCAGCAGAAGTTCGAGGAATACCTCGAAGCGGTGCGCTCGCTTGAAAAGAAGATCAAGCAACAGCAACCCTGGCTCGACAAGCCCAAGCCGAAGGCTCCGATCAGGGAACCGCCGCAATCTGGTAAGACCGAAGCCGACCTCTCAATGATGATGGAGTTGATCACCCTGGCGATCCAGACGGATTCGACCCGAGCCATCACGCTTTCCTCCGGCTTCGTCAGTGGCGACTTCGGACTCTCTGGCGGATACCACGGATTCTCTCACCACGGACACCGTGAGAAGGAAGTCAACGCGCTCAAGGTCATCGAGCGCTATCAGATCGCACAGATGGCACGCCTGATCGACCTGCTCAAGGCTCAGCCTGATCCGATCAGCGGCGGCACGCTCTTCGATCAAACGACAATCCTGTTCGGCTGCGGCATGGCCACCGGCACGCACTCGACTTGGAACTTACCGCTGGTCCTGGCCGGCGGCGGCTTCAAACTCGGGGAACACAAGGTCTACCCTGAGGCGAAAGGTCGTCGCGTTCCGGCCGCCAACCTGCTGCTTTCGATCCTTCGGAACTACGGCCTAGAGGTTGACCGCTTCGGCACGAGCTCGGGAACACTGGCCGGCCTGGAGTGGAGTTGAATTATGGCCGGTCGAGTTGTACCAATCATTTGCCTGTTGGCGCTGCTAAGCAGCCCCGTCGTCGGTCACGCGTCGCCGTTAGAGCAGGTCCGGCCGTTCCTGAAGCAGTATTGCTACGAATGCCACGGCCCGACAAAGCAAAAGAACGATCTACGCTTCGACACGCTTTCGACCGACCTGTCGCAGACGGAGACGCTGGAGGCATGGCAAGGCATCGTCGACCAACTCAACCTCGGGCAAATGCCGCCGGAAGAGAAGCGTCAGCCCGGCGCGGACGAGGTCGCAAAGGTTGTCGGGACGGTCGGCGCCAGGTTGAAACATACTTACGCCTCGTTGAAAAGCAGCGGCGGCAAGACAGTCATCCGGCGGCTGAACCGCTTCGAGGTCCGTAGCACGCTGCGGGACTTGCTCTACCTGGAGGATCACAACGACTACCGCGCCGACATGGTGGCCAAGTTGGAGGATCGCAACGGCAATGGTCGGGCCACTTGGAATACCGACGACCCGACGCGAGAGTTCCCCGCGGATGAACTGGATGACGGCTTCGACAACATCGGCAGCCAACTGGTGATGTCCGATTTCCTGCTGACCCAGATGATCGCCGCCGCGGAGTACAGCCTGAACCTCGCCACGTTTCCAGAGAAGAAGCCGAAGCTCGAAACACGCCGGTACGCAGGCCCAATCTACACGCGTGGCCGCAAGGGCACGTTGGCCCATTGGTCGCGTGAAGTTGATTCGAGCTATGACGGCATCTACCAGCGTTATCGCGAGCCCGGCGCGGCTTCCGGTGATCTGGGACGCGTGTCGGCGGACGATCTGGTCCGCGCCGGCGTCGGCGTGCCGGGGCGCTACCGCATCACGATCGAAGCATCGGCCCACAACCAAAAACATCCGTGGGGCGACCTGATCACGAGCCGGCAGGATGAACCCATGGTCCTGGGTATGCACATCGCCGACGCTCGCACCGGCGGCATCGGCGATGGCAATCCCAACCAGCGTCTGGTCGCTCAATGGGCGCTGAAGGCTGACGGCAAGAAGCGGACGTATACCTTCGAGATTTGGCTTGGTCAGACTTGGCTGCCATGGGTTGGCTGGGAGAATGCACCGTACACACGTGGTCTTCGTCCATCGAAGCTCGTGGAGCGGTATCTACCGAAGGCCTATCGCCCACCTCCGAAGAAGGACGCTCCGAACGCAGCGAAGACGGCTTACGAGCCCCAGGTGGCCCGAGCCCTGTTCGAGGCAGGCTATCAAGGGCCGCACATCCGGCTTCACAGCCTGACCGTCGAGCCGCTCATCGAGTCGTGGCCGCCTCGGAGTCACGTCGCGTTGTACGGCACGAGTGATGACATTCCCGTGGATGACCTGGTCTTGCGGTTCGCCACGCGTGCGTTTCGTCGGCCACTCAAGCCGGAGCAGGTGACCAAGTATGTCAAGCTCGTTGAGGCACAGATGAAGCAGGGTCGCAGTCGCGCCGAGGCGCTGCGGGCCGGCTACACCGCGATCATCGCCTCGCCGGGCTTCTATTACCTGCGTGAAGGTGAAGGCCCCCTCAATGAATACGAACTGGCGTCGCGGCTGAGCTACTTCCTCTGGTCCTCCATGCCCGACGAGGAACTGTTCAGGCTCGCGGCCGGCGGGAAGCTGAGCGATCCGGACGTGCTGCGCCGGCAGGTCGACCGCATGCTCGACGATCCGAAATCGCTCGCGTTCATCCGACGTTTTCCCGAACGATGGCTCCACCTCTACAAGCTCGGCTCCATGCCTCCGGCCAAGGGCTTCTACTACCACCGGCAGATGGAGTCGCAGATGCGCCTTCAGGTCGATGCCTTCTTCGGCGATCTGGTTAAGCACAACGGCCCCATCCGCAATGTCATCGACTCCGACTACACATTCCTCAACGAACGCATGGCCCAGTGGATTTACGGCCGCGATGATGTGTGGGGTGACGGCTTTCAGAAGGTTGCCTCCAAACCCCCACACGGTGGCGGGATGCTCACCATGCCCGCCGCGATGACGGCGACCGCCAATGGCGTGGATACCTCACCGGTCGTGCGCGGTGTTTGGGTCCTTGAATGTGTGCTGGGCACGCCGCCCTCACCACCGCCACCCGATGTCGAACCGCTCTCGCCCGACCAGCGCGGGGCCAAGACCGTCCGCGAGCAACTGCAAGCCCATCGCAAGGTGGCAACCTGCAACGCCTGCCATCGCAAGATCGACCCTATGGGCTTTGCGATGGAGAACTTCGATCCGGTCGGCAAGTGGCGGGTGCGATACCCCGACACCAAGAAGACGATTGACCCATCCTCCACGCTGGCCGGCGGACGCAAACTCGACGACATCGACGCCCTGAAGCGGTGGCTGCTTGAGCGTGAAAAACTGGTGACTCGCAACTTGGCCGACAAGCTATTGACCTATGCGACGGGACGGCCGATGGAGCCGGTCGATCGCGGGGCCGTGGAAGCCATCGCCGAGAAGCTGGCCAGCCGGCGCGGCGGCATGCGGGATCTAATTCACTTGGTGGCTCAGAGTGAGGTTTTCAGGACGAAGTGAGCAGGCGGAGAACGGTTTTCCGATATGCACATCTTGAAAACATGTACTGGCCCAAGTGTGCCGTGGTAAGGCGGAGTGTTCCAGCGGGTGCAAGTCCCGCTCCGGTGAAGGTCGTCCCGGCCGGGTGTGGGTTCTGAACTCAGCCGAGGTCGAAGGCTTGCTGGGCGTGCTGCTTAGCGACTCCGTCGCGTGGTACAATTCTGGCCGGTCGGGGCTGGGTCTGTAGTAAACTGTGGCCAAATAGCGAGCACGCGCATGTGCTGTACCGCCCCAGTTCCCACAGCGCATGACGCGCAACTATACAGAAACTTACAGGGGACCACCATGAAGTCTCGCGTCGAGACTTATGGCGCCGTTCTTTTCACCACCGTCATGTTGGCCGCGCACCCCGTCTGGTCCATGACGGAATCAGTGTTGGGTGGAAGTGCGCACGCAAAAGGGTCCCACTTGAGAGTTTCAATGCGCAAGTACTCAACGAGACGTTCAAGAAGTTGCGTGCTCACTACGTTTTTGATTCGCGCTTTTGCAACGTGGCGCGGGGCAATGAGAAGGGCGACGTGGAGAACCTGGCCAAACGCAGTGAGCGGACGTACCTGACGCCGTTGCCGGAAGTGACGTCGCTGGATGAGTTGAACGCGCACCTGCTGGCGTGCTGCAAGAAGGACCTTGATCTGCCCGGCCCGACGCCGCACCAGGATCAGGTCCGCAGCCAATTGTTCAAAGAAGAACAACGCAGCTTCCTGGCGTTGCCGCCCGGCAGGTCAGTGAACACCACGGCAGTTACGAACTGTACCTGCAACAACTGGCCGAACTGGAAGTGCAGCAACGCCGGGCCGGGGCCATCGCCCGTCGGCTCAAGCAGGCGAAGTTCCCGGTGACCAAGGAGATCGGCGACTTCGACTTCGCGGCCGTGCCCAAACTCAACAAGAAGCGTCTGATCGACCTGGCTCGGTGCGGCTTCGTCGACCTGCGCAGCAACGTCGTCTTCAACGGCGCTCCCGGCACGGGCAAGACGCACCTGGCGATCGCGCTGGGACGTGAAGCGTGCCGACGCGGATACAAGGTCCGGTTCTTCACCGCGTCGGGCCTGGCCAACCTGTACCGCGAAGCGCGG
>JANQSF010000068.1 GCA_028284155.1 Phycisphaeraceae bacterium
GAACGGCTCCACCCAGTTTGGCGCGACCTGCGAAGTCAGGCCGCTGGGCGTGTTGTCCTTGTCGGCCTTGCCGATTTGGCCGACCGCAGTGTTGGGCGCGATCGCGTTGGCCGTCACGAGGTTCGGGATCGGCCACTCGGTTGACCAGGCGGTCGGGTCCATGTCGTCGCCCGGGTCCGTGCCCCAAGCCGACATCTCGTTGTCGCCGTCTTTACACTTGACCGCGATCGGGTTCAGCGACGGGTCCATCGAGCCGCCGGACCCCTCGCCCCAATCACAAAGCGCGGTCCGCTGAATGAATCGCTCGTAGTCCTTGCCGCCGTTGGCCAAAAGCATGGTGGCCTTGCCGTTCTGGTCGGCCCCCGCGCCCAAGTCCACGTTCGTCTTCGTCACCGTCACGGGCAGCCAGAGACGGTCATCGGAATCCGCAGCCGTCGTGCCGTCGCCGACCTTGCGCTGGATTCGGCTGTAAGTGATCCACTCGTCGCCCGAGCCGCCCGGCTCGGTCAGCGGGTCGGTCGTGCCGCCGTCCACGAGCACTTGAAGTTCAATGACCACGTCGTCCCCCGCGCCGGGGATCGAAAGCACGTTGGAGATCGCCGCGACGTGGGCGTTGGAGACAAACGAATCCGGGTCGCCGTTGAACGTGTCGATCGACTGCTGCACACTGCCGTTGTTCGAGTTGGCCGAGCCGTCCGAATCACGGTGCAGGATAATGCCGTACTTCGTCCCGCCGACCGCGTCCAAACGCGACTGGCCGGTCAGTTCCTGCAACGTGCCCCAGCTCGTGCCGTTCACCACGAGCCGGACGTGGTGGAGCCGGTGCACCGGGCTGTTGAACGGGTTGACCATTTCGATCGCGTAGCCGATTTTCTCGCCGCCCGGTGCCTGGTCGGAACGCGTCCAGGTAATGGTGTACACGTTGTCGTTGTCGTCGCTGTCGTCGTTTTCGGTCGCGGCGGTCACCCAGTACGCGGCCTGGATGTACGCCTCGGTCAGGAACGGCAGGCCTTCCATGCCGTAACGGACGACCGTGCCGGTGTTGATCGCCACGACATTGGCGTTGTTGTCCATGTCGATGCGCGTGATCCGGCTGTCCAACTGCGGCTCAAAGTCACCGACCTGCCCGTTGGGGTAGGTCTCGGTGTCGCCGTCGAAGTAGTCGTTCAGGCAGGCCAAGTACTGCGCGGCCGCGACCAGCGGGGCCGACACCTCCGCTTGAAATGGCGCGCCGTTGGATGCGCCGGCGACAAACGAGCTGCCGTCCCACTCGAACGGCATGTCTCGGCCGAGCAACGCCTGCTGCGCGAAGATCGTGCGCGAAAACGCCGAACCCGATCCGATCAGGTTGTTCAACTGGATCTTGTTCTGCGACGCAGCCCCGTACGTGCGGATCGCCAACTGGTTGACGCCGTTCATGACGGTCATCCGATGCCGCCGGTCGTTGTCGATGTTGCTGCTGGGGTAGTCGGTCTCTTCGCCGGCGTTGTCACGCAGCAACGTCACCAGCCCGCCTTCCGCAGCGTCTTCGATCTCTTCGGTGATGTCGCGGTTCAATCCGAACTTGTGCCGAAGCTCCAACTCGTTCGACGCGTTGACGACGTTGTTCAACGCCGGATCAAAACCGGACGACGGCCCGTGGAACCAGTAGTTGTCACGCACCTGGTACGTCGTCGGGAACGCGGCCGCGAACAGCACGGGTGAACTCGTGAAGCGATAGCCGAGCAGCGTGCTCATCTCGCCGGCCGTGCCGCCCACGCCGAGCGCCGGCACGGCGGTCAGGCAATCCAGGTCGATCGGGTACCAGTAACGCGGGGCGTCGGTCGCCGTGCGTGTGTCGGTGTAAACCCCGGCATTCACCATCCCGCCGTGGCTGATGATGCGCACCGCGGCGACGTAATTGACGCCGCCGATGTTGTCCAGCGGCGGGAGCATCCACCGGCTGTCGAGGTAGCCGTCGCCGTCGGCGTCGGCGTGGGTCGGGCTGCCCATCACGGGTACGACCGCGAACGGTTGGCCCATGAATACGGCGGGCCCTGAGGGCGCGTCCTGCGGCTGGCCGACGCCCACGTTCTGCAGCGGTGCCTCGTACTTCACGATCCCGTCGCGGTCGATGCCCAGCCAACTGATGTGCGGCCAGTTTCCCGCCACCGGCCGGGTTTGGGCTATGAAGTTGTCACCCAACGGACCTTCGTCCTCGGCGTGCCCGCCTGAGTAGGTCTTGAACGGCATGTCGAACGGCTCGTCTGACTTGACCTCGGACAACATGTGGTTGTTGTTGGGGTCGTTGACATTGGTCGTGCTGTTGAAGGTCACGTCGTCGCGCAGCTCACGCTGGATCTCGGCGATCATCGCGCTGAGCACGACACCGACGTTGTCGGAGAACTGCTCGTTAGCCAACCGGTCCACGCGCACGACCTGCATGTAGGCCATGCCCATGATGGCGAGCAGGACCAGAACAACGACGACCAGGATCATGACGATGCCGCGCGGCTGCGGGCGCTGTCCCGGGCGGTATTGGCGGGGGCTGTAACGGTGCTGGGCCAGTCGCATGGATGGCTCCTTGTGTGGGTGCCCCAAGCCGAACGAGCCGGCCGGGGAACGGGTGCTTTCAGAACCCCTCGATTGCCTGGCTCCCGCGGCCACGGGCCGCTGCGGAGCGAGTATCTGACGCCTTCGCGCGAAGGGCCGTCACGGACGCGGCAGCGCGACCACGTGTTCGAACCACTTGCCCGACTCGTTGCCACGCCCCATGACGCGGCCGTTGTCGTCGTGCAATCGGTAACGGATGCGCACATACCACGGCCAACTGCTGGGCACGTCATGGCGGAAGATCACGTACCCGGCATTCGCCGCCGTGCTGAGCAACGCCGACGGGTCGATGGTGTGGTTGAACGTGTTGTTGTTGTTCACGATCACGTCGCTGGCGTTGACGTTTTCCGCGTAGCGGTGAACGCCCATCGTGCTGTACCAGCGGATCTGCCGCCGCTCGCCGGGCTGCGACGGATCACCCGCGCCGTCGGCCGGCGTTTCGAACGTGTCGAGATCGCTGTCGATCGGGTCGTAGTCGCCTGCGAATTCGATGATGAAGTCAGAGCAATTGCCAGACAGGAACGGGTGCGTCTGCGCGACGTTCGGCCCGGTCAGCGATCGCACGGAGTGACTGCCGGCGCTGGCGACCTCGTTCAACTGCCGCCTGACCATCGGCTCGGCGCCGGAATTGTAAATCATGGCCAGCGCGTTGGTCTCATAGTTGCCGTTGGGCATGTCGTCTTCGAGCCAGGCACCGGACATCTGCACGCCGGTGACCTGATCCAACAAGACATTGCTGACATCGGAGACCGAACCCTCGATCGTGTTGTGGGTCGAACCCGTGCCGGCGACCGCGCTGCCGACCACAAAGCTCTGAACAAAATTATCGACCGTGCCGGCCAATTCCGTCAGCCGTTCCTGTCCCGTAAACAACAAGCTCTGCCGGGTGAGCACCCAGTGCGTGGCCGGCAGCATCCCCACGCCGCTGGTGGCGCCGATGACCTGCGTGTTGGTCGCAACGGAGGGCGGGCTGCCCGGCGAGAACGTCGGCGTCAGGACGCGGCCGTGCCCGTAGAACACGCGGGCGTACTGGGCCGTCGCCGGGTTGAAGAACGAGTCGTCACGCCCCGGCGTTGTGGCCTTGATCGGGTTCGAGCCGCCGGCCTGCTTGATGAACAGCAATTGGTCACTGCGGACCGACCGCGTCCCCTCACCGCCACCGGGCAGCAGGAACGGGACGCCGTCGTACTTGCGGTTCACGATGATCATCGGGCCGGCCGGCGCATCAGTGCCCGGCTGCCTTGGGCCGAGCAGGTTCTGAAAGTCGACAACGACCTGGTCGTGGATCGACCGCGTGTTGGCCAACGCTCGGGCCACATGGATGCCGTCGCCGACCGCGCCGGACGTGTCGCTGAAGATCCGGCTGATCAACAGCATCATGATCATCGTCACGAACACGGCGGTCAGCAATTCAACGACCGTGAAACCGCGTCGTCGCGTTGCGGCTGCGTTGTGCTTGTCAATCAAAGGGCGATACATGACGCACCTCAAAAGGAATGCTCAAGCCACTAAACGATCGGCAGACGACTACTGCAAGCGGCGGATAAACGCGGCGTCCACCACAAAACGGGCGCTCGAGTTCAACGACGTGCACTCAAACAGGATCGTCATCGTCGTCCCGGACATCGTCGCCGTAAACGGCAAACGCTGGAACGGAATGCCGCCTGTCGGCGGGTCGCCGGCCGCGTTCAGATCGTCCGACGGGGCGATCCGCAGGTTCTGCCCGGTGAGTTGCCCCAATTGGATCGAGGCGTCATGGACGTCGTCCGTGATCACACCGTCGAACACCGAAATCGTGCAGTTGAAGTGCCGGTTCGACTTTTCCAGCCAACGGACGTACACCTCGTACTGACCGGGTTCTTCCACATCGACCACGAACTTAGCCCAGCCCTTGCTACCGCTCTGTTTGTTGTGAATCGTCCCGCCATCGGACCCTTCCGGCGTGTCCGGCCCACGATCGACGATCATAAACTTGCCCGGCGTCCCCGCGTTGCTGATCGTGACGCCGCTTCCGGCCACGAACTCGGCGCTTTCGTTATCCACAAACACGGCGAACGGCGGCGCGGGATCGCCCGCCGCGGCGAAGAACGAAACAACGTCCTGCACCGGGCTGGACCGGTTTTCGTCCGGAGAAAGGACAAACCAGATGGCCGTGGGCATGTTGCCCGAGTAGCGGTCCGGCTGAATCAACGAGTTGACAATGATGTGGTCCACCTCGGCGCGAGTCACCGTGTAGATGGCGCCGTTCGAGTCGGCAATGAGGTCGCCCTGGCGGACCTGATCCGGCACGCCTTCGCTGGCGTTTCGGCGGTTGTTGTTGAAGTCGAACCGGTTGCCCGAAGCGGCCGACACATTGATCGACACGACCTTGGGTACTTCCGTCGGGTCGCCCGCGTTGGCAACACCGTCGTAGTTTTCAGGGGCTGGATAACGGGCGCCGGGGTCCGGCTTGGTGATGAACGACACGACCAGATTGCCCTGCTCTTCGCTGACGAACCGGAACACCGGCACGACGAAGAAGTCGCGGCCGCGCACACCGGCGATCGACGTCGGGTAGCTGCGGTCGGCCAGGGGCCATTGAGCCGCGAAGGAAATCACGCCCTTCAGAGGCGTGACCACACGGGTCGTCCCACCCATGCCGTCGTCAATAGCGGAACCCGGCACACCCACGCCCTTGGCGCGCTCTGGGCCGATCGCCCGCGTGTACTCCGCGGCGGCGCGGGCGACGATGGTGTCGGCCGTCTTCTTCTGCATGTGCGCCGCGGCCGGGAACATCGCCGCCAGGGCGACGAAGCCGATCGCGAAGATGCCCATCGCGATGAGCAACTCCACCATGGAGTAACCGGCGCTGCGCCGTGGTTGAACGATCCAACTGAGAGTCCGTGTCATGGTCGGGTCTCCTGTGGTGCTTTGTCCCCTGCCGGCGCGGCTCGGCCGCGCCTTCGTTGTCAAGTCGCAATCACTAATTACTTCGTGGCCGTTCCGCTGTGTCGGCTGAACATCAGGACCTTGGCGTTCTTGGTCAGGCCTGTCTTTTCGTCGACTTCGAGCAGCCACTCGGCGATCGAGCTGTAGCCCGTCGGCGCGGTGCTGGGCCAAACGCCGCCGGCGTCTTCGAAGTCACCCTTGGCGTAGATCACCACGCCGACGACCGGTTCGAGCACCTCAAACGGCAACCGCCACCGGCCTTCGGCCGTGTCGTAGACGGCCGTATTGGTCTTCAACGCGCCCTTCTCGGGGTCGAAGTCGTTCGGGTTGTAGCCCATCGGGCGGACATCGCTGTAGTCGTAATCGCCCTGGCCGTTGTTACCCTGCGGGTCGTCGTCGTAAATCACAAGTGTGGAGACGTCGATCGCATTGCCACTCTGCCAATTCGGGTCGATCCCGGCGATGAGCGCGCCCTGGCCGTCGTAGCGGATCGCAAACGGCGGCGGGATGATCGCGCCGGGCTGATCGTTCGGCGCGACGATGCCCGCCACGCCGATGCCGCGCGGCATCTGGATGTAGTCGCGGGCCGGCGCGTCGCGGTACCCGTTGTAGCCGTCGTTTTCGATCGGCCGACCGTTGAACGTCGCGCGCTGGTTGTTGATCGCCAGACGCAGCTCGTTCGACGGCGTGACGATCAACGCCACCCCGCTGTCCGTCGCGGCGGGGATGTCAACCAGTGACGCCCGCTTCTTGGCGGCGAGCGCCCGCGCGGCCTTGGTGCCCGCCTCGATCGTGTTGACGCCCGAAACGAGTCGGCCGTCTTCGTCGATGCTGAACACCGCCGGCACCAGCGCTGCCAACAGAATGACCATGATGCTCATCACCACGAGCAACTCGATCACGGTGAACGCGCTCCGGCCGACACGTCGGTCGACCGGCCTACACGCGCGGCCCGCCAGTGGGTGTTGTCGTTCGTGCGTTGTCATGAGGGTCACTCGAGCTCGAAGCTGTAAAGGTTGTCACGAGTCCACTTGTACTCGTCCGTGTCCTGCGCCGCGTTCAAATCGCCCCACTTGCCGTCCTTGCCGGCCGAGGCGAAGAAGGGCGCGGGACGCTGCAGAGAACCGTGTTGCGGGATGCCGTAGTTCGCCAGGTCGTCCCACTCGACATCGCCGGTCGGGATCCCACCCGTGGGCGGGACCAGCGAGTACATGCGGTAGACAATCGGGTTCTCCCAGCCGTCCGCAACACCGCCGTAGTTGTTGCCGTCCAGGTCGGTCAACGCGTCGGACAGGGCGGACAACATCTTTTGAATGTCCGGGTCGCCACCGACCGTATTGATGAACTTCTCCATGCCCGAACCGGGCTCGGGGAGGATTGTGGTGTCCTGGTGATCGACGAATTTCTTGGTCTTGGCGCGATACTCCGTCTCAGCCTGGAGCAGGGCCTGCATCGTGTTCTTCGTTTCAACGATGGGCCCGCGGTTTTCAATCACCGCATTGATCAACAGGGCGACCAGGATGATGATCAGCGAGATCACCACCAACAGCTCAATCAGGCTGAAGCCGGCCGATGCGCGGCGAAGCGCCCGGACGGTCGCGAGTCGGCGGTGCTTTCGTCCCCGTCGCGCCCCGTTGGCCTGATCTTGCCGGTCGGCTGCTTGTGGTGGTCGTCGATCAATCATCACTGGTCGTCCTGTTGTCAATGCGGGTGGGTTGCATGTCTTGTCAAATACTGTCGCCCCGGCAGAAGGCGGGCCCGCGGCCGCGCCGCTAAACGGTTGCGCTACGACACCGACTGGATCAGCTTGACCAGCGGCAGGAACAACGCGACGACGATGCCGCCGACCACGCCGCCGAGGATGATGACCATGAACGGCTCGATCAGCGAGGTCATGCCGGCCACGGCGTTGTCAACTTCCTCGTCGTAGTTGTCCGCGACTTTCAGCAGCATCTTGTCCAGGTCGCCCGTCTCCTCGCCGACGTCGATCATGTTCACAACCATCGCGTCGCAGACCTTGGCCTGCCGCAGCGGCTCGGCGAAACTCTCGCCCTGCCGAACCGAGTCGTGCACCTTCTGCAAGGCACTGGAGAAGACATAGTTGGACGTCGTGTCTTTGGTGATGTTCAGCGCGTCGAGGATCGGCACACCGGCGCGGATCAGCGTGCCGAGCGTCCGCGTGAAACGCGCGATCGTTGACTTTTCAACCAGTGAGCCGAACACCGGCACCTTCAACAGGACGGTGTCCATCACCGCCCGCAGCGCGTCGTTCTTGCGCATCAGCTTGATGGCCACAAAGACGAATACCGGGATGAAGATGACATAGACAATGCCCGGGATCATCTGGTCCGGCGTCAGGTCGCCTTTCATCCAGGCGCTGATCGCGATCAGTTTCTCGGTGACGATCGGCATCTCGGTGTCGAAGTCGGCGAAGATCTTTCTGAACTTCGGCACGATCATGATCATGATGCCGAGCACGATGATGCCAGCCACGCTGATGACCACCGTCGGGTAGATCATCGCGCTCTTGAGCTTGCTCTTGAGCTTCTCCGCTTTCTCCATGAACTCAGCAAGTCGCTGGAGAATCATGTCCAACACGCCGGCGACCTCGCCGGCCGCGATCATCTTGCAGTAAAGCTTGTCGAACGCCTTGGGGTGCTTCGACATCGAGTCCGAAAGCGTCTGACCGCTGGCGACGTCTTCGGTCACCTGGATCAGGATGCGCTTGAGCAGGCCGGGCTTCTGCTGCTGCTCGAGGATCTGAAGTGATCGCAGAATCGGCAGGCCCGCGTCCTGAAGCGTGGAGAACTGACGCGTAAACGTCGTCAGAATCTTCTTGCTCACGCCGCCGATCGTCGGCATGTTGATCGACATGCCCTTGGACTCGCCGGCCCCCTTCTTGGGCGCCTTGGCCTTTTTCTTGGTTCCGGCGTCGGCCGCGGGCGCAGCCGACTTCGCGGCGGGCGCTTCTTTCTTGCCGCCACGGGCCGACGTCTTGCGCTCGCGCACCTGCGTCGGGAATAGACCTTGACCGCGGATCCGCTGGATCGCGTCGTCAGAGTCCGACGCGCTGATCGTGCCCTTCTGCCGTTTGCCGGCCTCGTTCAAAGCTTCAAACTGAAAGGTTGGCATGAGAAGCTCTCCAGGTGAGCAGTGTGCGATTTATTGAAACAAGCGAATAGCCAAGAGCGACGAGCCACAAGGGGGCGAGTTTCGGTTCATCCAGGACGCCAAACGACGAACCCCTCGTGGCTCGTCGCTCGTCCCCGGTCGCGGCCTTAATCATCAACCATCGTTTCACGAACGACCTCGTCGATCGTCGTGCTGCCGTCGTAGATCGCGAGCAAACCGGCCTGACGCAGCGTCCGCATGCCGCGCTTGAGCGCTTCTGAGCGCAACACCTGCGTCGAGGCGTTCTGCATGACCAGCTCGCGCAGTTCGTCGTCCATGACCATGATCTCGAAGATGGCCATCCGACCCTTGTAGCCGGAGTTGTTGCAGAAATCGCAGCCGCGCCCGCGGTAAATGACACGGCCCTGCATGTCTTCAGGCGTCAGTTGCAACTCCATGAGTTGCTCTTCCGTCGGCTCGAACGCTTCCTTGCAGCGTGGGCAGATCTTGCGGACCAGACGTTGACCGATGATGCCCTCAAGCGTCGCCGTGATCAGGAAGTTTTCCAAGCCGAGATCGACCAGACGGGCGATCGAGCTGGGAGAGTCGTTCGTGTGCAGCGTCGTGAACACCAGGTGGCCCGTCAGCGACGCCTGCACGGCGATCTGCGCGGTCTCGATGTCACGCGTCTCACCGACCAGCACGATGTCCGGGTCCTGTCGCAGGAACGAACGCAACGCCGCGGCGAACGTCAACCCGACGTCCGAATTGACCTGCACCTGGCAGAGACCGTCGATGTCGTACTCGACCGGGTCCTCGGCCGTGAGGATCTTCTCAGAGATTTCGTTGAGCGTGTTCAAAGCCGAGTAAAGCGTCGTCGTCTTGCCCGAACCGGTCGGGCCGGTGACGATGACGATGCCGTTCGGCTTCTTGATGAGCTGCATGATCGACTCGAGGTCGTCGTCACGCAGGCCGAGCTTTTCAAGGTCGAGGTTGACGTTCGAGCGGTCCAGCACACGCATGACGACCGACTCGCCGAACATCGTCGGCAACACGCTCACGCGCAGGTCGACCGGGTTGTTGCTGACCGTCAGAGCGATTCGGCCGTCCTGCGGCAGGCGGCGTTCAGCGATGTCGAGGTTCGCCATGACCTTGATACGGGAGACGATCGGCATCGCCAGGTGGGCCGGCGGCGGGATCATCTCGTAGAGGACGCCGTCGATGCGGTAACGCATCTTGAACTCGTCCTCGAACGGCTCGAAGTGGATATCCGAAGCCTTGTCCTTGATCGCCTGCATCAGCACAAGGTTGAGCAGACGCTTGACCTTGTTGTCTTCCACGGCTGACATCAGCTCGTCGAGGTCGATCGACTCGCCGCGGTCGCGGAGTTGCTCCAGGTCGACGTCCTCAGCCAGGTCGCCGATGAGCTCTTCGAGCGATTCCTGTTCGCCCTCGCCATACAGCTTGTCGAGCAGGCGGTCGACCTGCACGGGGTCGGCGATGACCGGCTTGACCTGGAAACCCATGAGCATCTGAAGGTCGTCGATGGCGCGGAAGTTATCCGCGTCCTTCAGGGCGATGGTCAGCGTGTTCGTGCCCGCGTCGTGCTGCAAGGGCACGACCTTGTAAGCCAACGCCGTCTCGGCTGGCAGCAGATGCACCACATCCTCGGGGATCTCCATCTCGTCCAGGTTGAGCGATTCCATCCCCTGCTGGGCGGCCAGCGCGGCATTGACGTCCTCTTCCTGAACATAGCCCAACTCAATCAGCAATTGGCCGATGGGCAGTTTGCGCTGAGCCTGCAACTGCAAGGCCTCGTGAACCTGCTCACGCGGGCACTTGCCAAGCTTGACCAAAATCCGGCCGAGCTTCTGGCCCTTCAGTTCAGCGTGATCGACCGCCCCACCATCAAGCACGGGATTGGACTGCTCAGCCATCGACATCGCCTCAACAAAACAGGGTTTTCGGTGCCAATCTACAACTTGCTTTCAACCCCGACTGCCTGCCCCACTTGGACCCTCGCCAACCTGGCCCCACTTTCGCCTAGCCAAAATCCAAGTGTCCCAAATAGGGCCTGCTTGGTTGCCAAGAACAGCAGGTTAGTCCAAGTCGAAGCTGGGGAACCTTGTGACATTGCCATGGTATTGCGGCGTTTTGACGGTTTCCTGTGACATTTGCAGTGTAGCGAATGAAATCGTCATTTCAAGAGCACAGATTGATAATATGGAAAAAGACAAATGGATTTCGGTTTGTTTGTGGCGTGCATAGACCAATTGAAATCGAGCATTTGCTGAATCAATTCACCAGGACTTGCATGTGAACTCGGCGCGATCGAAGGAGTCTACATCAGCGATCAGGTGGCCCGCTGAAGAGATGCCGGCAGCGCTAACGCTTGACGTGTTCGATTGAGGGGACGCCTCGTTATCGCCCCCACCGTTAACTACTCTTAGAACCCGATTCGAACTAACACGCAAAGGGGTCGCATCCACCTCAGCACCCAGCCAAAGTGGGTCGGCTCAACCGATCCATTCGACCGTGCCCAACTGAATCAGTAATAACCATTGGTGTTGTTGGTCAGGTCTTCGATGTTGGCGGGGTTCGCGGTCGCGTCCGCGCCGGTCTTGCGGAATTTGAATTCGGCGTGACCATCGGCGAAGGCGGCACTGACCTGCAGCGGGTCTTTGCCGTTGTGCCACTGGTTGCGACGCTCCAATGAATCGAGATTGATGTTGATGACGAGGTCGGCGCTGATGATCTTTTGGCCAGGAAAGCGGACCTGTGACAGGCGGGCATTCGGGATGGCCCAGATCCCAGACGCATTCGTGGCTGGGAACCAATAAGAACTGCCGTAGACCTCCCAAGCCCGGTCAGCCATCATGGCTCCGCCCAGTTCCGTGCCCGCGTCCAGGGGGCACTGGGCAACCTCGTATGCGTCCTTCAGATAGGCATTCAAGGGGCGGTCATCGGCCGCAAGGCCCACGCCGTAGTTGTTGCCGAACAGGTCGTGGCTGGCCTGATCACCGGCACCCGAGCCGGCTGGGAAGACGTTGTTGTTGTTGGACAGATACGAACTCATGGCTGTACCGACGTTTTCCATGTTGCTCAGACACCGATTCTTCTGAGCATTTCGCCTCGCCCCAGCCAGGGCGGGCAACAGGATGGCCAGCAGCAGGACAATGATCGAGATAATCACGAGCATTTCGATGATCGTGAACCCGGTCGAGCGGTGTTGGGGGCGGCTCAAGCTGGGCATGGCGGCTCTCCTTGGCTGGCGAGTGAAGCGAGCGGCGCGAAACAGCGGAAAACAGCCGGGCGTCGCCCCGCGTGCTTTCCCGTCGTCCACCCCCTGGTGGCATGGTCCGTACACACTTGCTCGATCACGTCGGTAGGTACCCTCAGTATAGCCGCCAAAATGACCGATCGCAATGAGGGCCGAGTTCAGCCCAGCGCTGCCGGGGAGACTAAACTGCCCGCCATGACACTCCAACAACAGATCTCGGAACGGTCGGCCAAGGTCGGCGTTATCGGCCTTGGCTACGTCGGTTTGCCGCTGCTGCGCGTCTTCTGGGACGCGGGCTTCGCCGTCCTGGGATTCGACGTCGATCCTGCCAAGATCCAAATGCTCAAACGGGGTCAGAGTTACCTGAAACATCTAGGCGACAGGCTGGTCGCCGACATGGTCGAGGCCGAGGCGTCGGCCGTCAGTAGCCAACCATCAGGCGACGGCGGACACGCGGCGGGAGCGTTGCAAACCGCGCCGCGCTTCGATGTCACGGACGACTTTTCACGGCTGGGCGAGGCCGACGTGCTGATCGCCTGTGTGCCGACGCCGCTGGGCCAACACCTCGAACCGGACCTGAGCTACGTCGAGCAGACGGCCGACGCGATCGCCAAGACGCTGCGCCCGGGCCAACTCGTCGTGCTGGAATCGACGACCTACCCGCGCACGACGCGCGAGGTCATCCTGCCCCGACTTGAGGCGACCGGGCTCAAGTGTGGCGAAGACTTCTTTGTCGCCTATTCGCCCGAGCGTGAAGACCCCGGTCGGGCTGACCACTCAACGCGGACGATTCCGAAATTGGTCGGTGGGATCGACCCCGCTTCCAGCGAGGTCGCGGTGGCGTTGTACCGCGCCGCGCTAGATGAGGTCATCCCGGTGTCGAACACCGAGGTGGCGGAGTCGGCCAAGCTCTTGGAAAACATCTACCGCGCGGTGAATATCGCGCTGGTCAACGAGTTGAAACGCGTGTTGGCGGCGATGGACATCGACGTGTGGGAAGTCGTCGACGCCGCGGCGACCAAGCCGTTCGGGTATCAGCCGTTCTACCCCGGCCCGGGGCTGGGCGGGCACTGCATCCCCATCGACCCGTTCTATCTGACCTGGAAGGCCCGCGAGGTCGGCCTGCCCACACGGTTCATCGAGTTGGCCGGCCAGGTCAATCACGCGATGCCGGAGTACGTCGTCGAACGCGTGACGTGGGCGCTGAATCGGGCGAGTAAGCCGGTGAACGGGTCGTCCGTTCTGGTGCTGGGTTTGGCCTACAAGCCCAACGTAGACGACGTGCGCGAAAGCCCGAGTCTCGAACTGATCGAGAAACTGCTCGAGTTGGGGGCAAAGGTCGAATACAACGACCCGCACGTGCCGGCCACGCACAAAATGCGAAACTATGACCTGCAGATGACCAGTGTCGAGTTGACACCCGAGAATCTCGCGACGTACGACTGTGTGTTGATTGCCACGCATCACCAGGCATACGACTGGCAGATGATTGCCGATCACGCTCCGTTGATCGTGGATACGCGCAACGCGACGCGCGGCGTGACAGGATCGCGCGACCATATCGTGATGGCGTGAAGGGTCACTTTGTAATTGAGTAAGACGCGCTAAGCCGCAAGCGGCTGCCGAGGGCGGCGTGCGCGATTACTTGGCCATCGACGCTTTGAATTCGGCGTCGAGGTAGAGGATTCGGCCGCAGGTCGGGCAGTCGGTGATGATGTCGCGGCCGACCATCAGGGCGTTGAGACGTTCGACGGGGATGGTCATGTAGCAGCCGCCGCAGGTGTATTCCATGTGGCGTCGGCTCTGTTCGTGAACGATCGCCATCGCCTCGCCGTCATGGGCCAAGGCCTGTCGCTCAAAGGCTTGCAGCGCGTCATTGGGCAACTCGCCGGCCGCGGTGTCGCGTTCGCCCTGCACCTGTGCGAGCCGTTCGCCGACCTCGGACTTGGCGTCGGCGACTTCCTGCTCGGCGCCGGCCAGGATCTTTTTCTGTTCTTCGACCTGCGCGGCGGCCGCGTCGCGCTCGGCTGACAAAGCCTCGGCCCGGTTCAACTCGTTGATCGCTTCGTCCTCGAGTTTGCCCTGATCGGCCTTAAAGGTGTTGACCTCGACCAGCATGGCCTGGTATTCCTTGTTGGTCGTCACCGTGTTCATTTGCTCGCGCAGCTTGTTGATGCGCGCTTCGACCGCCTGCGACTCGCTTTCGAGGCTGGCGGCGTGCGCCTGCGCCAGGCGGGTCTGCTCCTCTAACTCGTTCAGTTGTTGTTGAAACTGATCCAGCTTCCGTTGCTGGGCCGCCAGGCGGCGTGACGCGGCGTCCTGTCGTTTGCTCAGGCCGCGAACCTGCTGGTCCAGCAGGTAGAGTGCGTGCAGCTTCTCAGCCAGGGACATGGCGGTGTTCCGGGAGGGTCGCGATTGGGCGTGGTCTGGGCATGGCTAAGCAAGCCAGTATATCACAATCAGACGATCCGAACGGCCCGGTGTCGAGTAGAGGGGCAACTTTGTGTGGATTGGTGGATGGGTGTGACGACGGCGAACGCTTTCAATCCGGCGGCAAGGCCGATGAGTTGACGCCGCCCATTGGGGTGAATCGAGAAGGTTGATTGGTAGAGAATTGCTTGAACTTCCGAGGGTGTGGGCTTAGGATTGCGGCACAACACGCGGGGATGTAGCTCAGTTGGGAGAGCGCCTGCATGGCATGCAGGAGGTCAGGGGTTCAAGTCCCCTCATCTCCACTGACCCGCCTAAACCCCCGTCAAACGACGGGGGTTTTGCTTGCGCAGCGGTTGTTACACTTTGGCCGAGTCCCAGGAGACGACCCATGACACACACCATTCGCCTCGCCCCGCTGCTTTCACTCGCCCTGCTGGTCGGTTGTTCATCGACGCACATCGAGCGGGCATCGTTCGGCACGATGCCCGACGGCACAGCCGTCGAAAGCTACACACTGACCAACGCGAACGGGGTACGGGCCAAGTTCATCACGTACGGCGCGGCGCTCGCCGAGTTACACGTGCCGGATCGAGATGGCCAACTGGCGAACGTCACCCTCGGCTTCGACACACTTGAGCAGTACCTCTCGACAGACAATCAGCACTACGGCTGTACGGTTGGAAGAGTGTGCAACCGGATCGCAAACGCGCAGTTCACACTCGACGGCAAGGTCTACAAACTGGCAGCCAACAACGGCCCAAACTGTTTGCACGGCGGCGAGGAGCGGCCGTTCGACGAGGTCGTCTGGCACGCGACGACGACGCAAACGGCTGACGGCCCGGCAATCACGTTTTCCTACAGCAGCCCGGACGGCGAGGAAGGTTTCCCAGGCAACATGCACACCGAAGTGATCTACACGCTGACCAACAACAACGACCTGCGGATTGAATACGCGGCAACGGTTGACAAGCCCTGCCCCGTCAACCTGACCAACCACGCGTACTGGAACTTGGCCGGCGCGGGCAGCGGGACGATCCTGGATCACGAATTAACCCTGCGCGCAAGCCGGTTCACACCGGTGAACGACGTGCTGATCCCGACGGGCGAGATCAAGCCGGTCGCGGGAACACCTGTTGACTTCACATCCGCGACGCGCATTGGGGACCGGATCGACGAGCCATCAAATAAACCAACGAAGGGTTACGACCACAACTTCGTGCTCGACGCGCAGGGCGGCGAGGTCACGCAGGCGGCGATCCTGCGCGACCCGAAGTCCGGCCGAGTAATGGAGGTCTGGACGACCGAGCCCGGCATTCAGTTCTACTCGGGCAACTTTCTGAAGGGCGTCAAGGGCAAGAGCGGCAAGACATACGTTCACCGCGGCGCGCTGTGCCTGGAGACTCAACACTTCCCCGACTCGCCGAACCAGACGGCGTTTCCCTCGATCACGCTTCGGCCGGGGTTGACGTACCGACAGACGACGGTGTATCGGTTCTCGGTTGATTAGGTACGCAGATTCGGGCCGACACCGCCCGTCTCGCAGACGTTGTGAAACAACATCTAAGCCGCAAGCGACGGAAGGTTAGCCGGGGTAGTCCGGCTTCTGCTGCCAGTCGAGTTCGTACGTGCCGGGGATGCCGTGGTACTGACGCGGGAACTGGTAGTCCTTGCGTAGCGGGAAACCTTCCCAGTCTTCGGGCAGCAGGATGCGGCGTAGATCGGTGTGGCCGTCGAACACGATGCCGGTCATGTCGTACGCCTCGCGCTCGTGCCAGTCGGCCGCGGGCCAAAGGTCCATGACCGAGGCGATGTGCGGGTTGTCGCGGTCGCAGAAAACTTTGACCGCGAACCAGTGGTCGTGCTTCGATGAGTAGAGGTCGTAGACGGCGCACAACTCGTTGTCGGCGACGTAGTCCACGCCGCTGAGGCAGGACAGGAAATCGAACGCCAGGTCTTTGTCGTTGTAGAGATACTCTGCGACCGAACGCCAGTGGTCGGCCGACGTGTGGATGCGCGGGTGCTTGTCGTCCGGCAACGCCTCAGTGATGAACGCGCCGAAGTGGCTGGTCAACTTTTCTGCGATCTGGCTCGGGGTCATACGTTGATTCTCAATCAATAATGCCTGCCGACAGCCGTCGGCAGGCTTTGCTTGCACTCAAACCGCCGCGGGCGTCGGTACCGGCACGTCGTGCTTGCGGGCGGCCCGCTTCGAGCCTTTGGGCATGCCGATCGTCTGACGGTCGATCTTGTCCTGAAGCCGCATCAGGCCTTCCTGCAACGCCTCGGGCCGAGGCGGGCAGCCGGGCACATAGATGTCGACCGGCACAACCAGGTCGACGCCCTTGACGACGTGGTAGCCGTACTTGAAGTACGGGCCACCGCCCACCGTGCAGGCCCCCATCGCGATGACGTACTTGGGGTCAGGCATCTGGTTATAGAGCCGACGTACACGCGATGCCATCTTGTAGGTGACGGTCCCAGCAACGATCATCAGGTCTGCCTGCCGCGGCGTGGCGCGGAACGCGCCGGCCCCGAAGCGGTCGACGTCGAACCGTGAAGCGGCGAATGCCATCATCTCGATCGCGCAGCACGCCAAGCCGAACGTCATCGGCCAAATACTGGACTTGCGGGCCCAGTTGATCGCCCAGTCGACACTGGTGACGATCAGGCCCTCTTCGAATCGGTTTTCGATCCAACTCATGGTGAGGTCTCGCGGGTGCGGGGTCGCGCTGCCCGATTGTAGTGACGGGTCGAACCAGCGACCAACGCCCGGGACTTACCATTCGCTGGCTGGGTCGCGGCGGGCCAGGTCATTCTTACGGATCTGGTCGAGCGATTCGAGCAACGCCTCGGGGCCGCCCTTCATCAGGCCGGCCGTTGCGACCTTCTCGCCCTTGTCGTTGAGGATGACGAGCGTCGGGAATCCGCGGATGCTGTACATGTCAGCGATCTGGTTGTGGGCTTTGAGCAGTTTCGGGTCTTTGCCCTTGCCGTCCTTGGGCAGGTCGAGATCGACGACAACGAGGTAGCGCTTGGCATACTCCTGAAATAGCTCGGTGTCGTAGATCTCCTTCTTGAGCTTCTGGCAGAACTCCGAATTGTTGACATCGGTAAAGCTCAGGAGCGTGAAACGGCGTTGGGCGACGCTGATCGCGCGGGCCTTTTTGAAGTCGGTCAGCCACTCGCCCTTGTACGGGACCTGAGGCAGCTTGCCGCGCATCTGGCGCATGACAGGCGTGAGATTGGCTGCGCTGAACGCGAACATCTTGTGCGCAATCGTGTCCTTGACCGGGTCCCACAAGACAAGTTGGAGCGGCACCTCGGTCAGGGCGTGTTTCTTGATGAACTTGGACAGGAAGTACGCGTCCGGCGACGGGTCGACCGGGTCAGGCCAACTCTGTTTGGTCACCGCAAGACTGACCTCAGCGAACTGCTTGAACTGGGCGTTGCCCAACAGGAAACTGACCTTCTTCTTTTGATCCGGCGTCGGGTTCTTGGTCAGGACGATCAACAAAGCGACCTGGTGTTCCTTGGCGTACGCCTGCGCCTTGGTCAGGCTGTCGATGGTCTTGAGTTGGGTGGGATCAGGTCGTTCCTCGGCGATGCGCTTGCAGAATTTCAGCCAGGTGCGGGGAGCACCTTTCGGCTCCTCCTTGCGGAGTTTGGCGTCGTCGTAGCTGGCGCGGGCCAATTCCTGACCTTCGGGGTTCAGGAACAGGACTGTCGGCGCGAGTTTGATTGCGTACTTCTCTTTCAGCTCGCGTTGATAGCGTTTGATCGTTGGGCTGGTGCGTTGGTTCGGGTCGAAATCGACCTTCATCATCATGACGTTTTCTTCAGCCCAACTGAGGAACATGGCCGTGTCCATGACGTCCTTGTCGAGCTTCTCACACCAGTCTTCGCCGGTGATCTTGAAGTAGATCAAGATCACCTTGTCCTGTTTCTTGGCCAACGCCTGCACCTGCGGCCAATACGTCATCCAGGGGTCCTTGCCGCGCTTGCCCGGCTGAGCGAGTGCGGGGACGGCGGCCAGCATCGGCATGACGGCGGCGAGCGCGAAAGCGACCATTCGGCGGGAAAGGGGCATGAATCATCCTCAGATCGGAGCAAAGGCGGGCGAGGGCGCGGCCGAGTCTCGACCGCACGCGGGATTATACGGCCAATCGGCGACCGTTCGACGACGCGGCCGACCTATCAGCAGATCGACGCTGCGCCACGCGGCCTTGAGCACCCGCCCGATTCATTGACCGATACACTTACGGGCGAATCGGCGTTGCATGTTGTGTCGTGCAGACGCCGGCTGCGGCAGGTCAATGATGGCTGATGAAAAGGATCAACCCGAGGTGAACGACTCGCCGCCACCGTCGCGGCCGGAGTCCCCGATTTCAGATCAAGCGAAGCCGGCCCGTTACGACCTGCGCACGGCGGGGTCGGGCATTGAACACTTGGCCGGCGACTTGGAGCGTCCCGGTCGTCGATCGCGCTTTTCACCACCCCGACGCCGAGGGTCGGTCGGAACGTGGGCTGTTCTGCTGGGCTGCCTGCTGCTGGCTCTGCCCGCGTTGATCGTGCAATTGAACGTGGGCGATGTGGTCGACGCGGACGAGGCTCGCACGATCGCGACATCCGTCCATGCCTGGCAGCGTCTGCACGACCCCGACAAGCCCGACCGGTTCCAGACCGACCGGTACGCGCCGTTCCTGAACGGTCAGGAACGGTTCGACATCCTGCCCGGCACGACCTGGACGCACTTCGCGGGGCTGGCCGTCGCGCGACTGGGGGGCGAAGCCGATTCGATCGACACGCTCGTCCTGCGGACGCGGTCTGTCTCGGTCGTCTGCGCCCTGCTGGTCATCGCGGCCGTGTTCTGGACGGGCTACGCAATTGGGGGGATCAAGACCGGCGCATTCTCGGCACTGATCTGCGCGTCGCTGCCGATCGTGTTGTGGCACGGGCGGATCGCTTCGACGCCGATCGTACACAGCGCCTGGGCGATGCTCGCGATCGCGGCGGCGGTTTGGGCGATCCGTCCGCTTCGGCCCGCCCCGTCGGTCGAACGCCAGTTCATCGGATGGCTGTTGTGCGGGCTGGCGATCGGCGCGGCGTTGCTCACGGTCGGTCTCATCGGCCTGCTCACGACGATCGTGCCCATCGTCCTGCTGCTGGTCATGTGTCCCGGCCGAACGAGCCACATGCTCGGGTTGCTCGCCGCGTCGTTGATCGCCCTGCTGCTGATCCTGCCTTGGGCGCTTTTCGCGCACGATCACGACCCGGAAGCGTGGGGGCACTGGTTGGCCCCGTTCGACCAACCTTTTGCGCTGAGCCTGCCGGGACTGGGCGAGCAGATCGTTTCGCGTTTCGGTCTTCTGCTGCTCGCGCTGCTGCCGTGGACGCTCTGGCTGATCGGCGCATTCGTTCAACCGTTCAGTACGTCGTCGGTCGGCGTACGGACACGCATGTTCCTCGGCTGGGCGTGGTTCATTTATATGGGTCTGCTATTCCTGCTCCTGCCCGTCGAGAGCGGCGTTGGCGCCGCCCTGCCCGTGCTGCCTGTGACCGCCGTATTGATCGGACAATTGTTCCGCCAGTACTCCGACCTCGCGGCGGAGGGTCGGTATGCGCGCTTCTGGCGTTGGCTGCGTTGGCCGCACTTGGCTGTGCTGCTGTTCGTCTCCGGCCTCGTACCGGCAGCGATCTACGCGCAGCCTTGGCTGCTGGAAAACACGACCCTGTCACGCCCGGTGTTCGGCTCGATGCCCGATTGGTTTATCGTCGGCCTGATCGGCGTGCTGATGCTTGTGTTGGGGCTGAGCATTCACTGGATGAACCGGCAGCACCCCGGCCTGGTGGTCGCCAGTTGGTCGGTCTGGGTGCTCGGGCTGATGACGACGCTGTTGCTGCCGATCTCTCAAGGCGATTGGCTGCAGAACCCCATGCGGTACGACGCGGCCTGGCTGAACGCGCACACCGACGACGCGCCAACCTACTGGCTCGTCGAACCGAGCGACGCGAGCAACCGCATCGAGCCTGACCCGTTTCTCATGCTGTACGGCGATCGGCCGTTCAAGACAATCGCCACGTCGCAACTGCACCATGTCGACGACGAGGTGGAGTCGTTCTATTACGTCGTCGGGCCGACCCGGCCGGGCAACCCGCCGGACGCATCGCTGACCGAAATGGCGGAACTGGCCGACTCCGGCCTGACCCTTTGGCGGTACGGCCCGCGAGCCAAGTCGGCGCGGACGGCGCCTTGAGCCGCTACCATCGGCCAGATGGCCAACGTCTTGCGCATCCTCGACGCCAACGCCAACCGGGCGCGCGAAGCGCTGCGCGTCATGGAAGAAGCGGCGCGTTTCCTGTTGAACGACACCGCGCTCGCGGCAGACGTCAAGCAGTTGCGCCACGACCTGGCGTCGTGCCTGTCGGCGGTGTTGCAAGGCATCGGGCAGCGCGATACCGAAAACGATGTCGGCACATCGATCACGACCGAGTCAGAGGCCGAACGGGCTTGTGTTGCGGACGTTGTGATCGCCGCGGGCAAACGTCTCTCCGAGGCGTTGCGCGCGATTGAGGAGTACGGCAAGACGATCGTTGAGGTCGAAGGCTGCGCCGCGTTGCCGACGAAAGTCGAACGGTTGCGCTACCGCGGCTACACGCTCGAACAACGGCTGGCGCTCGCCTTGCGGCATGCGACTCCCTCGCAATGGTCGTTTTGTCTGCTGCTCACCCAATCGCTTTGCACGCACCATGGCTGGGATGCCGTGCTCGAACAAGCCCTTGAAGCCGGCGCGGACTGCGTGCAGGTCCGTGAGAAGTCGCTGGCGTCCGGCGAGTTTGCTGAGTACGCTCGCGAGGTCGTCACCCGGTGTCGCGGTCGGGCGGCGGTAATCGTCAACGATCGGCCCGACGTTGCGATGCTTGTGGGCGCCGACGGTGTACACATCGGTCAGAACGACTTGAGTTGCCGCGACGCGCGCCGGCTGTTCGGCCGACAGTTGATAGTGGGGGTCAGCACGAGTTGTCTTAAACAGGCTGAGCAAGCGCAGGCTGACGGGGCGGACTACTGCGGCGTTGGCCCGATGTTCGAAACGGCGACCAAGCACAAGGACGTGATCGTCGGGCCCGCGTACCTGCGCGAGTATGTGGCTTGGGGCGGGCTGCCGCATCTGGCGATCGGCGGGATCAGCCCGGGGAATGTCAACGAACTCGTCGAAGCGGGCGTGCGCGGCGTCGCGGTCAGCGGGGCGGTGTGTGGGGCACGCGAGCCGGGAGCCGTCGTTGAATCAATTCTTGCGCCTATGCGCCGGGCGACTGAAGTCGCCCAGCCTGCGCGGTGAGGCGCAAAGCTCGCTTGCCCAATCAGCGATTCTTCTGCGTTTCGTACCGTTTGCGCATCGCTTCGATGTCCAGCGGCTTTTGCGTTCGGCGGCTCCACCACTCGTGAGCACGCTTCGGGTCGTGCTTCGCGTTGGGCGTGGGCATCCGCGCGCCGACGCGCTGCCGCCACTCGGCCAACATGCCGCGCATCTGCTTCACACGCCGCGGCATCGTCGACGCCAGATCGACCTGTTCGCCAAGGTCTTTCGACAGGTCGTACAGCTCGAACCGACTGTCGGCCGACGTCGGGCCAAACCACTCGATCAGCTTGTAGTTGCCCGCACGGATCGCCCCACCGGGGATCGAGTGGTGATAGTGCGGGTAGTGAAAGTAGATTGCGTCGCGCGGCAGATTCGCTTGCGCGTTCTTCAGCAGCGGCGTCATGTCCGCCCCGTCGATCGGCTGCTTCGGCGGCTTGCCGCCCCCCATCGTCGTGAACGTCGGCAGCAGGTCGGCCGTCGTCGTCGGCTCGTCACACACCGACCCCGGTTTCACCACGCCCGGCCAACGCACAATCATCGGCACGCGGATGCCGCCTTCGTACAACGTCCCTTTTTCGTCGCGCAGCGGGGAGTTCGTCGATACGACCTCGCCCACGCCGGTGTAGATCTTCCTCAGCCCGCCGTTGTCGCTCGTGAAGACGACGATGGTGTTCTTCGTCAAATCAAGTTCGTCCAGCCGCTCCATGATTCGGCCAACTGTGCCGTCAAGGTCTTCGACCATCGCCGCGTAGGCTGGGTTGTTCACGCCTTCTTTCGGCTTTTTCTTCTCTTGATACTTCTTGAGTGTGTCGGGACGCGCCTCAATCCGGATGTGAACGCTGTGGTGTGACAGTGTTACAAACCACGGCCGGTCTTTGTGCTGCTCGATGAAGTAGAGCGTCTGATCGGTCAGCAGGTCGATCTTCTTCGGGCCGGGGGCATTCGCCGACCGGCCGTGCTCCCGCTGCCACTTCTTGAAGTCGGCCCCGAGTTGATACGTCGTGACGTCGTAGCCCCACTTGTCCGGCTGCTGGTCGCGGCCCCAGCCCAAGTGCCACTTGCCAAAGTAGCCGGTCGCGTAGCCGGCATCTTTCAGGACATGGCCCGGCGTGCGGATGCCCGGCTGAAGGTAGTGCTCGATCTTGGGTACGACCAACTTCTCGAACGGCCGCCAATGACCGGGGATGAAGTCCGTAATCGCGGTGCGGGCGGAGTACTGCCCCGTCTGGATTGTCGATCGCGTCGAAGAACAGACCGGCGTCGCGGCATAGAAGTCGGTGAACTTGACGCCCTGCGACGCCAACCGGTCGATGTTCGGCGTGTCGTGGAAGGCGTGGCCGTAGCACGCGACGTCGGGCCAACCCATATCGTCAACGAGGATGAACAGGATGTTGGGGCGGTCGGCCGCGAGTGTCGAGCGGCTCACAATGCCGACGAGCACCAGCATCAGGGCAATCACCCGAAGGCGGCGGACGCTCGACGCGTGGAAACAGATTCGGGCTGTCATCGTGGCTCTCCGAACGGTCAGTTTCGACGCGGCGGAAGTACCGCGTAAACGCTCATCCTACCCAAACCTGCGTGCCCGGTGGCCGGTATACTTAGACCTGCGATGCACCGCATCGTCCCGCCGAACGATCGGCCGCGACGCCAGACGCCACCCAATAAGACAGGGGACTCAGCGCCAGGCCGCGTACGCCCCCCGTTGCGGGTCTTGTTTCATCGCATCCCGACGACCGCACCACCGCCGACGGATTGGAGACGCACCGATGCCACGACGTGACTGGTTCATCCACCGAGCCCGCCGACTGCTGACCCGCTGGAACGACAACCGTGCTTCACGCCGACAACGACGCCCCGTCGGCCGACCACTTGTCGAGCCGATGGAGCAGCGCGTCCTGCTCGCCGCCACAGTCATCAACCCCGTCGGTGAAGTCAACACGCCCGAAGACACACCCACATCCGTCGACCTGTCGCAGGTGTTTGACGACCCCGACTTCACCGGCAGCCTCGTGCTATTTGACACCGTGCCCATCGCAGTCGACGACAATCAGGACGGCGTGACAGACCGGTTCGTCGAAGACTACATCGCCGAGCTGTTCGATGACCTCGTGCCGGGCACGGTCAACAACTTCCTCAACTACGCGAACAACACCGCCACAAACGGCGGGAACTTCGTCAACAACTTCGTTCATCGCTCGATCCCGGGCTTCGTCATCCAGCTTGGGGCGTTTTTCGAAGACCCAAATGACGGCGTATTCACAGCGATTGACGTACCCACCGACGCTCCGATCGTCAACGAGTTTGCCAATCACGCGATTCTCGACGGCATCGAAGCCGAGACGGTCGGCGGCACGGGCACGGTACAACTGCCGGCAGGCACGGACCTGAGTCAGGTCGCAATCGGCAACCGCATCCGGCTCATCGGTGTTGACGAAGGCCTGTTCGAACCGGGCAGCACTGTGACCCTCCTGGATTTCTATGAGATCAGTGCAATCGACGACGCCAACGACACATTGACGGTGATCCGCCGAACACCGGACGCCAATGCGGACCCCGTGCCGATCGTCTTCACTCAGTCGTTTGTCGACATTGATTGGTTCATCATCCCCGACGTGAACGTCCGTGGCACACTATCACCACCGAAGCAGGCTGGGAACCCCGACAGCGCCACCTCCGGTGTTTTTGTCAATCTCGACAACAACGCCGACAACCTTGACATTCAGAACCAGGGCTTTGCCGCGTTTGGCCGAGTCCGTCCGCAAGACCTGCCCGTCGTCGACGCGATCGCCGCCCTGTCACGCGTCAATGCCGGCGGCGCTTTCACCACATTGCCCGTCAACAACTTCGACTTCACGTTGAACGACCGCGACGATCTGGTCCTCTTCAACAACATCACGCAGATCCCCGAATTGACGGTTCAGATCGTCAACAACTCCAACCCCGGTTTGGGCACGGTTGTGTTGATCGACGGCGAGGTGCAGTTCACGCCCGACCTGAACGAGACCGGCTCGACCGAGGTCACCGTGCGAGCCACCGACATCGACGGCAACTTCGTCGAAGACACGATCACGTTCACTGTCGACCCGATGGACGACCCGCTCGTGACGCAGCCGGACGAGGACTCGGTGTTCCAGGACACGCCGATCACAATCGACGTGCTCAACAACGACTCCGACGTCGACAACATCATCGACCCGACGACGGTCACCATCGTCGATCAGCCGGACAACGGCGATGTCGAGGTCGACCCGGTCACCGGCGAGGTCACGTACACGCCGGACCCCGGCTTCGTCGGGCAGGATACGTTCACTTACACTGTTGAAAACGACGCGCAGATCGTCAGCGACGAGACGCTGGTGACGGTCAATGTGATCGACGAGAACTCGTTGGGCGTTGCCGACCAGCAGAACCGGTTCGAGGCGACGATCGGCGGCGTAGACGTGACCATACAACTGCGCGGCGAAGGTCAGGCCGAGGTGTTCGACATCGGGCAGGACCGGGTCGACCTGGTCATGACCGGGACAAGCGGCTCGACGAACTTGACCATCACGACGCGCGGCGGCGAATTGAATGTGAGGAACATCACGGCCGACGGGTCGGTGAAGTCGATCCAGGGCAGGACAACGAACATCGTGGACGAGGGTGATGTGATCATCGCGGGCACGATCGGCCAACTGACGCTGAACAACGTGGCCGCGAACCACTTGTTCATGTTCGGCCCGCGCGACAGCGACCGCGACGCGGTCCGCATCACGCTCAATCTCGTCAGCGACCTGACGATCATGTCGGACACACCGATCAATCAACTGACCGTGACCGACTGGCAGGACACGGATGAAGAAGCAGACCTGATCAAGGCCCCGTCGATCGGCCGACTCCAGTTGCGCGGCGACCGGCGGAACGACGACATCAACGGCGACTTCCCGGTGAGCCTGATGCTGGACGGCAGCGACGGCGCACGGCAGACGCTGGCCAATGTCAGCATCGCCGGCGACGTGGACGACGACACGCTGATCAACTGGGACATCACCGGCGACGTCGGAACGGTGCGGATTGACGGCTTGATCGACGGCTTCCGTATGACCGTCGCTAGTGAGGTGCGATCTATGCGGCTCGGCTCGCTGGTGGACGCCGAGTTTGATCTTGACGAACTGGGCACGTTCCAGGCCATCGAATGGAACGTCGGCGAACTGAACGCGAACAGCGCACGGACGATTCGGACGACCGGCGTCCGCAACGGCCCGGTCGGCCACGCGAACAACGTCACCTTCAACATCGGTCAGCCGGGCAACGACGGCACGGCGATCTCGACGGCCAGCTTTGCGGGCGGCGCGTTCAACACGGCGTTCAATGTCAACGGCGACGTCAACCGGCTGGACTTCAAGGGTGACCTGTCCGGTGTCAACGTCGTGATCATGAGCGAGTTGAAGAACTTCCGTGCCGGTGAGGCCGACTCTTTGAACATCCAGGCCGACGTGGTCGGCAACGTGCAGTTGACCGACTGGGAAGGCGGTAGCCTGACGGCCGACAGCGCCAGGTCGATCCAGACCCGCGGCGATCGTGGCTCTGACAACCCCGGCAACATGAGCAACGTGACGGTCACGCTGAACGACCCGACGGCGCGGCAGGTCTTCAGCACGATCCGTGCGGGAGGCGGCGTCGAGAATAACCTGACGCTCAACATCACTGGCGAGGGCGGCACGCTGGATATCCGCGGGCCGATCGATCAAATCGACGCGGTGATCAACGGCTCGCTGCGCACCGCGCGGTTCGGCGTGATCACGACGGGGAACCTCACGGCCGGCAATGTGAGCACGTTGCAAGCCGTCAGTTGGGAAGACGGCGAGATTGAACTCGTGACGCTCCGCAACCTGAAGACGACCGGCAACCGCGACGGCGACCCCGGCAACTTCGGGCCGGACATGACGATCATCGGCGTCGGTGACGATTCGACCATCCTCAACTCGGCCAACATCAAGGGGACGCTGCTTGCCAGCGTTTGGCGGGTTGACGGCAGCAGCGGGAACCTCACCTTCAACGCCGTCGCGACCGGCGCGGATACGGCCTTCGACGGCGAGTTGCGTGGCGTGAACGTCCGCGAGGACTACGGCGGCATCTTCTGCGCGACGTCGATGGGCCGACTGAGCGTCGGCGGCTCGATGGTGGCCGGCGTCTTCCTGGCCGGCATCGGCTTTGGGCCGGACGGCATCTTCCAGACGGCGGACGACCCGCCGTTGCTCGGCGGCGACGGCGCGGCGATCAAGTCGATCCGCGTGGGCGGAACGATCCCCGGCGGCGTGGTCTTCACGGCCGGCCTGTTCCCGCGCTCGGCCAACATCAACGGCACGAACGTCGACCCGCTGACCAGCCCGTCGTTCGCGTTAACGCCGGCGTAACGACCGGATTGGTACGAGGTGTCTTGCCCACGTCGAGTCTTGAGGGTGCCACACTTTGGCTCTTTGGCTTTGCAAAGTGTGTCGTTTCGCCTGTGAGACACCACACACTCTGCAAAGCCAGAGTGTGGCACCCGGCAAGTGCGGGCCGAAGTCGTTGGTATGTTCGATTCCCCGGCATCGCCGGGCTTTGAACGAACAACAATCAGGCAAGACGCATTAGCCGGCGCGGAGATTGGCGATCGCTTCTTCCACGGTCGCGTCGATTTCAAAAATACGATCCAGCCGGCTGATCCGGAACAGGTCGCTCACGCGGCCAGTCAACGCGGCGATGCGCAGCCGTCCGTCGCGTTCTCGCGTCCACTTCTGCACGGCAATGAGCGTGCCAAGGCCGATCGTCGGCAGGAACTCGACTTTGGCAAAGTCAACGACGACCAACGGCGACGGCGTGCTCTTGACGGCGTGCAGCATCTGATCTTCGATGCCCTGCAGCGCATCGCGCCCGATGGTCGGGCCGGGCAGCACCATGTGCAGCACATCATCGACAACATGTAATTCAAGCGACATCATCCATACCTTCCAGGTCGGACCCGGGCGCAGGTATTGTGCCACAAACCGCGCAGCTTGGCGAGCCGACGGTTCAGCCGCCTTCCCGATAGCCGAGTACGACCAGAATGCACGGCCCGCCGGCGATGACGTTCAGCCCCGCCTCCTCTGCCGTGGCGACGGCCACGTCGCTCTCCGCACCGGGCTGGAGCCAGAGGTGGCGGATGCCCAGGTCGATCGCCTGCTGAACGATGCGACCTGTCACAGCCGGCGGCGTGATGATCGAAACGCCGTGCACCGGTTCGGGCAGCGAGGCCAGGTCCGGGTACGACGCCACGCCCTCGACCTCCGTCGCACCGGGGTTGACTGCGTAGACCGAACGGTCATTCTGAAGATAAGCCCTCAAGACCTTGTTGCCGTACTTGGCCCGGTCTCGCGAGGCGCCGACCACCGCGTGCGGCGATCCGACGAGGAATCGGTCAATGTCTAGGTTGTCACTCATCGTCGACTTGGATGGCCTGATCGCCGCCAAGGTGTCACCCTGAGCGGGAAACCAAGCCGTGACGCCCGAAAACAGGGCCCGACTTGAAGGAATCGTCGTTTGCCATCATAATGTAGGGACAACCCACGGTTCCCCCCGCGCGGGAGCCGAACACGTGGGGTCAACCACTTTTAGCACGAGGTTTCGATGGCCCGTCGAAGTCGCAAGATCGGCGAGATTCTTAAGCGCTGGGAGTTGATCAACGATCAACAGGTCGAGGAAGGCCTCACCATCGCCAAGGCGCAGAACCGACGCATTGGCGAGGTGCTGGTCGAGATGGGCCACATCTCAGACGCTGACGTCGCCAAGGCGTTGGCCAGCCAGTTTGATATGGAGTACATCGACCTGGAGGAGCCGGACGTTATCACCGACGAGGCGATCAAGTTGATGCCTCGCGACCTGATCACGAAGTACCTCGTCCTGCCGCTCGGCCAGGACAACGGGCTGATCAAGGTCCTGATCCACGACCCGATGGATCTGGACACGCTGGACAACATCCGCTTCAGGATGAACTGCGAGATCAAGACGGCGCTCGGCGCGCGGAGCAAGATCAAAGAGTTCGTCGACCGGCTCGGCTCGGCCAGCGGGTCGAGCATCAAGGACATGGCCCGCGACCTGACGCAGGACATGCGGGCCGAGTCGCTGGACAGCGGCGCGGGGTCGATCGACATCCAGGGCTTGTCGCTGGACCGCGGTGATTCGATCGACGTGGCCGCCGGCGAAGACAACGCGCTGGCCGACGCGGCGCAGGCGCCAATCATCAAGCTCGTTAACAAGGTCATCGCCGACGCTGTCGAGATGCGCGCCAGCGATATCCATATCGAGCCGTTCAAAGACCGCGTCCGTCTGCGCTACCGCATCGACGGCCGATGCCGCGAGATGGAGAAGATCCCGAAGGCGACGCAGGCGGCGGTCATCGCCCGACTGAAGATCATGAGCGGGATGAAGATCCAGGAGAAGCGCATCCCGCAGGACGGCCGTATCAAGCTGCGCGTCGGCCCGGAGATTATCGACTTCCGTGTCAGCGCCTGCCCCGTGTATTGGGGCGAGAGCGTCGTGCTCCGAATTCTGCGGCCCGACGCGGCGCGGATCGGTCTCGAAAACCTGGGTATGCGGCACGACACGCTCGAAACCTTCAACCGCATTATCAAGAAGCCGACGGGCATCTTTCTCGTGACCGGCCCGACCGGTTCCGGCAAGACGACGACGCTCTACACCGCGCTCGACGTGCTGAACCGCCCCGACCGCAAGATCATCACGGCCGAGGACCCGGTCGAATACAACTTCAAAGGCATCAACCAATGCCAGGTGCGGGCCGACATCGGGCTGACATTCACGTCGATCCTCAAAGCCATGCTGCGGCAGGCGCCGAACATCATCCTCGTGGGTGAGATCCGCGACCTTGAGGTGGCGGACATCGCCATTCAGGCTGCGCTGACCGGCCACCTGGTGTTCTCGACGCTGCACACCAACGACGCGCCGTCGGCGATCACGCGACTGATCGACATGGGGACGAAGCCGTTCCTCGTCGCCAGCTCGATCCAGGCTGTGCTCGCCCAACGGCTTGTGCGGATCCTCTGCCCCAAGTGCAAGGTTGAAGACACCGAACCTGAGAACCGGCTGCTGCGGCTCTGCGGCATCGAACGGTCTGACCTGGTCGGCAAGACGATCTACAAGGCCGTCGGGTGTGGCAGTTGCAACAACACCGGCTACAAAGGCCGACGCGGCATCTACGAACTGATGATCATGAACAGCGAATTGCGCGACCTGGCGTTCAAGCGATCGCCGGTCAGCGCGATCCGCCAGGCGGCAATCGCCGGCGGCATGCGCAACCTGCTCGGCGACGGCCGACTCAAGATCCTCGACGGCGAGACCACGCTGGAAGAAGTCGCCCGTCTGGCGCAGGTCGAGGGTGTTGTGGACATCGGCGAGGAGGAAGTGGCGGCCTAGCCAAGAGCGGCAGAGCAGCAGAACAAGAAAGCAGCAAATCAGAAAACGTGATTGGCAACGCCAAACACGACCACACGGGCTTGACTCCAAGACCGCCCTCATTTGCTGCTTTGATGTTCTCCTGATTTGCTGTTCTATCGCCCCCGGAGCCCCCGATGGCCACTGTTCAAATTGACCGCCTGTTGGATACCTGTGTCAAGCAAGGCGCAAGCGACCTGCACCTGACGGTCGGCAAGCCCCCGACGTTGCGACTGAGTGGTCGGTTGGTCGGCCTGAAAACCAAAGTGCTCGAGCCGGACGACACCGTCGCCCTGATGAAGTCGATCGCGCCCGATCGCGCGCAGACCGAGTTGCAGGAAGAGGGCGGCGCCGACTTTGGCTTCGCATACGGCGAGGCCGCTCGGTTCCGTGTTTCGATCTTCAAGCAGAAGGGCAACGTCGGCCTCGTCCTGCGTCAGATCCCCAAAGAGTTGCTCACGTTCGACCAGATCGGCCTGCCGCAGGTATGCGCCGAACTGTGCCGCCGGCCGCGCGGCCTGTTCCTCGTCACCGGGCCGACCGGCTCGGGCAAGACGACCACGCTTGCGTCGATGATCGACTTCATCAACGTCGGCCTCGACCGGCACATCATTACGATCGAAGACCCGATCGAGTACTACCACAACCACAAGACGTCAATCATCAACCAGCGCGAGGTCGGCAACGACGTGCCCAGCTTCTCCGAGGCGCTCAAACGCGCCCTGCGCCAAGACCCGGACGTGATCCTGGTCGGCGAGATGCGCGACCTGGAGACGATCGAGTCGGCCATCCGCGCGGCCGAGACCGGCCACCTCGTGTTCGGGACGCTGCACACGACCGGCGCCGCGGGAACGATCAACCGTGTCATCGACGCGTTCCCCGTCGACCAGCAGGAACAGATCCGCGTGCAGCTCTCGACCGGCCTGATGGGCGTGCTGTCGCAGCAACTCCTGCCGCGCATCGACCGGAAGGGGCGGATCGCGGCGTACGAGTTCCTGGTCGTGACGCCGGCCATCGCGAACATGATCCGCGAAGCCAAGGTGTTCAAGATCGACTCGGCCATCCAGACGGGCAAGAAATTCGGCATGCAGTTGCTGGACGACCACCTCTGGGAGCAGTACACCGACGGCATCATCGCGGCTGAGGAAGCCGTCGATAAGTGCAAGGACCCGGCCGCGATGGCTGAGAAGATCCTCCGCGCGGGCGGCACGCTTAAACGCACGGCGTTTGACACGGCGTCGACGGAGAACGGCGGCTGAGTTCAGCCGTTCTGCCAAGCCAATCAGATTCGCCGTAGACGAGGCGGTTCATGCCGACGCAACCGAGCAATCCGGATTGCATCTTCTGCAAGATTGTGGCGGGCGACATCCCCTGCCACAAGCTCTATGAGGACGAACTAGTATTGTCATTCCTCGACGTCTCGCCGCTTTCGCGCGGGCATGCGCTGGTCATCCCCAAGGGGCACTGGGTCACGCTCGACACCGTGCCCGACGAATCAGCCGCGGCGATCGGCGCTGTGCTGCCCAGGATCAGCCGGGCGGTCTGCACGGCAACCGGTGTGCGCGACTTTAACATCCTGCAGAACAACGGCCGCGCAGCGCATCAGGCCGTTGACCACGTGCACTTCCACATCATTCCCAAGACCGGCGATGCGGGGCTTGGCATCGATTGGCCGGCCGGCAGTCTCGATCAAGACGCCGCCGCCGAGCTGACTGAACAGGTCAGGTCGAATCTTTGAGTCATGTCGGCCGACCCATCGCGTGTGTCCTCGCCGGCGGACGGAGCCGTCGATTCGGACAGTCGAAAATGGAGGTCGAGATCGACCGGCGGGCCGTGCTGTCGCACATCGCGGACCGGCTTCGTCCGACGTTCGGTGGACCGATGTGGTTGAGTCTGGCGGGTGGCGCGAGGCCTCCCGGCATCGGCGCGTTCGATCGTTTGATTGTCGACACTTCGCGGTATGCCGGGCCGTTGCGGGCGATGCGTGACGTGCTGCGAGTCGCGCCGCGATACGGCGTGGTCGTGTTCTGCGCCGGCGACATGCCGGTCATGTCGGCGCGGCATGTGCGGCGATTGACTCGTGAATTGGGCCAGCAACCGAACGCGGCCTGCGCGATGGGCGTGTGGTGCGACGGGCCAGAAGCCGATCGGTGTGAGCCGCTGCCTTCGGCGTGGCGTGTCGATGTCGGATTACGTCTGTTGAACGAGGCGATCCACCACGGTGTGCGGGGACCGAGCCAGTTGGTGACGCGGCGTGCGTGCGTGGGCGTGCCGTTGTCCTGGGCGACTGATGAGTCGATCTATCTCAATGTCAATCGGCCGACCGACCTGCGCAGAGTTGCGACGTCCTTGCGGAAGCCGGTGTTGATCAGGGCTGGTGCACAAACGCGCTAAGCCGCAAGCGGCTTGACGTGGAGTTACTCATCGATGACGGCGCCAAACTTTCGTTTACGGGCGGCGTAGGCGTGCAGGGCTGTGCGGAGTTGATCGGGGTCGAATGCAGGCCAACAGGCGTCTGTCACGTAGATCTCGGCGTAGCTGATCTGCCAGAGCAGGTAATTGCTCACCCTCATCTCGCCGGCCGTGCGAATCAGCAAGTCCGGGTCGGGCAGACCGGCCGTATAAAGATGATTTGAAAACATGTCCTCGTCGATCGCGTCGGCAGACAGGTCGCCGGCCGCGACCTTCTTTGCAAGGTCGCGTGCGGCGTCGACAATCTCCGCCCGCGCGCCGTAGTTAATCGCCAACGCCAAAGTCAGGCCTTGATTCCGCGACGTCATTTCGATCGTACGATCGAGTTCGTCGAGCAGGTGCGCATTGAGTCCTTCACGCCGACCGACCTGCACGAACCGCACGTCGTTTTCCATCATCTCGGGGCGTTCCGCCACGAGGTATTCGGCGTATAACGACATCAACGCGTCGATCTCGTCGGCGGGTCGCTTCCAGTTCTCCAGCGAGAAGCTGTAAAGCGTCAGCACGTAGAGTTCGAGCTGGGCGCATTCGGTGACGATCGCACGGACTGCCTCGGCCCCCTGCCGGTGTCCCCAGATGCGTGGCTGACCACGCTGCTGCGCCCATCGGCCGTTGCCGTCCATGATGATAGCGACGTGTCGCGGTAACGCCTCGGCCGGCAGGCCGAGCGCGGCGAACGCGGCGGCGGTTTGTTCGGCACGGGTTGGCTTGGGGGTTTGTACGTCCATGCTTCGTTGGTCGGTCGTCGCGTGCCCGCGGGCTCAACGGATGATCGTCTGATCCCGCCGCGGGCCAACACTAATGATACGCACGGGAACACCCACGAATTGCTCGATGAAGTCGACGTAACCGCGTGCCGCGGCTGGCAGGTCGTCGTAGGCTGTGCACGTGTCGATGGGCCCGGCGAAGCCGGGTAACGATTCGTAAACAGGCTCGACCTGATCGAGCACTGACGCGTCGGCGGGGAAGTGTTCGATACGCTCGTCGCCGTGTTGGTAGGCGACGCATACGTTCAGTGGGTCGAGGTCGGCCAACACGTCGAACAGCATGAGCGCGAGGCCGGTCGCGCCGCTGACCATGGCCGAGTACTTGACGGCCACGAGGTCAAGCCAACCACAACGACGCGGTCGGCCCGTCGTTGTGCCAAACTCTCGGCCGACCTCGCGGATGCGGTCGCCGGTCGCGTCGCTGAGTTCGGTCGGCATCGGCCCGCCGCCGACGCGCGTCTGATACGCCTTGGCGATGCCAATGACCTCCGTCACCTTTTGCGCCGGCACGGCTGAGCCGGTCGCGACGCCGAGGGCTGAGCAGTTGCTCGAGGTCACAAACGGGTACGTGCCGTGGTCGATGTCGAGCAGCGTCGCGTTGGCGCCCTCGAAGAGGACCTGCCGGCCTCCGCCCATCTGCGCGTGCAGCAGTTGCGTCGCGTCGCAGATGTGCGGCGCGAGCGTGTCCCCCCACTGCTTGGCCAACGCGATCTGCTCGTCGGCGTCGAACGGTTCAAACTCGACGCCGCACTGCTTGGCTAGCGCGCTGAGCATGACGTTCTTGATCGCTACAGCGCGGTTCAGTTGTGTCTTGATCCGGTCCGGCCGCAGCAGGTCGCCGACACGCACCGCCGTCGAACGCAGCGCCTTGTCCGCGTAGCACGGTCCGATGCCGCGGCCGGTCGTGCCCAGCGCCGCGCCGGCCTCCCACGCCTGCGCCACCGCCTGGTCAAACAGAACGTCCTGCGTCTTGTGGTACGGAAAAACGACGTGCGCCCGGTCGCTGATCTTGAGGTTGTCGCCGTCGACCTGGATGCCACGACCGCGCAGGCCTTCGATTTCCTTGATGAGTTGGGCCGGGTCGATCACGACGCCGTTGCCCAGCACATTGACCTTGCCGGAGTAGAGGATGCCCGATGGGATCAGGTGCAGCGCAAACTTCTCATCACCGACGACCACGGTGTGCCCCGCGTTCGCCCCACCGTTGTACCGCGTCACAACGTCGAACCGCCGGGTCAGCAGGTCGACGATCTTGCCCTTGCCTTCATCACCCCACTGCAACCCCGCCACGGCGCAGTGGCCGGCCTTGAGCGTCAGTCGTTCGGTCAGGTCGGCGGTGTTGGGCGACTGGGTCGTGGCGTTGGACATCGGTCGTCTCTCTTCAAAACAAGGGGCAAACGGTCATTCTAGCGGCGAGGTCGCTGAGAGGTGCTCTGCTTTGCAAAAGCGCTTGGCCGTAAACGGGGGCGGTCCGATCAACCGCCGAACTCAGTGCCCACGCCGCGCGCCGCGGCGATGAGCGGGTCGTCGAGTGGGACCTGGCGCTGCTTGTCGGCGACCTGGAGGATGTCGATGTCGGTGACGTCGCGACCATCCATCACGATCATCCGGTTCTGCTTGCCGTCCACCAGCGCTTCGAGCGCGGCGTGGCCGAACAACGTGCCGAGGATTCGGTCTTCCGGAACGGGCGTGCCGCCGCGTTGGACGTGGCCGAGGATCGTGCACCGCGTCTCGATGCCGGTCTTCGATTCGATCTGATCCGCCACGACCTTGCCGACGCCGCCGAGACGAATAGGGTCGGGCGACTTCTCATCGTAGTAATCGACCGTCAACTCGCCGCCCTTCGGCTTCGCCCCTTCCGACACGCAAAGGATGCTGAACCGCTTGCCGTGTTGGCTGCGGTCCACGACGTAGTCGCAGACGCGGTCGATGTCGTAGTCGATCTCGGGCAACAGGATCACGTCGCTTCCTGATGCAACGCCTGCGTGCAACGCCAGCCAGCCCGCGTTTCGTCCCATCACCTCGACAATCATGGCGCGGTGATGGCTGGCGGCGGTCGTGTGAATCCGGTCGAGCGCCGCGGTCGCGACATATCGAGCCGTCGAGAAGCCAAACGTAATGTCCGTCCCGACGATGTCGTTGTCGATCGTCTTGGGCACGCCCACGCAATTCACGCCGGCACGGACGAACGACGACGCGCCGCTCATCGTGCCGTCGCCGCCGATGACGACCATCGCGTCGATGTCACGATCGTTCAGATGCTGCACGCACTGATCGACCCGATTCTCCTTCGTGTGCGACCCGTCTGTGTGCGTCACGACGAAGGCGCTGGGGTTGCACTTGTTGTTCGAGCCAAGAATCGTGCCGCCACGGGTCAGGATGTCGCTGACATCGATTGCGGTGAGCAGGTGCATTCGGTTCTCGACGAGGCCGAGAAAGCCGTCCTCGATCCCGACGACCTCCAGCCCGTACTCGAAGATCGCGGTCTTGGTGACGGCCCGGATGACTGCGTTCAGGCCGGGGCAGTCGCCGCCCCCGGTCATGACGGCGATACGACGGATACTGCTGGGCATGGCTGGCCTTCCATGACGGGCGAGAACGGGGGCGGGCCGCATCTTACGCAGATCGGTCGGCCAGAATACGCCGCTTGCAGGTCGCTGGACAAGGTCGGCCGATGTGTGTTCAATAGGTCGTAGGGCCGACTGGATCGGCCTGAATGTGGGTCTGGGGCGGATTCCGGCCGGTTTTCGGCTTGGGAACGGGCTTGTAACGACCTTGAGAGGCGGATAAGCCGCTAAACTGATGGGTGTGGACCCACGGCCGAACGGCCCCGGTCGACCCGTTCAATGACGGACAGGAGCCTTCCGATGGAACTGATCGCCCTGCTGACAGGCAATCCGCTGCTGGCCTTCGGCCTGCTGACGGCTGTCGGCGTCGCGTTGACCGCATTTTTCGCCGCGCCGCAAGGCCCGGGCGGCGGGCAGAATCTGCCCCAGCCTCGGCCGGGCCAAGCCCCCACGCCGCCGACCGGGCGACCGACCGGTGCCCCGCAAGCGCCCGGTGCCCGCCCGCAACCGCGACCGGCCGGCCCCGGCGGGCCGCAGAACCCCAACGCCCAGATGCCGGGCGAGGAAGAAGAGGAAGAGGAAAGCCATAGCGACGTCGCGGCCGTGGCCGGCGAAATGGCGCCCTGGTTGATCTCGCTGGCGGTGCACGCGGCGATCGTCGTGCTGGCGATGTTCATTGTCTGGGCGGCCGTGCAGAAGAAGGTCAAGAAGAAGGAACCGATCATCCCGATCGCCAAGTTCAGCAAGCAACCCGGCGCACCGTTGTCGATGCAGACGACCACGCGCATCAGCAGCACGAGTTCCAGCCGGCGCACCGTGACCAAGAGCGAGACCAAAACGGTCAACCTCACCAGTAAGGTCAAAGCAGACAACTCGCTGATCGGCGTGGCCGGCGGCACGTCGGGCAAGGCCAACCCGTTCGGCGCGGGCGTCGGCAGCGGCGGCCCGTTCAACGCCGGCTTCTTCGGCTCGGGCGGCAACGCCAAGAACATCGCGTACCTGGTCGACGCGTCGGGCTCGCTGATCGACACGTTCCCGTTCGTCATCGCGGAACTCAAGCGTTCGATCAACGAGTTGAGCGAGGCGCAGGCGTTCGCCGTGGTCTTCTTCCAGGGCGACAAGGCTTACTCGCCGTGGCAGGGCCTGCGGAAGGCCAGCGCGGCGAACAAGAAGGCGGCGATGCTCTGGATCGATCCGTCCAGTGATAAGATCCGCCCCGCCGGCGCCGACACGAACCCGATCCCCGCGCTCAAGCAGGCGTTGCGGTACAAGCCGCAATTGCTCTTCCTGCTGTCGGACAACATCACCGGTCGACAGAAGTACGAGATCAACCAGAAGACGCTGGTCACCGAGGTGCGTAAGGCCAACGTCGCCGGCACGAAGATCAATACGATTCAGTTCCTCTACCCCGATCCGCTCGAGCAATACGGCTTTAAGGGCACGCTCGAATTGATCGCGCGAGAGAGTGGCGGGCTATTCAAGTTCGTTGACGCGCGTGAATTGGGCATCGAGAACTGATCGGCTGAATCAAACACACCCAAACCCAAAGGGGCCAGTTGCTGGCCCCTTTTTTGTTGAGCAGCGCACCAGACCAGGGCACACTCAACCTAGGCGCAGCGGTTCGGCGTGCCACACCAAAAACGAACTGTATGTGACCTAGGTCTCGACCTCTCCTTGGCCTGCGCTGCCGACCGACATGGATGCCGCGAATCTAGGCTTAGTCCGAAAGGTCACAGGCTCATCCGTAGGGTGCGCTTTAGCGCACCAAGGACGTATGGAAACCGTCCGTTCATCGCGGTGCGCTATAGCGCACCCTACTTTTCGGACGAAGCCAAATCCACATCGTGCATTGCCTACGCTAAGTGAGTTTCATGTGGCTGAATCCGCTGACACCTTCTGGACAAACACAACGGTCAACTGTCAAACATATTGATAGGCAATGGTCGTCGGCTGGCGAGTCGGCGAACGGGTGACGCAATTCATAGACGCGCGGTTGTTGCCGTGCGCAAAACGAAGGACAGGAGCTATCGCATGGACCTGACGACGCTATCGCTCTGGCTGACAAGCAACCCCATGTTGGCGTGCGCTGTTGCTGCGGGATTGGGTCTGGGAATGGTCGCCTGCTTTGCGA
The DNA here is from genome assembly GCA_028284155.1 of Phycisphaeraceae bacterium. Taxonomy (GTDB): domain Bacteria; phylum Planctomycetota; class Phycisphaerae; order Phycisphaerales; family Phycisphaeraceae; genus JANQSF01. The sequence continues at coordinate 38,088 of JANQSF010000068.1, forward strand.
TGTCGGGCGGTCGCCCCGCGACACCGACTGCCGACGATCAGTTCAAAGATCCGACCGACGACAACACACGCGAAGAGAGCGACATTGTGGCGGTGGCCGGCGAAATGTCGCCGTGGCTGATCTCGCTGGCGGTGCACGCGGCGATTGTCCTGCTGGCGATGTTCATCGTCTGGTCGGCCTTCACGGAGTCGGCGCCAAAGAAGGAGCCGATCATTCCGACGATAATCCCATCCAAGAAACCGGGGGCGCCGTTGACGATGCAAGCGATCGTGAGGCCCGAGGACACTTCTACCGACCGGCGAGTTGTCGCGCCGCCGCAGCCTCAACCTGTGAAGATCTCGAAGCAACTCGAGGTCAACGACCAACTCATCGGCATCACGCAAGGCGCAGCCGGCAAAGCCAACCCGTTCGGCGCCGGGCTGGGTGATGGCCCGAGCAAGGCGACACTGTTCGGCGTGCGTGGCGGCGACGTTAAGCATGTCGTGTATCTGGTCGATGCGTCGGGGTCGCTGGTCGATACGTTCCCGTTTGTGATCGCTGAACTCAAGCGATCGATCGGCGAGTTGACGATGGATCAGACCTTTGCCGTCGTGTTCTTCCAGGGCGACCGTGTGCTCACCCCGTGGCCGGGCATGCGCAAGGCGACGCACTTCAACAAGCGGCAGGCGATGATGTGGATCGACCCGACCAGCGACAACGTTCGGCCGGCGGGCGCCGACACGAACCCAATCCCCGCGATCAAGCAGGCGTTGCACTATCGGCCGCAACTGGTGTTCCTGCTCTCAGACAACATCACCGGGCGACAGAAGTACGAGATCGACCAGCAGGTGCTGTTGACCGAGACGCGCAAGGCCAACCTTGCCGATACCAGGATCAACACGATCCAGTTCCTGCACCCCGATCCTCTTGAAGCTTATGGGTTGAAAGGCACGCTTGAACAAATCGCCCGCCAAAGCGGCGGACGATTCAAGTTCCAAGACGCGCGCGAGTTGGGGATTGAGCAGTGAACGCAGGCCCGAACGGCAACGCTGTGAACTGAAGGCGTGCCTGTGAATGAGCGAAGCGTTTCACAGCCCGGAACTTCGCACTCTGTGAAAGGCTTCGCCATTCACAGGCACCCAAAAACAGTTCTGTTGACGGCGTTGCCAGACCGGCCGGATGGGCGTCAACGCGCTTGCTTCTTCTTCCGTTCGCGGTCGGCGATCAGGCGGTTGACCAGCGCGATCTCGCCGTTCAGCCCATCGATGACTTTCGCCGCCTTCTTCGCCGTCGTCGCCCGGCGGGTGTACTCCGACCGAGCGGCGGCGACGCGTTTGTTGGCTTCCGCGAAGGCCTCGTTCGCCTTGCCGAGGTCCGACTTGGCGGCCTCAACGTCGCTGATCGCCGACTGCACTTCGGCGTTGCTGTCGACCAGTTCGGCGATGGCTTCCTTCTGCGCCTGGTAGACCTTGGCAGCCGCTTCATACCGCAACCGGGCCTTTTCGTACCCAGCGTCTGCCGCAAGCATCTTCTTTTGCAGATCGTCGGCGAGCTTGCGGAATCGCAGCACTTCGGCTGCGGCCTGCCCGATTGACGCCCCGTCGGCCGCCTGCGCCCGCAACGTCTCCAAGCGGGCCTGGGCATCCACGGCCTTCTGAATGACTGCCCGGAACTCCGGGTCTCTCTGCGCCTTGTCGATCAACGGGCGGCGCACCTGGTCCAGCGCCAACTCGGCCGCCTTGTAATCCGATTCCGCCTGCGCGGCATCGGGCGACGAAGCCAACTCGTCACGCACCTTGACCTGCGCCACACGGAGGTTCTTTTGAGCTTCGATCACCGCGCGACGGGCGTCTGTGACTTCCTGACGGACGCCGCTGGCCTCCTTGATAGCCGAATCCATGTCGGCCTTGGCCGGCCGCAGGTCGTCTTTGATCTTGTCGAACTGCGGCTGAACAGACTTCAGTTGGCTCTCCGCCCGCGACCGCCTGCCCTGCAGTTCCTTGATCTGTTTGTTCAGATAGTCGATGTACCGCTTCTTGTCCTGGTCGCGCTTGCCCTTCTTGGCGCCCAGGGCCGGGTCGGGCACAGCCAATGTCACAGCCACGCAAACACCCAGAACGACCCAGCAGCGAATCCAAGTCAGCGACATGACAGGCCCCATCGCAAAGCGTTGATACTCGACCCCGACGGCGTGAACGCGAAGGTTACCGCCGGATGTACTTGCGACCCTTGTTGTACTTCTCGATCTTCTCTTCCAGAACTTTGATCTGACGTTCGTAGCTCTCCTTGACGGCCGTCAGTTTGCGGACCCGCGACTCGGCGGCGCGGTCTTTCGACGCGATCTTCGCGTAGGCGCGTCGCGCTTCCAGTTGCTTGGCGGAGGCCTGGATCGCTTCCTTGTTGGCGTCCTGATACGCCTGCTGGGCTGACTTCACGGCGTTCTCGGCCGCCGTCAAATCGGAAGCGGCGGGCAACGCGGCGACGAGCGTTTCGTACCGCTCGTTGGCGGCCACGAACTGGCTCTTCAATTCGTTGTATCTCGGGGTCTGTGACGTCGCCTCATTCTGCAGTTTGTCGGCGAGCGCCGAGGCCTCGTCCAACTCTTTGCGAGCCTGCTCAAGCCGCTCGGGGTTGGTACCCGAGTTTTCGAGGCGTTTGATCAGGTACTTAGCGGAGGTCAGTTTGCGTAACGCCGTCGTGTAGTCCGGGTTCTTGGCCAAAGCGGCAAAGACGGGCTCACGCACGGCGGAAAAGGCGGTGTCGGCCGCGTCGCGCTTCTTGCGGGCGTCGGCCACTTCCGCCGACTCGACGATCTGCTTGTTCAGGGCGATCCTGGCCTTGCTCAATACGCGCTGAGCTTCTTCGTACCGCTTGCGCGCTTCCGTGGCCTGATTGCGCAGGGACGTGGCGTCGGCGGTGGCGTTGTCCAGCGCCTCTTTCTCCGGCGAGGTCGAGTCTTCGGGGTCGCTGTCGCTCTCAGACTCGCCGATCGCCTCGTCGATCTTGCCGATCTGTTCCTGCAACTCGCTGATCTGCAGCTTGAGCCGATCCGCGTATGACCGGGGGCGTTCACGGCGCTCGCGCTTTTCGTCGGCCGCCACGCCGTGTGAAGACGCGAGGACCAACGCACAAAGGACAGTGAACGTCACAATGGAACAGGTCAGGCGCGACATGGGTGGTCCCCTTTGGGGTTCGGATCAGTGGATGGTCCGATCGCCATCGGCCGAATGGGCCGGGTTAAGAGGATTATACCCTTGATTTGGGCCGCGCCAAGGCAATCCGGGGCACTGTTTTGAACACGTCCAGACGCGATCACACACGGCCTGTGCTAATCGTCCTTGGCCGGTTGGCCTGAGCCGGGCAGTGGTGTTTTCAAGCTGGCGAGGTACTCGATCAGATCGCGTAACTCGCCTCGCTTAAGAAGCTTATGAATGTTGCCCGGCATCGGGGACAGGCCCTGCCGCTGACGATCGATGTCGCGTTCGTCGACTTTCACGACGCCATCGATTGTCCCGACATGCAGGATTCGGCCTTCCTTCTTGATCAGAATGCCGTTGATCAGGTCACCGTTTTCAAGGTCAATGATGAGGCTTTGATAGCCCTTGGTGATCTTTCGACTTGGTAGGATGAGTGATTCCATCAATTCGTCGCGCTTCGCGGTCTTGCCGATGCCGGCCAGGTCGGGCCCGGCGACGCCGGCCCCTTGGCCGGCCACCTTGTGACACCGCTGACACTGCGCTTCGACCTTGTTCCAGAACACCTCGCGCCCGCGCATCACGCTGCCGCCGTGGAGCAGGTCGCGGTAGGCGGCCAACTCGTCCTGTGGGTCGAGGCCGGCCTGATACTTGGCCAACCGTTCGGCGATGTCTTTGACCGATGCCCGCGAACGCGCCGCTTCGAGCAGGTCGTGCTGCAGTGCGGGATCGACCTTACCGCCGAGTAGCACGTCAAGCCAGTCGGTGATGACCTTGTCGGCGTCCGGTCGTTTCAGCGACGCGATCGTAGCGAAGGCGTCCTGCTTTTCGCCGAGCGTACCTTCGGCCAGCACGCTCTTGAGCGCACCGATGGCACGCGTTGGGTCCAGCCGAGCCATGAGGACAAGCGCGGCACTGCGGACCTTCTCGTCGCTGTCAGCCAACGACAACGCCACGACCTGCGGCAGTGACTCGTCGCCGGTCTGGTGCAATGCTTTGAGCGCAACCAGCCTGACTTCGACCGGCGTCTTGGCGTCGAGCGCCAAGGCTTTGAGCTTGGGGCCGAACCCCTCGACCCGAAATCGGCCGATCATGCCGATGACGCGCGTGCGGATGGCCTGCGGCGTGTTGGCCTCGATCAACGGCTTGAAGGAATGCGTCACGGCCGCGACGACTTGTTCCGGCTCGCGGTTGCTGGCGTCGAAAGGCCGCCAGAGATTGGTCACGCGGTCACGCGCCGACGGCGAGGTCCACTGGTCGAGGATGTCCATCGCTTCGAGCCGCAGTTTCTCGGGTACGTCCTTGCGCGCGGCGAACGCGGCGACGGCCGCGGCGCGGTCTGCGCCGCCCACGCGGAACGCCGCATTGAGCGCGCGACGGACCAGAGGGTCATTTTCGGGTGTTACGTTGCTGAGCAGGTCGGCCAGCGCCGGCAAGGCTGGGACCATCGTCAGGTCGTTGATGGCGCGGGCGGCTTCGAGAACGATCCCCGGGTCGCTGTCCTTCAGAAACGACGCGATCCGGGCGTCGCCGAGACGGCGCATGGTCAGCAGCACGCCCATGCGCGCGGAGCGGTCTTCGTCTGCCATGTGTTCGGCCAGCGCGTCGGCGTCGCCAATCAAGGTCAGGCCGTACACACCGGCGTGGCGCAGCCAGGGATCGGCGTCGGCGTTGTCGCGGAGCATGGCCAGCAGCGCGGGGATCGCCGACGTTTGGCCGGACTTGCCCAACGCGATCGCCGCGGCGGCGCGGACGTGCAGGTCTTCATCACGAAGCAGCGCGCTGAGCGCGCGGGTTGCCCGGTCATACCGGGCGTCGCCCAACGCCCGCGCCGCCGCGACGCGGATAGCCGGGTCGTCGTCAGACAGTTGGCGCATGATCGTGACGTAGGTCTGCGGCAACGCCTTGCCGAGCTGCGCCAATCCCCACAGCGCGTGCAAGCGGGCGATCGGCGAGCGCGCGCGGTCGAGCACGCGCTCGAGCGTGGGCACACCACGTCGCCCCTTCTCGACCAGCGCGAACTGCACACGCAGACGCAGGCGGCGTTCGGGGTGGCTGAGCAATTCGATGATCTCGTAGTCGCGCATGTCGGCGAAGCCGCCCTTTTCGAGCAGGCGTTGCACGCGCGCGATCTGCTTGTCCTTTGAGGCCGACTCGTGCACGACGCGGTAAAGCCGACCCTTGCCGATGCCCTCCCACCCGTCGACCCAGTCGGCCACGTACAGCGAGCCGTCGTAGCCGAACTCGACGTCGGTGGCGAGGATGTTCCACATGAACTGTTCGACCTTGCCGGCGGCAAAGCCCGCGCCTTTCGGCGTGGCCTTGAAGGCCAGGATGCCGCTGTTGGCCGCCCCACCGCGGAAGTCGCACAGGAAAAAGTGATCTTTGTATTTGGCCGGGAAGCCGAGGCCGTTGTAATAGGCCAACCCCGACGGCCCGCTGGAAATGTGCGCGATGGGCGGCACGACGTACGCCGGGCTCGCCTTGGTGTGCAGGTGCCAAATGCCTTCGCGGTTCCACGGCCCGCGATCGCGCAGGTATTGGTAATTCATCAACCAGCCCGAGTCACCACCTTCGATCAGGTAGGTGAAGCGGGCCTGATCGCCGGCGTCGGACGTGTTGTCCACCGTGAACAGGTTGCCGTGGTCGTCAAATGCCAATTCCTGCGGGTTGCGCAGGCCTGTATAGATCACTTCCAGTTCGCTTCCGTCGCGGTTGCAACGGAAGACCGCGCCCGTGTCCGGGTTCTTGAGCCGCTTGCCCTCCGCGTTCAGGACGTTGTAGCCGCGGTCGCCGAGCGAGAAGTAGATCTTGCCGTCCATGCCCAGAACCAACCCGTGCAGGTCGTGCCCGCGGAACGCAACACGCACGCCGAAGCCCTGGTGCAGCGGGCGCCGCTTGTCCGGGTCGGCCTTGCCGTCGCGGTCGGTGTCTTTGAGCAGCCAGAGACGGGGGATGCAGGTGTAATAGACGTCGCCGTCCCACGCGAGCACACCCGCGCCGGTCCCCTCGACGAGGTCGTTGAAGCTCTGCGCGAAGACGGTCGACTTGTCGGCCTTGCCGTCGCCGTCGGTGTCGGTCAGCAAGCGAATCCGATCATCGGCAGTCGACCATTGGGTGACCTTGTCCGGCGCGTGTTTGAGGATCATGGCCCGGCGGTCGGCGACGGTCTGCGCCGCCAGGTCGTCGTCGAGCCACTTCATGTGGAAACGGTTGTCGACCACACCGCCGGCGTCGCCCTGTCGAAACGTTTCGCAGACGAAAACGCGGCCGTGCTTGTCGATCGAGATGGCAACCGGGTTGGCCAGGTCGGGCTCGGCGGCGAACAGCTCGACCTTGAAGCCCTTGGGCACCTTGAACCCGCCGATCGCGTCGGCGGCTTCGTCGGAGCGCGGCTCGATGAAGGGCTTCCAGTCGCGGTTCTGGGCTGACATGTTGGTCGAGATCAGCAGGGCGCAGGTCAGGCCGGCTGTAACGATGAGGCAGGTTGCAATGCGTCGCGTCATGGTGGGTCTAGCGTATCGGGTTTGACGTGGCGGGGAGCAAAGGTTGCATGGCCGATGATCGGCCTGCGTTCTCTAGCCAATTCGGCTAGTCGCGGTTCGTCTCTGGCGGGCTGAATCGCCCTTCCTTACCATCGTAGAGCCAGCCGCCCCGCATGAGAGGAAAACGTATGGCCAAGGTATTGATGCCCATCGGCGACGCGACGGAGACGCTCGACACGTTCTACCCCTACTTCCGCCTGCCCGAAGACGGGTTCGAGGCCGTGGTGGCCGGCCCGGAGGCTCGGCTGTATCACACCGTCATGCACGAAATCCCGCCGACCGCCGAGGGTGAGCCGCCGTGGGACATCACGCGGGAACAGCCCGCCTACCACATCCGCGCGACCGTCGCCTTTCGCGACGTCGACCCGGCGGACTATGTGGGCCTGTTCGTCTCGGGCGGGCGGGCGCCGGAGTACCTGCGCTACGACGAGGACCTGCTGCGGATCACGCGGCATTTTTTCGAGGCCGGCAAGCCGGTGGCCAGTGTCTGCCACGGGGTGGAGATCGTCGTCGCGGCCGACTGCGTGCGCGGGCGAACGATGACGACGGTCGCCAAGTGCGCCTTGGACGCCGAGCAAGGCGGCGCGACGTATGTTGACGAGCCGGTGGTGATCCACGGCAACCTGGTCAGCGCGCGGACGTGGCACGACAACACGTTGCTGATGCGCGAATTCATCAAGATGCTCAAAGACGCGGCGTCGACTGATTCTGATTAATCGTTTGCCGCGAGGATTGCGCTAAGCCGCAAGCGGTGGGTTGTGCTACGGGTGTCGTTTGTGCCGGTCGTTCCGATTGATTGAGTCGCGACGGCCGGTAATTCTGGCGGGTGTGTGCACGGGCATCACGGACGGGGCTGGGGGCGACGATATCACTGTCGAAACGCGCTGCGCTTCGGCCGTTTGGTGTGGTCGTTCCGCGCGGTGGGCGAGGAGGGTCTCAACCCATGCACGTCGATACCATCCTGAAAACGGCTATCGAATTGGGCGCGTCGGACATCCACCTGGTCTCCGGCCACCCGCCGGTCGCCCGCGTCCACACGGTCATGACACCGATGGACTTGCCGGTCATCACGCCCGAGAGCGCGATGCGCATGCTCAAGCAGATGGCCAACGAACACCAGATGAAAACGTTCGAGAAGGTCAAGGACGCCGACTTTTCGTATCAGGTGCCGGGTGTGTCCCGCTTCCGTGTCAACGCGCACATGCAGCGACAGACGGTCGCGATCGCCATGCGTGGCATCAAGGAAAAGATCCCGGCGTTCGAGAGCCTGAACCTGCCCGAGGTGGTCAAACGGCTGACGTACCTGCCGCGCGGGCTGATCATCGTCACCGGTGACACCGGTTCGGGTAAGTCGACGACGCTGGCGGCCATGATCCAGGCGATGAACCAGCGATACCACAAACACATCATCACGTTGGAAGACCCGACCGAGTACACGTTCATCAGCGACAAGTGCGTGATCGAACAGCGCGAACTGGGCGACGATGTGCCGACGTTCGCCTCGGGCCTGCGACACGTCCTGCGTCAGGACCCGGACATCATCCTCGTCGGCGAGATGCGTGACCTCGAAACGACGGCCGCGGCGATCACCGCGGCCGAGACCGGCCACCTCGTGCTCAGCACGCTGCACACGGTCAACGCCGCGCAGACCATCGAGCGAATCATCGACATGTACCCGGCCGACCAGCAGAACCAGAGCCGCTCGATGCTGGCCAACTCGCTGCAGG
>JANQSF010000099.1 GCA_028284155.1 Phycisphaeraceae bacterium
TCAGATCGCCGATTCATCGGGTGCGCGTTGGCCGCCACGTTGTGGCTTGGCGCAACGGTGGCTTCGGCCCAGTGCGAGAACCCGCCGACCGACCTGCCAGCCAATCTGCTCAGCCATCAGGGCGCGCTCGACGCCGGCCAGAAGAACCAGATTGCCACGTATGTCTCTGGCTGGCTCGAATGCCTGATGGTCGATGACGCCGCCAAGATCAGCACCGCGCGCCAGAAGATCCTTCAGCCGCTTCAGATCTCAAACTCGCCGACCTTCAAGGTTGAATACTCGGCTGCGCTAGCGGGCGACCTGCTCCCCGCGCTCGACGCGAAGATGTCGCTGCTGACGCGGCTCAACGCCATGATCATGGCCCGTGAGATCGCAAGCCCGACCGTGGTCGACCTGATTGCCAAAGGCTCGACCGACGCGAACGCGGCTGTCCGATACTGGGCCGGCTCGTCGGTCTGCCCCGCGATGGCCAAGGCCGGCCTCGACCAGCGTCAGCCCGAGCAGGACCGGCTGCTCAAAGCCCTCACCGCCGCGCTGCAGAAAGAAAAGCACCACGCCGTCGTCCAGGCGATGCTCGACGGCCTCTCCTGCCTGACTCACCCGAACGCGTTGCGTGAACTGCTCACGCTGCTGGACGGCCGAATCAGCAGCTTTATCGCCGAACCGGGTCAGACACCAGACGCCGAAGCCGCCGCCCTGCGCCGCATTTTCACGACCGTGCTCCGCAACCCCGAGAAGGTCGACAACGCGACCAAGCGCAAACTGGCCGCCGTCGCCTGGCGATTCATGGCCGGCTCCGTTCAGGTCATGGTTGGTAACAAGGCCCCCAAAAACCAGGGCGAGCAGGACGCGTATGCCAACGTCTTTCTCATGGCTGACGGCATCCTGATGTGGGTCGTGCCCAATATCGACCCCAGCCTTAAAGCCCAACTCCCCGGCGCGTTGGGTATTCCAGGGACTAAGGTGCCTTGGGCTGCCATCGGGCAACCACGCGTCGATGCGTGGAAAGTGCTGCTCGACCGACTCGGCATTCCCGTGCAAGCGCCCAAGGCTAAGGAGGCTGAAAAGGGCGAGGCACAGGCCAGCAGTTGATCGACACCGGCCGATTCCGGCATGTTGCAAGAGACGCAAGCTATCAAGCAGATTGAGGGAGAGCCGCCAAGGCGGTGGTTTTTCGATGAGACGTTGGACCTGCTCGTCTGGTGCGACCCCGCCCTTGAGCCGATCGGCTTTCAACTGATCTACCCGACGCCCGACGGCCAACGCGTCCTGACCCGCTGGCCCACCGGGCAGGTCACCCACAACAGCATCGACGAGGGCGCCAGCCACGGCGGCTACGGGCTGGGCATGACCCGCCTGCTCGCGCCCGACGGGGCATTTGACCTCGACCGCGTCCTGCCCGACTTTCAGGCTCGGGCGGAGCAGGTGGATGACCGGATCAAGGTGTTGGTCGTCGAAACGATGCGAGAGTTTGTGCGGCGCGCAGAGGACGTCGTCGATTAGTAGTGTGTCTGCGCTCCCCTTTTCAGGTGCCACACTTTGGCTTTGCAAAGTGTGTCGAAGGACAGACCGCACAAGCTGACACATTCCGCACACTTTGCCGAGCCAAAGTGGGCACCCCGAAATCTCCATAAAACCCTGGTCACGGCATGACCAGCGGCGATGCCCCGCCCGCTGCCGCGCCACCGTCGGTCGCGCCTTCCGGCGCCGGCGCGTCGTTGCCGCCGTTGATCGCCGCATCGACCTGGCGCATCAGGTCGAGGTAGTCCATCTGAGCCAACTGCAATTCGCCCAGCACCATGTTCGTCGCCACCGCCCGCTGAAGCTCCTGGAGCTTGTGCTTATCCGCCACCTCGATCGGTTGGCCGGACGCCTCTTTCTGCATCAGCGTTTCCATGTGGCGCTGCTGGTCGGCCAGCAGTCGTTGTGCGTCGCGGTCCTGCTCCAGCTTCTTGAGGACGGTCTCGAAACGCTTGGCGACGTCGGTTTCACCAATCTGCTTGCCCAACTCCTGGGCGGCCTTGAGGATTTCATCAGTCGTGGCCATGCATGCCGCCTTTCGCGTGATTGGGCATATGATCGTGACAAACCGTGGCCGCAAGCATAGCACATCGCGCCCGTTTGCGCGGCCGAGCAGGTTGAGATTCAACAGGAAGCCATGAAGGCATGAAGCCACGAAGAAGCTATTGAGAAACGACGCCATCAGTCCACGCCGCGCCCGTTTAGCGGTCGGCCCGAAGGGCCACCTACTCACGCGCACAGTCCAACCCCTCCCAACACCACCCCCTTCCTGGTCTCCTGCCTTCCTGGCCTCCTGCTAATCTCTAGCACGCCCAACGCAGACTATTAGAAAGCCCCAAGTGCCCGACCGTTTCAACCAACGCATCCTTCACCACCTCAACGACCGCCGGTACCGACCCAGTTCGGTGCGTGACCTGGCGGCACAGCTCGGCATTCAGTCCGACGATTACGACGACTTCGAACGGGCCGTGCACCAACTGACCGAGGCCGGGCAGGTCGTGCTCGGCTCGGCCGGCGCGGTCTCGCTGCCGCCGCCGGGCTCGTCGATGACCGGCTCGTTCCGACTCAACCCGCGTGGCTTCGGGTTTATCATGCCCGACTCACCCACCGCGCACGGCGACCTGTTCGTCCCCGCGCCGGCCACCGGCGGCGCGCTGACCGGCGACCGCGTGCGCGCCCGCGTCATCCACGACAAACGACGGGCCGGCGGCGACCGCTCGCCCTACACCGGCAAGGTCGTCGAAATCCTCCAACGGGCTGACCAGCAGTACGTCGGCAACCTGTTCAAGCGCGGGTCGAACTGGTACGTGCAGGTCGACGGCCAGAAGTTGGCCGACCCCGTGCTCATCCGCGACCCGCACGCCAAGAACGCCAAGCCCGGCGATAAGGTCGCCATCGAGCTGACCAGCTATCCCGACGACGACCACCGCGGCGCGATCGCCGAGGGTGTGATCACCGACGTGCTCGGCGAACAGGGCGAGCCCGACGTCGAAACCATCGCCGTCATGCGCGCGTTCGGCCTGCCCGACGACTTCCCGCCGGAGGTCGTCGAAGACGCGCGCGAGGCCGCGCGTTCGTTCGACCCCGACGCGATCCCCCAAGATCGACTCGACCTGACCGACCTGTTCATCCTGACGATCGACCCGCCGGACGCCCGCGACTTCGACGACGCGATCAGTCTGGAACGACTCGACGAGGGTGCGGGCGGCGCGGCGTACGAATTGGGTGTCCATATCGCCGATGTCGCGCACTTCATCGAGCCCGGCGGCCCGCTCGACACCGAGGCCAAGGCCCGCGGCAACAGCGTCTACCTGCCCCGCCGCGTTATCCCGATGCTGCCCGAATTGCTGAGCAACGGCGTGTGTTCGTTGCAGTCGGGCGTCAAGCGGCTGACCAAGAGCGCGTTCATCCAGTACGACAAGGCCGGCAACGTCGTCGGCGAACGGTTTGCCCGGACGGTCATTCACTCGGCCAAGCGGCTGACGTATCGCGAGGCGCAGGCGCTGATCGACGACGACATCCGCGAGGCTGTCAAACACACGCGCAGCGAACCGAGCTACCCCAAGCCGCTGATCCAGAAGCTCAAGCTGATGGACGAGCTGGCCAAGCTGATCCGCAAGCGGCGCTTCAAGCAGGGCATGATCGTGCTCGACCTGCCGGAGGTGGAGCTGATCTTCGACGACTCCGGCCGCGTGGTCGACGCCGAGCCGGAGGACGACGCGTTCACGCACAAGATCATCGAGATGTTCATGGTCGAGGCGAATGAGGCGGCGGCCCGCCTGTTCAACACGCTCGACCTGCCGATGATCCGGCGGACACACCCCGACCCGCCGGGGCATGACCTGAGCGATCTGCGTGCGTTCGCGCGCGTCGCGGGTTTCAACATCCCCGCGCACCCAACGCGCGACGAGTTGCAACAGTTGCTTGACAAGGTCCGCGGCAAGCCCGCGCAGCACGCCGTGCACCTGGCCGTCTTGCAAACCTTGAGCAAGGCTGAGTACTCGCCCGCATTGATCGGCCATTTCGCGCTGGCCAGCGAGCACTACACGCACTTCACCAGCCCGATCCGCCGATACCCCGACCTGGTCGTGCACCGCGCGCTCGACGCCTACTGCGAGGCCTTCGACGACCACCGCAAACGACGCCTGCCCGGCGGCCGAGCGCTCAAGAAGCTTTCCAATGATCTGGCCGCTGACGCGCGCTGCCCTGACTACGACAGTCTGTTAGACATGGGCAGGCATTGCTCGGGCACGGAACGAAACGCTGAGGCGGCTGAGCGCGAGCTGCGGACCTACCTCGTCCTGCAACTGCTCGAAGAGAATCACCTGGGCGACCACTTCGACGGCACGGTCACCGGCGTGACCGGCCAAGGCGTTTACGTGCAGCTCGACCGGTTCCTGGTCGACGGTTTCATCCGCGCCACCGAGTTGGGCGGCGGCGAGCGGTGGCGGTACAACCGCACGACCGGCGCCCTCGTGGCCGACCGCAGCGGCAAGCAACTGACCATCGGCGACCGATTCCAGGTCTGCGTCGCCCGCGTCGATGCCGCGGCCAGACAACTCGACCTGGCGATCGTGCAGACCGGCGGCCCGCGCGTCGTGTTCAACAAGCGCAAACAACCCAAAGGCGCAGCCAAAAGCCACCGCCAGGTGCGCAACCTCAAGCAGTTAAGCGGGAAAGGCAAGCATGGGAAACCGAAGGCGGGGAAAGGACGACGTAAGCGGCGGTGACGAACGGGGGAGAATGAAGAATGTCGAATCGCGAATGGCGAATGACGAAGGCGGAATGCCCTTCACCGCCAAGTCGGCCATAAACTGTTCGGCAATACGGACCGACTTCGCAAATCAACAATCGACATTCATCAATCGTCATTCCCCATGTTTTCCCTCGCCGCATACGTCCACCAACTCGACCCCTACGCGATCAAGCTGTGGGAAGACGGCCCGATCCGCTGGTACGGGCTGTCGTACCTGGCCGGCTTCGTCATCGGGTTCTTTTTAATCCGACGTGTGGCGCGCGTCGGCGTGTCGACGTTGAAACCAGGCAACGTGATGGACCTGATCGTCGCGACGGCGATCGGTGTGGTCGTCGGCGGTCGGCTGGGCTACTGCCTGTTCTACAGGCCGGAACTGTTCATCACGTTCACGAGCGACGCACCGTGGTGGGGGGCGTTGGCGATCAACGACGGCGGCATGGCCAGCCACGGCGGGTTCATCGGCGTGATCGGCGGGTGCATGTACTACGCCTGGCGGCACAAGCACAGCTTCGGCCACCTGCTTGACCTGACCATGTTCGCGTCGCCGATCGGTCTGGGGCTCGGACGCATCGCCAACTTCGTCAACGGCGAACTGCTGGGTCGGCCGTGCGACGAGGACTTTCCGCTGGCGGTCAAGTTTCCGCAAGAGATCGCGCAGTGGCGCGACCCGGACCAGCTTGACCAGCTTCGGCCGGCCATCGAACAAATGCAGCAGGTCAACGCAACGCCGGGCGGGCCGATCATCGATCCGCAAGCGCATGTCCACGACCTGCTGCACTTCATTCAGGAAGGCTCGGGCATCGCGCACGGCAAGGTGATCGAGCTGATCGAGCCGCTGTTGATCGCACGTCACCCGTCGCAGCTTTATCAAGGCGTTGCCGAGGGCGTCGTGCTCATGGGCGTGCTGCTGGTCTTCTGGCTCAAGCCGCGCAAGCCCGGCCTGGTGTTCAGCGTCACCGTCACGACGTACAGCGTGCTGCGCATGATCACAGAAATGTTCCGCGAGCCGGACGCGCACCTGCGCGGCGCGGAGTTCGCGCAGATCGGCCTGACACGCGGGCAGATGATCAGCATCGCGACTTTTCTTGTCGGCGCGGCCGCGATGTTCTGGTTCGCGCGGCGGAAGGTCGAACCGATGGGCGGGTGGCTGCCCGCGAAAGCAGGAAAACAAGAGAGCAGGGAAGCAGGAAATGAGGACGTGTAATGTTTAACCGCGGGGCTTGCCCCGCCTGATCGCCTGAGTACTGCGATCAAGATACCCCAACACCCGAGCACAACCATGCCCCAGACCGTCGGTCCCGTCATCGGCCTCGCCCTCAAGACCGGTAAACGTCAGCCGCTGCGCGCCGTTGATGAGGCAACAGCCATCGTTGGCGCAGGCGTGGAGGACGTGGTCACACCCAAGACGCGACGCGGCGTGACGTTCCTGTCGTCGCAACAATGGGCGCAGGTCATGGAAGAACTCGACGCCGACCTGCCGTGGACGACCCGACGTGCGAACGTCCTGGTCGATACCGGCGCGATGGCCGACCTGATCGGTAAGACCGTCCGCGTGGGCGAGGCGAAGCTGGTCATCCACGACGAGACGAAGCCGTGCTGGCTGATGGACGAATACCACGACGGCCTGCAGGACGCGCTCGTGCCCGACTGCCGCGGCGGCGTGTTCGGCGAGGTCGTCGAGGGCGGGACGATCCGAGTGGGCGATGAGCTAACTGTTGAATAGACCGTAGGCCGGGCACGTTGCCCGGCAATTCCTCCTCATTCGTCAGCCCATTGCCGGGCAACGTGCCCAGCCTACGCAAATCGCACCGTATAGATCGGCGGCAGGTGGCTCGTCACACACCGCCATTGGTCGCCGGCGTTTTCGCTGACCCAGAGCGACCCGGTCGTGCTGCCGGTCGTGAGTCGTTCGCCGGTCGTGTCCACGTCGAGGCCGTGGCGGAAGACCAGGTCGTACGCGTGCTCGCCGGGCAGGCCGTCCGTGAGCGTGTCGAACGACTTGCCGCCGTCGCGCGTGCGCGTCACGACGAATCGGCCGGCCACGGGCACACGGTGTTCGTCCTTGATGGCCGGGACGAACCAGGCGGTCTGGTCGTCGTGCGGGTGGGCGGCGACGGCGAAGCCGAAGCGTGACGGCGGGTCGTCGCTTTCGTTTTCCGTCCAGTTCGCGCCGCCGTCGGCCGTGCGGAAGATGCCGTTGTGGTGTTGCGCCCACATGACAGCGGGGTTGGCACGACACGCGGCGAGGCGGTGGACGTCCTGCGTCTGCGGGTCGTACGCGGTTTCGGGCGGGGCGTAGTCGGCGCGGATGCCCGTGCCCTCACACTTCCACGACGCGCCGTCGTCCTCACTGATCCACACGCCGCCACACGACACGGCCGTGACGACGCGCTTGCTGTTACGCGGGTCGACAAACACCGAGTGCAGGCCGGGGAAGTCGAACCCGCCGCCCATCCACTTGGCCCGCGCGGGGTCGTCCCACAACGAGCGGACCAGTTCCCACGAGTCGCCGGCGTCGTCGCTTTTGAACAGGCCGCCGGGGATCGTGCCGCACCAGAGTCGGCCGGGCTGGTCGCCGCCGCCGACGGTCAATTCCCAGATGAGCTTGGTCGTCCACGGGATGGGGATCTGCCTCATCGGGCAGAGGTCGTCGGGACGGTCGGCCGGCTTCTCCGGGTAGGTCGGCGTGCCGACTTCGTCCCAGGTCGCGCCGCCGTCGCGCGAGCGGTGCATCTTGTCGCCAAAGTGCTCGTGATGGACCCCCGCGTAGAGCGCGCCGTCGCGCGGGTCGTGCACCGCCATGGGCACGTGGTCGCCGACGAAGTGCGCACTGTCGACCTTCCAATCGCCCGACGATTGGCGTGTGACGATGAACAAGCCTTTCCGTGTCGCGGCGAGGATGCGGTCGCTCATGATTGGTGTCCAGATTCTGGTGGTTCGTTCTTGTGTCACGGCCGTGTCGGCCGTGTGGATCACCACTGATGCGCCGCACGGCCGACACGGCCGTGGCACGAATCAGGGAACTCATCCAGCATATCCAACGATGGGTCGGGTTGCCCAGGGATGAACGGTTTAACCGCCCGACAGCGCCTGCATGACGTACACCTCGGACCCGTCGGGCGTCGCGTCAGTCAGGCCGACACGGTCGAGAATCGGCTCGTTGTCGATGAAGATGGTCATGTGCGTGCGGAGTTCGCCCTGGTCGTCCACGACGTAGCTGCGCAGTTTCGGGTAGTCGTTAAAGACTGTGTTCAGGGTGTCGCGCAGGGTCGCGTTCGTCTGCCCGTCGACCTCGACCTCCGGACAGGCGACGTGCCTTTGGAGATTCTGCGTGAAGCAGACGCGGATCATGATAGAAGCATCCCGTACTCGTTTAGCCGCGGGGCTTGCCCCGCCCTTCGTTCTCGACGACAAACGGCCAGTCCTGGCGCGGCCGTCCCTCGCGCAGCGGATTATCCTCGACATAGCGCACGGCGTTTTCGAACTGCCGTTCACTGTCAATGAAGACTTTCCACAGCCCGCGTGCCCAGACGGTCGGCACCGACCCATCTGGCTTGACGTGCGCTTCCATCGGGTGCAGTCCCTCCTTGCGTAATTGTTGAGACTCGCGGGCCTTGAGGTGCGACGCGATCTGTTCGATTGTCCGGCCGGTTCTCGCGACGACCAGGTGCGCGTGGTCGTCCATAATCGAGCAGGCGTGTACGGCGTACGGCGCTTCGTCGATCGCGCGGGCGAACCCGCCGGCGACGGACTGAATCTGTTCACTATCCAATTCGACAGGCTGATACTTCAGCGCCTCCTTGGC
The DNA here is from genome assembly GCA_028284155.1 of Phycisphaeraceae bacterium. Taxonomy (GTDB): domain Bacteria; phylum Planctomycetota; class Phycisphaerae; order Phycisphaerales; family Phycisphaeraceae; genus JANQSF01. The sequence continues at coordinate 8,583 of JANQSF010000099.1, forward strand.
GGCGGCGGCGCGCTTGAGGCGGCCGTGCGGGCGGTTGGCCAGTGACTGACGTGTGTTGACCTTGGTTGGGCCGCCGAAACGCAACAGTTCCCAACTGCGTACCCAGGTCGACCACGACCCGCGCGGGTCGTTTGGGAGCCAGAACCCGTAGGCGGTCATGATCAGGTGGTAGGCGATGACCATGGGTGAGCGGGGCACAGGGCGGGGCAAGCCCCGCGGTTAAACTGAGTTGACGTTTTACGTCAACTCGATCCGCGGATCGACGTAGGCGTAGGCGACGTCGACGACGAGATTGAACAGGACGAGGATCGTCGCGTAGGTGAGGACGAGGCCGAGGATCAGGAACTGGTCTTTGTTGAGCACGGCGTTGACGAAGTGGTCGCCCAGACCGGGGATGGCGAAGAGTTTTTCGACGACGAACGAACCGGTCAGCGCGGCCGCGGCGGCGGGGCCGAGGAAGCTGAGCACGGGCAGGAAGGCGACTTTGAGCGCGTGTCGGAAGAGCGCTTCGGAACGCGACAGGCCTTTGGCCAGGGCGGTGCGGATGTAGTCGCTGCTCATGACGTCCGCCAGGCCGAGCCGGATGAGGCGGGCGATGTACGCGGCGGGGATAACGCTGAGCGTGAGCGCGGGCAGGAAGATGTGCCTCGGCTCGCCCCAGCCGCCGACGGGGAACAAGTTGACAATGCCCGCGAACAGGGCGAGCAGGATCGCGCCGGTGACGAAGATGGGCAGGCTGACACCGACGAGCGCGACGCTGAGCGTGGCGAAGTCGAGCGGCGAGCGTGGCCAAAGCGCGCCGGCGATCCCGGCCGCGAGGCCGATGTGCAACGCGATGAACAGCGCGGCCGCGCCGAGCAGCGCGCTGGTTGGCAGGCCGGTTGCGATGATGTCGTTGACCGACTGGTCTCGGTAGGTCAGACTGGGGCCGAGGCTGCCTTTCATCAATTCGGTGGCGTAGCTCTTGAGAAAGCGGGGTTGGCTGTCGAGGTTGTATTGTTTCGCCATGGCCATGCGAACCTCGATCGGCGGCTGCTTGCCCTCGGAGCGTGACAGCGGGTCGCCGGGCAGCGACCACGCCAACAGGAACGTGATCATGAAGATCACGAACAGGATCAGGGGCAACTGCAGCAGGCGTCGGATGATGAGGCTGGCCATGGGGCGGGTCTAGGGACGGGTTGTGTTGATTGTTGGGGGAGCACTAAGCCGCAAGCGGCGGGGGATTCGGTTTAGGCGGGGAACTTGTTCCGCGCGTTTGACGATACAGGATAGAGATCGTTCAAGGGGCGTACGGGACGGCGCCGCAAGCGGCGGCGCTAAACAGGTCGTGCTACCGCACGACCTCCACGAACTCGAGTCGGCGGGAGTTCAGGTTGTTCAGGTTCATGTTCTTGACCTTGCCTGGGTCGTACAGGTGGAACCAGACGTAGTAGAGGATCGGCGCGACGGGCTGTTCTTTGAGGACGACGATCTCCGCTTCGCGCAACTTGGCCATGCGTTTGGCGGGGTCGACCTCCTTGGATGCCTCGGCGAACAGGCGGTCGACCTCCGGGTTGTTGTAGCCGGCGTCGTTGTGGTTGCTGCCGGACAGGAACAGGTCGAGGAACGTCACGGGGTCGGGGTAATCGCCGATCCACCCGCCGCGGGCGACGTCGTACTTCTGGCGTTTGCGTTCTTCCTGGAAGACAGGCCACTCCTGCGAGCGGAGGGTGACCTCGGCGTTCAGGACCTGTTGCCACTGGACCTGGATGAACTGCGCGGCGCCTTCGTGCCCGCCGGCGGAGTTGAAGAAGATCTCAATCGGCGGCAGGCCTTTCCCATCGGGGAAGCCCGCCTCGGCCAACAGCTTGCGTGCGCCTTCCGGATCGAAGCGGACGCCGTGCTCGACCGGCGGGTCGTAGCCCTTGCCCGCGCCAGGCGGCGTGAAGGAATAGGCGGGTACCTGCCCGACACCGTTGACCTTTTCGACAATGGTCTTGCGGTCGATGGCCATCGAGAACGCGCGGCGCACGCGCGGGTCGAGGAACGGGTTGGGGTGACCGCTGGGCAGCTCCTTGTCTTTGCAGTTGAAGTTGTAGTAGTAGGTGCCGATCGTCGTGGGCATGTGCACGTCGTTGCGCTTTCCTTTGGCCATCTCGCCGGCCAGGTCGCGGGCGATCGACGTGCTTGACGGGATGTCCGGCACCCAGTCCAGCCGGCCCTTGTTGTACATGGCCAACTGCGTCTGCGGGTCTCCGACGATGATCTCGAGGATACTCGTGTTGCGCATGTTGGCCTTGTTCCAGTAGTGCGGGTTCTGCGTGAGCAGCACGTCGCGCTTGAAACGCCGGCGATTGAGGATGTACGGGCCGTTGGTGACGATCGTGCCCGGGCTGGTCCAGCGCGCGTCCTGAATGAGTCTGGCCGACTTGGTCGCGTCCGGTGCAAGTCCGACAAACTTCTCCACACTCGCTTCGTGCACCGGCGCATAGGTGATGAACGCGGCGAGGTAAAGGAAGTACGGCGTCGGCGAGGCGAGTGTCACGCGCAGCTTCTTGTCGTCGATCGCCTGCACACCGACGGTTTTGTTGAATCGGTCGAAGGCGATGTTGAGCCACTTGCGCGCCGTTTCCGGCGTGCGGTGCGAAGCGAATACTTCGGCGTCGTAGGTATCGATGACTTCCGCCGCCTTGGTCGCAAGCGTTTCGTACCGCTCGAGGTTGTCAGCCAGGTTCGCGTCGGTGAGCGACTTGACCAGTTCTTCCAATTGTTCAAGTGCGGCCTGCGCGGGTGCGAGCTGCTTCTTGGTGTCGTAGGGCTTGTGGTGAACAAGTTGGCTTTGCAGACCGGCGATCTTCTTCGCCTCCGACGCGGCGTCGAGAGGCGGGACATCATTCAGTTTCAGGTCACCGGCTGCGACCTTGCTCAGCCCATCCGCCCGGTTCTTCATCGCGTCGTAGACCGTCGTGAGCAGCACGTCGCGCGCCCCGGTGGGCAAGTAAGCGGAGAGCTGCTCCTGACGCCACTTGTAGAACTCCTCCGCGCCCTTGATCTTCCAGAGGATGTAGCTGTACTCGCTGTCGAAATCGGGCATCAGCGCGCGACGCCAAGCGTAGATGAAGTCGTGCGACGTCACGTCCTCGCCGTTGCTCCATTTGGCGTCGTCGCGGATGGTGAACGCGTAAATGACCGGCCGACCCTCGGCGTCATTGGTCACCTCGGGCAGCGCGGCGGCGGTGGCGGGCTCGGGCGGCAGGCCCGGCGCGTCGATCTTAATCCGCAGCAACGGCTCGAAAAGGTTCTCCGCCAAACGGATGTCGTTCGAGGCGGACAGCCGCTGCGGGTCGAGGAAGTTGTGGCCGCTGGACGAGGCGAAGACCAAATCGGCGTCGTCGGTCTCGCCGCCGCTGACGACCAGCCAGGCGATCACGACCACGTCGAACACGAGCAGGAGCATCAGCCATTTGAAGGGGCCACGTGTCATAGGCAGACACTTTACACGACCCGGGCCGGGGCGTTTGGCGATCGGCGGGTGTGGCGTCCACACAACCCGCGCGACCGGCATCGGCCGCGGTCATGTTGCCCGGACGCGACATCGGCACTCAACCCCCGGTCGTGATGCGTCGATCAGACGCGAGGATGTCGACCGACCGCGACAAATCGACCGCCTCGGGCTCGCCGACGGACGGCGACCCGGCCCGGCTGGCGCACGAGTTGGCGAACCTGCTGGACGGGAGCCTGCGCAATATCGGACTCGCCATCCGCACGCTGCGCGACGAGTCGGCCAGCCCGCCGGACACGCCCGTGTTGCGTCGGCTGGACACGGCCAACGACGGCCTGCACCAGATGGCGGCGCTCATCAAGGGTTGGCTGTCACCGCAGGCGGCCGACGACTGGGCCCGCGGCGACCGCGTGACGATCGGGCGAGCCATCGAACTGACGCTGGCGATGCTCGGCCCGCGTGCCCAGGCCGCCGGCGCGACGATCCACGTCGACACCGACGGCGGCTGCGAGTCGCTGCCGGCCGGCCCGCTGCTGCGCGTGTTCGACAACCTGGTCCGCAACAGCCTCGACGCGCTGTCAACCGATGCCGGCCACGACGCGCCGGCCGTGGTCAACCTCTGCATCGCGCAGCGCGACCGGCACCTGGACATCCGTGTGACCGACACCGGCCCGGGATTCGACCCGGCGTTGTTCGATGAAGACGACACGTTCCGGTTCGGCCGAACGACCAAGGCCGACGGCCACGGCATCGGCCTGACGTTGTGCGCCGACATCATCCACCGCCTCGGCGGCGCGATCGTGCTGTCTAATCAATCGCAGGGCGGCGCGAGCGTGCGCTGCGTCCTGCCCCTGGCTCGACTGACCCAGGAAGAAGCCGCGGCCGACCTGCCGCCGGGCCAACCGTCGTCTGACTCCCCCGCCGCCACCGACCCCGCCGGCGAGCCGACGCCTTGATCCAATCGCACCCCCGCATCCTGATTGTCGATGACGACCCCGTCGTGGCGGACAGCTTCGCCGAGTTTCTGCGCAGCGAGGGCTACGCCACCGCCACGGCCTGCGACGCGCACGAGGCGATGACCCTGCTCGATGCCGGCGAGTCGCAACCGCCGCTCACGTACGACGCAACGGACTCGCCAATGGGCCCGTTCGGCGTGGTCGTCACCGACGTGAACATGCCGCGCTGCGACGGGCTGGAATTCCTGCGCATGGTGCGCAACAAGCACGACGCCGTCGTGCCGATCGTCGTGACGGGTTACGGCAAGATTCAGACGGCCGTCGAAGCGATCAAACTGGGCGCGGCCGACTTCCTGACCAAACCCGTCGTCGACGACGAGCTTCGGCTGGCGGTCGGCAAGGCGATGGGCCAACACGCGCTGGTCGCGGAGAACCACTCGCTGCGTGCGCAGCTCAGCCAACGGCACGGCTTGGCGAACATGGTCGGCGGCGATTGGCGGATGCAGAAGGTCTACGAGCTGGTCGAAGCCGTGGCCGAGAGCAAGACCACCGTGATGATCGAAGGCGCCAGCGGCACGGGCAAGAGTATGATCGCCCGCGCGCTGCACACGCTCAGCCCGCGCGGCGGCAACGACGCCAAGGGCGGCGCGGCGGGCACGACCTCCGGAGGTGCCACTTCCGGGGGCGGAGGGCCGTTCGTCACGTTCAGTTGCGGCTCGATCCCCGAGACGCTGCTCGAAAGCGAGTTGTTCGGCCACGTGCGCGGCGCGTTCACCGGCGCCGACTACGACAAGGAAGGCAAGTTGCAGGCGGCCGACGGCGGCACGCTGTTCATCGACGAGATCAACAGCGCCACACCCGCGCTGCAACTCAAGCTGCTGCGCGTCCTGCAGGAAAAACAGTTTGAACCCGTCGGTTCGAACGACACGCTGTCCGTCGACGTGCGCTTCGTGCTGGCCACCAATCAGCCGCTCATGCCGCTGGTCGAACAAGGCTTGTTCCGCGAAGACCTGTACTACCGCATCAACGTCGTGAACATCGCCCTGCCCCCGCTTTGTGAACGCGTCGGCGACATCCCGCTGCTGGCTGACCATTTCCTCGACAAATACCGCAAAGAGGTCGGCAAGCAGGTCACCGGTTTCAGCGAGGCTGCGCTCGACGCGCTGCGGCGGTACCACTGGCCCGGCAATGTGCGCGAGTTGGAGAACGCCGTCGAGCGCGGCGTCGTGCTCAGCCGGCGCCCGTTGATCGACATCGCCGACCTGCCCGAGCACATTCAAGACCCGGACGCCGCGCGCCCGCGAACGGCATCGTCGTCGGCTGACCCCGGCAGCGTCATCCCCGCCCTGCGCGACGGCTGGACACCCACGCCGCTGGAAGACGCACTAAGAGAGCCGGAACGGCGCATCATCGAGGCGGCCCTCGAGGCCAACGGGTGGAACCGGCAGGAGACCGCCCGCCAACTCGATATCAACCGCACGACGCTCTACAAGAAGATCAAGCAGTTCGGCCTCGAACCGCGGATGTGATCAAAACGCTCACTCCCCTTCAGCCCCAGATTACGCCCTCGTTGTTACACACAAGTCAGACCGCATGGTGTAAAGAGGCGGTGCCCTGCCGGGCGGGCCTCTTCAATCGCCAGAGTGGCTCAGACCTTGCGCCCGATAGCAACCGTGCGTCGCCCGCGATAATCCGCCTTGCGCCGCACACATTTAAGACGCGGGCGATTGGGGCCTTCCACGGCCAGCCCCAAACCCCCGGCCGCCCCCGAAAGGTGTGGTCGTGGATGGGCGCTCGGCCGATGGCCCGACTTCCGCGGGGGAGCCTCGGGGGTTTGGGTGAGCGGCGGCGAGCGTCCCCTAACTCTTGTGGTCTTTACGGCGAAGCCGTTCCGTCAAAGCGCAGCGCCAAGCGGCTGCGGCGCTTGAGCAGGCCCGTCCGGCAGGACACCGCATCTCCGAATCCAATGACTCGACTTGTGTAGAGCAATAGGGGCATCGGCCAACAACCAAACGACTCTCGGATCAACCTGCCATTGGCAGTGTGATACATCCAACGCGGGTCCCCGGCCAAAGGCCGGGGCTGAAGTGGGGACGTCGCAATTCAGACGCCTTCCTGTCACGTCCGCAACCTATCGGCATCCAAGTGTGTGAGCGAACCCCGACCGGCCGGCTGGGTTTGCTGGCGTTGCGGGCCCGGCGTAGAATCGCCCCGCTTTTCCCTACAACTCTTGCCATGAGGAGCATCACCATGGCTGCCGAAAACGTACACGAATTCACCGACGACAACTTCGAATCTGAAGTGCTCGGTTCCGAGACACCCGTGCTGGTCGACTTCTGGGCTGAATGGTGCATGCCCTGCCGCATGCTCGCCCCGACCATCGACGAGTTGGCTCAACAGTTCGACGGCAAGGTCAAGGTCGGCAAGCTCGACACCGACGCCAACCGCGACGTGGCCGTCAAGTACGCCATCACGTCGATCCCCACCATCCTCATCTTCCAGGGCGGCGAGGTCGCCGAGAAGTTCGTCGGCCTGACCAACAAAGACGCCTTGGCTGAGAAGCTCACCGCGATGGCGAGTTGATCGGCTGAACACTCGGCCGCGGACAACACATGGCCATAGCTTTTCATCACCACCAACTGCCCAACGGCCTGGACATCGTCGCTGAAACGAACGACGATGCGCACACCGGCGCCGTTGGTTTTTTTGTCAAGACCGGAGCGCGCGACGAAGACACGCCGGTCATGGGCGTCAGCCACTTCCTCGAACACATGATGTTCAAGGGCACGGCCCGGCGGTCGGCCGACGATGTCAACCGCGAGTTCGACGAGATCGGCGCGAACTACAACGCCTGGACCAGCCACGAAAACACCGTCTATTACGCGCACGTGCTGCCCGAGTTCCTGCCGCGGGCCGTCGACCTGCTGGGCGACATGCTCCGTCCCGCCCTGCGCGAAGACGACTTCGACATGGAGAAGAACGTCATCCTCGAAGAGATCGGGATGTACGAAGACCGCCCGCAGTGGCGGGTGTACGACACGTTGTTCGAGACCTACTTTGGCAAGCACCCGCTCGGCTTCCGCGTGCTGGGCACGACCGACTCGATCAAGGCGCTGGGCGTCGATCAGATGCGCGGCTACTTCGCGCAGCGGTACAGCCCGGACAACATCACCGTCTCGGCCGCGGGGCGGATCGACTTCGACAAGTTCGTGGCCGACGTCGAAGCCATCGCGGGTCACTGGGAGCCGACCGGCGCGACCCGGCAGTACGACGCGCCGGCCGGCGAAGACCGCGTCGCCTCTATGAGCGACGCCAAACTGCATCGCCAATACATCGCCATGATGTGCCCCGGCCCCGGCGCGCAGGATGAACGCCGATACGCCGCCAAGGTCCTGGTCGACCTGCTCGGCGACGACGAAGGCTCGCGGCTCTACTGGGCGTTGGTCGATCCCGGCCTCGCGGACGAGGCCGCGTTCGAGATGTACCCGCAGGACCAGGTCGGCAGTTTCTACGCCTGGGCAAGTTGCGACCCCGACCGGGCGGAGCAGGTCGAGAAGATTCTGCTCGACACGCTCGACGCCGCAGGCCCCCCGGAAGGCGACATCGCCGAAGACGAGATCGAACGAGCCAAGAACAAACTCGCCACCGACGCGACGCTCTCCGGCGAAAGCCCCAACGGCCGAATGCGGGCGCTCGGCCATCAGTGGCAGTACCGCGGCGAATACCGCACGCTTGAGCAAGAGATCAACCGCCTCATGGCCGTCACACGCGACGACGTGTTGGCCGTGCTCAACGACTTCCCCTTCCGGCCGCGCACCATCGTGCGACTCGGGCCGAAGTAGAGCACATGAAGTCCGTCTGTATCGGGTGCCACACTTTGGCATTGCAAAGTGTGTCGACAACCGAACACGGCAGGACGACTGAGTCACACTTTGCCGAGCCAAAGTGTGGCCCCCCAATCCGCGACGCCTGGATTGAGGATGCTCCAGTCAAACGACCAAGGGTTTTACGAGACTTGAGTTGTGCGTTTGCCGTCAGGCTCGCACAATCCGTTCCACACGCCGCGCCAGCCACTGAACGTCAATACCCTGCTGCAAAGGGGTTTGCATCGAGGCGCGTCGCACGGGTGCGCCCGCATGCGAACGCACGCGCCAGCGCATGACGCGACTTTGGTCATCATGCGACCGTGACGAAGGCGTTGACCAGTGCGGGCCGACTTGGGCCAGAATCGGCGACCGTGGGGCACGTCCGCGCTGTCCGCGCGGGCACACGATCCTTGCTGACGATCCGTTTCGCAAGGGGCGGCCACCCGGCGGACAAAGCGGCGCATGCCACCTAACCGATGAATTAAGAAAATATTACGCACGAAACGGCAGCGCGGAGGGGAGGGGGGACGGTCGGCATCGGTGCGGCCGGCAGCGCGGGCGGATCGCAGTCGGCGTGTGCTGCGCGCGGTCGGCCTACGATCGGGCCGAACGGACGACAGCGATCGACAAACCCACCTTTCCCATGGCCCCAATCAACGACATCCTCAACGACCTGCGCAGTGGACGCGTTATTGTGCTGCTCGACGACGAGCGGCGGGAAAACGAGGGGGACCTGATTTGCGCAGCCGAGCACGTCACACCGGACGTGATCAACTTCATGTTGCGCGAGGGACGTGGGATGTTGTTCGTCGCGGTCGACGGTGCGACGTGCGATCGGCTGGACCTGCCCCCGGCCACGGCGGTGAACACGACGCAGCGCGGGACGGCTTACACGGTGAGCATCGACGCGGCGGCGAAGTTTGGGGTGACGACGGGTGTGTCGGCTGGCGACCGGGCGACGACGGTGGCGCGACTGGCCTCGGCCGACGCTCAGCCGAGCGACTTCGATCGGCCGGGCCACGTGCAACCGGTGCGGGCGCGGGACGGCGGCGTGCTCGTCCGAGCGGGGCATACCGAGGGCATCACCGACCTGTGCCGGTTGGCTGGCTTGCAGCCGGTCGGCGTCGGGATCGAGGTGATGAACGACGACGGCACGATGGCCCGCGGCGACGACCTGCGCCGGTTGTGTGACGAGCATGGCCTGAAGATGTGCTCGGTGGCGGACGTCATCCAGCACCGGCTCGAACGTGATCGGCTGATCACGCGGATCGACGACGCGCCGTTCCGCAACGCGCACGGCGATTGGCGGCTGATCGCCTATTCAAGTGTCGTGGACGACCTGCCGCACGTCGCGCTGGTGTGCGGCGATGTCGGCAAGCTGGACGCGGGCGGCAAACCCGTGGATATCGACGCGCCCGTGCTCGTGCGCATGCACAGCCAGAACCTGCTGGGCGACGTGTTCGGCGACGCGGCGAACCCTTCGGGGCGGACGCTCGACGCGTCGATGCGGGCGATCCAGGAAGCCGGTCGCGGGGCGATCGTCTACCTGCGCCACGACAAGATGGGTGCGGGCCTGCTCAAACGGTTGCAGACCTTCAAACGACCTGACACCGACGACAGCCCGGCGATCGGGCAGATGGACGGGCCGCCGTCGCACGACAACCCGCCGACGACCGGGGCGTACGGCATCGGCTGTCAGATCCTGCGCGACCTGGGGATTCGGCAGATCCGGTTGCTCACGAACCACCCGTTTCAACCGACGGCGTTGGACGCGTTCGGTTTACAGATCGCCGGGTTTGAGTCGTTGTGATGACGAATGCACGGCAAGCCTGAATGCATTACGCCAGAGTATGAATCCACAGATGAATCGTCCGAGCAAGCCGACGGATCACTTTGATTCCAGAACGATCGACCCGTCGAACCTGTCGCCGGGCGGGTCGGTGATGTATTGCAGGTTGAGCCTGCGGTACAACTCGGTCAGGCGGGTCACGCCGACGTCGGTGTCCATGGCGTCGATGGCGTCGAGGCTTTCCTGGAATCGGCCGGCCACGAACGCATCGACCACACCGTGCCAGAGTTCAGCCAGGTGCCGCTGGTCGTCGGTCGCCTCTTCGATCGTGGCCAACGGCTCCCAGGTCATGACGCCTTCGGTCTTTCCCACGACCTGGAGTTTGGCAATCGGGCGGAGCAGAAACGTGTCGCGGACGAGTTCGGCGTTGCGGTCGTTGAGCATGATGAGCGTGCCCGTCGCCTTGTTCGCCGACTCGAGCCGGGCGCCGAGGTTGACCGTGTCGCCGAGCACGGTGTAGTCACTGGCGACGTCGCCGCGGTCGGCCGCGTGAATCGACCCCGCGTCGCCGACGACCATGTTCCCGCTGGCGATGCCGGCCCGCATCTGCACGCGCGGCAGGCCGCGCTCGTGCAAGGTCTCATTGAACCGATCGACCAACCCCTGCATCTCGAGCACGGTGTAAACGGCGCTGACCGCGTGCTTCTCGTTGTCCAGCGGCGCGCCGTAGAAGAACATGATGCCGTCGCCGAGGAACTTGTTGACGTAACCGTTCTGCTTTCGGATGGCCGGCACCATGAGGCTCATGTAGTCGTTGAGCAACGGCACGGTGTCTTCGCCCAGCTTCTCCGAAAGCGACGTGAACCCCGCGAGGTCGGTGAACACGACCGTCAACTCACGCCGCTGACCATCCAGCCGGGCCTGCTTGGGGTTGTTGAGCACATACGACACCAACGCCGGGTCGACGTAGCTCTGGAAGCTGCGCGTCACACGGGCACGCTCGCGCCGCTCGGCGATAAAGCGCGTCAATGTACACCCGGACCAGACCACGGCCACCGCCGAGATCGGCCCGGCCGTGCCGACGATCAGGTTGCCGTAATCGAACAGGATGATGCCGTTGGTCAGGAAGTAACCCAGGCCGAGGAAACCCGCCGCAGCGAGGGCACGCGATGGGGAGAGCCATGCGGATACGGCGGTTGTGAGCAGGCCGATAACAAGTGTAAGAATCAGTGCGACGCTGGCTGGGGTAGGCGTCCATGTATCTTCGGTCACGATGGCATTGAACAGCACACCGTGAGCCAGAACACCGGGGCATTCGTTGTGAATACTTGTGGTGACGATGTCAACATTTGCGGTCGCCGTCATACCAACCAGGATGCTTTTCCCTTCCACACGCTTCTTCAGTTCAGCTTCCTTCTCTCTTATCTGTACCTGAAGGATGTCGAGTTCCTTCTTGATGAGCGCAAATGTCCGGACGGCGAAGAACGACTGTCGGGCCGCCTGTGAGTCGGGATCTGTTCCGTCCAGACCGATTTCTTTGAAGTACGCCTTTATCGCCTCGGCGTTCTCTGGGACGGCCAGAAACTCGTCGTAGAGTTGCGCCTCTTTCATTTGTCGGACGACACTCTCAATCTCAGCGTACCGGGCCTCCACATCATCCAGAGGCGGGCGTGGTCGTTTACGAAACGCTTCCAGATCGGCGGGGTCCATTAGCGGGGCAAGTGCATCGGCCACGGCCAAATCGATCAAGCCGCAGTTCTGTGCGACCTTTTCACGTCGGGTCGCAATCTCATATACGAACGCTGCCGGCATGTGACCTTTGACATCGCCCTGTGACGTTCGGCCGTACATCTCCAGCCATGCGTCCGTGGGCCCAAACCAAGGCAAGTGGAAGAGGCACCCTACCCGCCGATTTAGCCGCGACATATAGGCCTTGTGGACAGGCAGTCGTCGTGTCCACCCTTCGATCGGATGCACAAGTGACACCGCGCCTTCTTCCACCACGACCTGTTTAGGATCGGCCGGATCGATTCCAAGGTGCGCACACGCCAAGGCAAATCCGAGTTTGGGGAAGATCCGACCGTCATACTCCATCCAGAGCGGCACACTTCGAACAGTTCCGTCGGCTTCGGGAATGTAATCCACAAAGGCGGTCGCCGAGATCTGTTCGGCCAAGATTGGAATTGGCGGCAGCTCCGGCGTGGACGCCGGCAGATCAAGATCCTCAGTCGGCGCAGGCCGACCGTAACGCTGCACAGCGTAAAACCCTCGTGCTTTGGCGTACTGGTCGGCAAGGGTGACGCGCTGAACAGTGCCCTCGATCAGGATGTCCACATCGGGAAGCAACTCACGGTGAAGTTGATTAATCGTCGTGTCTGGATTGGCCTCGATCTGTTCCAGCACACGCAAGTAAAACGCACGTCGTCGCGCGGGGTAAAACACGCTGTGCGAGAAACGGTCCCGATCCTCGATGATCCCTCGCGCGTCGAGCTGGTCCGCAACTTCGGCAACTGTCTGATCGAGGTCCGGAAGCAGGATCTCGACGGCCGTATCGAAGAGCTTGTCGGATCGTTCAATAGGTTTGAGTGAAACGGGCAGAATCACATTGCCGTGTCGTTTGATCGCTCGGGCGAATGCCGCGTCGTGGTCGACCTCTACCCAGTTGCCCTGGGCGTCCTTTTGGCCGACGGTCGCCTGCGGCTCGGAGAAGATGATGTCCAGCCCGATCGCCTCTGCCCCCGCCCTGTCCAGCTCATCGACAATGCTCGCCATGACCGATCGAGGCCAGGGCCATCGCCCGATGGACTCCAACGACACGTCGTCGATGTCGACGTGGACCAACTCATCCGTCGTCGGCGGCGTGAACCGCTGGTTGTCGCGTGCCCGCCGGTCGTAGAGCCAGCGTTCCATGGCGTCCAGCCCGCCAAACCCCGTGACGATGACCATCAGCACGGTCAGGCCGGCCCCGACACAGGCGTTGATCGTCAGCAGGCGTTTTTCCGTGGGCGTCATGGGATCGGTCGTCTCTGGACGCTGTCGCAGGCTGTGCGGCGGTCTGGGAGGCGGCGGGCAGGGAATACCCGCTCGGTTCACCCTCGTTTTACGTGGAATTCTGGGCTGAACGTTCGCTTTCAGACTTGATCTGGTCAGTGAATCATGCCACTATATATCGTCAGGATCGCTGGCTAGGGTCAAGACCACTACCCCTGCCGCAAGACGCCGGGCGTGTTCCAGTCGTGTTCAAACGCCGCCCGCCTGGCAGGAGCCGGAACGGACGCCGCAAACAAGCTGAGCGTTGGGTGAAGCGAGGTCGAATGGCTATGGGAGTCAAGGTATGAGGTTCAATCGACGTGTCGGACGGGCATCACTGGTCCTGGCGATCGCCGCGCTGTGCGGCTGGCATGTGCAGGCAGGCCGAGCGGTCACCACGCTGGATTCCGGATCGTCCACCGCCATCTTCACCCACACGCAACCCATCGACGGCGGCCCCGCGCTTCAGAGCGTGAGCGTGCTGGACATCGGCACGGGTGCCCTGACCGGCGGCGTGCTTTCCAGCGCCGACGACGTCACCGTCGGCGTGGCCGGCTCGAACCCGTTGCCGACCTACCCACTGGTGGGCCTGTCAACGGGAACCAGCGTCACGCAAACCCGCGGGGCCGGTTCTTTCACCTCGGGTGAGCCGTCGATCGGCACCATCGACGTCGACGTCCGCTACGACATCGACAACGCCCTGACGGCGAACACCTTTGCTTACTTCTACACGTTGGCCAACCTGGTCGTCGCCGGCCCGGCCGACGAAGCGTCCATCAATGTCGATCTGACTTACACGTTGACGAAAGCCGATGGTGGCGGAACTGAAAGCGTCAACATCATGACCGGCGACGACGCCTCGGGCACGAGCAAGTTCAACACGACTTTGTTTGGCTTCGGCCAAATCCCCAACGCCACAGCCCCCGCGCCTTCAAACGGGACGCACGTGCTGGAGGTGCAGGGCACGATCACGATGACGGCGCTCGACCCCGCGGCCGACGCCAAATCGAACGGCCTGCACAATCACCGCGTTGAATGGACGGCGATGGAAGACCCCGGTGACGCGACCGTCTGGTCACCGACCGGCGGCGGCACGGCGCAGTGGATCGGCCTGCCGGATGTTCAGCCCTCGAAAGTTCCCGTCAACCCCACGCAACGCGGGATCGACGAGACGTTCCGGTTCGGCCCCGGCGGTTTGCCGCCGGGCGGCTCATTGAGCCTGAGTCTTCAAGCCGAGGAGATGGCAAACGGGCAGGACATCACCGGTCAATCAGCCACGTTCGAGCTTTGGATTCGACCGAACCCGGCGACCGTCAACATGCGCGAGCAGATCGTTGTGGAGTTTGGCGGGGCCGGCAACGGCATTTCGTTCTCGGTCGCGCCGTCGCCGGACACGCCGGACGCCGGCTTGCAACTGGCGATCTCCGGCCCCGACGCCGGCGCGATGTCCGTCACCCAGGGCTTATCCACCCTGATCCCCAACACCGTGCCAGCCAACGGTTTCATCCAGGTGGTCGGGGTCGTGGACATGGAAAACGACCTGCTGGAGTTGTACGTGAACGACCCGCAGTCCCCCGCGACGCCGACACCGGATGTCGTTCCTCTCGGCGGTATTGTGGACTGGGCAGACGGCAGCTTGGCGGGACTTGCGGCCGGTTCGATCGATTCCGGCGGCGTCGGCGGCAGCACGTTGACGTTCTTCGGCAATCTCAATAACTACGAGAGCTTCGACGGTGACATCGCCGTGATCCGAATCTTTGACTTCGCGATGGACACCAAGGAAGTAGCCGGCCTGCTCGGGCTCGACCAGGACGCCTCGCGGATCGAAGACGAGATCCCCAGCCTGCTGCGTTCGGAACTGCTCCTGGCGGGCCTGACCAACTCACAGATCGACGACTTCTTCGCCTCGCTGGACGCCATGGATGATGACATCCTGCGAACGCCCGGCGGTGGCCTGCTGATGCTGGACATTCAAGGCAACGGCGGCGGCGCAAGCGGCATTCCCGAGCCGACGTCGGCAGCGCTGGTCGTGCTGGCCGGCGCCGCGATGCTCCGCCGACGACGTGCCGCCAGTTGATCCGTCTTACAGGTCAACCTTGACAACCCAACGACTTACTGACCGATGCCCGATGGCACGGTCAGCGTTGTCGTGATGTTCGTCGTCACGCCGGGGATCAGTGTCACGCCACCATCGACCGGGATGGCCGGATTCGCCTGGTCGTTCAGCAGCCGGGTGGGTTGACCCTGCACCGACTCGAGGAACTGGAAGACCGGCACGACGACCGGCCCGGCGTCTGCACTTCGCAGGTCGAGCGAGAAGGTCAGCGTCGTGGCGGACAGGCCGGTCAGGTCGATGGCGATGACCTCGCTCCCGCTGCCGTCGATGCCGGCGATACCGTCCAGCGGGCTGGCCGTCAGCGTCGCCCGGCCGTTGCTCGACACGGGGTTGTCGATCGACACGGCGAAGGCGGGCGGTGAGGTGATCGACAGATCGACATTGGTGAAGCCGGGTTGACCGACGAAGATGGCCGTCGCGCCGACGTTGGCGGGGATGGTCACGCCGGCGTTAAAGAAGATCGAGTCGCGACGCAGGTCGCGTAATTCGCGCAGGTCTTCGCCGCCAACGCTCGGCGCTTCGTCGACGCGCGTGTCTTCGTCGCCGGTCCGCGCGGCGAAACCGCCCTTCGGGTCGGCCGTGGCGTCATCGCGCGCGACACCGGCCGCGGGCTGCTGCGGCGTGACCGTGGTCGGCTCCGTCCCGCCGCCAAACGACCGAGCGGTGCGCTGGATGTCCTTGATGACCAGTTGCAAACGTCCTTGGCCGTACGCGATCGCGCCCAGCGCGTCGTCCTGGTAAGTCACGTCCGACCCGCGCACGGCCAGCGTCGTGCTCGGCGCACGGATGGTCGACTCGTGCTGCGTGCCGGCCGGGGCGATCTTGTAGCGTGCTCGGCCGTACGGCATGCCGACATCGGTCTTGATCTTCTTCTCGCCCGCCTGCTCCTGAATGGCCCGCAGCACTTTGATCGTACCGAGCCGGTCGAGTGTGATCGTCTGGTTGGCGCCGATGCGCAGCATGACCGCGCTGCGCAGGCCGGTGCGGACCTCCGCGCCCTGCGGCAATTCCATGCCGACCTTCGGCATGACCCACGGCTGATCGGCCGCCGTGCGGACCCGCGCCAACCGTCCCTTCACAGCCACGACCACGATGCGCAACGGCGCGGCCGGCACCGCGGGCTTGGCGTCGGCCGCATCGCCGTTCGCGGGCGGCGCGTCCGGCGGGGCATCCGGGGGGGCAACGGGCGGCTGGGCCGGCGGGTTGTCCGGGGCGTTATCAGGGGGGTCCGGCTTGGGCTGAACCTCGTCCTGGTTAAGCAGGTTGAAAAAGCCGGAAATCGGATCGCGGGCGTGCGTCTCTGACACGGCCGCCGACAAGACCCCGACAATGAGTGCGATCGTGAGTGTGACCCTGACCATGAGCTTGACCTCCATCCCATTCATTCTAGCAGGCGTCGCCATAGGTCATCCGACTCTTCGCAAGACGTCATTCAGCGCCTGTTGCACCGCTAAGCGTCCTCGAACTTGATGTCGGCCGCCTCCAACAAACCAAAAAGAAAGTACAAATTCGCCACTTCTTCGTGCTGGTCGATCTCAAAACCGTCAAGCCATGTGTTGACTTTGGAAAAATCACCGTTCAGCCGAACCCGCTCAGCGACCGCGGCGAGTTCGGATAATTCAGCATCGCCCGCACGAGCCAAGAACAGGTCGATGTCCTTGTCGAATCGATGAATTCCGTACCGCTGCGCAGGCTCAGCCAGGTAAGCAAGCTCAGGCGGCAGTTCACGAAGGATGCCATGTTTTGTTGACATGACTGCTTCCCGCGCGACGACCGGGCAAACACCAGCATGTGGGCAGACCTGGCACGCGGCGTCTCGGGTCGACCGAGGTGAGGTCAGATGATCTCAGCTACACCTGACCGTCATCCGCCGCCTCGTCGGCCGGCGGTTCGTTCTCGTCGAGTTGTTCGGTCGAGGGTGTGACCTCTTGCAGGCGTTGATAGTCTTCGACCCGGCCCATGATGGCCAGGAACTGCGCGCCGGTGAAGACCTGCAAGTCGCTCGAAGCGGGGTACACGCCGACGTACTGCAACTCGCGCGTCGCGTACCGCGGCAGCGGGCCGAGGATGCGTATGGTCAAACCACCCTTGATGTCGAGGATCTTGACGATCGCGACAGCCAGCGTGCCGCGCGAGATCGCCTCGTTCGCCTCGCCGTCGAAGCCGTTCGGCAACATCCCGCGCTTGCGCAACTCGGCGACGCGGCCGGCGTAGTCGTCGGCCGGGTCCTGCCCGTCGATGAACAGCAGCAGCGCGTGGAACGCGTCGTCGTGACTCGCGACCGGCTGCTCGTTCAACCCGTGCCAGAACTCGACCTGCGAATCGTCGTCGTTGCCGCCGACCGTCGCGGTGAGCGGTTGCTCGACGGTGGCGGTGGTGCAGGCGGGGAGAAGGCAAAATGCAAAATGCAAAATGCAAAATGCGAAGAAGAGGTACAAACGACGGCTGATGCGCTGCGCGCATCCGTCATTTTGCATTTTGCATTTTGCATTTTGCATTGAATCAGAACGCATAAGTCACCCCCGTGAAGAAGAAGTGCCTTGCGTCGTGATCGGTCTCGATCGCCTGGCCGGGGAAGAAGACGCCGTACCGCACAGCCAGCGACACGTCGCTGGTGACCTGCCAGTTGGCGTAGAAGTCGACCTCGAAGCCGAGGTAGCTGTCGTCGCTGGTCGCCTCGTCGATCGGCGCGTCGCTGTCCAGCTTGTTGAAAAGGAACAGATTCGTTCCGACCTGTAGCCGTTTGAACATACTTACGCCCGGCAGCGGGACGGTCGAGGCCCCGACGCGGACCATCGCCAGATTCGACACGTTCGGCGCGAACGCCAGGCCGGTGTTGATCAGGCCGAACGCGTTGAACGCGTCGTCGTCCGTGCCGGTCGTGTTGCCACCGAAGGTGTTGGTCGTGTGCTCGCGGTCGTCGTCGCCGGTGGCGAAGAGCAACTCAAGCGACAGGCGGGTGTGGTGCTCGTCCTGCAGGAGATAGTCGAGGCGAATGTCCGCGGCGAAGGCGCCAATGTCGTCGCGTGTCTGATCGATCGACGTGGCGGTCAGCGGGTCGAAACTGTTCGAGAACGTCTCGCCGCCCTGGTACACCAGCTCAACCGTGTAAAGGATGTTGTCGCCGAGGTTGCCGCTGGAGCCAAAGCCGACATAGAAACTGTCGTAGTGGTACCGCGTCGGCAGGACGGGCAGGCCCGGGTCGTCGACGCGTAGCGACGCGAGCGGGTCTTCGTTGAAGTCCATGTCGTTCGCGTCTTTCTGCACCAGGCCGTACACGAACGGCCGATGCTCCGGAACGACCTGCCAGGCGAGCATGCCGCCGACGAAGTCGCGCTTCGTGTCGCCGTCGAAACCGGGACGCGAGCTGTCGATATCGACCGTGCTCTCGCGCGTGCGACCTGCCACTACGTCGAGGATCCACTTCTCGATTTCGAAGCGGCCGGTGACGCCGTCGATCTCCTGGCTGAATGTCAGGCCGTTCGCCCAGTGGACGAGCTGTCGGCCGCCCTTGAACTGGATGTTCCAGTCCATCGGCGTGTCGCGGTACGCGGCCATGTACCGCTGCAGGTCGAACTTGTAGTAAGCACGGTCGAGTGTCGGCTCGGTCCAGTCGTCGCCGTGGCCGTCGAAGTCGTCGCCGGTGTTCCAATCGCGGTAGCTTGTGCGAGCACGAACGAAGAACTCGTGCACGTTGTCGATGTTCAGGCGGGCGTAGGCGTTGAGGTCGGACTGACGGAGGATATGGGTCTCCTGGTCCGGGTCGTCGATGGCCAGGAAGTTGAACGAGAAGAAGCCACCGATGTCGAGCAAAGCCCGCTGCTCGGTCGGGATGGACTGGTCGGCCCGCAGGCGCGTGTCACGCTGGATCTGCTCAAGCTGGCGCTCGAACCGCTCCAGATCGACCTGGGCATAGGCTGGCTGAGCCGCAAGCAGCAACGCCGCCAAGACCAGGCCCGTCATGGTGGTTTTCATGAGATTCAAGGCTTATTCCCCACTTCGACCAGATAGGCCCGCATTGTAGCGGATCGGGGGCTGGGATACCAACGTCCCGAGGTCGGCCCCAAAAACACAGCCCCGGCACGTGGCCGGGGCTGGAAGGAGTCTGGTTTGGGCTTGAACTCAAGCCGCTCGGTGGCGTCGGCGGGCGACCAACACGCCGAGGCCCATCAAGCCGAGCGTGGCGGTCATGGGCTCGGGAACAATCGGCTCGTCGCCGAAGGCAACAAGGTCGATCGCCAAGTCGCCGCCATCGGGCGTTGTGATCATGATGTTGATGTTCTCAACCAAGGCACCGGTGTACATCGGAGCGAAGTCTTCAAAGGGAATGAAGACGTACGGGGCGGGGTGCGTGAAACTCGGGAACGTGCCGACGTAATCCACCGCGCTGTCGTCGGTCAGTGTGACCTTGAAGCTCGTGCCGGTCGCCGACGGGTCAGACGATACAAACGCGAGGAAGCCATCGTTCGTGCCGCCGTCGGTCAGATCGACGCCCGCGATACCCGCATAATCGACCACCACCATCGCGGCATGGTTTTCGTCGGTCGTGATACTCAGCGCATCGCTTTGCAACCCAATATTGAAGGCGGTCTGCACGAGCACGATGCGCCCGTCAGGCATTCCCATGGCACCTGGCGTCACTGACAAGGTCGCGGTACGTGTACCGATCAACTCATTGGTGACGGTGGGTGTGTCAGGCCCATCCACCAGCTTCAAGATCGGGATGCCAGGCACGTCGCCCATCTTGACGTTCTCATTGGACTCGCCGTCGACAAACGTTCCCAAGTCATCATTGAATGGGTCGAGGACAATCGTCGTGGCCGAGACGGTTTGACCAACCATCGCGATCACAGCGACAATCGCCATGCACAGGTACGAAGATCTCACTCTTAGCATTTCCGATGACTCCCTACGTTTTCCCGGTACATCTTTCATTCCCTGCCCGCCTTTCCACTCCAAACTTGAAGCGAAGTGACCCGCAGGCCTATCTCGATCCAACACGATCTTACCAGCATACACAGCCCTTTGCAAGACATTCCGAAGCCTGTTCGGCTTTTTTTGCAGCTTCTACCGAAACTTTACAGTGCTGTCTCGCCCAAGGCCCTGTTTTTCATGCACTTGCGCCCAATTGTACCGATTAACACGACCGTCTTAAGCTTGGTAATCTGGGCAAACTACATCGCTCAATTCGCCGCCGAATCCTTTGTCACAGCCTTGTCACGAAGAGGAACCGATCGGCCTGCGACACGTCTATTGAAGACAGTTGGCCACGATCAGGAACCGCCACCCGAACCGGAGTTCGCCCATGTCCGCCCTTCGCGTCCCCTTCGTCATCCTGTTGGCGCTCTTCATGCTCACTTCGCCCGCGTTGGCTGACGGGTTGATCGTCATCACCAAACGCCACCCGCATCCGCACCCGCACCCTGTCCCGCCCCGGCCGCACCCGCGACCGATGCCACGCTACTCATTCGCCCCGCTGGCGGTCGAGTACCACCACGTCAATGTCACGATCAAAGACCAGGTCGCCACCACCGAGGTCGACCAGGTCTTCTACAACCCGAACAACGCCCGGCTCGAGGGGCACTACATCTTCCCCATCCCCGTGGGCGCGCAGATCGACAAGTTCGAGATGGACATCAATGGCAAGATGCAGCAGGCCGAGCTGCTCGACGCACATAAGGCCCGCAAGATCTACGAAGACATCGTCCGCAAGATGAAAGACCCGGCCCTGATGGAGTACGCCGGCCAGGGCATGTTCAAAGTCCGCATCTTCCCGATCGAGCCGCACAGCAAGAAACGCGTCAAGATCAAATACACGCAGGTGCTCAACTCCGACACCGGCCTGGTCGAATACGTCTACCCGCTGAACACCGAGAAGTTTTCCAGCGACCTGATCAAGAGCGTGAGCGTCAAGTGCACGCTCGAGACGACTCGGCCGATCAAGTCGATCTACTCGCCCAGCCACGACATCGAGATCAAGCGTAAGGGCGGCAAGCACGCGGTTGTCGGCTTCGAGGCCAAGAACGTTCGGCCGGACACCGACTTCAAGCTGTTCTTCAACACGCCGACCAAGAAGGGCGACATCGGCCTGAACCTGCTGACCTACAACAGCAAGGACGACGGCGAGAAGGCCGGCTACTTCATGCTGCTCGCGTCGCCGGGCGTTGATGTGGACGAGAGCAAGATCGTCAAGAAAGACGTGGTCGTCGTGCTCGATACGTCCGGCTCGATGGCGGGCAAGAAGCTCGACCAGGCGAAGAAGGCGCTCAACTTTGTCATCGCCAACCTTAATAAGGGCGACCGGTTCGAGGTCATCCGCTTCTCGACCGAGGCCGAGCTGCTGTTCGGCGACCTCGTCGATACCGGCAAGGGCAACCGCGACAAGGCGACACAGTTCGTAGCTGACCTCCGCCCCATCGGCGGCACGGCCATCCACGACGCGTTGACACAGGCCTCGACGTTGGTCAACAACCGCAAGGGCAACGACGCCAAACGCCCCGGCTTGATCATCTTCCTGACCGACGGCCGACCCACCATTGGCCCGACGGGCGAAAACGATATCGTCAAGGCCGTCGAGTCGAAGACCAAGGGCAAGAGCGTCCGCGTGTTCAGCTTCGGCATCGGCAACGACATCAACACCCACCTGCTCGACAAGATCACCGAAACGACCCGTGCGGTCAGCGCCTACGTCCTGCCCGAAGAGGACATCGAGCTGAAGGTTTCAAACTTCTACAGCAAGATCAATCACCCGGTCATGGCCGACGTGAAGCTCAAGATCAACGGCATCAAGACCAGCGCCGTGTACCCCAACCCGATGCCCGACCTGTTCAAGGGCGACCAGCTCATCGCGTTCGGCCGATACACCGGCGACGGCGATGCGGCGATCATTCTCGAAGGCAACGTCAACGGCAAGCCGACCAAGGTCGTGTTTGAACGCTCCTTCCCCGGCGCGTCGCAACCGAACGCCGATCAGCACGACTTCGTCCCCCGCCTGTGGGCGACACGGCGTGTGGGTTACCTGCTGGACGAGATCCGCCTGCGCGGCGAGTCGACCGAACTGAAGAACGAAGTGACCCGCCTCGCCCGGCAGTACGGCATCGTCACGCCTTACACCGCCTACCTGATCGTCGAGGACGAGCGTCGCCGCAACATCCCGGCCGTGTCGCAGACGCTGCGCGACCTGGGTTCGGACGGCGCGGCCCGACGCGAGTTGGCCAAGAGCTACGACGACCTGGCCCGCAAGACGGGCGCCGAGTCGGTCGGCAACGCGCGTTCGGGGCTCGCGCTCAAGAGCGCCCAGAACGCGCAAGAGTTGTTCCGCGCCGACGCCGAATCGCGTCAGGGTCAGGCCGCCGCCAAGCCGGCGCCAACGACCGCGCCGCGCGCTCCCGTCGCCGACGCGGCCGACGCGCAACGTGCCCGCGGCAACCGCTACTACGCCGGCGCCAAGCGCGACCTGGACGGCCGAACCGTCGCCGGCAAGGACGCCAACGAAGCGACGAACGACGTCCGCTACGTCAAGGGGCGGTCGTTCTACCGCAACGGCAAGCAGTGGGTCGACAGCAACGTGCAGTCGCTCGCTGACAAGAAGGCCAAGCTCGTCCGCGTGCAGTTCAACACCGAAGCGTACTTCGAGCTGCTCAAGAAGCATAAGAACGCGCACGAGTGGCTGAGCCAGAGCCGCAACGTTCAGCTCGCGCTGGGCGACACGATCTATGAGGTGTACGAGTAATCTGAATTGAGACCCTCCCCGGTCGCAGGACCGGGGAGGGCGTGTCCCTTCAGCCCCGGCCTCCGGCCGGGGACCGGATACGGACGGCGTGCGCCGTGCAATCTTGACGACCGACTAACACCGAACGCCGCCCGGCACGTGCCCGCCGTGATGTTGCCGAACGCTGCACGTTTGTCCCCGGCCAGAGGCCGGGGCTGAAGGGGGGGGTCGGACGGGGTCGCGTTACAGGAGTCCGCGATGCATACTCGAACGACACTCGCCGCCGTACTGATCCTCGGAACACTCCTCACCACCGCGTCGACGGTCCACGCCGAAGGCGCGTCGCTGGCGGCGTTGGTGAAAGCGCCGCCACACCCTCCAACGCTCATCTCGAAGGGTGACGGATTCGAACTCTGGCTCGAAGCGGGGACCGTGCAGGGCGACCGGATCGAAACCGTGATCCGCGCGGGCTACACCCTGTCGCGCAAGTCGACAAAAGAAGACGGCCGAACGATCCACTTCTCGACAGGCCTAATCCGGACGGGCCACCGGCGACCCACGTACTTCGACGGCCGCATCGTCGGCATCGCGCAGGACAAGGAGCGGCTGTACGTCGTTCTGTATCAACAACAATTCCACGGCGCACGACCTGTCGGCAATGAAGACCCACGCCTGATGAGCACGGGCAAGCAGTATCGCCTCTATGTGTACGGCCACGCCGACGGCAAACTGTGGGCGATGCACAGCTTTAGCAACGCCCCGCGCATCCCGCCCCGCGTGCTCGGCGAGGTTACCACGCCCGGCGTGATCAAGAACCCGCCGAGCAAGGGCGTCGTCATCGCGTTCGGCCAAAAGCTGACGTTCGAGGGCAAGAAGCTGGCCAAGGTCGAACCCGAGTCGCCCGGCGTCGATCCGAAGGTGTATGCCGCCAAGGCCGAGAACGCGAAGTGGCAATGGGAAGACGCCAAGTCGAGCACGGAGCAGTCGGCCAAGCGCTACAAGGGCGATTACAAGGTAACGGCCGAACGCGAAAGCGTTGACGCCCCCCCGTGGGCGGAATTGACCGTCCGCGTCAAGAAAGGCGACGACCTGCGCTTCGAGCAGAAGGCCCATCACCAGACACCGTTTCACATCGTCGGCGACGTGCTGTACTACGTCGACTACCACCTGCACGCCAACGGCACACGCTTCGTCGCGTACGACCTGAAACAGAAGCGCCGTATCTACCACGTCATGCTCAAGGGCGTCGGCTCGGTCCCGCACTTCCGTTACAACAACCGTGTCACGTTCGACACCGACGGCAAGGTCGCGGTGATCTACGGCCGAGAGTCGGTCGGGCGGTACGTCGAGTTCGTTGACCTGAAAACCGGCGCGACGGTTGGGCATAAACGGTTCAACGACAAGTAACACGGCCCTGTGAGCAGCTCCGCAGGCCGCTGACCACACCACAGCTTGGAGGTCGCCTTTATGGTGTACATCCCCCTATACCACGTGACGGTGATCGCCGCGACCGCCGTTTTGATCTGCGCGGTCACACTGAACGCTCAGGACAAGTCCGACCGCAAGGCGGACAACGATCTCGCCGCACTCAAGAAGCAGAACGCCGAGTTGCGCGCCATGGTCGACCTGCTTTCCGAGCAACTGGAAGGCACAGCCCGACCGATCAACCTCGGCAGAACGTCGTTTGCGGCCGTCAACGCGTCGGGTGTCAACGGCGGGCGTGGATTGGCCAACAAGTTCTACGGCGTCGTCAATGCTTTCGACGACGGCGAGAACGTTCACAACAACATCAACTACACCTACTGGCTGAGCGGGGGCAACATCGGCAACTGGATCGACGTCAATTTCGACGTGCCGGTCACGGTCAAGTCCATCCACGTCGAGGGCGCGCCTCCGTTCGTCGCCAAGCTGACGTTCCAAAAAGGCGGCGAACACATCACCGACAAGTCGGACGGCAGGGTCAAGTTCGACGATGCGCAACGCGGTGTGACGTCCATCCGGCTGACGTTCCAGATGCCGCAGGGCAACTGCAAAGTTCACGAGGTGCGCGTGATGGGCTACGCGCCGATCGGCATCAAGTACGCCGTCGGCCGACCACGCGTCGCGTTTGATCAGTCGGCCGCGCTCGTGGAGGCAAATGAAGCGTTCCGCGAGTGGGCGGCGCAGTTGACGCGATCGACGCCACGGGTCGAAAAGGATGGGATGGATTTTGTGGTCACTTACTCGCGGGAAGGATTGGACCTGTGCCAAGTACTGGTCACACGTGAGGGCAAGGTTACGCTGATGCCGCGCGTCGAACTCAAGCCACTGCGTCAGGCCGTTCGCGCAGCCACGGAATCGCCGCCGATAGACGCGAGCCAGCCGGGTACGGCTCCCGCTCCCGAACCCGGCACTCCGTGATCGGCAATGCAGCCCGGTCGACCGGCGTGGATTCAAGCCAAGAATCGATCGCGCCCCTGCACGAGCGACGCGATCTTTCGATCCGCGACGCTGCGTTTGAGCATCCAGAACCCGCAGTCGGGATGGACCCACCTCACTCGGCCCGCGCCGAGCACGCGTTCGGCGGCCTCGATCGACCGCGCGATCTCGTCGGGCGTTTCGACGTGGTTGACCTTGATGTCGACGACGCCGATGCCGACCGCGATCTCGGGTTTGATGTCTTTCAGCGCATTCAGGTCGTCAGCCGGGCGGTGCGCCAGTTCGAGCACGAGGTGGTCGCAGTGCAGTGCGTTGAGGAAGTCGATCAGCTTTGACCATTCGCCGGTCTGGATTGTCTGACCGCCGTAGTTGCCGAAGCAGAAGTGCACAGCCCGTTCCGTTCCATCGTCGATCGCGTCAAGGACGATGTTCATTGCCTGCGCGGCCAGCGGGCCGTCGTCCGGGTTGCCGGGGATGTTGGCCTCGTCGACCTGCACACAGGCGCACGGCAGGCCACGCACCTGGTCGGCGATGACGCGCGCCACGGCCAACGTGAGCTGCGCGAAGTCGTTGTAGTGCGTGTCGTGCAGCGTGCGCGAAAGCATGTACGGGCTGGTGACCGTGAACTTCAGTGGGCCGTTGGCGACACCCGTCGCCCGCTGACAATCCGACAGCAGGTCGAGCGCGCCCTCGCCGAGCGGGCCTTCCACGACGGCCGCCGGCTTGGCGCGGAAGGCCATCGACTGCTTCCGCCGGTACGCCTCGATCTCGCTGCGGCCGAGGTCGGCCCGGCAGCCCGACATCGGCCGAACGAAGTAGTCGATCATGCCGTTCGTGTCGGGGTGGTTCACGTCGAACCGGTAGAGCTCGCCGTCGGTCGGCAGGTCGATGCCGGCCTGCCGCTGCGCGTCGATCACGACGCGCGTCGCGTCGACGACCGCCTGCTCGCTGGGCAGCGCGGCGAGCCAATCGGGCACGGGGTAGGAGCCGACGGTCGTGGTACGGATCGCTGGGGTGGAATCGCTCATGGGGCGGGGATTGTAAGGCAGACGTGCGCGAGGTGCGCGCGGATGAAACCACCGAGGTCACCGAGAGCACCGAGGTAGGCGGATGAGGATGGTTAAGGGAGAAAGAGTTGGGCCCGATACTCGCTCGACCATCTCGGCAAGGTTGAAGATACAGATGTCGTTGGTATGTCCGACACAGTCGAACTCAAGCCCGATCTCATTCCCATCTCTGTGTCCTCGGTGACCTCTGTGGTTCATTCTCTTACGAAGACGCGCTCGTGTAGAAGCGCAGCGCGAACCGCCACCAGAGTCGGCTCACAATGAAGAGTCCCACGGCGAGCATGGCGGCGATGGCGAACCAGTCGCCGCCCGCTTTGCCGAGAATCAATTGCGCGGGAACGGTCGTCATGAACGCGACGGGGATCACGAACGTGAGCACGACGCGGTAGGCGTGCGGGAAGGCGGACATCGGGTACTTGCCCGCTTCCATGAAGCTCTGCAAGACGTGGGTGACGTTGTAGACCTTGACGAACCAGATGGTGATCGAGGCGAGCATGAACCACAGGCTGTAGACGACCGCCATCGCCAACGCAACGGCCAACGCAGCGATGCCGAAGGCCGACGGCGGCAAGTCGAGTTTGACGACGCAGTACGAAATCACACCCAGCCCGAACAGGATGTTCGGCAACCCCCACGGCGACAGGTTGCGCGTCGAAAGGTAATACTGGCTGTCGATCGGCTTGAGCAGCACGTAGTCGAGCGTGCCCTGCTGAACGAAGTGCACGATTCGGCTGAGGTTCGGCACGAGCAGCGCATCGCTGACACCCGACAGCAGCGTGAAGATGCCCATGACTAAAAGGGCCTGCGTCATCGACCAGCCGCCCAGGTCATCACGACCGGTGAAAAACAGCCAGATCGTGAACACGCCGCCGACCAGGTTGAGTACGCTCACGACCGTGGCGACGACGAAGTTGGCGCGGTATTCCATCTCGGCCGAGAACGACGCGGACCAGAAACGACGGAGTGTGCGGAGGTAGCGGGTCATTTTCGATTTGCGATTGCCAATTGCCGATGTTTGTAGCTGCGGAGTCTTTGGTGTTGACGTTGCCACTTTGGCGACTATCCGACTTCGACAATCGAGAATCGTCAATCGAAAATCGGCAATCGTCAATGTTTTACGCCCCCATCGCCGAGTAGTGTTTCAGCCCCATCCGCCAGAGCCAGCGGTTGAGCAGTGTGAACACGACCAGCCAACCGGTCAAAACGGCGAAGCCGCGGGCGATGTCCAAGCCGCCTGCGGCTGCGCCGGCTGAGTCGACCAGCAGTGTTGATGGAAAGTAGACGAGGTACGGAAACGGCGTCCACATCGCGATCTCACGGACGGACGGCGGAAAGATCTCCAGCGGCGCGACCATGCCGGACAGGAACATGTACAGCGCGAACGTCATCGCCTCCATGCCGCTGGCGCGTTCGACCCAGAAGCAGCCCATCGCCATCGTGTACTGCATCATGAAGCGCAACAGGAATGCGAGTACGACGGCCAGGACGCACAGCCCGACATCACGCAGCGCGGGCACCCACCACGCGTCGGGGTAGAGCACAAAGAACAGCACGAGCAGCACGAGCACGAACGGCCCGCGTGCGCCGCGCTCGGCCACATGGCCGGCGATGAACCGCCAGACGGGGTCCATCGGTTGCAACAGGTACGGCGACAGCCGCCCCTCGACGACGTGCCACTCGAAATCCCAGATGACCCAGATCATCGTCAACTGCCGAACGATGAACATGGCGATGAAGTAGCGGGCGAATTCGAGCGGCCCCAGCGCATAGTTGGCCGACTCGTCCGAGCTGGCGGACACCCACAGCCCCATCATGATGAACGGCATGACGCTGGCGAGCATCCAGAGGAACAACTCAGCCCGGTATTCGAGCATGTGCGCGAATGAGACACTCAGCAGTGTGCGTGTGCGTCGGAGCATCAGTCCGTCCCAATCGAATCGATCCAACCGTTTGCATTTCGACCGCCCTGTTTGGGTGCCACACTTTGGCTTTGCAAAGTGTGTCGGTCGCCGTCAGCACACTTTGCAAAGCCAAAGTGTGGCACCCGCTTGCGCATCAGTCGGCCACCCCGTCGGTGAAGACTCGGCCGATCACCTCCTCGATCGGCGGGTCGGTCACGGTCATGTCGCAGACGTCGCGCTCCGCGAGCAGTCGATCGACCGTCCGCGTCAGCGCGTCGCGCTGCACGATCAGGCGGGCGACTCGTCCGTCGATCGACTGCACCTCGCCGTACGTATCCATCTGGCCGTTGGTGATCGGCTCAGCCAATTCGACCTTTACCTCGCGGTAGGGCGCGAATTGGTTGAGGATGCCGTCGAGGCTGCCGTCGTAGATCAGCGAGCCCTTGTGGATGAGCATGACGCGCTCGCACAGGGCGGTGATATCGGCCATGTAGTGACTGGTCAGCAGCACGGTCGCTTCGTGTTCCTTGTTGTAGTCGCGCAGGAACTGACGCACCGTCGCCTGCGCGTTGACGTCAAGCCCCAACGTCGGCTCGTCGAGGAACAGCACTTTCGGGTTGTGCAGCAGCGCGGCGAGCAACTCGCACTTCATGCGCTCGCCCAGCGAGAGCTTGCGTACCGGCTTGGTCAATTCTTCGTCCAGGCTGAGCATCTCGGCAAGCGTATCGATGCGTCGCTTGGCTTCGGTGTCGTCGATGTCGTAGATCGCCGCGTTGATGCGCAACGACTCGGACGCTGGCAGGTCCCACAGCAACTGCTGCTTCTGGCCCATCACGAGCGTGATCTGTTTCAAGAACGCCGCCTTGCGCGCAAACGGCCGGTGGCCCGCAACCGACACCGAACCGTCCGTCGGATGGATCAACCCTGTAAGCATCTTGAGCGCCGTCGTCTTGCCCGCACCGTTCGGCCCGAGAAAGCCGACGACCTCGCCCGGCTCGATGTTGAATGAAACCGACTTGACCGCCTCGACGGTCTTGTGTTTACGCCGAAAGAAGTGGCGCAGCGTGCCCATCAGCCCGGGCTGCTTGTCGGCCACGCGATACGACTTGCTGAGGTTGTCCGCTTCGATCATCGGCACGAACGGGATTGTAACGGTGTCGAGCGGTCCACGACACACGCGTGCAGGACTTGCTTGCATGTGGGCAAGGAGCCTTTACAATCGTTGTCGAGACGCGACCGACGGTTGCGCAGGTTCCTTTCACTTCGATCAGGAGATGTTCCATGAAAACCCGATTCCGACTCGTCGCATTGACGCTGGTTGCGCTGTCGATGCTGGCGACAAACGCGTGCACATCGGAAACCGCCAGCGAACGGGCTGATCTGCACGACCAGGTGATGGCCACGATCGCCCGATTCAAGCAGGTCGACCCCGGCATGGCCCACTACTTCGAGTCGGCGTACGGCTACGCGGTGTTCCCGACCGTCGCGAAGGGCGGCCTTGTGGTCGGCGGCGCGCACGGCGAGGGCGAAGCCTTCGAGCAGGGCAAGAAGATCGGCCGAGTCGAACTGACCCAGGCGACGGTCGGCGCGCAGATCGGCGGCCAGGGCTACAGCGAGGTCATCTTCTTCGAGAACAAGGCCGCGTTCCTCGACTTCGCCGACGGCCAATACGCGTTGGCGGCGCAGGTCTCGGCCGTGGCCGCCAAGGCCGGCGCGTCGGACGACGCCGATTACGCCGACGGCGTGCTCGTCTTCACGCACTCAAAGGGCGGCCTGATGGCTGAGGCGTCGGTCGGCGGGCAGAACTTCAAGATTCATAAGAAGTGAGTGAAGAAAGCGAAGATCGACGAGCCACAAGGGCGTGGCGTTGCTCGATGAGTTGGTGAATTGAGACACAAGAAAAGCCCGCCGACGGCCGTCGGCGGGCTTTCTGTTTGGTCTGCTCATTGCCCTTGTGGCTTGTCGCTCGTCCCTCTTCACTCTCTTATTCCGCATACATCCAGTAGTCGTGCAGGATGGTGGGGCCGGGCTCTTCGCCGCCGAGCGTCCAAGTCTTGGCCTTGCCGCCGACGGTGACCTTCAGGTCGATCAGGTAGTCGGTCACGTTGCGGACGGGCTCGTCCTTGCCGGCCACCTTGATCTTCTCGGTTTCGAGCAGCTTGATGCGGACAACGTCTTCATCGTCGTTCGTCGGGCCGAGTTGGTGCTCGTACCACTGGCCGTTCGGGTCCTGGTACAGGACGTTTTCGCGGGTGTACTTGATCTTGGCGTACTGCTTGACGCCGATGCCGTAGTGCTCGCCGAATGCCAGGCCGGCCACGTCGACGCGCTTGCGGACCTTGCCGCCGTCGTTGTACACGAGGATGTTGAACGAGCCGTTGTAGTGATCGGTCTTCAACTCCCGGCTGAAGACTTTCTTGATGCCCGAGGCGAGCTTGTTGTGCGACTTGTTGCTGGCCTTGACCAGTTCCTTGGCCCCGTCGCGGTCGAGGCTCTTGGCGGCCTTGGCCGGCCCGACGACCTCCGCCAACTTCGCGCGGTAGGCCTTGGCCTGCGCTTCGGTGAGCGTCTTGCCCTGCATGACCGTGACGTTCAGGAACACGAACTGACCTTCAGCCAAGTCGCCCGACCAGACCGTGACCGGCTTCTTGTCGGTTACGGGCGGCGTCTTGGGGCTGGCCTTCCACGTCTTGCCCTCGGGGATTCGGCTGGCAACTTCTTTGCCCTGCGCCACGCCGGTGACCAGCAGGTACGCGTCATCCGTCTGGTTCTCACCGACGGCGAACGTCTGGATCGCGCGGACATAAGGGATCTCGATCGAGACCTTCTCAGCCCGCGCGACGCCCGCGATCAGCAGGGTCAGGGCCAGGGCGGCGGCGGATACATGGCGAAGCATCATTGTCGTCTCCAAAAACAGTGTCGTGGGTTCTAATCTGAACGAAGGTCGACCCACCGGCGGTGTTTGCCCGCGAAGGGCGAGCCGAAAAAGGGCCGAGCCTTAAGGGTAGCCCCTGAGATTGACCGGTCAAGCGATTTCGTTACATCCTTCGCAGGCGGGGCTTGCGCCGTTCAAACGCGTGCAAATGGTGCATCGGTCGGTTAGACGGGACAGGCGACGGACCGGTCCGATTGGAGAATCAGATTCGTTCCACGGCCGTGTCGGCCGTGAGGTACATCACAGGCCAATCGCACGGCCGACACGGCCGTGGCACGAGACAGGCGCCTCAAACAGGGCGAAACACGTCCCGGTTAACACTCAGCTTGCCGGCACCACGATCGGCACGGTCGCGGGCTGAACGGTGATCTTCGCTGGCGTCGGCGCGTGGTCGTCGCCGTCGACCTCGACCGGCACGGGCTCATCGGACTCGATGTGGATCGATCGGCCGGTGACATATGTCACGTCGCGCAACTTCGACACGCGCTTCCGCCACGCGGCCCAGGCGTAACGGATCAGGTGTTCGTACTTGCCGTGGGGGAACACGCAGATGTCCAACTCGCCCGACGCGCAGTCGGCCCGATCGGCGATCGAGAAGAACCCAGCGTAATTGCGGATGTTGCTGACAACGACCAGCGCACCGGTGACCGGACTCTGATCGTCCACGGTGACGCGCAGCGTGGGCACGCGGTAGCGGCGCAGCGTCCGCATGATCGGCCCGGCGTACCCGCGCAGGCCGAGCCTTCCCGTCCGCTGGCGGGCGATGTCGTAAACCACCATCGCGTCGAAGCCGGCGCTGGCGACCAGCAGGAACCGCCGGCCGTCGATCATGCCCATATCAATGCGACGCGGCTCGCCGCGCTCGACCAGGTCTACGACCTGCTCCGGCGAACGGCGAGGCAGACGCAGCTCGCGGGCCAGGATGTTGGCTGTGCCCATCGCCCACGGCGCGATCGGGATCAAAGACGGGTCTGCCAACCCGTTGACCGTTTCATTGAGCGTCCCGTCGCCGCCGGCCACGACGATGCGGTCGGTCTCGCCGTTGAGCGACGCGGCGAAGGCGCGCGCGTCGCCGCCCTTCTGTGTGAGCATCAGGAGAACGTCGTGCCCGCGATCGCGCAACAGTTGCGACAACGCCTCGACCCGCGCCTCCGCTCGGCCGCGCCCCGCGATCGGGTTGCCGATGATTGCGATCCGCATGGGTGGGTCCGGGGTGGGTCGGGGGTGGCAGGGAGCGAAGGCACGGAGGCACGAAGGCACGGAGGGGTTGTCGACCGGATCACAGAGGGTCTGAGGACGTGCATGTTTAGCGGCGCGCCCACACGGCCGCCAAGGCTCGCAGCATAGACGACACGCCGCCCATCGGGCACGACTCTACGCAGTGCCGCAATGTCACAACCCTTCGTGCCTAAGTGCCTCCGTGCCTGCGTGCCTTTCCCCCACGTGCCTTCGTGCCTCTCGCCCCTTGCACTCCCCCGCGCCCAGCCTACAATCCCCCCTCACCAAGGCGGCGTAGCTCAGTTGGTTAGAGCGAGGGATTCATAAGCCCTAGGTCACTGGTTCGAATCCAGTCGCCGCCATTGCCTCCCGTCTCACAAACGCCCCGCTGCCCCCGTGGCTCAATCAGCTCCCCTGCCGCTTGTGGCTTAGCGCGGGCATCTCACACCCCCAGTGATACCCACCATGCCCACACCCCCCATGAGCCGCGTTGCGCTCGCACTCGCGGTTGCCCTGAGCCTGACCCTCTCACTCACCGGCTGCTCCGACGACAAGAATCCGCCCCCAGCCGACAAAGACGAAAAACAGTCCGCCAACACGCCCCAACCGACGCCCACCCCCGACAACACCAAGGCCGACCCGGACAACAACAAGCCCCAAAACACGTCGAGCGGCAAGGCGGACGACGCGAAGCAACCCACACCCACACCCACGCCCGCCCCTCAACCCGCCGCGACAGATCAGGTTTTCCAGGTCGTCGAACAGATGCCGCGATTCCCGGGCTGCGAGGACGCCGACCGTTCCGACGCGGAGAGGAAGCGGTGTGCTGACAAGAAGATGCTTGAGTTCATCTATGCGAACCTCAAGTACCCCGCGATCGCCCAGGAGAATGGTGTCGAAGGCATCGTCGTGGTCACCTTTGTCGTCGGGAGAGATGGGGCGATTTCCGACCCGAAGGTCGTGCGCGACATCGGTGCCCAATGCGGGCAGGAAGCGCTGCGCGTCGTGAATCTGATGAACTCGCAGAGCAACAAGTGGACACCGGGCCGACACCGCGGCCAACCGGTGCGCGTGCAGATCAATCTGCCCGTGAAGTTCAAACTCCAATAAGCACAATCGACCGGGTCAGACAGTGGTGCACTTTGGCACGTCGAATTCGTGCCACGGCCGTGTCGGCCGTGTGGAACACCCTTGAGTAACCGCACGGCCGACACGGCCGCGGCACGAGACAGGCGCTCAGCTCAATGTATCCCACGATCTGGGTCAAAGAACATCGACCGCGGATCACATAAACTGCGGGCCATGAAACCCGAACCCGCACCCGTCAATCCCGACGACGTCGCCGACCTGGCGCTGGCGACGATCGCCGAGGCCAAGTTCCCGACCCTCGCCACGATCGACGGCGATCAGCCCCGCCTGCGGCCCGTCTCGCCTGTCCGCACCGACGGGTTCACCGTCTGGGTCGCGTCGCTGCGGTCGAGCCACAAGACCGGCGAGATCGAGGCGAACGCGAACGTCGAACTCTGCTACATGACGCAGGGCCACGACCAAGTCCGCATCACCGGCGTCGCCGACACGATCGAAGACATGGCGATCAAGCAGGACATATGGGACGAGAACCCGCTGCTGCGCATGTTCCTGGGCAGCGTCGATAACCCCGAGTTTGTCCTTTATAAGGTCGTGCCAAACCGTGTGCGCTTCATGCGCGAATGGGCGCTGGATTACTTCGACGTGGAGTTGTAAACCTGTGAGTCAGCCGCAGAAGGCTATTTGGATTCCTGCCTGGTACGAACTCGACCAATCGATTTCAGTCGGGCAGTTGGATCGATTCTATTTCTTCCGTGAAACTCCTGTTGACTTACGGGAACATGGTTGCCTTGTGTTTTTCTGTGGTATTTGGCGGGAGGAGGCTGCCATATTACTTCAAGGCAAGATTCTATCAATTGAGAATAGTCACTTTGGAGCGATTCAGGGAATCGACACAAGAGGTTTGGACTACACCCTGACGCTTCTAGATGGACGGGAACAAAAAGTGGAAGCTGAGCAGTCACCAGGGCTCGTGTACGGCTGGCCTGAACCAATCACAGATTGGCAATTCCATGTCGAGCTTGAATTGCCCAGCTAGTTTGTTGAAAGAGTGGACAAGAGTGCGTCGCAAGTATTGCGAGCTTGGGCGCTGGATTACTTCGACGTGCCGCTGTGAAGTATCGACATGCCTGACGCCTCGGACGACCATCTTAAAAGAACGCCGAACCGTTGCGCGTCATACGCGATGGTGTGCCTATTGCTCGCAGCAGTGACATGCGTGCTATCCGCCTGTGACAACAGCGCGGGTGACGCCCCGATCGCAGGCGACCCCATCCACGGCACGGTCGAGCAATCGCTTGACGAACAGATCGCGGCCGTCCAAGCGGGCGACGCGACGACGATCCGCGTGACTCAAGTATCGATCACAGACGACGACCTGCAGCGTATCGCGGGCCTCGACGGGCTGACACGGCTTGTCGCGGTGAACGCCGACGCCACAGCCGCCGGAGTGTCCAAACTGACCGGGCTGACCGCGCTCGAAAACGTGCGGATCGGCGGGCGGAACATCGACGACAACGCCCTGGCGGAACTGGCGAAGCTGCCCGCGTTGCGCTTTCTGATCATCGAAGACGCACCGATTACCGACTCGGGGTTGAAGCACCTGCACGGATTGGACGGGTTGGAGTCGCTGTACCTGAACGGCACACGCGTCACGGAAAACGGCCTGTCGTCGTTGAAGTCAGCGCTGCCGACACTACACCTTCACGTCAAGTAAGCGCGACACGAACCGCACGACGAAATCAGATCGTCAGTTCGATGCCGCTCTCCTCGCGATGAATTGGCGCAGCCGTTTCAGTTCCGGAGCGACCTTCGTCGCCAACTTCAGCCCGCGGGCACGATCGGCCCCGACCATCGGCTCGATCGCGTACCAGTACATGATCTCCAGGTTGTGGTCCTTGGCGTCGTCGCCGTGCGCCACCAGCGCCTCGGCGATCGGCCAACGCTGCTCGATCGGCAGCCGCTGCAAGGCCGAGGCGAGAAACAGCCGAACGACCGGCGACGGGTCGTTCTTCGCCAGTTCCGCGTACTTCGTCAACGCGGCCTCGGGGGCCTTGCGGTCTTCACACTCGAGCTGGATCGCCCAGCAGCGCACATGCTCGTCGTCGTGGCCGAGCAGACGTGTGCGTGTCGCCTCGTCCAGCCCGTTGGTCACGTGCAACGCCCACAGGGCGTTCAGGCGCAGCGGTGTCGTATCCGCCTTGGCAAACAGCCCACGTAGATCAGCGATCGTCGCCGTCATGTCCTTGCCGTTGGCGGTGCGCTCAGCCAACATCCGCCGCGCGGTACGCGACCAGTATGCGTTCGCGTGCGACAGCAAGCGGATCAGGTCGGCGTCCGGCACGGTCCCCAGGTCAAACCGGTCGACCTGACGTTTCGCCCCGCGCTTCTGATCGTCGTAGGTGATCTTGTAGACCCGCCCCGTCTTCCGGCCGATCGTCTGGTCGTGTGGGCGCAACTGGTGGCAGGGCAACTGGTCGTACCAGTCGTTCAGGTACAGCCCGCCGTCGGGCGCCAGCCGCAGCGACAGACCGCGCACCCACTTGTCGGCGTTGTTGACAAAGCCCGTACCGCGCGCCTCGTGCGGCGCGATTTTGCGGGCGCCGGTCAGGGCCTTGTCGTGCGGGCCGAGCTTGCCGACATAGCCCGAACCCTTCGCTTCCAGCAGGTCGACGTGCACCTTGCTCGCGTGGATGTTGTTAAAGAAGAGTTGGTTGCGATACCGCTGCGGGAACTGGTCGCCCAGGTAGATCGTCGCGCCGGCGAACGCCGCGGCGAAGTGGCTGTGCGTGCGGATCGTTTTCAGGTCAGCGTACGTGTGCGGGTTGACGTGCTGCCCGCCCTGCCGATGATAACGGCCGCCCTGCACGATGTGAAACAGGTGTGGGATGACGCAGGCCGTCATGAACGCGTGACCGTGATCGTTGAAATCAACGCCCCACTGGTTCGACCCGCCCTCGGCGAACCGCTCGAAGACGTGCTTCGTCGGGTGGTACCGCCAGATCGCCGCGTTAATCACGACTCGTTTGTCGTTTGGCGTGCCGGGTTTGCCCACCTTGCTGTGCGTGAAAACGCCCTGGCATCCATACAGCCAGCCGTCCGGACCCCACGTGAACGTGTTCAGCGTCTCGTGCGTGTCGTGATGGCCCCAGCCGTCTAATAGAACGATAGGCTCGCCGTCCGGCTTGTCGTCGCGGTTCTTGTCGGGGATGAATAGCAGGTTCGGCGGGCTGCCGACCCACACACCGCCGTAGCCCACAGCCAACCCCGTGGCGAAGTTGCCCTTGTCCCAGAAAACCGTCCGCTTGTCGTGCACGCCGTCGCCGTCGGTGTCTTCCAGGATTACGACCTTGTCGTTGCCCGTCGCCTTCCAGTTCGGGTACGAGTAGTTCTCGATGATCCAAACCCGCCCGCGCTCGTCGACGCTCATGGCGATCGGTTGAGCGATCTCCGGCTCGCCGGCAAAGACGTGGGCCTTGAACCCCTCGGGCAGCGTCATGTTCGCGGCGGTCTGCTGCGGCGTCTGGTACTCGCCCGGCGCGGGTGTGCGGTTGAGTGGCTGGGCCAACGCGGCCGCGCTGATCGAACAAACAAGCAGGACGACAAGAGTGCGTGAGAGCAAAAGGGATCTCCTGATATGAGTCTCGTGTCGAGTATCTCCCGACGAACTGCGGGTTATTCAGCCGCGATCCGGGTGTGCGACGCGCTGACGATTGATCGGGCAGACGCGCGGAGCAAGCTCCGCGGCTAATCCAAGTGAGCCGCATGGCGGCTCACTTGGTCCCGATGCAGTACAGCGTTTCCTTCCGACCCGGGCCGCGGCCGTCCGCAACGCGCAGGAAGATCTGGCCGTCGACGATGACCGGCGAGGCGAACGACTCGTCCCCCATCTCGATCTCTTCGACGAGGTCGAACTCTTCGGGGTCGGCCTTGATGACATAGAACGTGCCGCGTTCGTTGGCGGTGTACAAGTGCCCGCCCGCGAGGGTGAACGACGCGCTGACGGGTCCGCGCAGCCGTTCGCTCCACATCTCTTCACCATCGGATACACGCCAGCAACGGGCGATACCGCGGTCGTCGAAGGCGTAGAGGTAGCCCTTGTGCGCGAGCATCGATTGCTCGTAGCACTTCTCGCTGTTCCGCCAAACGACCTTGCCGGAGCCGTCGGCCTTGACCGCGACGGTTTCCTTGGTCGGGTAGCCGCCGGAGCCGAACACAACGTCGCCGTCCCAGACGACCGTGCCGCAGGTCGCCGGCGCGATGGCGTTGACAGACCACAGCGGCTTGCCGTTGGCCGGGTCGTACGCGGCGAGTTGGCCGAGCCCGGTGATGAGCAACTGCTCGCGGCCGGCCACCTTTGCGACGATCGGCGATGAGTAGCTGACCGACTTCGGCCGGGGCGACAGCCAGACACGCTTGCCGCTGTTGGCGTCGAACGCGGCGAGGTAGCTGTCGTTTTCCGTCTCGGCCGCGACGATGATTTTGCCGTCGTGCAACAGCGGCGACGGCGCGTAGCCGAACTGGTATTTGCTCGGCCGATACGCGCCGGCCTTGACCTGCCAGAGTTGTTCGCCGTCCAGCGACAGCGCGGTCAGTTGCACGCTGTCGTGGTTGTTGAACACGGCGAAGACCCGCTTGCCGTCCGACGCGGGCGTGGGCGACGCGTGCGTGTTCTTCTTGTGGATTTTCGACGGGAAGCCGCCGCGGTTGACGTCCGTCTTCCAAAGCTGCTTGCCGGTCGCGCGGTCGAAGGCGACGACCGACTGCACCTGCGCGCGGTCGTCGGCCGTGGTGAGGATCACGCGATTGCCCACGATGATGGGCGACGAGTGGCCGCGGCCGGGCACGTCGGCTTTCCAAATGACGTTCTTGTTCGGGCCGAAGCTCGTCGGCGGGGCCGGGCCGTCGGCCACGGCGTTGCCGCTGGGGCCACGCCACGCGTGCCAATCGCCGGCGTGCAGCGGCGTCGCCGCGAACAGGGTCAACACGGATGTGAGGCAGAACAGCGCGGGCAGTCGTTTCATGGGGTCGTTCTCGATCGTTGGGTTGGATGGCGCAAGCGCGAGGGGGCACGGTGAGTACATCATAACGGGTGATCCGGGTCTTCGGAAAGACCCGGCTTGGTGTGCGACGTGCGTTCAAGGCGTCACGCGTGGGGCTTCAAGTCCCCACGCCTCGACCACTGTCCGCGACCCCCCGTCTCCCGTCTCCTGTCCCCCGTCTCGTCTCCTCACGCGGCCGGCAGGTGGATTCGGAACGTGCTGCCCTGTCCCGGCGCCGAGTCGACGCTGACTTTCCCGCCGTGCGACTGCGCGACGTGCTTGACGATCGACAGGCCCAGCCCCGTGCCGCCGACGGCCCGGCTGCGGGCCTTGTCCGTCCGGTAGAACCGCTCGAACAAACGGGGCAGGTGCTCAGCCTCGATCCCGTGGCCGTGGTCTTCAACCGTGATGACCACCTCGCCGTTGTCGCGCGTCGCGCGGACTTGGACGGCCTGCCGCGGCGGGCTGAACTTGATCGCGTTGTCCAGCAGGTTGACGATCGCCTGCTCCAGCAGCGCGGAGCTGATCGTCGCCCGCAACGCGTCGTCGCCCTCGACCTCCAACTCGATCCCGCGCTGGCCGGCCGACGCGAGGCAGGTCTCGACCGCGCCGCGCAGGACGGGCAGGATCGGACCAGGCGCGAGGGTAATCTGACCTGCGTTCTCGTCCTGCTCGATCCGGGCCAGCATCAGCAGGTCTTCCACGATCGCGTGCAGGCGATCAGCCTGCCGAGTGATCAACGGCAGGAAGCGGTCGGCCGAGGCCTGCGACATCTCGTCGGTCTCGAGTGTTTCGACGGCCGCCTTGATCGCCGAGATAGGTGTCTTCAACTCGTGTGACACGTTGGCGACGAACTGCTGTCGGACCTGCTCTAACTGACGCAGACGTGTCACGTCGTTGAACACGATGACCGCGCCGTGCGCCCGCGCGTCGTCCGGGTCGCGCAACGGCGTGCCGTGCACCTGCAAGGCGTGCTCAGCCTCGCCGACGCGCAGCGTGACTTCGGTCTCGACCGTTCCATCGCTTTCCAGTGCGCGCTCGACACAGCGTTGCAGATCGATGTTGCGAACGGTCTCGTAGATACTGCGACCGGTGACGTGATCGCGCTCGACACCGAGCAAGCGGGCCGCTGCGCCGTTGACGGTGATCACCCGCGCCTCGCCGTCAACGGCCATCACGCCCTCAGCCATGCTGGCGACCACGGCCTGCCGCTCGTTCGCTTCGCGGGTGATCGCCCGCACGCGCTCGCCCAGTCGATCCGCCATGTCACGCAACGACTCAGCCAACGGCGCGAAGTCGTACCCGCCCGCGCGCACGGCCGAACTCTGCAATTGGCCGTCGCCGATCCTTTCGACGGCGCGGCGCAACTGCGACAGCGGCTCGGTGACCGCACGCCGCCAAAGCAGGGCAAGCCAGGCCGCACACACGCCACCGACAACGAGCCCGCCAACCGCCACACCGCGCGCCGCGGCTGAGCGTTCAGCCTCGTCCTCGATCGCGCCCGACGCCAGCCCGCCGACGATCGACGTCCCGGCGGCGACCAGCACGAAGCCGGCCAACGGGACCAACCAGATCAAACGACGCCGGGTCATGGCGGGGTCAACTCCGCGCAGGTCGTGCGTTGGACACGGACCTGACAGGTATCAAGGCTATCCAAGTGTATGCGTATGGAGACGGACCATGACCGACATGCAACGCCATGCAACGCCAGGTGGAGGCCCACTTTGGGTTGTACGGTTGTCGTGCCACGGCCGTGTCGGCCGTGTGAGGCACCCTTGAGACACCGCACGGCCGACACGGCCGTGGCACGAGAAGGCCGCTCAGATCAAAGTATCTCACGACCCAACGCCAAAGCACACCGCCTCCGCCCCGTCCGTCTCAATGACGTCTTCAACAATCAGGTCGACGAACTCATCCGTAATCAGGCTTCGGTCTCTTCCAACCGGTAGCCCACCCCGCGGACGGTCTGGATGTACTTGCCCACCGCGCCGAGTTTGCGCCGCAGCGAGACGATGTGAACGTCCACGGAACGATCGGTCACCGCCACCAGGTCGCCTTGCGCGCCCTGGACGATCTGCGCCCGCGTAAAGACCCGGCCGGGCCGTCGGCCCATGAGTTGCAGGATGAGGAATTCGGTCCGCGTGAGGCTGACCGATTCGCCCGCGACGCGCACTTCGTGTCGGTCCGGGTCAATCGTCAGGTCGCCGATGATCAACGCCGTCGTCTCGTCCTGTGTGACGGTGTCACTCAACGACGCGCGTCGGAGCACGGCCTTGATCCGGGCCAACAGCACACGCGGGCTGAACGGCTTGGTCACGTAGTCGTCCGCCCCGAGTTCGAGGCCGGCGACGATGTCCGCCTCTTCGCCCTTGGCGGTCAGCATGACGACCAGGATGTCCGACGTCGCCTCGTCGCTCTTGAGCTTGCGGCAGACCTCCAGCCCGTCCATCCCCGGCAGCATCAGGTCGAGCAGGATGAGTCGCGGTTGCTGTTGGCGAACGGCCTTGATCGCGTCCTCGCCCGTGCCGACGCTGCGGACACTGAACCCGTCGCGCGACAGGTTGTATTGCAACAACTCCTGCAGGTCGAGTTCGTCTTCAACGACCAACAGATCGGCCTTGACGGCTGCGTTCGGCTGCTTCCGAGTGGCTTTCATGGCCTGCATGGCGTTGTGTTCCGTTCGAGTCGAATCCGTCACGGCTGACGACCCGGATCATGCCCGCTGGTCAGTTTAGGTGTACCAACTTCCCTCTGTCGGGCGTTCAGCCAAATGCTAACCGTATGGTCACAATTGCCGCCCAGTCCCTCCCGACCACCCCGTGCGGGTAGAGAAAAGGCGGGCCAGCGGGTGACCACTGGCCCGCCTTGGAGATTCAGTCCGGTCCGGTCCCGGAGCGGCGGTCCAGACCGCTGCGGGGAGGTGAGGGACCAAGACTTGCACAGCGGATCAGAACAACAACTGGAATTGCGCGCGGATGGCGATCTGGTCTTCCTCGTCGCCGCTGTCCGAACGCAGACCCAGACCGCTCGAGGCCGAGCTGGAGCCGAACGGTCCCTTCGAATCGGCGCTGTCCAGCACCAGCGGGTCGAGCGCCCAGACCACGTCAACCGTCAGCTTTGCGTTGTGCTTGTTGAAGTAGTAGTTGGCGCCAAAGGTCAGCAGGATGGCCGACTCGTCGGACGAGTCGTCAACACCGTCGCCGTCCACGTCGCCGACCGACAGGGCATCGACTTCGATCCACTCGAAGCGACCAAAGATCTCGAGCTTGTTAGGCACGACGTGCACGCCGGCCTGCACAACCGCGCCGAAGTTGTCAAAGTCTTCTTCGCTGGTCGTCAGCGCCAGCGGGTCGAAGAAGCGGGCGTCCTGCACGTGTGAGCCGATAAACGCCGCGTAGATGTTGAATGGATACAGGTCGAGCGAGCCGTCGATCGTCCAGGCGAACTGGTCAGGATCGTTGACCGCGGCTGAGTCGCCCGCTTCGCCGGCCTCGTAGTGAATCGCACCACCGACGATCAGCGCAAACGGGTCACCTTCCCACGCGGTGAAGTCCTTGGCCGCCGACAGGCTGCCGGCCAGCGCCACATCGATACGGGCGGTGATCGACGGCGCTTCGGTGCGGTCGGTGTGGAAGTCGCTCGGGCTGGCGTTGCCGCCGTCGCTCAGTGCGGCCGTGATCTTGACGTTCTCCGCGACGTCCCACTTCAACCAAACGCCTTCTGAGCGGTTGAGCGTGAAGAACTCGTTGACGCTCGACCGGTCCACCGCGAGCTGCCGCTTCGAGCTGGTCAGTTCTTCCCGCGTGAACGGGAGCTTCTGTCGGCCGGCCTCGATCTTCAAGCCGTCGGCCAACTTGTAGCCCACCACGACGTCTTCGACGAAAACATCGCCGCTGCTGCGGCTGGTCGCCAGCACGACCTTGTAAGTCATCTTCGGATTGCCGATGTGACCCGAGAAGCCAAGCTTGACCCGGCGGATCTGGAAGCCGGCTTCGTACTCGTCGATGTCGGGAAAGTCGGGGACGCCATCCAGGTCGAGGTCGCTGTCGTCTTGCTCACGCGAGTTGAAGATGTAGCGGACCTGGATTTGGCCTTCGATGTTCATCGAGAACGAGCCGTCCTCAGACACAAGGAAGAACTTCTTGCCGTTGTGCCCGGCGTGCATGCCGTGGCTTTCGAGGCTGGCGCGTGTGTCGGCGTCCTGCAGCACTTCTTGAACCAACGACTTCACTTCTTCGCGGCGGCGCTCGTTCAGCCAGTTGCTCTGGTCGCTGTCCTGCATCCGGGCCACTTCGGCGCGGAGGCGATGGACCTCGCGGACCAGGGCGTCGATTTCTTCATTTGACTCGGCCTTGACCGGCGAGACCAGGCAGCAGATCGCCGCCATCGCGACAGTCAGTCCCCACAGTTGATTGGTCAAACGCACGTCTGGACTCCTTGGATTGAGTGTGAACCTTGGCCCGGGACGAAGGGCCCATCAAAGACGGCGGCACAATACGACCACGCACCGCCGCGTGGGTTAGCCCGGTGTCAAAGCTTGATGAGTATCCCGTGAGCGCGCCGCGGGACCGTTCGACCCGCCTGCGATAACATGGCGACCTGTGGGCCACGTCAACCAGTTCAACTTCGTCCGCGACCGCCGGGCCGACCTGGCCGGGCCGATCCTCGAAGTCGGCTCGCACGACTACGGCAACACGCAGAACGTGCGCGAGCTGTTCGACGGTCAGACCTACGTCGGGCTGGACATGATCGACGGCCCGGGCGTTGACATCGCACTCGACCTGACAAGACCGTTCGACGAGATCGACGCCGCGCTGGACGGCCGGCGTTTCGGCACGATCCTCTGCTTCAGCGTCATGGAGCACTGCGACCAGCCGTTCGCCATGGCGGAAAACATGACCCGCCTGCTGGCCGACGACGGCGTGCTCGTCCTCAGCGTGCCGTTCGCCTGGAAGTTCCACGGCTACCCCAGCGACTACTGGCGGTTCACGCACGAGGGCATCAAGAAGCTCTTCCCCAACCTGCACTTTGACGACAACGAGGGCATCGTCTTCCACACGTTCGAAGGCGACGTCGGCCCGATCGACAAGGACCTGGGCCGCGTCCATCTGAGCGGCAAACGTCAACGCAAAGCAGGCCACCCGATGCGCGGGCTGACGCTCTCCGTCCTGAAATTGCTGGGGCCGTTAAACCCGATGCGGTGGCTGACCAAGCATCAATACGTCATGGCGGCGACGAGCATCATCATGATCGGGCGCAAGCGCGCATGACCGTTTAGCCGCGGAGCTTGCTCCGCGCGTTCGGCGTCAAGTTAGTCCGCGACGCGCGGAGCAAGCTCCGCGGCTAAACGTCAAACGTATCCGTATTTTTTATTGAGTCGCCCCGCCACCCACGCAAACACGCGCAACTGCTTCGCGCTCAACTCCCGCCGCCAGCGTTCATCGACGAACTTGGCCGGGTCGGCGTTCTCGTAGTGCTTCAGGTCCCACTCCGGGGCCTTGTCGCCTTCGTACCGCTTGCGCACGTCGATCGGGTCGTCCTTACCCGCCTTGCGCGTCATGCCGAACAGCGTGCCCTTGTTCCCGCCGAGGTAGTGATGATCCGTATTCCAGAACTCGACCATACCCGGGTCGAACGCAACACCAAGCCAATCGCAGAACCGTTCCAACTCGCCCGGCGTGTCGGCCTTGACCTTCTCGTAGATCATCTCGT
This sequence comes from Phycisphaeraceae bacterium, assembly GCA_028284155.1. Taxonomy (GTDB): domain Bacteria; phylum Planctomycetota; class Phycisphaerae; order Phycisphaerales; family Phycisphaeraceae; genus JANQSF01. The sequence goes on from JANQSF010000099.1 coordinate 52,911, forward strand.
AACAATCGCCCTTGGGCTGACGGTTGATCAGACGCTCGTTGCGCTTCACGTCGTGCTTCCACAACCGCGACGCCTTCCAGATCGACCGATCCGTGTACTTGCGCATCATGCTCGCCGCCACGGCCCGCCCGTCGCGCACGAGATGAATGTACTTGACCCGCGCCCCGCCGTCGTACTGCATCTGCATGAACTTTCGGCCGTTGTTCAGGACGAGCACCGTCTTGCCGGTCAGCGTTTCGATCTGCCGGAACCAGTTCACGTCACTCGTCGCGTCGAACTTCGACCAGACGGGGCATGCCTCGTCGTGCAGCACGCAGACGGCCTTGTTGAGTTTGCGCACGTCGCGCATCTCGCCGATGGAAAAGCCCTGCGGGTGCGACCCGAGCAACAGGTTGATCCACGTGCTGCCGGACAGGCCCGTCGAAATGATGTTGACGACGGTCAGCGGGGTGTCGGGTGACTCGGACATGACATTGACCGAACTGTCTCGTGCCTCGGCCGTGTCGGCCGTGCGGAGCGCCAATGTCCGATGGCACGGCCGACACGGCCGTGGCACGAAACATGGACACGCATCGTGATAAGCGTCGAGTATAGACGCCCTTGCGCCGCCCGTATAATCGCCCCATGAAGGACCCCCCGGACCTCCCCGGCCCAAGCTTCCCGCGCGTCATGCGCCGCGTTTGGCGCGTCAGCGACCCCGCGACGCGCTGCAACCGGGTGTGCGATGCGCTGGGCGAGCCGACGCCGCACCAGCGGTTCGAAACACACACCGGTCCTTACTGGGTCTGCTCGCAAACCGGCCAGCTCACCCGCGACGCATTCCCCACACCGACCGACCTCGTCGAACATTACGACGACCGGTGGACCGGCCGAATCGACCCCGATCAACAAGCCAAAGACGACGCGGCCGTGGCGCGCTGGGCCCGCTGGCTCAAGAAGTTCGACCCGTGGCGCGGCGAAGGCCGTCTCTTCGAAGTCGGCTCCGGCAAGGGCGAACTGCTCAAGGCCGCGGTCGACCAGGGCTGGTCGGCAGAGGGCAACGAACTGTCGCCCGTCGCCGCCCAGCACGCCGAGTCGTTTGCGGGCGCGCCCGTCCACGTCGGCCCGATCGAGGACATCACACTCGACGCGCAGCGCTACGACGTCGTCCTGCTCAACAACGTTTTCGAACACCTGCGCCGTCCCAGCGACGTCATGCACAACCTGGCGCAATCGCTTCGGCCCGGCGGCGTCCTGTTCGTCCAGACGCTCTGCGCACAGAGCTTGAGTTTGAAAGTCAACCCAAACGGTTGGTCATACTTCGGGACAGGTCACTTGTTTGTCCCGACGCTGGTGAGCATGGAAGCGTACTGCGAACGTGTTGGCCTCAACCCGATCGAGATCAAGACGCACGGCTTCCGCAGCGCCGCCGGCGGCGTGCATCACGGCAGCAAGGGACTGCGTCGGCGATACGACAAACTGCTCGCGTCAATCGCCGGCCGAACCAACCGCGGCCACCGCGTGGAAGCTGTGTTGCAACGGGTGTAAACGATCCCACAGTAATCAAGTGTCACCCACCCATTCAGCCCCGGGCTTTGCCCGGGGACCAGCAACAACAACGCGCCCCGTCCCTCATTCAAAAAAACCTTCACCGTCCGAGGAGTCCCCGGCCGGAGGCCGGGGCTGAAGAGGGCGGGCGACATCAACCAGTGCCGTGTCAGCCCAACCGCTGAATCGCCAGGTCGTGCGCTTCCTGGTATTGGTCGAACAGGTTGTTCCAATCGAAGTGCGCGGCGAAGCCCTCAACCGCGTTGCGCAGGCTGATCCGGCCGCGGCGGTCGAGCTTGCAGAACTCGTGCATTCGCCAGGCGATTTCGTCGGCCGCCATGTGCCACGTCTTGCCTCGCCGGTGGATGACGTACAGCCCGTGTTCCGGCGCTTTGGGCAAGAGCTTCTGCACGTACGATCCGAACCCCGACAGGTCGCTGCAGATGGCCGGCACACCGAGCGCGGCCGACTCGACCGGCGTGTAACCCCACGGCTCGTAGTAGCTGGGGAACACGCCCATGTGGCAACCGCGCACGAACTGGTCGTAGTCCATGCCGAACAACGGGCTGGTCGGGGTGACGAAGTCGGGGTGATAGACGATCTTGACGCGGTCGTGTTCCTCGTTCCAAAGGCGACACGTGCGCAACTGGTTGAGCACTTCGTCCTTCTCGTCGTCGATCAGGTCGTGCGTGACGATCGGCGGCGGCATGATGCGCTTCCAGGCCTGAATCCCGCGGCGCATCCGCAGCTTCCAGTACTCGTCGGCCAATGTGTTCAGGTCGGGCTCCTGCCCGCGGGCGATCTTCTCGAACAGCCGTTCGCCAACCTGTTTCTTGATCGCCTCAACGATCGTCTCGAACTCGGTGAGCATGGCCTGCGATTGCAGCGCATTAACGTTGATCGATTTGTATGGCCGTCTCGTGATGATGAACGCCACGACCGTTTTCTTGCTGCCCTCGTCCTTGAGCTTGTGGTTCAGCCGGGCCAGCGCCTCGATCGTCAGGTCCATGCCCTTGTTCTTGTACTCGTAACGACCCGACGTGAAGAAGTAGAGCGTCTCTTCCAGGTCGAACGTGTAGCTGGGGAAGAAGTGGCCGATCGTGAACCGGTGGATGCGCTCCTTGAACTGGCGGTGCATGATCTGAAGCTGGTGCAGACGCTCGAAACGTTTGATGTTCAGCCCGTTCACGGTCACGGGCTCGGGCGCTCGGCCGAGCAGGTGGCGGCATTCCTCCGCGGTGACGTCGGACACCGTCGTAAAGACGTGCGCGCTGTGCGTCGCCGCGCGTTCGAGCTGGAAGATCGGCTCGCAGTTGAACCGCTTGGCCTCCGCAAACGGGTCGTAGAACGGCAAGTGGTCGTAGTACGTCTCCGAGTTCATCGCCAGGTATCGGCCGAGCAACGTCGCGTGGGTCGTGAAGACGGTCGCGCCGGGCCAACGCTCGTACCGCAGCATCGGGATCGACACACCGGCCATCCACTCGTGGAAGTGCGCGACGATCTGCCGACGACCCGCGGCCAGTTGACCGAGCGCCGTCAGCAATTGACGCACCGCCTCGCCGAACGCGACGCACTTGTCGATCAGCACATCGCCGCCGGGCAGTTCGATCTGGTGCTGTTCCCAGAGGTGGTACTTGATCTGATCCAGCCGACCCATCAGGTCGCGGTAGTCGAGCAGCACGACGTTCGGCTTACCCGTCACGACCCATCGGCCGTAATGGGCATTGATCCCCGCGTCGCGAAGCTGCTTGATCGCCTGCCCCAGGTCGCCTGACGGCGGGGCCGACTCGAACTCGACCGACGCGGTCGCCGGCTCGTACGGGCCGATCAAGCAGTACCGGCTCTTCCACTTCTTGACCATGGCCGGCACTTTGGACCGCAGGACCGTGTAGATCCCGCCGACCTGGTTGCACACCTCCCACGCGACCTCGAACAGCAGCGGTTGCTTACGCCGCGTTCGACTCGGCTTCGATTCCGAACGCGGCGCGTCGTCAGCCGAGGCGGCTTGTGAATCCGTGGGCAGGTCAGCCATCGTCCCGTCACTCCGTCGGGTCATACCGGCGGCGATTGTATCGGCCTTGGCATGTTCGTGCAGAAAAGTAGGGTGCGCTTCAGCGCACCACCAGAATCGGACATCTTCCTTGCGGACGTGGTGCGCTGAAGCGCACCCTACGTGTGACTTGCAGGGCGCGTCGCCGGTAACATGCTTTCGTCATGGACGCGCCAGCCGACGTACTCACGTGGATCGACTCGCAACACGACCGCGTGGTCGAACTCGTTTGCCGGTGGGCGTCGATCAACTCACACACCGACAACCTGCCCGGCTTGGCGCGTATGGCTGACGTGTTGCAAGACGCGTTCGCGCCACTGGGGGGAACTCTTAAAAGACACGCGCTGCCGCCGCGCGAGGTCGTCGATCGTCATGGGAACGTCGCGCGTCAACCGGTTGGCCAAGCGCTGTCGATCGTGAAACGACCTGACGCAACACGCCGTGTGTTGCTGTGCATCCATATGGACACGGTTTACCCGGCCGACAGCCCGTTTCAGGAGGTGACGTGGATCGACAACGACACGCTGCGCGGCCCGGGCGTGGCCGACGCGAAGGGCGGCATCGCGGTGATCCTGCTCGCGCTCGAAGCGTTCGAGCGGTCGGACGTCGCCGAAGGCCTCGGCTGGGAAGTGCTGCTCAATCCCGACGAAGAGATCGGCTCGCCGAGTTCAATCGACCTGCTGCAACAGGCCGCGCGGCGGAACCACGTCGGGCTGGTGTACGAGCCGACGCTACCGGACGGCACACTCATTGGGCAGCGCAAGGGCTCGGGCAACTTCACGCTCGTCGTGCGCGGCCGATCAGCCCATGCGGGTCGCGCGGTCGACGAAGGCCGCAACGCGATCCACCTGCTGGCCGAGTTGATCGGCCAAGTCGCCGCGCTGCACGGCGCTCGGCCGGGCCTGACCGTCAACGTCGGCATCGTCGAAGGGGGCAGCGCGGTCAACCGTGTGCCCGACATGGCGATCGCACACCTGAACGTGCGCGTCGAACACGCCGAAGACCCGGCGCTGTTCGTGTCGCAACTCGATTCGATTGTCGCCGAGGCGAATGCGCGCGACGGCTTTCACGTCGAGCGTCACGGCGCATTCTTCTCGCCACCCAAGCCGCTCGACCCGCCGACGCAACGCCTGCTCGAAACGATCGCCGACTGCGGGCGCGGCCTCGGCTTGGACATCAAGTGGCAGTCCAGCGGCGGCGTATGCGACGGCAATAAACTCGCCGCGGCCGGCCTGCCCAACGTCGACACGCTCGGCCCGCGCGGCGGCGACATCCACAGCCCGCGCGAATACCTGATCGTGCCCAGCCTATGCGAGCGCGCGAAGCTGACCGCGTCGTTGTTGATGCGCTGGGCACGGGGGGATGATTGGGTGACGGGGTGAATGGGTGAGTGGGTGAGAGGGTGTGTCGAACCATGCGAACGCCGGGTAGTGGTTCACTGTGATGTCAAGATTCGTGCCACGGCCGTGTCGGCCGTGCGGTCCATCGAATGTGTTTCACACGGCCGACACGGCCGTGGCACGAGACAAGCGCTCGTCCCAAGGTGAACCACGACCGAATGCCGCGCCGCAACGATCCAATTCACCAACACCCACTCACCCCGTCACCACCTCATCCGTAAACTTCCCCATGCCCGACCTCATCGCCGACCAATTCTTCAACGACCCGCGCGTGGCTGACGCCAAACGGCTCGTGCTCGACGCGCTGCGTGAGCACCAATCGCAACTGACCGGCCCGCGCCCGCCGCGCGACGACCTGGCGCAGTCGTATGACGACGCGCTGGCCGCGTTCAGCGACGTGCGCGGCGGGGCGTTGTATTACCGCTACCTCGGCAGCGGACTGGGCAACGGCGCGTTGGTCGAACTGGCCGACGGCAGCGTCAAGTACGACATGATCACGGGCATCGGCGTGCACGGGTTCGGTCACTCGCACGCGTCGATCGTCTCGGCCGGCCTCGACGCCGCCATCCGCGACACGGTGATGCAGGGCAACTTGCAACAGGGGGCTGAGTCGTTTGCGCTTGGCCGATTGCTGCTCGATAAGGCCAACGAAAGCGGTGCAAGCTTGGCGCACTGTTTCCTGAGCACGAGCGGCGCGACGGCCAACGAGAACGCGCTGAAGATCGCATTCCAGAAACACCACCCGGCCGACCGTGTGCTTGCGTTCACCGACTGTTTCGCGGGTCGAACGGTCGCCTTGGCGCAGATGACCGATCGCCCGAAGTACCGCGACGGCCTGCCGACGGCGATGGCCGTCGACTACGTCCCGTTCTTCAATCACGAAGACCCCGAAGCCAGCACACGTCACGCGGTGCGCGTGCTGGAGCGACACCTGTCGCGATACCCCAATCAACACGCGGCCATGTGCTTCGAGTTGATCCAGGGCGAGGGCGGGTATTGGCCAGGCGATCGCAACTTCTTCGCCGCGCTGATCGACGTGCTCAAACGCGCCGACGTCGCCGTCTGGATGGACGAGGTGCAGACGTTCGGCCGAACGACTCGGCCGTTCGCATTCCAGCACTTCGACCTCGACGAACACGTCGACCTGGTCACGATCGGCAAGATCACACAGGTTTGCGCGACGCTCTATCGCGACGACTACAAGCCGCGACCGGGTCTGGTCAGTCAGACATTCACCGGCGCGACGTCATCGATCTTCGCCGCGCAGGCGATCGTCGAGGGCTTGATCAACGGCAACCACTTCGGCGAGGCAGGTCGCAACGCGCAGGTGCACGAACGATTCGCCAATCACTTGCAACGCATCGCCGACGCCCACCCCGGCTCGGTCGCCGGCCCGTTCGGCCAGGGCGGCATGATCGCGTTCACACCGGCCGACGGCTCGCCCGACGCCGCCAAGCGCGTCGCGCACGCGCTGTTCGACGCCGGCGTGATCGGCTTCATCACGGGCAGCAACCCTGCACGCGTGCGGTTCCTCCCGCCGCTGGGTGTCGTGACCGACGACGACATCGACGCGGTCTGCGCGATCGTGGAGCAGGTCGTCACAACGACCTGACACCCTCTCGTTTAGCCGCGCCGCTGGGATCGCGCATTTAGCCGCGTCGCTTGCGACGCGCTGCGTCGTGAATGGATTTTGACACGCATGACCCACGCCCGATCGTGTCGCAAGCGACGCGGCTAAATGGCGCGCTACCATTGGGCATGACACCCGACGATCAAAAAGCCGACGCGAACACGCCCATCGAATTGCCCACGCAATCGACGCCACAATCGCCCCCCGACTCGCCCCCGAACGCGTCCAACACCAGCGAGACGGATGCCGCGTCGGACGACGATGGTGTCAAGGTCGAAGGCTCGACCGACGACCCGCTGTTCGAACCGGTCGTCAACGCGATCCAGCAGGTGTACGACCCGGAGATCCCGGTCAATATCTACGAGCTTGGCCTGATCTACCGCGTCGACATCGACGGCGAGAACAACGTGCACGTCATCATGACGTTGACCAGCCCGGCCTGCCCGTCGGCGCAGGAGTTGCCGTTGCAGGTCCGCGGCGGCGTGGCGGTCGTGCCGGGCGTGAAAGATGTTGAAGTCGACGTCACGTTCGACCCGCCGTGGGGCCCGGACAAGATGTCGGAGGTCGCGCGGGTGACGTTGGGGATGATGTGAGGTTGGCCGGCGGTTCAGGGGAATTGCACATCGTGAAGCAGCCGCGCTAAGTCGCAACCGGCTTGGGAGGGAAGCAACCCCAAAAACGGTTACGATGTTCGGGCCAACGCCCGGAGTCTTGTCATGCCCGAAACAACATACACCGGCCCGCTGACCGACGACCAGATCAAACAGTTCGACGACGACGGCTACCTCGTTTGGCCGAGCATGCTCGACGGCGAAGAGACGGCCATGATCCTCGACGCCGCCAAGCAGGACCACGGGATGGTCGATCACGCGTTCAGCGTCGATGACGCCGGCGGGCGCAAGACGCGGCTTTCCCTTTGGAACCACCCGGGCGACGATATCTACGGGATGCTCTGCCGATGCCGACGCGTCGTCGACTCGTGCGAGCAGCTCATGCGCGACGAAGTGTATCACTACCACAGCAAGATGATGCTCAAGGAGCCGCGCGTCGGCGGCGCGTGGCACTGGCATCAGGACTACGGCTACTGGTACCAGAACAACTGTCTCTTCCCCGACATGATCAGCGTGCTCATCGCGCTGGACCCGATGACGAAGGCCAACGGTTGTCTGCAGGTCCTGCGCGGGTCGCACAAGCTCGGCCGACTCGACCACGGCCGGTTCGGCAAGCAGACCGGCGCCGACCCCGACCGTGTCAAGCACTGCATCGATCGGCTCGACCTCGAATACTGCGTCATGCAGCCGGGTGACGCGCTGTTCTTCCACGGGCTGACATTGCACGCGTCGGACGCCAACGACTCGGACGACCCGCGCTGGTCGATCATCTGCTGTTACAACACGAAGCACAACGACCCGTACGCCGAGGCGCACCACCCGTCGTACACGCCGCTCGACAAGGTCGAGGACTCGGCGATCAAGGCGACCGGTATCAAGGTGTCGTCGTCTGCCCAGACGTCGTGGCTTGACCCGGCGAAGGACGAGACAACAGGGGCGGACGACTACGACGCGTGACGCAAGCGGGCCGCGGAAACGACCGGCCGTCGTGTTGAGTGCCGGAACAGAGTCGATTCCGCCGCATTGCCCAGTTTAACTTGCAAATCCGGGCTGATTCGGATAGGCTTCCTTGCATCCGAATAGACCTGTATGCGCGGGTCTCGCTGTGCGGAGAAGGTCCGTTTAGCTGTTGATTCTGAATAGGAAAGGGTGACATCATGTCGAACCGTCTGACGCTCTTAGTCGTTTGCGCCGTCGCGGCACCGCTGTTTCTGATCTCGGCCTCGGCCGATGCCGCGCTGATCGGGCACTACCCGCTCGACAGTATTGCCGGGGGTACGACGCCTGATTCAACCGGCTTGAATGGCGACGGCGCGCTCAACGGCGGCACGATCACGCAGGCGCCCGGCGTCGTCGGTGGCTCGTTCGACTTCGCCGGAGGTGGGCCGGAGTTCGTCGGCATCACCGACGCGGCGTTCGGCCAAAGCAACTTCACCGCGTCGGTCTGGTTCAACCCCGACTCGCTTGGCAACCAGGGGCCATTAGCCAACTGGACAAACGCGGGGCCGTCCCCGCGATCGCACCTGTTCCGCACAGCCGGCACGACCTTGCAGACGTTTGTCCGTTCCGGCGGCGCGCAAATCGGAGGCAGCGCAACGTTCCCGTCCGAAGTGTTAACGACGGCTGGATTCAACCACGCGGTCATTACTTACGACGGTCAAACAATGCGCACCTATCTGAACGGCGAGGAAAGTACGAATCCGTTCAGTTTCGGCGCCGCGAGTGTCCTTGGCGAAGGCGTGCAGGGCACGGCGGCGATCGGCGGGCGTGGAGCCGGCCTTTCCGAAAGAGACATGACCGGCTTGGTTGACGACGTCGCCTATTGGGACCAGACGCTCACCGGCGGCCAGGTCGCGGCGTTGCACAATGTCGCATCGGAGCCCGGACTCAACTATGACGCCAGCCAAACGAACCAGTTATTCGATGCGTTCGACGGCACGACGCCGATCGCCATCGTTGACGGCAAGGCGTGGGTCCGAGTGCCCGTAACACCAGGCGCGGCCGGCGAGGTGACCGACCGCGGCGACGGTAACTTCTTCGTCAACCTCGACGGCTCGTCGGGGGTCGCGACGGCGGAGTTCAAGATCGACATTGACAGCATGTCGCTGGGCGGCGGCAACAACACCGGCCCGATCACGACGGCTGCGGGCTTCGTCTCGCTCGACGCGACCGAGCCCAGCGAGAACGACAGCGTAAGCGTGGGAGGGATCAACTTCCGCGTAGGAAGCACGGATGGCTCGCGCGTCCGCTTGGCCAGCGGTGTGCCAACGCCGAACCCGCTCACGGCCGACTTCGTCTTTGATGACGGCGCGGGGCAGGCGGTCATTCTGTTCTTCGGCGGCGCGGGCGACCTGCCGGCTGGCGAGTGGGAGGTCGAGGTTTATGCATTCGAGAACGCTCAGAACCCGGTTGGCGATCTGATTGTCGGCCTTCGTACCAACAACGCGGAGACGATCATCGGAAACGACTTCCTGATCGACCCCAACGATCCGATCGTGAGGTTCACCTTTGAAAGTGACGGCGTTTCGGCGTACGACGTGTTCGTGCGTGAGAACAACCCGCAAAACCGCGCTCGGCTCAGCGCTGTCGTGCTGCGGGCGGTTGTGCCCGCAGCGCCGGTGCCTGAGCCCGCCACGGCAACGCTCGGCCTGCTCGGTCTGGCCGCGTTGGCGGCACGTCGTCGCCGGCGGGCGTGAAGTCGGCGGTGAGATCAGGCCATTCGATCACCGCAACATTTGACGCTATCATGCCAACAGGTCAAACGGGTAGCCGTTGGCCTGTTGTGCCTTTCTTGTCTCGTGTAGGAGCCTTTGTGCGGTGCGCGGCCGACATGGTTTCACGTTAATCGAATTGCTCGTCGTGGTCAGCCTGATTGTGTTGCTGATCGCGCTGTTGTTACCGGCGCTCGGCCAGACGCGCGAGGTCGGTCGACGCACGTCGTGCGCTTCCAACCTCAAGCAGATCAGCAACACGGCGACCGCGTACGCGACGGATAACCACGGCACTGTGCTCAGCGCGCGGTTTCGCACGGTGCAGATTGCGTTCAACGGCTACCGCGGCGCGGCGACCGGTGACGACGCCGTCGACTGGGTCGACGCGTGGGGGCCGCTTGGGCTGACCAACGACGACATCCCCAGCCCGGTGTGGGATTGCCCGTCGCGCGACTTCAAGAGTCAGTGGGAGCCGTCGTTCCCGCAGTTGATCATCGGCTACCAGTACTTCGGCGGCATCCGCACGTGGATGAACGACTCGGGCACGTTCAAGTCGGCCAGCCCGGTGACCGCGTCGACAGCCAACCCGTCGTGGGCGATCGCGGCCGACGCGGTCATGCGTGTCGACGGTCAATGGGGCGGCGGGCGCGGCACGGCGTTCGGCGGCATGCCGGCGCACCAGGAGCCGGACGGCACGCCCATCGGTGGGAATCAGGCGACCTGGGGCGGACAGGTGTATTGGAAGCCGTTCGAGGAGATGACGTTCAATCACTCGTGGAACGTCGCCGCGCGGCAGGGCTACTGGCACCAGGAAGACCTGGGCGAGTTCAGCCCGTAGGCGCGTCCGTTCCCACACCGCGCCACCAAAGCCCACCCCTCCGGGGTGGGATCGCATGCACACCGACGCCCGGCAATCTTTGCGTCGGCGGCGCGCCACACATCTTCTGTTCGTCCGATCCCCCGGCAGAGCCGGGGGCTTTGGAGCCACATTCGATCGACAAACAGTGGTCTAGCCGATGAACGATCCATGGCCCTTGCCCGCAACTCTGTTCTGAACCGTCCCGCCCAAGTGCAGCCCGCCGAGCGCGTCGCGCCCACGGGCGAGGTCGAACTGGTGGTCGATGCCGAGCACTTCAAACGCGTCGTGGTCAACGGCATCCTCAAGGCTGAGACGAGCATTGCGATCTCGACGGCTGACTTCAAGGCGATGATGGTGCCGATAGGAGCGCGTGGCGGAAGCCGCGCGCCGGGCAAGCGCGACCGGGCGGAGTCGATCGTGTCGATCCTGCACCGCATGGCTGACAAGGGCGTCGAGACGCGGCTGCTGCATGCGGGCGTGCCGAGCGGGCCGGCGCTGCGCCAGTTGCGGCTCGCGGCGGCGAAAGGCGTGACCATTCGACGATGCCCAAGGCTGCACGCCAAGGCCGTCATCATCGACTGCCGGGCGATGTACCTGGGCAGCGCGAACCTGACCGGCGCGGGCCTGGGCGCCAAGGGCGAAGGCCGACGTAATTTCGAGTGGGGCACATGGACGACGGCCCCCCCACTGATCGACGCCGTGCTCGACGAGTTCGACGCCCTGTGGGAAGGGCAGCGTTGCGACGCGTGCAAGCTGGGGAAAGAGCACTGCCCGGTGCCGTTGGAGGAGCCGGTGTTGTGAGGGGCGCTCACATAAAAGAAACGGGACAACTGAGAGATTGGGATGCACCTTGTGCCCAAGCCGAGTCTTTCCGAACACCCGGATCAAGGGTGATTGACTCTGCTCGGGAGGGCGAGGCTCCGTCCGAGCCGCAGTGGTATTTGTGCTTACATTCCACAGCCGTGGCTCGGACGGAACCTCGCCCTCCCACAAGAAAAACCGGGCCGCCGAATCGGCCCGGTCTTGGGTTCATACTTGACCTAATCGACTGTCAGGTCGTCGCTACTCATTCAACTCAAGCAGCACGTACACCGGCTGATCTCCCGCCTGCACGCTGATGCGCACGCCCTTGGACAGGTCGTGTTTGTCCAGTTGCTTGACCAGTTCGGCCGGCGACTTGACCGCGACGTTCTGCACGTGCGTGATGACCATGCCTTTGATCAGGCCCTTGCTGTGCGCGACCGAGCCGACGCGGACCTCCTCGATCATGACGCCGGCCTTGGCGGTGTTCGGCGTGCGCGGTGTCGCGGCGGTCGGCTTGAAGCCGCTGACCTTTTCAAGGCCGAGCTTGCGCAACAACTTGTCCTGCGCCGGCGTGGTCGTCGTGTCGCCGCCGGGTCGGGCGGGCGTCAGGCTGGCCGTGCGTTCGGGCAACACGGCGAGTTTGATCGTGAACTTGAGCGTCTTGCCGCTGCGGAACACCTCGACGCTGACCTCCTCGCCGGGCGGCATGCCCGCGACGGTGTTGCGCAGCACGTCGGGCGAGTCGACGTTGTTCCCGTTGATGGTCGTGATGATGTCGCCGCGCTTGATGCCCGCCTCTTCAGCAGGCGTGCCCTCAACCGGGTATCGCACGAGCACGCCCTTGCCGTCGTAGCCGAACGTCCGCGCCAGCTTCGGGTCCAGCGGGTCGATGACGATGCCGAGGTAGCCGCGGTGGACCTTGCCGTCCTTGATCAGCGCGTCGGCCACGCGTTTGACCATGCGGATGGGGATCGCGTAACCGACGCCGTTGGAGAAGCCCGACCGCGTCGCGATCGCGCTGTTCATGCCGATGACTTCGCCGCGGATGTTGGTCAGCGGGCCGCCGGAGTTGCCGGGGTTGATCGCCGCGTCGGTCTGGATGAAGTTCTCGTAGCCGGCGTTCGAGCGGAGGATGCCGACCTGTCGGCCCTTGCCGCTGACGATGCCCTGGCTCATCGAGAAGTCGTTGCCGAACGGCGAGCCGAACGCAAACACGATGTCGCCCTGCTCGACCACCTCGCCGCCGAGCGTCGCCGGGTGCAACTCGCCGTTCTTGACCTTCAGCACCGCCACGTCGGTCTTCGGGTCGGTGCCGAGGATCTCGGCCTCGCGTTCCGAGCCGTCCTTGAAGCGGACGACGATCTTGTCGGCGCCCTCGACGACGTGGTTGTTCGTGATGATGTGGCCCTTCTCGTCGTACACCCAGCCCGAACCGTTGCCGGACGGCTGCGGCACGTCGTATTTCTTCAGGTCGTCGTCGTTGTCACGACGTGGCAGCGGCGTGTTCTGGCGATCGGGGTCGAGGAACCAGCGACGCAACTCTTCCGGGTCGATGTTGCCCAGCGCCGACTGACCTTTGGGCGTTCGGCTGTAAACCTGCACGTGGACGACGCTCGGCTTGACCGCCCGCGCGACCTGACGGAACGCGTTGCTCAGTTCAGACAACGTCGGGTTGCGCTTCAGGCCGTCCTTGATCAACTCGATCTCAGCGGCCTCGTGCGCCCACGCGATGTGCTTGACCAGCTTGGGCCCGCTGATTAGGACAACGAGCACGGTCAACATCAGGACCAGCGTCGGGCCGTACCATCGGATCTTCTGCATGGTTAGACTCCTTTATTCACGTCGGCTGACCTCAGCCTCACCTCTTATGTTACGGATGCACCGGGGCGCGGTTCGACTGCACGTGTAACGGCAATTTCACCGCGGGTGATCGGCAGCCTGTCGACACTTTCGCAAAGTCGATGCCAGTCGTTCGATGCCGTGCAAATCCCGCACGTCACGGTGACCGACCTCGGTTCCAGGCTGTCACCGCCGCTGGGCGCTGTCATCTTTGCAAGCGGTTTGGCGGGATTCTGTCGATTCGACAGCCGGCCAAAAGCGGCGTTACGGGTCGATTCTGTATGGATGATCGTCGGCCAGATATCGGCCGCTGCTGACCAGTTCGACCCACTGCGCGGCGGCACGCTCGACCTGCACCCCGACGTCCGCCACGACCGGCACGAACGGCGGCTGCCAGTCGGTCATCCCCAGCAGATCGGGCAGGACGACGACGTGGCCGTGACACGCGGGGCCGCCGCCGCAGCCGACGACGGGGACACCGGACTCGTGCAGCGCGTCCACCACCTGTTGTGACACCTCGGCCGGCACGGCTTCCAGCAGGATCATGACCGCGCCGGCGTCGATACACGCCTTGGCCAAATCAACGGTGAAGCGCACGTCGTTTTCGTCGTGGTAGGCCTTGCGGTATCGGCCCTGCGACCGGACCATCTGCGGACGAGAGCCGAGGTGCGCGACAACGGGCACGCCGGCTGCGCTCATCCGCTCGAGAAGCGGGACGTGCAGCGGCGCGACCTCGAGTTTGACCGCGTCGGCTAACCCTTCTTTCAAGAACCGCACGGCGTTGTGTGTTGCTTCGTCGTCGCCGCACTGGTAGCTGCCGAACGGCATATCCGCCATCACGAATGCGTGCGGCGCACCGCGGCGCACCGCGGCCGTGATCGCGACCATGAAGTCCATGTCCACCGGCAGCGTCGAGTCATACCCAAGCACGACGTGGCCGGCCGTGTCGCCGACGAGCAAGGTCTTGACGCCGCCGCGCCACAGGCGGTGGGCTGTTAGCGCGTCGTAGCAGGTGAGCATGGCAAACCGCTGGCCGCTGCGCGTCCACTTGCGCAGCGTCGAGAGCGAGACACGTTGTGATCGGTCGCCGTCGGCCATGGGGGGAGTATATGGGAGTATTGCCGATTGCCGGTTTTCGATTGTTGATTTGTGAGGGGTTGAGGGGGTGTCGTTGGTGTACGGTACAAGGAGCAATAAGCCGGGTCTGTCCGCAGACCCGGATCTCTTCTTGAGTCATCAACCTTGATCCGGGTCTTCGGACAGACCCGGCTTGTCGAGACACCGACTCACCTCGCCCTCCACTCCACCTAGAGACGTCCGATATCAACCACACCCCCTCACCCAATCACCCCATCGCCCACTCACACAACCGCCCTTCATCCAAACGACGCGTGATAACCGATGACACCCGTCGGAAGTTGTTTCACCACGGAACGAGCAGATGGGCTGGTTACTGACCAAGAGTAAGGGCAAACGGAAGCGCAAGAAACGACCTGCGCAGCGCGAGCCGATGTCGTGGGGGCGTGTGTACCGGATGTTGCAGCCATTCGGCGCCGTCTTCTTTGTGGCGGCGCTGGCGATCGGCTGGGTCTTTGCGCACGGCTATCTCAAGCACCACGCCGTGACGCGCACGCCGCACATTGTCGCGGCTGAGCAGGTCGAACTGGCTGACGCCCAGCCGTGGATGAACGACCACCTGCAACACCAACTGAAGAACGTCGTCGCCGCGCCGATCACGGCCAACCCGCTCGACAGCCGAGCGCTGGACACCTCGGCCGCGTCGCTGGCGGCCAACCCGTGGGTCGAGCGGGTCGAGCGGGTCGAGCGCACGCCCGACGGCGTGGCCGTCTACGCGACGTACCGCAAGCCGGTCGCACTGATCGGTTGGGACCGCACGTTCCGGCCGGTCGATGCCAACGGTGTCCTGCTGCCCGGTCAATACAGCGTGGAGCAATTGCAGAGCGTCGGCCTGCCCGTGATCGTCGGGCTTGCGAACAGCCCGGACGAACCCGGCCAACCGTGGCAGGGTGACGACCTGCGGGCCGGGTTGGCGTTGGTCGATCTGCTCGAACCGCAGCCGTTCGCGACGCAGATCATGGCCTACGACGTCAGCCAGCGTGACGACCGCAACCGCCTGCGGCTTGCGCTGCACACGGCGAAGCAGGGCGTCGTGCTCTGGGGCCTGCCGCCGGGCGATGAGATGACCGTCGAACGCGACGCGGCGACGAAAGTCAACCGCCTGAACAACCTGCACCGCGTGTACGGCTCGATCGACGCCGGCGGCAAGGTTGTGGAAGTGTTTGGCGAGGCCGTCT
>JANQSF010000026.1 GCA_028284155.1 Phycisphaeraceae bacterium
ATTCTCCGAGCTTTGATTTGGCTCGCCTCGTGGGAACTCACTTGGAAGTCCCCGAAGGAGACGTCGACGATGAGTTGGTCGCGAGCATCTACTATGGCGATCATCAGCCATTGGACAACAATCACATTCATTTCATTGCCGAAGAGCATGGCCGCGTCCGAATCAAGTGGACCGCCGATACTTGCGACGTGAACTACTACGACGGTTCCAGGCCGAGGACAAAGGTCGAAGTCGATGCCGTGTTTGAATACTCAGCCCGGCAGTAATGCTGTCTTCGCACGCGTTTAGGAACCGGATGTCTGCAGATGAAACGATGTCCGTGACGACTCAACAATCTGGCGCCGAAGGTACTCCCAGACGATTGCCGCTGTCGCTCGGGCGTGTCCTACTGGCCTTCGTTCTGTTCGGCGTAGCGTGTGGCTGCATTCGGCACGCAAGTGCGAACAACTACGAGTGGCTGGCGATTCTTGGCGTCATGTTCTTGGGATTGAGCATTGGCACGGTCACCCGTTGGCACATCGTCTCAATGCTCACGGTTGCGGTCATCGCATTTGCCTCCTACGCAACCACATCCGTAATTTGGGATGGCGGGTTCCCGCCGTGTGAATTGCAAATCACGATTGTTGACGAGTTCGGAACGCCGGTCGAAGGCGTCGAGATGAGCGTCGTTCACAGCCGTTCGCGCAAACCTGCGCAGGGATATCCCATCGCGGAGTACGGAACGGTCGAACTCTTGTCGAATCGCGATGGCCAGATTGTCTGCCACCAACTTCGACGGGGATTGCAGTTTGGGGGCCGCGCGTGGACGCTGTTCTGGTGTATTCCGTTTGGTGCCAAGGCCCCCGACTTTGATGCCCAGTTCAAGCATCCTGACGGCCAATTGAATGTGCCTGTTCGTGTACTTTTCTGGCCAAGCAATCGGGGCATCGCTCAGCAGACAACAACGTATGACCTCGATGGAGTATTGCTCAAAATGCCTGTCTACAAACATCGGTTTGAATTGTCGCCCCGTTAAGATTCACAATGCAGTTGCGTCGAGTGATCCTGCCGCATTGAGTTGTCAGAAGGACAGTGATGCTATCTGATTCCATGGAAACAAGCTGCCGCACGGTGCACACGCGCTTGGCGGATCCCGACGATACGTTCATCCTGATCGACTGTCGGGAACAGGAGGAGTACGACTTCGCCCACCTGCCGCAATCGGTCTTACTTCCGATGAGCGAAATGCAGGCCCGCCAGGCCGAGTTGGAAGCCTACCGCGGCCAGGAGATCGTCGTCCTCTGCCACCACGGCGTCCGCAGCCTTCAAGTCACCGCCTGGCTCCAGCAACAAGGCTACCACGCCACAAGTCTCTCCGGCGGCATCGACCAATGGTCCCGCGAGATCGATCCCAGCGTGCCGCGGTATTGAGAAGTTTAGATCAGGGGGCGAAATGTTAGGTGCCATTGCGGGCGATATCATTGGCTCGGTCTACGAAGGCCGCAAGCAGTGGATGCTTGAGCGCAACACGAGTTTTGAACCTCTCTTTGCTCGTGGCTCAAGGTTTACGGACGATACGGTTCTGACCGTTGCCGTGGCTGACTATCTGCTCAATTCGCGGGAATTGGTTGAGACGCTCAAGGCATACGCGAACACCTACCCACGCGCCGGCTACGGAAGGGCCTTTAGGTCCTGGGCACAGGGAGATGATGACTCGCCCTACAACAGCTACGGCAATGGTTCAGCCATGCGCGTCAGTCCTGTCGCGTATGCCTATGACAGCCTCGATGAGGTTCTTGTGCACGCCAAAGAAACCGCCGCCGTGACACACAATCACCTTGAAGGGATCAAAGGCGCGCAAGCCGTGGCCGCGTGTATCTTCCTTGCCCGAACCGGCGCCACAAAACAAGACATCGCCCAATACGTTGCTGGACGCTTCCATTACGATCTCGACAATTCGATTGAGCAGATTCGTTGGACCTACACCTTCGATTCGTCGTGTCAGGGCAGCGTACCGCAGGCCATCATTGCTGCAATGGAGTCCACAGACTTCGAGAGTGCCGTGCGACTCGCAGTCTCGCTGGGTGGTGATTGCGACACGCTTGCGTCGATGGCCGGTGCCATTGCCGAGGCCCTCTACGGCGGCGTTCCTCCATCGATCGCCGATGCCGCAATCGCGAAGCTCGACGATCACTTGGCGACCATGCTCAACCTCTTTACGACGAAGTTCATCGCTTCACCGAGCTAACGTGTGCGACATCGCCTCATCGGCAGAGTCATGTGGCAAGTGCCGAAGGCTGGCGAGTTGGAGTTCAGCCTTCAGGCTGCGGCGGTGTCACAGATGTTCCAAGGCCGGCCCCGCCTTCCGCACGCTGAAGCGTGAACTCTTGGACGTTCGGGTCTTTGCGAAACCGCCTCCAGGGATGCGTCAACCGCAATCTCGTGAGATTTGGAAAGTTTTTCCAAGTCAAATCAAGGGCGAAGGTTAGGGCGGACAGGGTGCCGGCCATAGACCGCGCTTGCGAGCGAGCTTCTTGGTAATTGCGTATAGTGTTGGAGTTCAGCCTTCAGGCTGCGGAAGAAGAGAAGATTGACAACACCAACCAACACCGAAGCACGCTAAAGCGTGAACTCCAACTCGTCGACCGGAGGTCGGCGTAACAAGAACAACAACCTTTCGGCGAAGAACCACCCCATGCAACCTCTCTCCACGGTACAGCACCTGCGACAACAACGGGCGATTGCCTGGTCGCGGAGGATGTTCGCCCACGGGGTGAGCGAGGCCGCGGATCAATGGGAGGTACTGAACCGGGAGTTCGGATTTACGTACGAGGAAACAAAGCAGATTTACGCGTTAATGAGGGAGGAGATCACTCGTGAAATCACCGAGGCCAAGCAGAACCCCTGTGCGTTTGTGGCCAAGCGACATAAGGCCAGACGCGATCGCGAAACGGCGCCTTGGAGCGTGCGGATCGCGGCCCAGATGGAACTGGACGACGTGTACGATCTGGACAAAGTCGCCCAAGAGCCGGAGGGCTGGAGCGACGATCGGTTGCAAGAAGCATGGGCCTTCTACGAGAAAGCCCTCAAATGCGATAAGGTCACCGAGTCGCAACGGCATCGCATCGAAAAGCGGCAAGAGTTGCTGTTGCTCGGCCCCAAGCGATTGCGTCGAACCGAGGCGGCGAAGGCGCGCGTGCGTCGCGACCGGGGGCTCGATCAACCCGTCAAGCAACTCAAGTGGAACGACCCGCTTGCGGCCGAAGACCAAACTGTCGGCCCGCCGATTCCGGTTTGCGAGGACAGCCAAGAGGACATCAAACGCGAGTTGACTTTGCTGGCGGAGGTGAATCCCGACTACGCGGGATTTCTCGCTTGCTTCGACGATGGTGAAGATGGCCGCGAATCGTCTGATTCCAAAGACGACGTTGCCCAAGAATTCGCACCCGACTCGCCGCCCGTCGCGACCGATGTTTCTTCCCCGCCCGCCGCCACCGATGATTCTTCCTCGTCTGGCAAGTCTTCCAACCCGCCCGTTCGCCGAACCACACCCTCTTCACCATCCGACTCACTCAGTCCAGCTGTGCCCGACCGCATCGTGGCATCCGACCAACGCG
>JANQSF010000117.1 GCA_028284155.1 Phycisphaeraceae bacterium
TGCCGCAGTCTGGAACAGCCAATTGCTCGAACGCGAGCTGGCGGTGTACCGCCAAGAGCGTCAACGCATGCCACCGAGGCAACGATGGCACTATACACCGGCGCAGACTACTCGATGCTTGGGACTGAACGACGTGCTCATCGGAGAATCCGTCGTGAGTTCTATGTTGCATCCCTGGCAATTGCTGATCGCCGTCATCTGTGGCTGGGTCAATCGACATCAGCAACACATTATCGATCTTCAGAACGATCAGCTTCAGACGCTGCTCAAAGCTCAGGGAAAGAAGTGCGTCAACTTGAGGGACGAGGATCGTCGATGCCTGGCGGTCAAAGCCAAACGTATCGGTCGGAAGGCCCTGCTTGAGCTAACCACCATCGTCACGCCCGACACCATCCTCCGCTGGCACCGCCAACTGGTCGCCCAGAAGTGGAACTACTCGAAGCGTCGAAAGAAGCCGGTGGGCCGCCCCGCGATCACGAGCGAGGTCAAACGACTGGTCTTGCGCATGGCCAGGGAGAACCCCGAATGGGGCTACGACCGGATCTCCGGCGAGATGGGCAACCTGGGACATGTCCTTTGTGATCAGTCGGTGGGCAACATTCTTCAAGAACACGGCATCGAACCGGCGCCGCAGCGCAAGCGAATCTCGTCCTGGAAGGAATTCATCAGCGCGCATTGGGATGTGTTGGCTGCGGTTGAATTCACGACGATTGAGGTCGGGACGTGCCGAGGCCTGGTGACGTATCAACTGTTGTTCGTCATGGATCTGTCGTCACGACGAGTTGAGTTCGCCGGGATGACACCCAATCCCACGGGAGCGTGGATGGATCAAGTCGCCAGGAACCTGACGGATTGTGAGGCCGGGTTCCTGAGAAGGCATCGTTGCCTGCTGATGGATCGTGACACCAAGTCCTGCCAGTCGTTTCGTGATCTGCTTGAGCATGCAGGCGTCAAGCCAAACCGCTTGCCCGCGCGGTCGCCGAATTTCAACGCACATATTGAGCGGTTCATGCGTAGCCTGAAAGACGAGTGCCTGAATCGCATGATCTTCTTCGGCGAGTGGTCTATGCGCAACGCGGTCAATGAGTTCTTGAAGCACTATCACCACGAGCGTAATCATCAGGGCGTTGGGAATGCGATTATTGACGCGGGTGACGAAGTCGGGCGGGTTGCCGGCACGATCAAATGTCGACAACGGCTTGGCGGCCTGCTCAAGTACTATCATCGCAAAGCTGCTTAGGCGGGCTTATCATGCTTCGATGGATCAAAACGAGATTCTGAACATCCGTGGATCAGGCCTACGACCGAAAGATTGAACGTCTGACGCAGAAGTCACGCGCCTTGAAAGCGGAGTTGGAAGAGCTCAACGGCGGCAAGCCCATCGTTCTTTCTGAAGAAGGCCGTGCACGATTGCAAAAGCTCAGAGAGGGCATCGATCCGAAACGACTCTAGCAGATCTGTGTCTTTGATCTTGATGAACCGAAGGAAGACGACGCTCGGCCAGATTCAACATGACCAGTCGAATCGAAGTCCGTCTCTGATCCCGATTTATCCTTGGGCGCAGTCAATTGACCACACGGGATGTACTTGATCGCCAAGCTGTACGAGGACAACGACATGGACAATCTTGAATCCTCTCTGTACTCCCATCATTTCTTACTGACTTGCGATGCCCCGTAACCGGCATGAACGAGGCATTCGGCGACGCCCATGTCGAGTGGAAGATGAAAGAGGCGTTCACCGGTATCGAGCTTATGGCGACTCCGTGGCTGTACCCGGAGGGCTCTGTAGGGGCCGCCCGTGTGAACGGTGATACGTGTTTCTTTTGACATATGGGCGGTTTTTCGGGCAATTCGCGGTTTTTAGGTGGTTTTGCGTCGGCATGTGGTACACTGAAGGCGCGTGTGTCTGCCGCGCGGCGGGGTCTTAGGTTAGAGCCTCGCCTCAAATGTCGGGAATGTGAGAGTGCTGAAACCTGTAAGCGTACGGAGTGAATGGTTATGACGCGTGTCCGATTGCTATCTGGTGTCTTGGCGGTGATGGCCCTGTTGCTGTGCGGCGCCCCGACGAGTTGGGCGGTGGTTTCCGGCGGCATCCCCGACGCCAGCCACCCGGACCTTAAGTTCTGGCTCGACGCGAACGACGCCAGCTCGTTTTCGTTGTCCGGCACAACCGTCAACTCATGGTCCAGCCGGGACACGAACGACGCGGTGACGGCGACGCCCAGCGGCGGCACGATCACGCGCACGCTGACCGGGCCCGGCGGGACGGGTATGGTCAACTTCGACACCAGCGGGCATATGGTCCTGGACAACTTGGTGACGTTGTCGGTCGGTGACGGCGGCGACGCCAGCGCGTTCGTCGTAGCCAAGACGAACAACACGGCCAATCAGACCCTGATGTCGCGCGCCGGCCAGAACCGGCAGTTCTTCCGTAGCAACGGCAACACGGTCATCTTCTTCAAGGGCACGAACCCCGACCCCAACATTCCCAACCAGGGCGTGACCGAGGATCGGATTCAGTACGCCGAGTTCTTCGGCGCGCCGAAGCCCAACGGCGACGTCAACTTCTTCCGCAACGGTGTATCGCAGGTGGTGAACAACCCCGGCAACATCGGCACGCAGGACTGGGAGTTGAATCGTCTGGCCGGCGGCGGCGGGTGCTGCGGCGGCAACTGGAACGGTACGATCTCGGAAATCATCCTCTACGACCGCGCCCTGACCCCCGACGAGCAGAACGAGGTCGGCACTTATCTGGAGAACAAGTACGCCATCGCGACGGCCTACGGCCCGCCGCCGATCGTCCCCAACCCGTACGACGTCGAGGTGCTGAGCGACAACCCGTTGGTCTACTACCGGTTCGGCGAAGCGCCGGGCTCGATGATTGCGATCGATTCGTCGGGCAACGGGAACGACGGCACGTACTTGGGCGGCGTGACGCTGGGCGGCCCCAGCGCGACGCCTGAACTGGGCGGCGCGGCAGAGTTCGACGGGTCCAGCGGCTGGGTCGATGTGCCCGCGCTCGGTACGCTCGAAAAGAGCACGATCGAGTTCTGGGTCAACGCCGACGCGCTGGCCGGCGGGTGCTGCACGTCGATCTTCTCGACAGACACTTTCGCCACGGGCAACCTGCACTTCAACCTCAAGGGCGGCCTCGATATCGAGCACGCCATCGCCGGCGGCGGCCCGAACAACAACAACACCCCGGACGGCGCGATCGCCTTCGACGACTGGTTCCACGTCGTGGTCACCTACGACGCCGAAGACATCGCCAATGGCGAGACGAACTTTTACGTCAACGGCGTGTTGATCACCACCTCTAACCACGCGAACGACCCGGATATGGTGTTGATCGGCGGTGCCATCGCCGCCTGGAATCAGAACGGCAACAACGTCATTCGGTTCTTCAACGGGGAGTTGGACGAGTTCGCCATCTACGACTCGATTTTGAGCGAAGAACAGATCATCGCACACTACAACGCCCGCCTGGGCGTCAACGTTGCAGTCCCGGAGCCGGCCACCGCGACGCTCGCGCTGCTCGGCTTTGCCGGCTTGGCAATGCGACGTCGGCGACGGATGAACTGACGGTTGCTGGCTACCAGTGTCGTAAAACTTGAATGACACAACTCAAACGCCTTCCGGCCTAGAGCCGGAGGGCGTTGTGTTTTGGAGCACACACCAACGGCCGCAGTCAATCTGGCACCGCCGTCATGGCCAACTGAATGGCGATAACTGATGAGTTAATCAGTCTGGGATACTCAGCAGATCCCTTTGATTCGTACTTCCTGCCATCGCGCGAGAGCAAATTGAAATCCAGTTCCATGTGGCATCAGATGTGGCCGCAATGAAATCATGGCGCGGTCAATGTGATAGAAGATCGATTCAGACTCGGCTTGATGACATGTTCCGTTGCCTCGCCACTGGGCCATCGAACAAATGCGGTGGCGTTGCCGGTGCCGTCACCGAGCCCGAACATCAGTCGGGGAGGTGATTGAGACAGATAGCCCTCGCCCGCGTACACCTCGGCCGTCTGAGAGGGAAGCCCATTAACACGCAAGGTGATCCGCGCGCCAATTGCGGTCGGGTTGCCCTTGCCACCGCGCAAGCTGATTTGAATCACACGCCCAGTTGTGTTGGACGTGCTTGTGAATGCCGAGACTCGGTCGTCATTGACGCCAAACAACAAGTCCGCCCGGCCATCGTTGTTCAAGTCCGTCCAGGTCAGTGCCTTGGCGTCGCCGGCGACCACGATCCCGCTTGAATTGGGCCATAGTGCCTTGAACCGGCCGCCGCCAAGGCCCTTCAATACGAGGCCGAGTCCGCCGTCCATTCGGCCGGTTTCTCGTTGCGGGCTGAAGGAATTCTGGGCGAGACAGAGATCGGCCTGTCCGTCTCCGTCTAGTTCGGTGAGCAACACGCCAAACGAGGGCGAGATCTGACAGAGTCGCGGTAACGGACGACGCGTAAAACGCCCCTTGCCGTCATTGATCCAGGCGGCCGACTCCAGCGTTGTCGCGGCCAACCGTTTCGCATTCTTCAACCCGGCTGGCGTGTAGATATCCGCCAGGGGCGCTAGAGCGAACTTCTCGAATGTCGGAAACCGTTCGCCCAGACTCGGCATCGCGTGGGTAGAGCAACTCCGCCCGCGGAGCGGGTACAGGGTGTTTCCTTCATACTCCGCTTCGACGAGTCGCAATTGGCCAGTACCATCCATGTTTCCGTAGAACAGCAGCGCGGGATGTGGCCCACTGGCGTGGTACTTTGTGTTCAGACCCAAGTTTGTAGCGACGTAGTCAATGTCACCGTCAGCATCGAGGTCGCGCCCAGTTATCCCGTTCCACCAGCCGGTGTGACGGGCGAACCCCGCCTCTTCCGTCGCTTCCTGCAAACGACCGTCTTCGTTGCGATATAGCCGAATGGGGCCCCACTCGGTAGCCAAGAGCAGGTCCGGGTCACCGTCATTGTCTGCATCAGACCACAGAGCGGCGCACACCATGCCGGCTCGTTCCAGATCGGGGGCCTGCATGCGGGTTATGTCGACCAGTTGACCGGCGTCGTTGCGTAACAACCGGCTTGAAGGTGCCAGTGGATACTGGCCGGGGATTGTGCGTCCGCCGACGAACAGATCGAGGTCGCCATCGCCGTCAAAATCTGCTGCTGCGACCGTGCTGCCGCTGTCGCGTGTATCAGGGGTCCGGTCGGAGTTGGCACGTTTGAACCATCCCGACCCGTCATTCGTATACAAGCGGTCTCGAAGCATGGGCTGGTCTGGCGCAGTCTCCACCCCACCACTAACTACGTACAGATCCAGATCGCCGTCCGAATCGACGTCGAAGAAGATGGCCCCCATGTCTTCACACGTCGCGTCGTCTTGAAGCGCGGGCAAGGGACGCCACACAAGCTGTTCTCCGTCACGCAGGAAGAGTCGGCCGCTTTCGCCACGGGCACCACCGAGATAGAGATCATCGTCTCCATCCTGATCGACGTCGCCCCACGCCATTCCCGGACCGAGTTGTGACAGTTTGAACGGCAGCAGCGGTTGACGCCGAAAGTCGTCAAACGGCCGCTCCTTGTGTCGGACGTGATCCGCCAACGCGATGTTCTTGAACATCGTTGGGGCCGGAGGCGTTCGGCGGTTCGATGTCACGGGCTGGTTTGGCTCGGTTACTACATGAATGTGATTAACAGAAACATCGTCAAGCTCCTGCCGTATCCCGCTGGGCCAATTCACGATGACCCGAGTAATCCGCTGGTCCTCGCCCAAACCAAAGTGCACTTCGGGATTGTCAGCACTCATGAAGCCGCGTGACAGCGTGTGATATCGAACATGCTGCAAACCGCTTGTTTCGACCCGCACCGTCGCGCCGATGCCGTAGCGATTGCTGGTCGTGCCACGCAAGCGAAAAACTAGTCGCCCACCTGTCCGCGACCGATTGCGGTACAGGGAGGGCGCGGACTCAAAGTTATTGACGATGAGATCCAGGTCGCCGTCGCCATCCAGATCACCCATTGCCGCACCGAAACTCACGCCAACCTCGTCCAATCCCCACTGCTTCGAACTGTCTTGAAACACCAGGTCCCCAAGATTTCGGAAAGCGAAATTGGCTTCGGCCTGTTTGGGCGAATCGAACCACTTCCGCTTGGCGTCACTGTCCCAACGATCGCCCCATTGGGCTCGCATGTCGCTATTGAACCAGGCGCGGGTCATGCCGTTCGTAACATACACGTCAACACGGCCATCATTGTCCAGGTCAGCAAGCTTCACGGCCCAGGTCCAGTCTGTCGCGGCGAGGCCGGTCAGGTGAGCGACCTCCATGAAACGACTCATGCCGGAATTGAGGTATACAGCGTTCCGCATGTATTGTCGGGGAAACCCATGTTCAAGGAACCAACCGGACTCGTTCATCTCCCCCATCATGAGCTTGGACTTGAAGTGACTCGAACCGGCCATGTCAGATGCCATGAAGTCGAGCAGGCCGTCGTTGTTCAGGTCACCAACATCCGAACCCATTGAGAACCAAGGTGTGTGCGGCAACACATCCGGCGCTACGTCTGTAAAAGTCCCGTCGTGGTTGTTGCGGTAGAGGTGATCAGGCCCCCAGAAGTCGTTAGCCACGTAGAGATCCGGCCACCCGTCACTGTTGTAATCCCACCAGGTCGCCGACAGGCCGTAGTGATTCCCGCGGATGCCGGCCGCCTCGCTGGCATCTGTGAAAGTGCCGTCACCGTTGTTGACGTAAAGATGGTCAAACTGCCCCGCACCGATCTCCTGGATCGCTCCGTCCGACCGGACGATGATGTCGTGGTACTCGCGAAATCGTTCAGGAACGGCGGGACGGCCATCCGAGTCGAATTCGTAGAACGCCTTGGTGTCCTTGGCCGGTTCGATTCGATTGGTCAACAGGTAGCCGTCCAAGTCGCCGTCACGGTCGTAGTCGGCAAACGCGAGCATGATGCTGGCGCCAGTGAAATCCAAGCCATGGGACTTGGCTTGCTCTTTGAAAGTACCGTCTCCCTGGTTGACATAGAGCAGGTTCGGGCCGCGATAGACACACACATATAGGTCCAGGTCACCATCGTTGTCGATATCAACG
This sequence comes from Phycisphaeraceae bacterium, assembly GCA_028284155.1. Classification (GTDB taxonomy): domain Bacteria; phylum Planctomycetota; class Phycisphaerae; order Phycisphaerales; family Phycisphaeraceae; genus JANQSF01. Next base: position 7,094 of record JANQSF010000117.1, read on the forward strand.
AACGTCGGACCGAGGCACCAGGCACCGTTCCCATCGACACCGGCTGTTGAGGTCACGTCCTCGAAACGCATGCCTCCGAGGTTGCGATAGAGCCGACTGCCACCTTGAGGGCGGGTCAGGAAAACATCTGGCCGACCGTCTTGGTCGTAGTCGCCAATACAGACACCGCCGCCTGCCATCTGACTGGTAATCAGTTCGTCCCGTTCCGGCGGCGGATTCCATATGTGTTCAAAGTCGATGCCCGCCGACTTGGGATCGATTTGCTCGAACAAGGATTGGCTGGTTAGTGCAGAACCGTCTTCGAAGTCTGCCAGCGGGGACGAAGTCACCAATCCTGCATCGACAGATAGCGTCTGGTTGTTCGATTCCCCAACAGCTTCCTCAACCGAGTCAGAGGCAGGTGGGGGATTCTGATCGCAGCCAAGAGTAACGAGCACACAGAATACAACTAGAACAAGAAGCAGATTAGCGTTGGAGAGGCACAGATCGCACAAGCATACAAGGCGGGTGACCGAAGTTTTCAGGAACGGAATGAGCTTGACTTGGTGATTGTTGACGATCATCTTAGACGGGCCTCGACCCCATGGACAATCAAGTCCGCCGCAACTGCCGCGACAGAGCATTGTACTAGACCTGTCCTGTCAAATTCTCACATCTATCAGTGATCATGTTGTGGCGCCACGGCGACGCGGCGCCCGACGGCAATGGCGAGTTTGAAAAGTTCTGTGCACCTTTGCTCAACAACGCTGGCCAAGCTGCGTTTTTCGCTGACCTGGCCGAGACCAATGGCGGAGCAAGTGATAACTTTGGCTTTTTTTCGTGCCGATATAGTGGCCCAGCATTTAGTGAGCCTCCTTTCTCGGCGTTTGGAGGCCGAGTCTCCAGATTTCAACGCAGGTCAGATAGGATGAGCACTCCTTGATTGGGAAGACTTGTCTTTCGTGGGATGCGACCAGTCCCGAATAGCTAACCTCTTTTGGCATTGACGGCTAGGGCAATTGCCAACGCGCGTGAGACACACACGTGGGTCACTCTGACGTCTTGGATTGTCTGAGGGGATGCAATATGCGCGACGAGGATTCTGCCGCTACCATCGTGCATGAATGCCTCCTCCGGAGACACATTTGGACTTCCATCGCTTGATACGGTTGCAAGCCAACATGGCACGCTCGACTCAATAGACTGTGCGACATCCGCGGTAGTTATCAACTGCTCTATTGTCTGTGAAGAGGCTGCCACCTGAATCTGAATCAGCCGTACGCCCAGCCAGCATGGCGAGGCTACCCATCAGGCCTACATTGCAATCGCATCCACTTCGAATTCAACCAGTATCTCGGCGGACACCATCTTGCACTGGATCAGGCTGACAGCTGGTCTTACTGACCCAAGGAATTCAACATAGGCAGGGGCGATCAGTTTCCAGTCGTCGAGATCACTCAGGTAGATCCTGGTTCGGATGATGTTCTCTGCATCAACGTGAACGGCCTTGAGAGCAGCACGAATGTTCCCTAGCGCATGTCTCGCCTGCTCAAGAGGGTCGTTACCCCCCTGAATACTCCCATCGCTATCGACGGACGATGTCTGCGACAGCGCAACATACGACCCAATACGAACAGCCCGAGAATAGGGAAGCGATGCGTCCCACGGCGTGTTTGACGGTATCTCGATTCGATCCATGTTGTATCTACCACATTTAACAAGAAGTGTCAGTTTCCAATTCAATGGTCATGCTGCCGTGCCGAATCATCGATTGCCTACTCAGGCGACGACTGGCAAGTTGTTGATTCGGCCGGAAACCTTATATCAATAGTCATTAATCGCGAGCTCATCGGCACACGCGACATCACTCGGTCGCGTTGGCAGCGTTCTCGCTACACACTGAATGGCCAAGCATCTGCATTATCTTCGATACGCGGGATTCTGGGTCATGCTGGCAAACCACGGAGAGCACGAGTTCTTTCAGCGCGAGAAGAAGGTCATTCGGGATGTTCGCCGCTCTCCGATCGCGTTAGCCGGCTACAGCATCGGATACAGCGAGGGCACCGATGGATGATACCACGTGTCGGTGCGTATTCACCTGCTGAATACCGATGGCTGAAGGACTTCATTCTGCATTACTGCAAGCACGGGGCTACGGCCGATGTCGCTCTTGAATTTCGGATGCTGCGGTATGAACCCTATGCGCCCGTCGTTCGACAGCTCCACTGCATGCGTCGCGCGGTCAACAGAACACGCAAGACTGCTGGACTCGAGCCTGTAACCAACGATGCGGCACGGACACGGCGTCGTGTATTACGACCGTTCGATGACACAGTTGGAAGCCCGGGGGTAATTGGCCGTGGCCTAGCCAAGGCCATATGACTGATTACAGTCAGTGAACTCCGATTCGTGCGGGCTGCGCCCTAGCGATCCTGCTCGTGGCGGCTGAGTACTTTGTGCTGGCAAACGTAAGCCAGATGTGATACACGATGGAACTTGCCGCTTCACGGTGCGTCAAAGATCTTGCGGAGCGGATCTTGGGGTGTGCCAATCGAACATTGATGTGTTATCAAGCTCAATCGAACGATGCCTTGGTAGCGAATTGCGCATTGGAGCCCACAAATGAGCCGCTTAGCCCTATTCTCGGCCGCTGTTCTGTCGGCCTTTGTGTCCGGTTCGGCAACCAGCTATGCCCATGAGCCTTCTCTGGTAGCCATCGATTGCCCGCGGGGACAAGAGAGCAAACAACTTCTTAAGTATTGGAATCAGCTGCCCCCACAGACTCGCAAGACAATTGAAACAACAATTGTCACAGACGAAGGGCTCGGGCTTTCGGCGGTAGGTGTCGTCCAACTAGTCGGAGTCTACAACTACCCTGACAGCGGCAAAGATGAACCGAAGCGTCTGTTCCATCTGCGCCAAACCGACCAAGTTGGAAGTAGTCTGATGTGGTCGATCCTCGTCAACGCTGAGCAGGGAAGATACAGAATCCTGTTTCATTCCGATGAACTCCGCCGCCGTCGCTCGTCGTGGCTGACACTAGGCGACGGAATCGCCCAAGCGAAGAAGGAGGAAAGAGCTGCAGAAAGCTTTGAACCACGAGTGCCGCCCATCACGCTTGAGGAAGCCATCTTACGTTTAAAGGAGCACTTTAGGGACAAAGAACAGCCGGAGCATTTTATCGACGAAGCTACCTTTGTCAGAAAGGGAAAGGATTCATATTGGCGAATCGCCACAAGAGGAACCAAACGAGAGACGGGGCACGCGATCTATGCCGTAGACCTTGACGGAACGGTCGAACTCCGCTCAGTCATCAAGAATGGATAATGACAGGACGCTTGACGCATCGTCCCATGAGAGTCAAAGGCCGACCTGATGCACTAGCCGTCTGTTGTCGTATGAGTTCAAAACCGGGGCATTCGACCAGATTGGGTGGCGTTTCATGCACATCAAGGATTACCTGGATGGAGGTAAGGGCGATTGGCCGCCGGACGGTGCGCCCATTGTGGAATCACCATGGTTGGACTTCTCGACGCTGCAGGTGCGCGGAAACTCGATCTGGATCGCCGATCCCGATGTGTTCTGCTTGGAGGCCGGAGCAACTCGAATCTTCGAATTATCCGAAGATTGGCAGGCTTCGTGATTCAAACGAGCAGTGATCCACCTATCCAAAGCCTGATGAGGCAAATCCATGGCCACCAAGTCGAACCGCAAGGCAACCCATAGAACGGTCAAGGCAGCCTGACGATGTCAACAAGGACCCGCCGCAATCGAACGGCGTGATCCATTGCAAACGTTTACTTGGGGGACTGCTCAACCATGAGCGGCGCCGCATGAACTCCCGGGCAATCGGGTTTGGCCCGACAGATTCGCCCGCCGCCGAGAAGTGCCCGCATCAAGATGAGCCGAACGATCATTATCGCCACACGGTGATATGGGCGATTGTTCGTCGGGCAGGGTCAGCGCATAATAGGGTCAATCCGCGTTCGACCGATTCGCGTGAATCACGCGACTCTCCCGCTGTTGTCCTGTGGTTCTGTTCGTCACCGCTTGAAAGGGCACGGCACGCCGCTGCTTGAACCAGGAGGTCATCATGAATCGATCCGGCGTCCGGTCGTCTTGGGGTATCGCTCTCTTGTTGGCTATCCCGCTGGCAGGCGGCTTGACCGTCACCGCGGATTCCGCATCAGGCACGCTGGATCGGATCGGCGTTGATCGGGGCCTGGTCGTGATCCTCGGGCCCGGTGCCGGCGAGCTTGCCCTGAAGGTTGTGGCCGAGAGTGAACTGACCGTCTTCGTACAGACTCCGGCGCATGGCGAGGCCAACCGTTGGCGACGTGCCGCGGATGATGCGGGGCTGCTCGGATCGCGCATCTACGTCTCGGAATCAGGCTACAGGAGGATCGGGCTGGCAGACAATCTCGCCGACGGCGCCCTCGTCACCGGCGGCAGCGTACCGCTTGATGAACTGAAGCGCGTCGTTCGGCCCGGCGCCGCGATCGTGACGAAGGAAGGTGTCGTCCGCAAGAGGCCGGTCGTTGGCACGGACGTCTGGAGTCACCCCTACCACGGGCCCGACAATAACCCCCAATCAACCGACCAGGTCGCCCGCGGCCCTTTTCGAACAAAGTTCCTCGCCACGCCTTGGTACGGCCCGATGCCCCAGGTCACCGTTGCGGCCGACGGTCGTCTGTACAAGGCGTTCGGGCATATCGCGTTCAAGAAGCGCGAGTGGCCACTGGTCAACAAGCTCGTCTGCATGAGCGCCTACAACGGCACGGTCCTCTGGGAATACAAGTTGACCGAAGGGTTCATGATTCATCGCAATACGATGGTTGCTCTGGACGGCCTGCTGTACATCGCTGACAACGAGTCGTGCAAGGTCCTGGACGGAGCGACCGGCGCGGTGAAGCACGAGATCAAGGTCGCGGACATCGCTCCCGACGCCAAGGATCAACCCGGTTGGAAGTGGATGGCCATCCGGGACGGCGTGCTTTATGCCCTGGTCGGCAAACCCGACCCGCTGGACGAAACGCTCAAGGGCGGTCGGACTCAATCCGGTTGGCCGTGGAGCGGGATGGGACGCATGTACGCTCGCGGCCCGAAGGATCATTCCTGGGGGTTCGGCCACACGGTCGTCGCAGTCGATCTGAAGAACAAGAAACTGCTATGGTCGTTATACGAGAAGGAGCCGTTAGACAGCCGAGCCTTCTGCATGAACAGGGGGCAGCTCTTTATCTACTCGCACCAGAAGTTCCTCGCTGCGATCAACACCGACACCGGATCCCTGATGTGGCGGTCAAGCGATTCCGAACTCATGGCCGCGATCGGCGAACACGACAGGGCACAAACGTGGAAGAAGGGGTACTCCACCTCTGCCTACGCGAAGTGCGACGACAAGGCCATTTTCTTTGCCGGCCCGCAACGATCCAAGCTTGCCGCCGTCAGCGCCGAATCGGGGAAGCTGATGTGGACTCACGACGACGGCAATGTCCAATTGGTGCTGCGTGAAGATGCGCTGTACGCGATGGCGCGGGAGAACATGGCCAAGAAGTTCGACCTCTACACCGGCAAGCTGCTGGACGAGTTCGAATGCCACCGCGGCAACTGCACGCGTGCGACCGGCACGGTTGAAAGCATCTTCGCGCGCGGCCAGCGTCACGGCGGGACAGTGCAGCTGGGCGTGGCCGACGACAAACCCAGGCGCATCCCGGCCATGCGGCCCGCATGCCAGGACGGTGTCCTTGTCGCGCACGGGCAACTCTACTGGGGCCCGTGGATGTGCGACTGCAATCACTCGCTGGTCGGCATCATCAGTCTCGAGCCAGCGGGATCGCACACCGATCAAGACGATTCGACCGACCGACACGTCACACGGCCTGATGCCGCGTCCAAGGCCAACGCGTTTCCCGTCGATCAGCGCGACTGGCCGACGTACCGCCAGAACAACAGGCGGACGTCGATCACACCCGTTCGGACGCCGCAGAAGCATCGGCTGCTCTGGCAAACCAGCGCCCGCGTGGGGTCGGACCCGACGGCGCCGGTGGTAGCCAATGGCACTGTCTTCATTGGCGGACAAGACGGCGCCGTCCGTGCGATCGACGCTGCAACCGGCGAGTCGCTCTGGAACGCCTACACCGGCGGACCGATCAGATACCCACCGGCCGTGACGGACAATCGTGTGTTCGTCGGATCCGGTGACGGCCAGGTCTACAGCCTCGACCCTCGATCCGGTTCCGAGATCTGGCGTTTTCGGGCGGCCCCCATCGACCGCCGTATCCCCGTATACGGTCGGCTGTCTTCCACCTGGCCGGTACATACCGGTGTGCTTGTCGGCAACGGCGTCCTGTACGCCGGTGCGGGGATCGTCAGCCATGACGGCACGCACGTGTATGCCCTCGACGCCCGTACGGGGCGCGTCAAGTGGCACAATAACACGTCCGGCAAACTGCTCAGCGACGACGTCGTCACTGGCGTGAGCGTGCAGGGACACCTGCTGATGAACGACGGAAAGCTCTACATGGCCGGCGGGAACGTCGTATCACCGGCAATCTACGACGCAAAGACCGGCGAATGCAGGAACACGCTGCAGGACATGTGGCAGAAGGCCCCGCGTGGCAGCGAACTGTTCCTGATGCCCGACAGCAGCGTAAGCGTCACCGACCAACTGATGCACTCGCCTCGTCGCTACATTCCATCGCGATATCACAAGAACTACCTCGTGCAAGCGGGTGAAGGCGACGCGATCCTTCGCTGCAATAGGGCTGCAACAACACACTTCGCCAGGTCAGCAGACGATGGCAAACACGGCGTCAAGTGGCAGCACCAGTTCATGGTCGAAACTCAGGGTGCGGTCCTGAGTGCCAACGCGGCGCTGGTGGTCGGGACAACCCCAGACAAGACCGACCCCAATGGCGTCCCGTTACCCGCACTCTTGTCATTCGACCGTGAGTCGGGCGCGGTGATGTGGGCCCAGCAGTTGCCCGCCCTTTGCACCCCGTGGGGTATCGCGGTCGATCGCGATGGTCGAGTTATCCTGACTCTCGTCGACGGACGGGTAATGGCCTTCGGAAGCGAGTAGTCGGTTGAAATTCAAACTGCTGGTGAGTCGGGCCGGATGAAGCCCCGAGACTCACGCTGATCTTGGTACAGAAACAGGTGCAGGCGCAGAGCTGGAATCTGTAACATAGACGGTGATATCACACGTGGGGGCGGGTCCGTGACGTGCAACCGGAACGCTAGGTAGCGCATCCATCAAACCTTCGGCGTCGGCTGAATTCGAATTCCTAGGGGCGCGGCTAGTGCAGAATCTAGTAAAATCGAGGTGATTGGCATTGCGGTCAAGTTGCTTGCAAAAATTGTCTTTCATGCATTTGGGGTGTCGGGATCATTCCTCGGCCTAACGCGCAGTTCTAGGAGCTGGTATGGGGAGTGAATCATCCAACATGATCCCACCAACTCAGCTTCAGGGGCATTTTCGATGAATCACAAATCGCGTGATCAGGGGCACTTTCGACACAGAGTCAGACGCCAATCGTATAGTCGTGTTCGATCGCTGCTGGCCTCGTTCAAGCCGTCAAAGCGCCGTCACTCGCAAGAGTGTTGGGCTGGTCGGCTGGAACCGCTTGAGCCACGTGTCCTGCTCACCGCCGACCTATTTGGTGTGTTCGTCGACGTCAAGGCACCCGAGCCGGTCGTGCCCGGCGACAGTCTCACCGCACGGGTCGCCGTGGTCAACGACGGACCGGACGACGCGGACGGCCACGTGACCATCGACCTGTTCGCCTCACTGGATGGTTCGATTGACGAAGCGGAGGACGTGCTGTTGGGTTCACTGACCCAGTCGGCGCGGATCGCCGCCGGCCGATTCAAGACGTTCAACTTCCGCGAAACGATTTCGGCCGACGTCGCACCGGGTGATTACCGACTACTGGCGCGCATCACGTCCGACGCGGCGGTCGATGACAACAACCCGGCCAACGACATCATCACGCTCGACGAAGACGGTGCGCCGGTCGCGGGCACGGTCGTACATCGGTTCGGCCAGGTCGGCGACAGACGTAACACGAAGTTTGTCTACACCGAGCCGGACGGCACAATCGTCACGCTCCAACTGTCGGGCGACGGCACGGGCGACGTCACTTTCGACGCGCAGGGTGTTCCGACGATCACGCTAACCGACACGACCACACGTTCGTCGCTGAAGATCAATCCCAAGGCAGACCGCAACGCGGGCGACGACGGGGTCGCGTCCGTCAACGACATCATCGTCGTCGACGGTGCGTCGGCCGACGACGGCGCGCTGAATCAGATCTCGGGCAAGAAAGTCGACCTGCTGGGCGACATCACCGTGCCCGGGGCCGCCAAGAAGATCGACCTGCGCCATGCCACAGCCGGGTCACAGATCACCGTCGGCGGCGACCCGGCCGGCCGCGACACGCTGTCGCTCACACTCGACCGCGTCGAGAACCTGTCGATCCAGTCGACGATCGGCATCAACCGGTTGACGTTCACCGACTGGCGAAACAACGGCGACGTGATCAATCAGGTCGTAACACCGTTCATCGGCCGAATGCAATCCAAAGGCGACCGCAACGACCCGCTGATCGATGGACGGTTCGAGGCCGACCTACTGCTAAATCAGGACGACACCTCGACCGCGCGCATGACGCTGGGCAATGTCACGCTGGCCGGGCCGATCAACGGGACGACGTGGGACATCCGCGACGACGTCGGCAACGTCAAGATGCAGGACGCGACCGACTGGACGGTCAACATCGCGTCGGAGCTGCGCGGATTGACGGCCGGCGTCCTGAACAACGTCAACCTGATCGTCGACGGCGGCGCGGGCAACATTAAGGTCGTTCAGTGGCTCGGTGGGCTGCTCGACGCGTTCAGCGCGAAGAACATCCGCGTCGACGGCGACCGACGGAGCGACACGCCCGGCGACGCGAACTTCGACATCAAGCTGTCGGGTGAAGACAACCCGCGCAACGTCGTCAGCGGCGTGCGCGTGAAGGACAACGTGTTGGGCGGTCTGTGGTCGTTCATCGGCGCGGTCGGCAACGTGCAGGCCGGCGCAACGGCTGCGACGTGGGCAATGAATGTCGTCGGCGACTTGCGCGGTATATCAACCTCGGTCGGCGACCTGGCCGGCACTGTCGCGGCCACGACGATCAACAGCGTCAAGTCCAAGCTGGACCTGATCGACGCGACGATCCTGGCCGGCACCAGCCTCGGCAGCGACGGCGCACTCGGCGGAGCGGGCGACGCGGCCGACACGTTTGGTCCCGGGTCGATCCGCACGGTCAATGTCGGGCAGAACATGACACGCAGCGCCGTGATCGCCGGCGTGGATCCGCTCGACGGCTCGATCAACGACGCGGCCGACTCGATCGTCGGGTTTGACGAGAACGACCCCGAGGCGGACGACGCCAGTTCGATCCGCACATTCAACATCAAGATCGATGTCGATACCGACAGTGTCATCGGCGCGGGCCTGCTGCCGCGATTCGTGCGCGTTGGGACCAACCGTGTCGAACCCGGCGACGCGGGCGACCCGCTGAGCATCGACCTGTTTCTCCAGCCGCAACTGCTCAGCGCTCTCCTGCCGATCATCCAGGCGTTTCTGACGCACGATTCCGGCGTGAGCACCAGCGACGGCGTCACGTTCGACCCACGCATCAGCGGGATGATCGACAGCCCGACCGACGTGGTTTCATTCCTGGCCAGTTTCGGGTCGTCGCCGGGCGTGCCGGCGATCGACGTGCTGAGCAACCTGAACGCCGACGGGTCGTTCGCGTTCGACACGGCGGCGCTCGAAGCGCTGCTCGGCGGCGTGCTGACCGACGGTGACCTGACGCTGAATCTCATCGCGACAAACGACGCGGGCGTCGATTCCAGTGTCGTGTCGGTGACCTTCACGCTCGACCGCGTCGCGCCGACGGCGCCGCAGGCGGGCCTGACCATCGCCACCGACACGGGCGACCCGGGTGACGGCTTCACGGAACTGGCCGACGTCGCGCTCACCGGTACGGGCGAGACCGGCTCAATCGTTGAACTGCTGGGCACGATCCTTTCGACGACACCCGACGCGCAGGGCGACTTTACGATCAACGGTGTTTCACTGTTCGATGGTTTGAATGAGCTGATTCTGCGCGCCCGTGATACGGCCGGCAACACCAACCAATCGACAGTGCCGGTGACATTCGGCGCGCCGCCGCTCATTCTCCGCGAGAGCACCGACTTCTTCGTTGAGCAGAGCGTCACCGTCGATCTCGGTCAGGCCGCGGGCACGCGCTCCGTCAGCTTCGACATCGATGCGACGTTCGACACGTCGGATGTGTCAGCCGCGCTCGAGGACCTGTTGCTGGTGTACTTGGTCGATCCGGCCGACCGCGCGCAGACGCTACTGGACGGCGGCGAACCGGGCGAGCCGGTGTTCAGCCTCGCCGACGGCGTCGCCAGTTATCCCGCGGGGCTCGTGTCGTTCGACGGCACGACGGTGTCGATTGACGTGACCGAACTGGGGGCGTTGACCACAGGCGACCTCGTCTTCCAACTAATCAACAGCGACAGCGACACGGGCACGACCGCGTCGCTTTCGCGCATCGTGTCGCAGGTCGATGAAAACGGTGTCGAGCCGATGCGTCTGGACCCGCAGGTCGTTCGGGCCGACGCGGGCGACGACACGGCGTTGGCCGGCCTTTTCGCGACAACCGACCTGGCTGTGCTGATCGACCGAGTCAGTTACGACCCGACGGCCAACCGTTTCGCGGCCGACCTGCAAGTCACGAACGCGGGCGACGGCGTCGGCCGACGAAATGTCGTGGTATTCGCCGACCTGCCCGCCGGCGTCGATGTTGTGAACGCGTCGGGCGTGGACGGCTTCGGAGACCCGTTTATCAATCTGGATCAGTCAATCGACGATGGCGGCCTCGCGTCGGGCGACACGTCGATGCCGATCCGCGTGCTGATCGACAACCCGGGCGGTGTCAAGTTCAACCTGTCGCCGACACTCATGACGGCCGGTCCCAATCAAACGCCGCAGTTCGACCCCGTTGCGCCCATCGCGATGCAGGCGGGCGTGCCGACCATGGTCGAGCTGACCGCCAACGACCTGGACGGCGACGCGGTGACATTCAGTATCGAAGTGGATGACGACTTCGACCTGCCCAACGTCACCCTGATCGGCGACGGGACACTGATCTTCGACCCGTCGCCCGATCAGGTCGGTGTTTACAACATCCCGATCATGGCGACCGACGGCGCGGGCGAGTCGATGCAGACGATCACCTTCACCGTCGAAGCTGACCCGATCACGACGACGCGCTTGAGCGGCTTCGTACTGGACACCAACGAACAGCCGCTGGCCGGCGTGCCCGTCGCGATCGGCGACGCGACTGCGACGACCGACGACACGGGCGCTTTCACGATCGAGTTCAGCGGCCCGACCACGTCGGACACGCTTGTCATCCACGGCGAGGACGAGCCGGGGCCGAACGTCTACCCGTTCATCGCGGAGAAACTCACACTGCTATTGGACCGCGAGCTTTACGAGGGCGCGGCGAACGTTGTCGATCGGCCGGTTTACCTACCCGCACTCGACGTCGCCAACGGGACGACAATCAACCCGGCGCAGGACATGACCGTCACGACGCCGAATATTCCCGGCGTTGCGCTCGGTGTGGCCGCGGGCTCGTTGCAGACACGCGACGGCCAGCCGTTCAACGGTGTGTTGAGCATCACGCAGGTCCCGCGCGACTTCACCCCCGCCGCACTGCCCGACACGGCGATGGGCGACCTCGTGCTCACTATTCAGCCGGGCGACATGGTCTTTACCACGCCGGCGCCGCTGTCGTTCCCTAACACCGACGGCTATAGCCCCGGCGACGAGTTCAATCTGTTCTCGATCAACCCGGAAACCGGTCTCTTCGACATCGTCGGTCGCAACGTCGTCAGTGAAGACGGCACGACGATCGACACCGTCGAAGGTGGCGTGCTCAACAGCAGTTGGCACATCATCATTCCGGACGGCGACGACAATGTCATCGAACCGCACGAAGAAGGTTGCGAGGATTGCGAGGAGGGTGCCCCGGCGAGTTCCCAGGTGGCGCTCTACACAGGCGCGTTGACGGAGACACACGAGCTGGTGACATACAATTCGGTGGGCGTGTCACGAGGCGTTGTATTGCACTACGAATCGACCCGCGCCGACCCACGGCCGGTTTTCCGCTTTGGCGTACCGCGTACCCCGCTCGACGTGGGACCTGATGTGTTCGACACAGTGAGGATGTACGCACGGATCGAGCTAGCGCGCGGGAATCAGACTTACGTCGTTCCCGGTTGGGACGGCGTGTTCAATCCTGAAGACGATCCGTTCGCACCATTGGTCAACGCCCACTTCTGGAAGTTGCCCGAGTCGTTGACACCCGAAGCGTCGCTGCGTGTGCCCGCGCGCAACCTGCGCACCGGTGTGTGGCAGTACACCGCGAGCACGGGTATGACAGTCGGCCCGGGCGCGCCACAAACCAATGGTCTGGAAACAACGGGCGACCTCGTCGTCGTCAATCAACGCGGCAGCGATTTCGGCGCCGGCTGGTCGATTGCGGGCCTGCAACGCGTCGTCCGCAACCCCGACGGGTCGGCGTTGCTCATCGACGGCAACGGCAATGAACTGATCTTCCGGGCCGGTGAAGACGGCGAACCGTTCATCTCACCGCCGGACGATTACTCGACCTTTGAGACGATCGACGGCGGATTCCGCCGCACGCTCAAGGACCAGACGGTCTACGACTTCAGCGGCTCCGGGCGGCTCCAGACCGTCACCGACCGCAACGGCAATCAGACGACGTATGACTACAACGACGACGGACAAATCGAGTTCATCACCGATCCGGTCGGCCTCGTGACGACCTTCGGCTACATCGACCACGACGAAGACGAGGACACGCGGATGAAGGTCGGGTCGATCACGGACCCCGCGGGTCGCGTGACGTTGCTCGAATATGACGGACGTGGCGACCTGATCAAGATCACCGACCCGGACGGCAGCGCGCGTCAATTCGACTACGACGGCAGCCACCGGCTGACGAGCGAGTTCAATAAGCGCGGCTTCAGTGAGCGTGTGTTCTACGACATCGCCGGCCGGGTAAGCGGCGCGATCCAGGCCGACGGGGCGCGCATCAGCGTCAACCCGGCCCAAACGCGCGCGATCTTCCCGTTCAAGCAGACCCGGCGTCACCCGTTTGAGACGGATCCGCCAACCGCCAAAACCATCGACGAGAACCCGACGGCCACTTATGCCGACGCCAACGGCAACGTCACCGAATATGTGCTGGACGCCCGCGGACGATACGTATCGGCGCTGGACGGCGAGGGACAACTGCCAAGCGTGCGCTTCGATGGGCGCGGCCGGGTCGCCGAGACGATCACGGGCGAAGGGCACAGCACGTTCTTCGAGTACGACGACCGCGGCAACATCATCAGCATCCGCGACGAGCTGTCTGCCCAGACGGCGCGCGTCGCCAACCTGTTCGACGACCCGGCCTACGGCGTCGGGCAGTTCGCGTTCACGATCGAGTCGGTCGACATCGACGGCGACCTCGACATCGACCTGGTCGTCACCAGCGACGAACAACTCGTCGATGTGTTGATCAACAACGGCGACGGGGTGTTCGGTCAACGGGTTTCAACGATGGCGGGCGACCCAAGTACCGGCGTAAGTACGCCGGTCGATGTCGCGATCGGCGATGTGGACGAGGACGACACGCTCGACCTCGTGACGGCCAACAACGACGGGACCGTGTCCGTCCTGCTCGGCCTGGGCGATGGGTCGTTCGCGGACCAAACCCTGATCGATGCGCAGGGCGCGCCGCAATTCCAGGGCCGAACGCGCGCGGTCGAATTGGCCGACACGAACGGCGACGGTCACCTGGACATACTGGTGACCACGCACATCAACTTCGGCAACGACGGCCAGGTGCGCGTGCTGCCCGGCGTCGGCGACGGGACATTCGGCGCGGGGATCGTCACGGAGGTCGGTGATCAGCCGAACCGTCTCGAGGTCGGCGACCTCAACGGCGACAACATCATCGACTTCGCGACCTCAAACGTCGGCGACGGCACAGCGTCAGTACGCTTCGGCAACGGCGACGGGACTTTTTCAGGCGGTCAGGACTTCGACGACGGGAACGTGTCGTTTACCGGCCGACTCGGCTTCGTGACGCTACGTGATATGGACCTCGACGGCGACCTGGACCTGGGGCTGTACGACGGTGACTTGAAGCCGATATTCCTGAACGACGGCGCGGGGAACTTCACGCAGATCACACAGGGCGGCACGTTCTCCGGCAATATTCACTACGAGATCGCGGACGTGACCGGCGACGGCATCCTCGACGCGATCGCCCCGGTCAATGACCGGCTGCACCTGCACGTTGGCAGCGGCAACGGCGTCTTCGCGGTCACCGAACAACAGATCCCCAACCCCGGCGCGATCGCTGCCTTCAAACCCGTCGTCGCCGACCTTGACGGTGACGGCGATATGGACATTGCCACCGCCAGCGGTGACAACCAACTTGTCGTGATCCGATTTAATGATGGCGGGACGTTCCCCTCGGCCCCCAGTCCGTTCATCTCGTTCCCGACCTCGGGCCTTGAGCTTGTCGATGTGAACAACGACGACCTGCCCGACCAGGTGCACCTCGAATTCGACCAGGGGCAGAACGTCATCGCCGTGTACCCAAGCAACGGCGACGGGACATTCGGCGGGCGGTCGGCGGTGCAGCCCGTCGGCCCGGCCGACGTGACGCGCGTCGCCGACCTGAACGAAGACGGGCGCGACGACGTGGTGCTCGGCGGCAACGTCGGCTTCCCGCAGGCCGGGCAGTTGCAGGTCGCGCTGAGCAACGGTGACGGCACGTTCGACATAGGCGACGCGATCGACCTGGCCAACCCGAACCTGGCGGACTTCAAGATCGAAGACGTCAACGGCGACGGTGACCTCGATGCCGTCGTGCTCGCGTCCTTCTCGCGCAACGAGGTGCTCGTGCTGCTGGGCAACGGCGAAGGCGGGCTCGGCGCGCCGACACTAGCGTTCACGTCCGACGAACCCGGCCTCGCGATCGCCGTCGGCGACGTCACGGACGACGATGTCCCCGACGTCGTCATCGCCAATCAATTCCGACGCCAACCGGATGGGCGCGAAGCATTTGTCTTCCCCGGCAACGGCGACGGCACGTTCGGCGACCATTTCGATCTCTCGATCGGCGGCGACCCCAGCCAGGTTGAGATCGCCGATTTGAACAACGACGGCCTGAACGACATCGTCGTCGCCTCCGACTCCCGCGACCTGTTCAATAGCTTCCGGATTGGCCAAAGCGTTTCGATCCACTTTCAGGGGATTGGCGTGAACGGCGGGTTCCTGAGTCGCAACTATCAGGTCGGCGTCGGCGCGGTGGACCTGGAAATCCTCGATATCGACAACGACGGCAACCCCGACATCGCCACGGCGAACAACGACGGCGGGACGGCCGGTGCATCAATGGGGCGTTCAATCACCGTCCTGCGCAGCGACGGGATCGACGACTTCCCGCAACGCCTCGATTACGCGGTGGGCGTCGGCGCGCAACACCTGGCGTTCGGCGACATCGACGGCGACGGCGACCAGGACTTCGTCACGATCAACCAGGCCGGCCAGCAACGGTCGGTGTCGGTGCGACAGAACAAGATCATCAATGCGGATGAGGGGCCGGTGCTGCCGGGGGCGACGTTGTTTAGTTACGACCCTGTCTTCAACGTGGCCGTTTCCAAGACAGACGAACTCGGGCGCGTTAAGCGCTTTGGGTTAGACGCGAATGGAAACGTCATCAGCCTGCGTCACGAGACCGGCGGCGACGATGTCGTCAGCACGCTCACTTACACGGACGATGGTCAAATCGAGACCGTAACCGACCCACTGGGCCGAGTCGAGCGGCGGACCTACGACGCGCAGGGGCGGCTGGCAACGACCACGTACGCGGAAGGCACCGCCGACGAAGCGGCCGTGTCCTTCGAGTACGACCCGGCGACGACGGCCGGGCTCGCCGGGCTGGCCACGGCTTTTGTTGACGAGTTGGGACGCCGCACCGCGTTCGAGTATGACGTGATGAACCGGCTCGTGAACTTCACAGAACCCGATCCGGACGGCAGCGGCCCGCTGACCGCGCCGGTTTCGTCGTTCACCTACGACGCGGCGGGCAACCAGGTGTCGTCGACCGACGCTGCGGATCAGACCGCGACCGTGGTGCGCAACGCGGCCGGACTGATCGCGCAGATCACCAACGCGGACAACGAATCCACACGCTACGCATACGACGCGGCGGGCAACATCACGGCCGTAATCGACCCGCTCGGCCGGCGCACGCGCTACCGCTACGACACGCGCAACCGCCGCGTCGAGACCATCGATCCGCGAGGCGGCAGGGAGACCCTCACCCTCGATCAGGACGGCCTGCTCACCGCGATCACGGACCCCGTGGGCAACGTCCATCGGTTCGTTTACGACGCGCGCCAACGCATGATCCGGGAGATCGACGCGGACGGCAACGTCATCGCCGCCGAGTACGACGATGTCGACAATCTGATCGCCAACGTCGATCGTAACGGCAGGCGCGTCGAGTACGGTTACAACGAACTGGACCTCCGTGTGACCGAAGACTGGATCGAAGACGGCCAGATCGTGAACACGGTCGTGACGTCGTACGACGCGGCCGGCAACGAAACCCGACTCGTGGACGCGCACAGCGCCTTCGCGTTCACCTACGACAGCCGCAACCGTGTCGCCACCGTGGACAACGACGGCACGCCCGGTGCGCCGCACGTCGTCCTAACGTATACCCGAGACGCCGCCGGCAACCGCACGTCGACGACCGAGTCCATCGACGGCGCGGCCGGGGCCACCACGAACTACACCTACGACGGCCTGAACCGGATCACGCAGATCACGCAGTCGGGCGGCGGCGCCAGCGAGAAGCGCATCGACCTGGCCTACACCGGGGCGAACGCGATCGCAACGATTGACAGGTACAGCGACCTGGCCGGCACGCAGGCGGTTGTGAGCAGCGCATTCACCTACGACGCCCTGGACCGCCTGACGCAATTGACGCACGCGGCCGGGCAGACAGTCGTGGCCGAGTACGCCTTCGATTACGACGGTGCGACCGGCATCCGCCAGATCATCGACAACGACGGCACGACCGATTTCACCTACGACACGGCCCGCCGACTGATAGAGGCCGAACACACACCCGCCGACGGCGGGTCGGCACGGGAAGACGAATCATACGCGTACGACGCCGCGGGCAACCGCGTCGGGTCACACCGCCACGGCGCCGACTACGTGACCGAAAGCGGCAACCGGCTCGTGTCGGACGGCGATTTCACTTACGCGTACGACAACGAGGGCCAACTCGTGCTGCGGACGCACGTCGCCACCGGCACGACGCGCACCCTAGAGTGGGACCACCGCGGCCGGCTGATCGCGGTGACCGATCGGAGCGGCCAGGGCACGCTCGTGCAGACCGTGACCTACGCCTACGACGCCATCGACCGCCGCATCGCCAAACAGGTCGACTCGGCCGGACAAAGCCAAACGACCTACTTCATCTACGACGGCCTGGACGTCGCGCTGGACTTCACCGACACCGGATCGGGACCGGAACTGGCGATGCGCTACGTCCACGGGCCCGTGTTCGACCAGATCATCGTCCAGGAGACGGGCGACGGCCAGTTGCGGTGGCTGCTGACCGATCACCTCGGGACCGTGCGCGACATCGTCGACAACAACGGCGACGTGTTGAACCACCTGACCGTCGACGCGTTCGGCAACCTGCTGGCGCAGACGAACGCCGAGATGGTGACGCGCTACCTGTTTACCGGCCGAGAATTCGATGCGGACACAGGCCTCTATTACTACCGATCGCGCTATTACGATCCGCTGATCGGCCGGTTCATCAGCGAGGATGCACTCTTCGACAGGGAGGCGTCGAATCAATACCAGTACACCTTCAACGAGCCCGTCCTTTTCACCGACCCCACCGGCGAGATGCCCAAACCCCTGAAGGGCACGGTGCAGGATCGGCTCAGAGCGATGCGGTGCCGCAGCAAGGTCCGCGTCAGGCCCAAGGTTGACGAGCGTTCCAACATCCCGAAGCCGAAGCCCCAGCCGCGCCCGGAGCCCGTGGAGGACACAAACGGTGTCGACGACGACGCCGACACCGAACCGGATGAGGTGCGGTTCTCCATTCCACGGGAGTTGATTATTTCGGTCATCTGCGGCATCATCGTCACAAGGTTTGCCCCGTTCTTAGGCGGCAGCCCCACCGGCGGCCCGCTGGCGTCACCGGCGGGCGTGCCGTTGTCCATGACCCCGATTGACTTCGGGGCCAGCGGTCCACCGCAGGTCTTCTGACACTGATGTATGCCCTGGCTTGACCTTGCCCGTGTGGTCAAAATACTCTGCTGAAACGCAATTGATTGTACCAGCGCAGGTTGTACTCGCCAAGATGGTCACACATTTGACAGTCAGTGCCGGCTGTCCGATGCTTGGGTCCGAACGATTGGTTCGATCGGAGTATTTGCTGTGAGTTCTGTGTTGCAACCTTGGCAACTGCTGATCACCGTCATCTGCGGCTGGGTCAATCGGCATCAGCAGAACATCATCGATCTTCAGGACGACCAGATTCAGACGCTGCTGAAAGCTCAGGGAAGGAAACGGATTCCGTTGACCGATGACGATCGCCGACGCCTGGCGGTGAAAGCCAAACGGATCGGCCGCAAGGCCCTGCTCGAACTGACCACCATCGTGACGCCCGACACGATCCTCCGCTGGCACCGTCAACTGGTTGCGCAGAAGTGGAACTACTCGAAGCGTCGAAAGAAGCCGGTGGGCCGGCCCCCGATCACGGATGAGGTCAAACGGCTGGTCGTGCGGATGGCCAAAGAGAACCCCGAATGGGGTTACGACCGGATCGCCGGCGAGGTGGGCAACCTGGGACACCCCCTTTGTGACCAGTCGGTGGGCAACATCCTGAAGGAACACGGCGTCGAACCGGTACCCGCCCGAAAGCGAACGACATCCTGGAAGGCATTCCTCAGAGCTCACTGGGACGTGTTGTCGGCGGTTGATTTCACGACGATTGAGGTCTGGACGTGCCGAGGCCTGGTGACGGTTTACCTGTTGTTCGTCATGGATCTGTCGTCACGACGCGTCGAGTTCGCCGGGATGACGCCCAACCCCACAGAAGAATGGATGAATCAGATCGCCAGGAACCTGACGGATTGTCAAGACGGGTTTCTCACTGGGAGCAGGTATCTGTTGATGGATCGAGACACCAAGTTCTGCCAGTCGTTTCGCGATATGCTTGAGCATTCGCGTGTGAAACCCAAACGCCTGCCGGCGCGATCGCCGAATCTCAATGCCCACATAGAACGTTTCATGCGTAGCCTGAAAGACGAGTGCCTCAGTCGCATGATCTTCTTCGGCGAGCGGTCCGTGCGTAACGCGGTCAAGGAGTTCCTGAAGCACTATCACCATGAGCGCAATCACCAGGGACTTGACAACACGATCATTGACCCGGGTGAGGAAGTCGGACGCATTGCCGGAAAGATCGAATGTCGGCAGCGGCTGGGCGGACTGCTCAAATACTATCATCGCAAAGCGGCTTAGGCGGGCTTATCATGCTTCGATGGCTGAAGACCAGAATCTCTGACTGGGCGGATCGAGTCCTCGAAGAGCGAATCGCGAGCCTAGCCGAAGAGACGCGAGCCTTGAAGGCAGAACTGGAGAAACGCAACGGTGGCCGACCCATCGTGCTGTCCGACGAAGATCGTGAACGATTGCGGAAAGCGAGCGAGGGAATTGATCTCGAACGACTCAAGAGGATCTGTGTCTTCAATCTTGATGAACCTGACGAAGACGACGCTCGGCCAGATTCAAGCTGATCAATCAAATCAAAGTCCGGCTCAGATCTAGAGTTGCCATTGGGCGGAGTTATTTGACCACACGGGGACGCGTCTGTCCTTTGGGGAAGCGGCGAGACCGTGGTTGTCGTTGCAGCGGGTGGTAGCAATTTGGTAGCAATTCCGCTGTGACGACCTCCGGGGTCAACAAAAAAGGACAGACACAAGTGTCTGTCCCTAAGCGAATTGCTTTCAATAGCGGGGGCAGGATTCGAACCTGCGACCTCCGGGTTATGAGCCCGACGAGCTACCAGACTGCTCTACCCCGCAATCAGGTTGCCGCATTAATAGCCCGTTGGCAAGGGGGTGTCAATTGGTGGGACACCTTGTGGCGCGTTCTGGAGGTTTGAGTTCGATACTTGGCCAACGTGCGGCTCACGCGTCGACGGCGGCGAGTGCGACGAGTTCGACGATCAGGTCGTCGATGGTGTAACGCTTGGACAGGTCGACGGGCAGGGCCATGCCGCATTCGTGGTCGGTGGTGACGATCAATTGTGAGCGGTTCTGGATTTCGTAACCCATCGGGGCAGGTTGGTGGCCGACGACGACGGTGTTGGCCCCCCACTGCTTGGCTAACTCGTCGGTCAACTCCTGCGGGTGGTGTCGGCCCCAGACCATGTCATAGGCTGAGCCTTTGCTGCGCAGGTCTTCGTCGGTCAGGTCGCGGTCGATCACCGTCGGGTCGAACCGTTTCATGGCCGCGGTACCGGGCAAGCTGTGGGCGCAGAACAGGCCTCGCGAGCAGCGGACGCACAGCGGGTAGTTGCGGATGAAGCGGTTCATCGCTTCGCGGACTTGGTCAGCCTCGTCGCGGTACATGAAATCGATGCCTTCGTCATAAGCCTCGGTCACGCTGTGGCCGTCTTTCATGATGCCCGAGCCGAGCATCTGGGCGAGCTCGTGATTGCTTTGCAGCAGGCAGACCTGCTCGGGGTACATGACCTTGTAAGCGGCGACGCGGATGAGCGTGCGGATGGACATGTCTCGGCCGTCCATCAGGTGCGGGCCGTGGATGACCTCCTGCAAGATGACGTGGTTGCGCGGCGACTCGTGCAGGGCGGCGAGGTGGATGGTCTTAAAGAAGTTGTTGCCGTTGTCGTGGATGTCGCCGGTGATCAGCAGTCGGCCGGAGGAGCCGAGCATGATCGAGGCGCCCTTGCGTCGGCGGTCGTCGAGGTTGGCCTGAGCGGCTTGGTCGAACAGGTCGGCCACGACCTGCGGGTCGCGGAGGTCCATGCCCGAGCCGGGCAGCGGCGGCGGGCCAGACGGGGCGGGCGAGGTTGAAGTGGAATCACTCATGGGTCGGGTAGTATGGGGGAAAACGGGGTTGGACGCCAGTAGCGCGGGATTGTTGGGTGGATTGGGCTGATAATGGTCGCTGTCAGCGGGATTTGGGGCGATCCGGGTCCGCGGACAGACCCGGCTTTGGGGGGCTGATTGGGCGATAGTGATTACGATTAGCTCGGCTGAGCAGATTGGGCGATTCTGGCCCATCAGCCCGGATCACGGCGATGCAATACCCTTGTCAGGCAGGCGTTTTACCGGTGAGCGGCCGATGAGTGACCTCACGCCCGACCATACGCTCGACGCCACGCTTCAGGCGGCGGCATCCGGCGACGGCGACGCGTGGCGTCGACTCGTCGACGCTTACGCTCCGCGCGTCTTCGCCTTGGTCTTGCGACAGTGCGGCGACCGCGAGTTGTCGGAAGAGATCGCTCAGGCGACGTTTGTCAAAGTCGTGACACACCTGAGCAAGTACAACGAGCAGGGCCGATTCGAGCCGTGGCTGTTCCGCATCGCGATGAACAAGCTGCGGGACGAGATGCGACGCCAGAAGCGTCAGGCCCGGCCGATGGACATGAGCCCCGGCAGCGCCCCGGGCAGCACGTCGTCCCGTGGGGGCGGCGGGCAATGGGCGGCTGTGCACGACAACGTTGCTGACGACAAGTTGACCAGCCAGGACACCCCGCTCGAGCAGTTGACCCGTGGCGAGCAGATCGAGGAACTACGACGCGTCATCTCGACGATGACAGAAGCAGACCAGGAAGTGCTCTACCTGAGGCACACCGCCGGGCTGAGCTTCGCGGAGATCGCCGAAACGCTCGAACAACCCTTGGGCACGGTGCTGGCCCGCGGCCACCGGGCGTTGATCAAACTGCGAAAGCTCATGCTCGAAAGCGAGCCGGAGCCAACGACCTGACCGGCCGAAGCGAGCAATGAATCTGACGACGCATTAAACGACCCCGACGTTTCGTTAGACCCGCGAATTCCATAGAATGCCCCGCACGAACTGAGCCCTGCCATGACCCGGCCCAACGACCCCAACGCGCACCCGACCGAATCACCGAACGACCCGGTGCTGACACCGTTGCTCGACGAGGCGCTTTCCGCCAAGTCGTCTGACGTGCGTGCCTCGGCCGACCTGTCGGACGGCGTGATTGCCGCGACGGCCCACCACTTCGCGCCGCCCAGCGACGCGACGCTCGACCCGCTGCTGGACGAAGCTCTGACGCCAAGCGACGTGCCCGCGGACCTGACGACCACGATCTACGCGGCGACCCGCGAGCACTTCGAAGAGAGCGCCGTGCTGGCACGGCTGACGCCCGGTCGATGGACGGCTTGGTCGGCCGCGGCGGCGATCGTGCTGATCATCGCCGGTGTCTGGGTATTCGGCCCGGAGACAAACAAGATTGAGCCGGCGCCGCACTTGGCCGAACTGGAAGAACAATTCAACGAGCGAACTGACATCGTCCTGGGCGTGAAAGACCCGGAGCATGAGTCGTTTGAAGTGCCGGCCATCGACACGCAGTTGAGCCAACTCGGCGTGACGGCCGACCGGATCGAGGCCGGCTTCGAAGCCGCCAGCGAATTGGATGAGACATTCGCCGCGCTCGACCAGACTCTCCGCGAGGAACTCGGCGGCCTGTAAGGGCTGACCGATGCCCCTTGGAACAGGATCATGTTGCCCACCCCCTCCAGCAAGTCGTTTGCCTTGATCGTGGCGTTCACGCTTGTCATGTGGTGTGTCGCCGACAGTGTGGCCCGCTCGCAGAACAAAGCGGGTAGGAAAGATGACGGCGCCAAGTCGCAGCAGCCGACCGATGCGGCGGGGCGTTCACACGACCGGGACAAGGCCGATCGGCCGAACGCTCCTGCGCGCTCGGGCGAACGTCGATTCGGCCGACACCGCCCCAGCAGTTCCGACAGCTTCTTCAAGGGCAACAGCAAGCCGTTCCCGGAGCCCTTCGATACCGAAGAGAAGGCGCTGGCCGAAGGCGTCCGCATGTTCAAGCTCATGCAGGGGCCGGAGATGACCAAACGCCTCGACGAGGCACTCAAGAGCCACCCGGAAAAGGTGCACGGCATTGTCAAGCGGGCCTGGCCGCGTCTGAGCGTGCTGTTCGATAACGAAAAGCGTGACCCGAAGATGTTCAACCTGCGCATCGCCGAGCAGCGCGACAGCATGCGCGTCCGCTACCTGTTTTACAAGTTGAAAGACGCGAGCGAGAAAAAGGATACGGTCGCGGTCTCGAAGTACCAGAATGAACTCCGCGACGTGTTCGCCCGACGGTTCGATACACGCATGGCCATCCGCCAGCACGAGTTGGAAGCACTCGAGCGGCGCATCAAATCGATGCGTGACGAGATGGCGAAGATGAAGAGTGGTCGCCAGCAGTACATCGATCAGATGATCGAACGCGGCAGTCGCTGGTCGTCCGCACCCGGCAGCCGTCGGCCGGGCCGGCCGGATAAGCCGAAGCAGGACTGACGGCTCTACTAATCAATCGAGAGACCGGGAAAGCCGAACGTTGACGTGCGGCGTGACTTCCGACTGTTCAGACGCCACCCCGGCGCGGTCACAAACCACTCATACAAAGTAAACCAGAGCCCTTGACCCGGCGTTCCAGCCGCCTATCCTTTGCCCGCCGCTGCTTCAGCCAACCCCCGGGTCTGGCCGATAAACCCAGCGACGAGAGGCTCACCATGAGGCGACCTATTAAAACAGGCAAGGCTGGGGGTGATCGGTACATCGCCGCCGCCCCCCGCCCGTGGAAGCATCCCTTGGCTTAGCCTCGGCCCCGCAGCAACCCATCGGGCCGACCGCCGAAGCGAGCAACGACGCCCGCTCCGGTCCCGCCAAGGCCCGACGTAACCCAACATCGACAAACTACCCCAAACCCACCGACCGCGTGGGGACCAGCGTCCCTCGTTCACGCGGCCGACCCTTGCAAAGGATCGCCGTTATGGCTGATATCGACAAAACCCGTAACTTCGGCATCTGCGCCCACATCGACGCCGGCAAGACCACCGTCACCGAGCGCATCCTGTTCTACGCGGGCAAGACGTACAAACTCGGCGAAGTCCACGACGGCACGGCCACGATGGACTTCCTCGAAGAAGAGCAGCAACGCGGCATCACCATCCAGTCGGCCGCGACGACCTGCCCCTGGACCCGCAGCGGTGTCGAGTACACCTGCAACCTGATCGACACGCCCGGCCACGTCGACTTCACCGTGGAAGTCGAACGCTCCATGCGCGTGCTCGACGGCGCGGTCGTCGTCTTCGACGGCAAGGAAGGCGTCGAAGCGCAGTCCGAGACCGTTTGGCGACAGGCTGAGCGCTACGGCGTGCCGCGCATCTGCTTCATCAACAAGATGGACAAAACCGGCGCCGACTTCAAGTTCAGCTTCGACTCGATCCACGAACGGCTCGGCGCGAACGCCATCCCCGTTCAACTGCCCATCGGTCACGGCCACGACTTCCAGGGCATCATCGACCTGCTGGCGATGAAGGCGTACTACTTCTCAGCCGAGGAACTCGGCGCGGTCATCGAAGAACGCGACATCCCCGACGACATGAAAGAAGCAGCCGACCACTGGCACCATGTCATGGTCGAGAAGGCGGTCGAACTCGACGACGCATTGATCGAGAAATACCTCGAAGACGAGTCGAGCATCACGCCCGACGAGATCCGCCACGCGCTGCGCCTCGGCACGATCTCCCAGACCATCCACCCGACGTTCTGCGGCTCGGCGCTGAAGAACATCGGCGTGCAACGCCTGCTCGACGGGGTCATCGACTACCTGCCCAACCCGACGGAAGTGCCCGAGATCGAAGGCACCGACCCGAAGGACAAGGACAAGGTCCTGACTCGGCCGAACAGCGACGACGCGCCGTTCTCGGCATTGGTGTTCAAAGTCGTCAATGACGCTCACGGCGACCTGACGTACGCCCGCATCTACTCGGGCGTGCTGGAGAAGGGCACGCGCGTCATCAACGCCAACAACGGCCGAAAGGAGAACATCACCCGCATCTACGAGATGCACGCCAAAGACCGCCTGGCCAAAGACCAGTGCGACGCCGGCGATATCGTCGCGCTGATCGGCCTGAAGCAGTCGGTCACGGGTGACACGCTCTGCGACCCGAACAACCCGATCATCCTCGAGCGGATGGAGTTCCCCGAGCCGGTCATCTCGCTGAGCATCGAGCCCAAGAGCCAGGGCGACAAGGACAAGCTCGGCAAGGCGCTGGGCACGATCCGCCGCGAAGACCCCAGCTTCCGCAGCCACTTCGATGACGAGACCGGCCAAACCATCATCGAAGGCATGGGCGAGCTGCACCTGGAGATCATCACGCACAAGCTCACGCGTGACATGGGCGTCGACGTCATGGTCGGCAAGCCGCGCGTCGCGTACAAGGAAACCGTGCTCGGCAACGCCGAGGCACGCGGCACGCACAAGAAGCAGTCCGGCGGCCGCGGCCAGTTCGGTGACTGTACGATCACGCTCGAACACTTCACCGCCGCACAGGCCGAGGCCGACGAGCTGGATTTCAAGGACCACTTCGCGTTCGAGTCGAAGATCGTCGGCGGCGCGATCCCAAAGGAGTACATCCCCAGCGTCGAGGCCGGCTGCCGCGAGGCCGCCAAGAGCGGCGTGCTCGCCGGCTACCCGTGCATCGACGTGAAGGTGACGCTGCTGGACGGCTCGTACCACGAGGTCGACTCGTCGCAGATCGCCTTCGAGCAGGCCGGCATGCTCGCCTTCAAGAGCGCCGCCAACCGGGCCCAGCCAACGCTGCTCGAACCGATCATGAAGGTCACCGTGACGACGCCCGACGACTACCTCGGCGCCGTCACCGGCGACCTGAACCGCCGCCGCGCGATCATCAACGAGACCGAGATGCGCGGCAACACCCGCGTCGTCACAGCCGAAGCCCCGCTGAGCGAAATGTTCGGCTACGCCACCGCGCTGCGCGGCGTCACGCAAGGCCGAGCGTCTTACGCAATGGAGCCGCTCACCTACCGCCCCGTCCCGGGCAACGTCGCGAAGACCGTGCTCGAGGGTGTGTTGGTGTGAGTCGGTTGCAACTCAATACAGTTTGAACACCGAAGCCCACGGACTCCAATCCGTGGGCTTCTGTCTTGACCCGCACCTAAACTCACCCCCATGGCTGTCGTTACCGCCGCCAATGTCGTGCTTGCGTTCGGTGATCGTCACGTGCTTGACGGCGCAAACCTGACGCTTGCGCCGGGTGAACACGTCGGCATGGTCGGGCGGAACGGGTGTGGCAAGTCGACGCTGATGAAACTCATCGCCGGACTCGGCGGCCTCAAGCCGCAGGCCGGTCAGATTCAGGTCGCCCGCGGCGCGACGGTCGGCTACCTGCACCAGGACCCCGACCTCGACGCCGACCGCACGCTCCGCCAGGAGGCCGGCCGAGCGTTTGACCACCTTAACGCGCTGCACGCCAAACTCGACGGGCTCACGCACGACATGGCCGAGGCGTCCGGCGACGCGCTCGAACGCCTGCTCAAGCAGTACGAGCAGGTCGAGCACGAGGTTGAGGCGGCCGGCGGTTACGCCGTCGATCACAAGATCGAAGCGACACTCCACGGCGTCGGCCTCGGTGACGAAACATTCGACGTGCCGGTGTCAGGCCTGTCCGGCGGGCAGCGCGGACGACTCGCGCTGGCCAAGCTGTTGCTCTCCGAACCCGACGTGCTGCTGCTGGATGAACCGACCAACCACCTGGACATCGCCGGCCGACAGTGGCTTGAAGAGTACCTGACCGGCTACGGCGGCGCGGTCATCGTCATCAGCCACGACCGTTGGCTGCTCAACCGCGCCGTCACGAAGATCTACGAGATCGAAGAAGGCCGTGTGTATGAATACCCCGGCAACTACGACCAGTACCGCGAACTGCGCGCCGAGCGCCGCGCGGCACTGCTGCGTCAATACGAAAAGCAACAGGAAAAGGTCAAGCGCGAGCAGGCGTACATCGACCGATACCGCGCGGGCCAACGTTCGCGACAAGCCAAGGGCCGCGAGAAACGACTCGACCGGTTCCGTCGCGACGACATGATGGACCGCCCGATCGAGCAGGGCGACGTGGCCATCCGCATGCGGCCCGTCCCACGTTGCAGCGAGCAGGTCATCACGGCTGAACATGTGCGCAAGGCGTACGACGGCGTTACGCTGTTCAACGACGTGACGATCACGATCAAGCGCGGCGACCGGATCGGCGTGATCGGCCCGAACGGCGCGGGCAAGTCGACGCTCGTGCGTTGCCTGATCGGCGAACAGGCGGCCGACGGCGGCACGTCGCGTATCGGGTCGGGCGTCGAGCTTGGGCATTACCGGCAGACGCACGAACACATGAACCTGGACGCGACGGTGGTCGAGTACCTCCAGCGTTTCGTGCCTAACGAGACCGAGCAAGAGGCCCGCGATTTGGCCGGCGCGTTTCTGTTCAGCGGGCTGGACCAGGACAAGCCGCTGGGCGTGCTGTCCGGCGGCGAGCGCAGCCGGGCGGCGTTGGCGGGCCTGGTCGTCGCGGGCCACAACGTGCTCGTGCTCGACGAGCCGACCAACCACCTGGACATCCCCAGCGCCGAGCGGCTCGAAGACGCCCTCCGTCACTTCACGCGCGACACGAAAGGCTACGGCCAAAACGCCCTGCAAGGCGGCGGGACGCTCATCCTCATCACGCACGACCGGATGCTGCTGGACGACCTGGTCGACCAGTTGATCGTGCTGGACGGCCTGGGCGGCGCGAAGCATTTTCTTGGGACGTACAGCGACTACATCGAAAGCCTGCGCGCGGCCGTGCGTCAGGACACGACGCCCAAGCCACAGCCCAAACCACGCAACAAGTCGTCGAAGAAGAAGGGCAAGACGACGAAGACCGAGTCCACTCCGGGGGCGAGGGCGAAGCGCAAACAGACGGCGTTGTCGCTGGTCAAGCAGGAAGACCTCGAAGCACGCATCGAAAAGATCGAGGGCCAGATCGAACAGGTCGACGCGCAGCTCGCCGACCCGGACACTTACCGCGACCCGGAAAAAGCCAAAAAGTTGCAGCTCAAACGCGAAGAACTTGCGGCCGACCTTGAGCCGCTTGAAGAAGAATGGATGGCGCGCGCGGAGCCGTGATCACCGTAGGGTGGGCACTGCCCACCATATTTTACATCGCGTCGCCGTGATCTGTGGTGGGCAGTGCCCACCCTACGTCATTTCTTGCGACGGGCCAATCGTTCGGCATCAACGCGTTCGATCTCAGCGACGGTTTCACACCACTCTGAATCGTTCATTGCGTATTGAATGTTTTTTGGTATGCCGGGACGCTTGCCCCATCGATATCCACCAGCCTTGGTTTCGCAAAGCTCCTTGTGCCATGCAATCAAGTCGTATCCGTGATCACATCCACACATTTGGACGAGCATCCGGTGTCCTTCGCGGATTCTTTGCTCCCTAGAAGCCGTTCTGCCCCAGCCCATCGGCGGAAAGTGGCCGCAGACTAGACGGAAAGCAACCTGTGCAGGAAGTAGACGCATGACTTGTGAACGCAAGGCCACCGACCTTACCTATATCAATCCCCCCTATAAACCCAATCCGCGATCCACAACTGGCTCGTCACTTCGCCGTCGCGGTTCTTGCCGCGCTTGGACGTCCACATCAGCTTCTTGCCGTCAGGGCTGAACACGGGCAGGACGTCGGCGCCGAAGGTGTAGGTGACGCGCTGTTTCTTGCGCGTCTCGATGTTCATCAGGTACAGCTCGTAGTTGTAGTGGCCGTGCTTCGACGTGGACCAGATGATGTGCTTGCCGTCCGGGTGCCAGTACGGGCCCCAGTTGACGTCGTTGTTGTCGGTCAGTTGAATCTCCTGCCCACTTCCGGGTTTGGCGTCGGCGGGGATGATGAAGACTTGAAGATACTTGCGGCGTCGCACCTCGCCGCGGAAGACGACCCACTTGCCGTCGGGTGAGAAGAACGGCCCGCCGTCGTAGCCGGGCGAGTCCGTCAATTGCCGCTTGTTGCCGCCGTCGGCGTCCATGATGTAGATGTCGCCGCTGCCGCTGACGAACGAGCAGTAAACGACCTGCTTGCCATCGGGCGAGTAAGACCCCTCGGCGTCGTAGCCGGCCGCCTTGGTCAGTTGCTTCAACCCGCTGCCGTCGAGGTTGGCCTCGAAGATGTCCATGAACGGGTCGAACGCCCACGAGTACGAACGCCGGCGCGGGTTGCGACGCAACTCGGCCAGTCGTTTCAGTTCCTTATCGACCTCTTCGTCGCGATTGGGGTCGAGGTGGCTGGACGCGTAAATGATCTTCTTGCTGCTCGGGTGGTAGTACGCGCAGGTCGTTCGGCCGTGGCCGGTGGAGACGAGCGTTTCCTTGCCCGTTTTCATGTCGCGGGTGTAGATCTGATAGAACGGGTTTTTGCCGCGGATCGACTGGTAGATGATCGACTTCATGTCGGGCGAGAAGTAGCCCTCGCCGGTCTTGCCGATGTCGGTGACCTGGCGGACGTTGGCCAAGAACTTCGACTCGCGTTTGGCGGCCTCAGCCGGGTCGAGTCGTTCAAACGGGGCACCGCCGGGGGCGCCGGGCTGGGCGAGCAGGGCGGCGGTGAGCGTCAGGGTGGAAAGCAGCAAGGGGCGTCCTTTCTCAATGAGCAAAGGGGAAGGCCAACTAAAGGCCGATTCGGGCGTGCCCTTCCGGGGGCGAGTCGGGGGGGGCGGGTTATCTATTTTAACCAACCCGCACACGGCCACGCGGTTTGCAGATGAAAGCGGCATTTCGTTGGCCGATCACTTCCGCGAACGGGGAACGGTGATACATCCAGAGTAACGCCGACGTTCGGGCGACCGCAACGCTCGGCTTCACTCATCCCTGTTTCGGACAACACCGTGCCCCCCACCCCGAGCCAACCCGTGGTGCGCGATCGCTGCGCCCTCGCTCGACGGACCGCCCGCCTCATGGGCGCGCCGCGCACGGCCTTTTCACTGATCGAGTTGCTCATCGTTATCGCGATCATCGCGATGCTCATGAGCATCCTGCTGCCCGCGCTGAGCAATGCGCGGTGCAAGGCCAAGATCGCCAAGTGGAACGTCTTTATCCACAGCATTCAGTCGGACGACGGCCTGGTGGCGTTGTACCGGTTTGACCCACAATCGACGGGGCGCGAGAACCGCGTGCCCAACGTCGCGTTCACCCCGCTTGCGCAAGACCACGACCGCCCGCCCAGCGACCTGGACGGCATCGCCGTCAACGCCGTCGTTTCGACCGTCGGCCGATGTGGCAAGGGCGGCATGTACTTTGACGGGTCGAGCACGTACGTCGATTGCGGGCGGAACGAAAGCCTCGACCTCGGCCACCGGTTTACGGTCATGGCGTGGGTGTACCGCGTCGAGCCGGGGTCGTTCTCCGAGGGCATTGTCAACACGCACAGCTCCGTGCTTGACACGGGCCTCACGTTCTTCATCTTCTCGCACCGGCTGGTCCTGCAATGGGGCGACGGCGGCGGCGGTTGGCCTTACAGCGGTACGCGGCTGTCGAAGCAGCGCATCCCGTTCGGCGAATGGGTTCACCTCGCGGCGGTGCGCGACCGGACGGAGATGAAGTACTACATCAACGGGCAACTGGACAGCACGTTCACCGTCGGGGCGAACGCGCTGAAGATCGGGCCGAACAACCTCTGGCTCGGCGCGGATACGAACATCCCCGGCGCGAGCCACCTGCGCGGGTACATCGACGAAGTGGTGATCTACTCACGTGCGCTCAGTGATTACGAAGTGAGCCGGTTTCACAAGGCGGGGGCGATTGAGTGATGTTCAGTTAATCGGACACTTGGGTGCCACTGGCGGCTTGACCGCCAGTGCATTAGCCGATCGACAACAACACTGGCGGGCAAGCCGCCAGTGGCACCGGGAATGAAGCAAGCGCTGCGAACACTCGGATTGATTGACTCACCATGCTGACCGTGTTCACGTCCATCCCGATGATCGTGCTGCTCGGCCTGGCCGGGTGGTTCGGCGTACGGCGAATGGGGCATGGGCCGACCGACTGGTGGGCGTGGACGTTGCTGATTTCAGGCGGCGTGGGTGCGCTGATGGGCGTCACACGCATGATCACGCACGAGGGCAAGGCGATTGAGTCACGCCGCGTGGCGATCGAGTCGCGGGAGACGGACCTCGACGTCTGTCTGGTGTTCGTCGGCAGACAGATCGCCGAACGACGCGAGGGCAGCCGGGTGCTCTTGCTGACCAACGACCCGACGCTGGTCGACCGGATCACCGAAACGTTGACCGACGGGTTGGACGACGGCGACGCGAGCGTAAAGGTGCGCGTGCTCAAGCCGACGCCGACACCGCAGCAATGGGCTGACCAGTTCGTCGCGGCGGTGAACGCGCACCCCGATTGCGACACGGTCGTGAGCACGTTCGACCTGCCGCGCGGGGTCGACCCGCTGGCGCATCTTTCGACCGTGCAGAGCGGGCGGGCGCGCATGATCGTACTGAACGGCGACCCCCATCGGCTGCGCAAGGCCGTGGCGAACGGCGCGGTGTCGCTGGTCGTGCGTCGGCCGATCGCCGTCGAAGATGAAGACGCCAACGGCGACAACGAACTGACCGAGGATGACGACTTCTACCGCCTGTTCGGGTGGATCGATCGCGAGCGCCCCAAACTGCAGTGAATGATGGGCCGTGGAGGGGGTGTTGGGATGAGTGACGCCGCCGGGCCGAAAGGCCCGGCGGTTGTCATTTCATCGAATTCAACAGAGACGGATCTGCGTGCCTGTGAATAAGCGAAGCGTTTCACGGACTAGGCACAGCTTGACCTAGAAGCGGGGCAGACATTCCTGTCTGCTGATTTGTCGATCGGCAGAGAGGAGTGTCTGCCCCACTGCTGTGAAACGCTCCGCTTATTCACAGGCTCCCGTTGCTTAGCTCATTCAGAGGCACCCGATCGCACGCAATTTCGAATCGTTCACACCGCCGCCGTCGCGCGGGCGGCCTGTTCGCCGGCGGCGCGTTCGCGCATGATGTCGAGCATGCCGCGGACCTCTTCGGCCATGCGCGACTGAGGGAACGCGCGGACCAGTTCCTCGCCGATGTTCACCGCCCGCGTCCATTCCTTGTCGTGCACAGCCAGCTTGAACTGCACGCCCAGGTTGTCGCGGGCCTTGGTGACGACGCCGCGTGCGACCTCGCGCAGCGGCTCGCCCTCAGCCTCGGTCAGATACTTGTCCAGTTCCTTCAGCAACGCCATGGCCCGATCGACCTCGTCGCGGTTGGCCGCATTGAGGAACTCACGCTCCAGGTTCTGCACATAGCGGTGTCGCGCCTCGGTGACGCGTTGTGTCAGGTCTTTGAGCGCCGGCTCGCCGGGGTACATGCGCTGCGTCCGGCCCGCGTGCGCCAACGCCGCGTCCCACTCCTTGACGTGGATGAGTTTTTCGAGGTGCTCGATCGACTCCTGCACCTTGTGCTTGACGTCGGCTGCGCGGGCGTCCTCGATCTCGCTGCGGTATTTCTCAGCCTCGTGCCGGTAGCCGTACACCTGCGCCATCTGGTTGACCATGACCAGCGCGGCCTCGAAGTCGCCCTTGTCGATGTCGTGCCGAATCGCGTCGCGCAGCGCTTCGCGGTCTTTCTCGCGGTAGGCGATCCGCTTGGCCGCGTCGCTGACCAAAACGCGGTCGTTCAACTGGCGCAGCAGCGTCACCACATCGTCGCCGCCCTCGCCGGCGCTCGCGCCGCCGCGGCCACGCGACGCCAACTGGCTGGCCACCGGGTACAACGCGGCCGGCACAATGACCGCCAGCGCCCCCGCACCGAGCAACACGGCGTCGCCCCCCGGCTCGAGGTACCGCATGATGCCCATGACCAGCAGCGCCAGGCCGCCGACCATCAGCATCCCGTAAAGCATGAGGAGCATCCCGTCGCCTTTCGGCGCACCCTGCTTGTTGCTTTCGCCCTGTTCACTCATTGTTCAGCCCTGCTTCGGAAAGGGGGAACCAGTACCTCTTAATCATAGCCTCGTAAGATGTCGATCTCCCGGGCGACGCGAGGCCAGAAAATAGTTCTGCACCGCCCGGTAACCGAACCGAATCGCAGGAGTTTCAACCATGTCCAGGATCAACCGTGTCGTGCTGGTCGGCCACTGCGGGGCCGACTCGTGGTCGTTGACCCGCGCGGTGCGCGACGCGCTGGGCGACATGGACGTCGCCACCGCCAACAACACGTCGGAACTCGACGCACTGGCTGGCCCCGACGCCCTGCTGCTGGTCAACCGCGTGCTGGACGGCCGATTCGACGTGGCCGACGGGATCGACCTGATCGGGCAGGTCACGTCGTGCGACGACGCCGGGCCGGCCATGTTGATCTCCAACTACGACGACGCGCAGGCGGAAGCCGAGTCGGCCGGTGCGGTGAGGGGATTTGGGAAGTCGGATGTCTCGTCGCCGGCGACGGGGGAGTTGCTGCGTGCGGCGTGTGACAACTGACCTGCGTTGAGGAATTAGCCTGCCAGCAACCCACTACACTTTTTCAACCCTTGTTTCGCACCGCGTCCCGCACGCCCAGCCGCTCCACCCTTTACACAAGTGTTACAGAGTGACAAACCGTTTTCGCATACCCTATCGATATGAAAGCATGCACTCTTGTCGTCGCCCTCCTGCTCGGTCTCAGCTTCGTTGTCTTGGCGGCGGACACATCGCCGAAGCTCGACAGGACGAACCTGCACCAGATGGAAGACCTGGTCAAACAAGGGGCGGATGTCAACGCGCCGATTGGGCACGTCAGGATGCTCCGAGAGGGCGAAAGGCCGGCCGACGTGCCTGGCAGTTACTTCCCGCTCGACGCGGCCGTCGAGAGTAAACAGCACGTCTTGGTGAAGCGCCTGCTCGCGCTGGGCGCAAAACCGCGCGGGAACGAATTGGCCGACGCGGTCTTTCAGGGTTGTTCGGTCGACATGGCTAAAACGCTGTTGGCTGCGGGCATCGACCCCAACAGCCCCAAGCATCGGGTTTACGGGCCGGCCCTGGTCGCCGCCGCAAGCCGTGGAAACGAACAGGTCGTTGCCCTGCTGCTCGAACAACCGAACATCAAGGTCGACATCCGCGACGTCGATGGACAGACCGCGCTGATGCTCGCCGCGAAGCACGGCTCGACTCGCATCGTCGACATGTTGCTCGAAGCGGGTGCGAACCCCATCGCCAAGAACCGCCACGGTCAGACAGCCGCGTCCATCGCGCAGCGCGAGATCGACACGCGGCGCAAGATCATCTCGAGTATGGAAGCTGTGGCGAGATAGGCCGCCCTACTTCAACCACCGCGCCGCCTGACGTGCGAAGTACGTCAGGACGATGTCGGCCCCCGCGCGGCGGATGGCGAGCAGGCTTTCCAGGACGACGTCGCGTTCATCGAGCCAACCGTTGGCCGACGCGGCTTTGAGCATCGCGTACTCGCCGCTGACCTGGTACGCCGCGACGGGCAACGAAGTCGCCTCGCGCACACGGCGGATCACGTCGAGGTACGGGCCGGCCGGCTTGACCATGACCATGTCCGCACCTTCCGCCTCGTCGTGCGCGACCTCGCGAGCCGCTTCGCGCGCGTTCGCTGGGTCCATCTGGTAGGTCAGTTTGTCGCGCGGTATCGGCTTGCTTGACCCATCCGAACGCGGCGCGGAGTCGAGCGCGTCGCGGAACGGGCCGTAGAAAGCGGACGCGTACTTGGCGGTGTAGGCGAGGATCGACACATCCGTATGACCCGCGTCGTCGAGTGCGTCGCGGATCGCGCCGACCCGTCCGTCCATCATGTCGCTGGGCGCGATGATGTCCGCCCCCGCGTCGGCCTGCGCCACCGCCTGCCTGCAAAGTACCGCCACGGTCTCGTCGTTCAGGATGCGCCCGTCGTCGCTGACAATCCCGTCGTGCCCGTCACTCGAATACGGGTCGAGCGCGACATCGGTCGTGACGATCAACTCGGGGAACCTCGACTTCAGGTCGCGGATCGTGCGCGGGATCAGACCATCGGGATTAAACGACTCGTCGCCGGTCGGTGACTTCAATGCGTCGTCCACGCGTGGGAAGAGCACGACGGCGTTGATGCCGTCTTCGCGTGCGCCTTCGACCTCGCGCAACAGCCCACTTGGGCTGAGCCGGTGGCAACCGGGCATCGAGTCGATCGGCTGATCGTCGTCGCCCTCATGGATGAACAACGGGTAGATGAAGTGCGCAGGCGACAGGTGCGTCTCGCGATGGAACGCGCGGATCGCGGTGTGTTTTCGGTTTCGGCGTGGTCTGCTTCGCATCGTCAATCAACTCTCGAAGTCCCACATCGTACTCGTAATCGTAATCGACCAGGCCGCGGCGTTCGTTGACTGCAAGCGTATCAAACGGCGTGATCATAGTCTTGATTGGGATTGAACCGCAGAGAGCGCAGAGGTCGCAGAGGAATTCAATTGCCTCAAACTCTGCGTCCTCTGCGCACTCTGCGGTGAAACAGTTTGGCGTGGCTTGGTCGATTACGATTACGATTACGAGGACGATGACGATTGTGAGCGTCAATCAACGCCATAGATCGGTAAGAGTTTCGACTCAAGATAATCCATCAACGGTTCAGCGCTCAGCGGATGACCGGTGACGTGTTCGCACAATTCGCCTGCCCGATACCGCATGCCGTGAGCGTGCACGTTTTCGTTGAGCCAGGACTTGAGCGGGCTGAACTCGCCGCGTGCGAACTGTTGGTCAAGATCGGCCAAATCGGCCCGCGCCTTGTCGAACAGTTGGGCCGCGTACAGGTTGCCGAGCGTGTAGGTCGGGAAGTAGCCGATCGCCCCCATCGACCAGTGGATGTCCTGCAGGCAGCCGTGCGCGTCGTCCGGTACGTCGACGCCGAGGTATTGCTTGTAACGCTCATTCCAGAACGCGGGCAGGTCGCCGGTGGACAGGTCGCCGCGCATCAGGGCGCGTTCGACCTCGAAGCGAACGAGGATGTGCAGGTTGTACGTCGCCTCGTCCGCCTCGACTCGGATCAGGCTCGGCCGAACGATGTTGATTCCGCCGTACACGTCGTCGATCGACAGGTCGTTCAATGCGTCCCCGAAGTAGTCTTTCAACAACGGCTGACACCACTGCCAGAATGCGCGCGATCGCCCGACCTGGTTCTCCCACATGCGGCTTTGGCTTTCGTGGATGCCCAGCGACACGTCGTCGCCCATCGGCTCGCCGATGTGGTCGGCAGGCAGGCCCTGGCCGTAGATACCGTGGCCGGACTCGTGCATGGTCGAGCCGAGCGCGTCGCCGAGCATGTTCTTGTGAAAACGGGTTGTCATCCGCACGTCGTTGCAGTGCGTGCCGCCGCAGAACGGGTGCGTCGAACGGTCGAGTCGGCCGCGCTCGAAGTCGAAACCGATCTGCTCGGCCACGAAGCGGACGAAGCGCTCCTGCGCGTCAATCGGCAACTCGCGTTCGTTGAACGCGTTGCTCGGCGGCGTCGCGCTGCCCATGAGTTTGCCGACCAATTCGACGAGGCGAGGTCGAAGGCCGTTGAATAACGCCTCGACCTCAGCGGCCGTGCTGCCCGGCTCGTATGTATCCGCCAGCGCGTCCCACGGCTCGGCCGTGTCGCTGGTCGACAAGCACTCGGCCTTGCGGCGTGACATCCCGACGACCTCACGCAGGCTCGGCTCGAAACGCGCAAAGTCGCTGGCCTTGCGCGCCTCTGCCCACTCGACTTTCGCCAGGCTGGTCGTGCGCGCGAACGCTTCGACGAGGTCGGTCGGCAGCTTGGTCGCCAGGTCGTACGCGCGGCGAACTTCGCGGACGTTGACAGCCTGCGGCGAAAGCGGGTCGGCCAACAGGTCGTTGTCAGCCTCGCAGTCGGCCAACCAATCGCCGACGCGCGCGTCGGTCTTGCGTTCGTGGATGAGCTTGGCCAACTGCGCGAGTTGCTTGCTGCGGAACGCGACGCCGCCGGCCGGCATCATCGTCTCCTGGTCCCAACCGAGCAGGCCGGCCGTGCCGGCAAGCAGATTCGTCTCGCGGATGTGCGCGATCAACGCGTCGTACGCGGCGGAAGTGGCGGGTTCGGCGGTCGCGGTCGTCATCAAAAACACTCACGTTCAATCGAGATGATGGGGCGTATCATACGCGTTTTCCAAGGTCGAACACGATGTCAGCCGAACGCCCCATCCCCCCGCCGTTGTCCGACCGCCCGACGCAGGCCGACGGCCGCGTGCACGGCGTGATCGTCGGCTGCCGGCGCGACGACGGGCGGTGGTTGCTCATCCGACGCAGCGAGCACGTCATCGCACCGGGCAAGGTCTGTTTTCCGGGCGGCGCGGTCGACGTGGACGAAGACTACGCCAACGCCGCGCGACGCGAATTCCGCGAAGAGGTCGGCGTGGACGTCACACTGGTCGAGCAGGTCTGGACGATGGTCAGCGACATCAAACCGCTCACACTGTTCGGCTGGCTCGGCACGCTCGAAAGCTTCGACCTCCAACCCGACCCGGCCGAGGTCGCCGAGGTGCTCTGGCTGACGCAGCGCGAAGCGGCGGATCACGTGGACGCCCTGCCGCGGACGGGCGAATTCGTCCAAGCGCTGACTAGAGCCGACCGCGCCGCGCGCTAGCTCGGTGCATCCATCAAAAAAGAAGCGACGCCCGCAACCTGGCGGACGTCGCTGTGTTGGTGTTTGTGTTGATCGACTCAGGCCGCCCGTCGCCGCCGGCGTAGCAACGCCAGGCCCGCGACGCCAAGCAGGCCGACAGTCGCCGGCTCCGGAATGTTCACCAGGTTGCCTACAAACCGCACCTCCGCCAGACCGACCCGGTCGCCGCCGGCACCGAACCCGACCCAGTTGGTGTCGAAGGTAAACCGTACGGCGTCGGCCCGCACGGTCTGACCCAGTGACAGGATGTGCGACACGGACGTCTGCTGCGGCACCTCAAGAATGATCGGGTTGCCGAACACGCCGTCGATACCGGTCGTCGAAAACTCCGCGGTAATCTGACGCGCGGCGTTGCCCGGGATGCTGTAGTTCCACGCCACCACTTCGGTCAGGTCGAACTTATCACCCAGGTCGAAAGTCATCACCGGGACAGGCCCGCCCCCGCTGTAGTAGTTGGGGAAGAAGGCGTCGGTCGTCCACATGGTCGTGCCGCTGTTGGCGTGCAGGACCTCGGTCACGTTGTCAACCGTCGGGACGGCGCTGAGCCCGTTGCTATCGCCGTCGATCAGGTTGTCGACCACAAAGGTCGAAAACTCCGAACCGGCGTCGAGCCTGACAGACGTGGGCGTGACGATCTCGGGCGTCGCGCCGGACAGGAAGTTGTTCACGCCAACCGCCTTGATCCGCTGAATCGCGCCGGCGCTCAACGTCGTGTCGAAGATCGCCACATCGTCAATCTGGCCGGCCCAGTAGAATTGGTTTCCGCCGTCAGCACCTGAACCGATGTGCAGGTCTTCCATCTGCAGACCGTTGGGCGCATAGGCCTGCGTGTCATCCGACGCGGCAAGCGCCCCGTCGATATACAAAGACTTTGTGTTTGTTGCCGAGTCGTACGAGATGGCCACGTGCGTCCAGTTGTTGTTAGCGACCGCCGGCCCGCTCAGGATCGGCCAAGAGGCGACACCGCTGCCCGTCCAGAACTGCCAGTCTCCGGCCGGATTGTTGTAGACGATGTAGCCAAACCGGTTGGCCGCGCCGTTCGCTTCGTCGCGGCTCGTGATCGGCGATCGGTGCGTGCCGCCCACCGCGGTCGGCCGAGCCCACAGCGTGACCGTGAAGTCGGTCGGGTTGATGGCCGGGCTGTGCGGCACGTCGATGTGACCGTTGTTCGGGAAATCAGCCGACAGGCCCGTCCCGATACCGCCGCCGACTTGGCCGAAGTTGACCGACCCGCCGACGACCGCGCCGTTGTGGTTGCCGGTCGTGTCCGACGCGTCCACCCCCAGGTCGTAGTGCGCGACCAGCGCAGCCTGCGACTGCCCGATCCCGATCAACATGCTCATGCACGCGACAACCAATGCGATCAACTGGATGCGTTTCATCGGTCTCTCCAATGGGTGTTGGCCTCTCGAATCAATCTGCACATTCTCCGACCTGACCGAGCGGATCGAACGACCGCCTTCGGCTACATACTAACAGCATGAGATGCACGAGTCTCGATTCGATCTCGATGTTTCGCCAACAACAAACCGTGCACCGAAATGAACGACCAGGCCGGCAGGAAACGGCCATTCCCAGATTGCCTGATTTGACATCCGGCCGGATTCAGGCCGACCCACGTCACCGAGATTGCCCCGCGAGGGCGGGTCAGAGATGACGAAAGCGATTCGCAGACGTTTCGGCCCCCGCCCAGCCGCTCGCGGCTTAGCGCGCCTCCATCTCAATCACTCACACGAACCGCACCCGCGCCGTCGAACACCACATACTTCGGGTATGCCGACGCCGACAGTGTCACACTGCCGGCGTCGTTCTTTTGCAGCACATGCCCCATCGGCCCGATGACGCTCGACGACCTGCTGTCGCTCGTCAGCGACACGCGCTTCGGCTCGCCCGTCGTGAATACGGACACGACCTTGCCGCTGGGCGTGTCGAACGCGTAGACGTGCAGACCGCCCTTCTCGACCAGCACGCGCTCAAAACGAGCTGACGCGAACGTCTTCATGAACGACGCGACCGCGCCGTAAGCGAAGCGGGGGCAGAAGTTGTAGTCATACAGACCGAAGTCACGGTCGTTGCGGGCCGGGCCGCTGGTCATGCGTGAGCAGAACAGCAACACGCCCTCGTCGCCGTGCGCCCAGCAATAAAGCAACTTCTGCAACACGGCGATCGCCTGCGCCCGTTCCTGGTCAAGCCGCCAGGCCGCGTAGCCCGTCTCCGTGTTGATGAACCGCGGCGACTCGTAGCCGGCCTCGCGATGGATCAGCCGAGCCTCGACAAAGTCGCGGCGCAACTCGCGCAGGTTGCCGTGCGAGTGGTACGAAACCAGGTCGAGTTTGCCCTTCAGTTGCTTCGCGAAATAGCGGGTCAACTCCGGCTTGATAAACGCGTACCCACCGTTCGTGATCGGTGTGTCGGGCAAGCGTCGTCGCACGACGCGCGACGCCAGGTCGAACATGTGCACAAACTCGCTCGGCTCGCCCGACCAGAACAACGGCTGGTCCGGCTCGTTGAACACCTGCACGAATGCCGCGTGCTTGCCGTACCGCGTGACCAACTCATCGACGTACCGCTCGTACACGTCGTCGCGGTGCGGGTACCGCCAGAGGTTCGACTTCACGCCTGCATACTTCGGCGCGATCGCCCAGTCCGGCGGGTTCATCAGTTGCAGGTCGAGTTTCAAACCACGCGACGTGAACGCCGCGACCGACGCGTCCATCCGCGCCGCGTCAATGCGCGGCTCGCCGCCTCCATCCTTCGGCGGGTACATGCTCATTGACACGTCAACGCGCGCGATCTGTACGCCGAGCCGGGCGGACAGCTCCGCGTCCAACTCGCGGGCCGACTGTTCGGTCATGTCCGGCGGGTGCACCGTCTGCCCGTCGCGCGTCCAGTGCATGCGACCCGGGAAGCTGCACAGGCCGACGAAGAACCGGTCACGTTTTTCTGTGCTGCTCGCCTTGTAACTGACCCAGGCTGACGGGTCGTTCCGCGGCGCGACGGCGAACGACCGCACCAGCCGAAACAACGTCTTGTCCCCCTGCCGACCGTCAAACGTCAACAGATAAACGCCCTGCCCCGCCACGTCGAGTGAAACACGCTCATCAACTCCCGCCCCCGGAATGCCTTGCGCATTGGCCCCCGCCTCCGGTTCGGTCGCCTTGCGATCCCATGCCCGCCGAGCGATCGGCCGATTGTGCCAGTCCCACACGGTCATCTCGATCCGGTCAGCCTCGCACGTGTCGTCCGTCGCCACATCAATCTCAACCCGCCGCGTCGCCGACTTGTCGTTCGCCGCACCACTCTTCACCGCCCCCGGACCCGCCCCCGAACCAGGCTCAAACACCCACCGATACGCCTCCCGCGGCGACACGGACAACCCCGTCTTCATCGTGTTCCCGTCCGGCAGTTTGATGTGCAACAACGGCACGGCAACGTCCCGCAACGCGGGCATGCCGGGGCGGAGGGCGATGGCGTTGGCATCACGCGCGGGTTGCGCGCAACAGCCCGAGGCGATCAGGAGTGTGAACAGGACGACGCAAACGGATGGAGGGCGACGCATGTGCAATCGTACGTCAAGAAGAGGTTGGTGGCTGTGGCAAAGGCTCGGCGTCGACGACACCGACAGAAGGAATGCCGCGGTGTTAAGCTAACACGCGTTCTTCCATATGGGGCCGGTGCGATGATTTGGCGAATAGTCGGCCACCTGACGTTGCTATACATCACGTTCGGTGTCGTAGCGGTGGTAAGCAACGTGCTCGGTGATGTGTCCATCCTTCCGCAGGACATTGATTGGGCGATGGTACCGGACAAGGCTGTTGTGTGGTTGTGGCTGGACAGAGTCAATCCAATCCCTTTGCTCACTGCTCTGGCCCTTCTCGCGCCATTCGGGTTCTATCCACGTCAACCCAGTCGGAATGCCCAGGTCCTACTTGGGGTCTACGCGCTCACCACCCTGCCTGTGTCAATCACGCTGGTTGTCGCGAGAGTCGCCATGTGCTCCTTACGAACGGTACCGACCGGCTACGGCATTGCTCTGTATTACTGGAGCGACGTGATCGAAACGATCATTACATACTTGATCGTTTCATTTCCAGCCATACTGGCACTCGTGCGGCTTTACACAATCCGTCGGAAATCAAACACCGACCAACTCTGTCCAACCTGCCGTTACGACTTGCGAGGCAATCCTGATGCTGTGACTTGTCCCGAATGCGGCGAGGTAGTAACCCGGGCCGCAGGAGCGTAGCCCATTCAGATTTGGAGTTCGCCTGCGGCAATGACCTTGCAAGCCTCAGTTCGGATGCGAGCAGAATACCAACCCAAGGGATCGACACGCATTGATCTTTGCGTCCCCCGTGCGCACGCCCCCTCTCCTCAGGCCCACCGGGCCGACCCGATGACAGCCCAGGGCAGAGCGAGGTCGGCTTGGTGACCGAGCGCCGGCCGATTCGTGTCGCCCTTACAGGGCTTGATGGCAAATCACCAATCCAACCCAGGGCGACGTT
This sequence comes from Phycisphaeraceae bacterium, assembly GCA_028284155.1. Lineage (GTDB taxonomy): Bacteria > Planctomycetota > Phycisphaerae > Phycisphaerales > Phycisphaeraceae > JANQSF01. The sequence goes on from JANQSF010000117.1 coordinate 49,537, forward strand.
CCGCTGCGCTGCACTTGCCCTGGCCTTTCGTCTGGCCGGCCCGTTGGGCCTCGGGACGGGACGGAATCAGCTGAGTCCCAACACCCAGCCGAAACGACGCCGCAGACAGTGCGATATCAGTTGCGTGCGATCACCCGGTCGCTCAATCACGTCCGGCACGACTCTGCCGTCGCCCTTCGGCTGACGACCACAACGTGGTACGCGGCCATGTCGTTACTACGCCGTCTGACGACGGCGCCGCATCAGACATCCGCCGAGGCCGAGCATTGTGAGCGTCGCGGTGGCCGGCTCGGGGATCGGCGCGGGGCCTGTGAGGACGAACGACAGGTTGTCAGCCGTACCGTCGTTGAATCCGCCGCCTGTCCGGGTGAAGGTCAGCGTCAATTCAACGGATCGCGTATTGGCGGGCAGGAGGCCGGTGTCCGAATCGGGCAGGAAGATGGATTGGCTTCCCCGATCGGCGGCCAGGAAACCGCCGATGGTGGTCGAGCCGAGTGTCTGATTGGCATCGTCAAGAAACGTTGCGGTCAGCGTGGCGTTGTCATCTTGGCCTTGCCAACCACCAAAGAACCCGGCAAGGTCAAAGGTGACCTCACCGCTGTCAATCGAAGCGGCCAACGCGGACACGTCAATGAGATCGGTGAGCGTCGACTGCGCGTTGTTGGGGCCGCCATAGAAAAAGGCGTTCCCGAATTCCGGGCCAGGGGCATTGGAGCCCCACCAATCCAGATTGAATTCCTGTTGGGTGGCAGGACCGGCGTCGTCCCAGAGGGGCACAACCAGGTTGACACCATTGGGTGTGGTTGGCGGGGTTTCTGCGTCGGGGTTGTCGATGAGATTGAAACCGGTCAACGGCCCGACGGGAGTAGCGGCCTGAGTGAACGAAATCGAGTCCACCGCCTGATCAGCCCCGCTGCCGCCGGGGGTCGTATCCTCGATGCGCAACAGCACAGGACCTGCGAAGGGGGCGCCCATGCCGGTGGCCACGGCGAGATTCTGTCCGTTGGCGGTCACCTCGCTGCCGGATGCGATGACCGGTCCCGCGGCGTCGTTCTGGAACAATGTCCAGTCGAACGTGTTGCCGGCGGCGAAGCCGGCGTAGTCGTCGAAAACGAATGAGTCGACGTTCACACCAAAACCGGCATCAGGCGTGAATGTCAAGTCGAATTGATTGCCCGTCTGGAAGTTGTCGAGTTGCGCCGCCCCGGTCCACTCGGCGTCGTTATAGAACTGCCAGGTGCCACCCGACGAAGACCATGTCAAGTCGATGTTGGGCGTCGTTCCGTTGACAACGCTGATGCCGGTTTCCGCGGCGGCAATGTTATCACCGAAAGTGTTGGGAATATTGATGTTTGTGCCTGTCCCTTCAAACGTCAGCACGGTTGCGTTCGCGGGGGAAAGTTCGGCGCTCAAGATTGCGCAAGCTGCCAATGCCATCACGTTGACGGACCATCTTTGAGTCAGTGTCATCGTTGAATCTCCTAGCCGACATTTCCCATAGCGAGGCTTCGCCCGACGACACCGTCGGGACTCCTCGGTTGCCAGTATAACGCCTCCCTCGCGACTCCAAGCCCGAGTGACCATTGCTTGCAGATTTCACGCTTCCCGGAGCGGCAATACTGTCGTTCGGCGTGTGGCTGCGGCTGCTGCTTTGAGCAACGCCGGCTCGGCCCGACGCAGCGTGACCGACCATCGCTGAAACGAGAACGTCGATCATTACTCGGCCGGGGTTGACCCAAGCGTCAACCCCAGCCACGCGGATCGTTACCAACACGTCGCGAAACTACGCCCTTCGCTCGCACACCTCGACCGTCCGCCCGTCCGGGTCTTCGACGAGCAATCTTGGACCCCAGGGGTATTCGGTCGGCGGCTGAACGATATTGGCGCCTTGGGCTTGAAGCGCTTCGAGCGCGCGATCTAATGAAGCGACGACGAAGCCGGCATCGTCCCGCCGGCCGCGCGGGACGGGGGCGGCTTGCCGTCCGTTCCTTCGAACACCGCGAAGTGAACCGGGCCCAAGTCACAGGCGAAGTGCGGCACGCCGTCTTCGTGGTCTTCGATCTCCAGCGGCGCGCCGATCGCCTGGTAGAAGGCGACCACCTCGTCCAAACGATCCGTAAACAGGATGAGGGCTCCGAGTTCCATACAGCGTTACTCGTGTTGTGGCGCGTGCGCGTGCGCCTGTTGCAACGACTCTTCGTGACTCAGGTCGGAGGCGGTCAGTCCACCATCGCGCGGCCGTGTAACGGCTGTCACCACATGGCCGAGGCGAAGCCGCGGGCAGCGGGATTTCGGGCGTGCGATCAACCCCACTACACATGCAAGTTCGTCACGACGTTGGCGTCAGCCTTCAGCCGACGACCGCATCCCGCCAACCGGCTACCCCGACGATGACGAATCGATGTCGCCTCACAGGTCATTAGTGACAGTACAGGCCCTTTGAAGCTTTTCAATCATGGTGGACCCCATGCTCGATTAGGCGATCGAGCTCTTTACTGCTCTACCCAACGATCAATATATTGAAGGTGTGGCAATTGACTGTCCACTTGAAGGTTCAGGGAAGTGAGGCCCATCTAACACGCGAGGTGAATCATGCAGACGCGCATCCATTCCCGAGTGACGTTGGTGGTCGTCGGTGTTGTGCTTGCCGGTGGCTTCAACCCGGCCCAGGCATTGCCGACTTTCAGGGTGGGTGAGGGCGGTGTTCCGTGGAACATCGCCGGGCCGGGCACGCTACCTGGGGGTGCACAAATCAGGGCTGTGCAAGCGGCGGACGGACTCACCGGCGCCGCGCAAGAGTTTTACACCCAGCAAGGCTCACCCTTTGAATTGGTGGATTCAAACATCGAGGCGATCGGCCCGGTGACGCTGAACGGCCAGACCCACGACGCGCTGTTGATGGAGTGGAATCCCGCCAACATGAGCGCACCGCCGGAGAACCTGAACATCGCCGCGTGGGAGTATGTGTACGGTGTCGACCCCGATCTCAGGGGCACGACGATCCACTTCTCAGTCGGTGTGCCGGGCTTCCCGCCGGGAACGCCTCCCCCGCTTCCGCCGATCTGGGACATCTCGCTCGAATTGATCGATGCCAACGGCGGCTCCGCGGGTTGGTTCCTGCCCAGTCCCGTGTTCGGCTGGACGGACTACTGGATCGATCCCGACAACCCGATGAACCAGAGCGGTTTTCTCTACTTCGAAGACCCGACCCTTGGGTTCGACTTGTCACAGGTGGTCGCGATCCGGTTGGACGAGGCTGGCACGACGACGATGTTTCCGGTCAATCCGGGTGGAACGGCATTCTGGGATTGGAATGTCTGGAACCACCTGGAAGTCGAGAGTGACCCAATCGTCCCTGAGCCTGCCACCGCTTCGCTGGCGCTGCTCGGCCTTTCCGTCTTAGTGCGTCGACGGCGGATGACATAGCGAAGAAGAATAACCGAAAGCGACCCATTCTCAACCGGCCTGAGCAGACGACAGCCCAGAGCAGAGATCCAACCCAGGGCGACGCTGCGTTCAACCCTCGGCCGACGACCGCATCGCGGCGTCCGGCGTCCAGTTTGCGCAGACGTGGCGGACGAAGTCACCAAACGTGCTGTGGAAAAGCCTTTCGCTGATCTCGACTTCGACCCCCAGTTCTTCCCCGATGGCAAACTTCGCCTCAAGGTATCCCAGACTGTCTATGTCTAGCAGCAAAAGGCGGAGTGGGTCTTCGGGCAGGAAGTGGTGGTTGGGCAATGCCAGTCGGTCGGCGATCGCCAAAGCGACCCGCTCCGCGTCGGCCGACGCGACGCCGACGTCGTCCCATGCCTCGGTCGGAAAGCAGTCCCGCCGCTCCAATTGGTCGTGGACCGCCAGGATGGCCCGCTCGAGTCGGCCGGCCTGCATCAGGCCGGCGATCAACCAGCCGACAACCGGGAACCAACCCAGCCTGTTTTCCCAAATGCCGGAACAGAGCAACGCCTCCTCGTCCAGTGACAGCGGCGAAAGGACTTCTGCTTGCATGACAGTCATGTTAATCCATGGGCACGTCCAGACCTGAACGGTTCTGGCGGTGTCGTGACAGGCCGTGTCTGCTTGGGGTGATGTTTGCGAAGCGCGCAAGTTTCAATCGGTTCGGGAAGCGACGGGTGTGTGCGCACGGCGTGTGCTGGGAAGGGTGACGAACAACGAAGGGTTTTGACTTACAAACGTAGGGGTGAACGCGCTCACCCCTTCAAGTATGTGCGCGCGTTGCCGGCCAATGCCCCCCGTCCGTGACGGATCGTCTCATTCAATGTGTGGCATGCCAAACCGCGACGGCGGCTGCGGCGTCAGGGTGTGTCGGGTTGTTGTCCGGCCTGACACGTCATCGCCCGTTGCGGCTTGTGCCGCAGGTTTGGTGTGTCGGGGTGACAAACACGCCACAGAACGGTAAAGGCTTGTTGGGTCGTGTGTTGTCGCCGGTTTCGGTGGGGTTTGGGAGGGGGAGACTCGCCAACCTGACATGGGGGCGGGGTGTGGGGCGTCGAAGGGGTGTGGGAATGGGGGACTCGGAAGAGTCGGATGATCCGAGTCTGCGGACAGACCCGGCTTATTGGGTTGCTTCACTACGATGGCATGACTGTGACTCGGGACGCCTTTTGATGAGTGACGGCGCGGACAAGCCGGTGATGGTGCTGAACGGACTGCGGTTCGGGTATGCGCCGGATCGGGACGTGATCGCCGACGTATCGGCCGAGTTGCGGGCTGCGCGGGTGACGGCGTTGGTTGGGCCGAACGCGGCGGGGAAGACGACGCTGTTGCGGTTGATGCTGGGTCAGCTCGACCCGGCGAGCGGGTCGGTAAGCATCGACGGACAAGACGTGCGGTCGTTGCGGGCGGCGACGCGGGCGGCGTGGGTCAGCTACGTGCCCCAGCGATCGGGCGCGGCGTTGGGTTTCAACGTGGAGCAGGTCGTGGCGATGGGCCGGTTCGCGATGCGCGGGATGATCCGACTGGGGATGGACGCCGCGTCGCGTTCTGCCGTCGATGCGGCGATCGACGCGTGCGCCTTGAACGACCTGCGGGGTGAGCCGTTTACGGCCCTTTCGGTCGGGCAGCAGCAGCGGGTCATGTTGGCCCGAGCGGTAGCGCAGTCGGCGGGTCGCGGGCGGGTCATGCTGCTGGACGAGCCGGGCAGCGCGATGGACCTGCGACATCTGCACGCGACGATGCGGATGCTGCGCGACATGACGCAACGCGGACTGGCTGTGCTGATCGTCGTGCACGACCTGAACCTGGCGGCGAGGTACGCCGACGACGTTTGGCTGCTGGACGGCGGTCGGCTGATCGCGGCTGGTCCGTGGCGGGACGTGCTGCGCGAGGACTTGTTGGAACAGACGTTCGGCGTTTCGATTCGTCGGCTTGAGGGCGGGGAACGAACCGATGATGGGAATGGCGGGTCGGATCGTCCCGTGTTTGACATGGCGGCATCGGATACACTGACCTAGCCGAGCGAGCACCACGACGCAGGAGCACGCACATGACCACATGGATGCCGATCACGCTTGGGTTTATTCAGGAGTTGTTCGCGGTCATCGTGATCATCATGGTGATCGGCAGCGCGATCAAGAACGCGACAGCGAAGAGACCGAACCAGGGCGGAGGGTCGGCCGGTCGGACGACGGGCGGCGGGGCCGGACGAACAACGCCGCGCGGTCAGGCGGGCGGCGGTTCGCCGACGGCGGACGAGTTGGCGGCGCGTCGTCGTGCGCAGTTGGAGGAGTTGGCGCGGCGACGTCAGGCGCGCGTGGGCGGACAGGGCGGCGGACAGGCTAGTCGGCCGAGCGCCCCGCCGCTGGGGCCGGACACATCGATGGGCGAGCGGCAGCAATTGGAAGCGCAACGTCGCGCGCAGGCGGAACGGGCTGAGGCGATGCGTCGACAGGCGCAGGCCGCGGAACAGGAACGAGCCCGCGCAGCCGAGGAGGCGCGCCGCCGACAAACGGAGATTGAACGTCGACGGCAGTTGGCCGCGCAGCAACGCGCGCAGGAAGAGGCCGCGCGACGGCAGCAGGCCGAGCAGCGGCAGCGTCGGCTCAGTTCGATTGAAGATCGGCCCGCGCCGGGCAGCCGGCTGGGTCAGGGCGTGACGCTAGTCGATGAAGACGACCCGCACGTCGACCTGGACACGGGGATGAGCACGGTCCACCGTCACGTGCCGGACGCCGACACGCCTTACGCGATCGCGCACGTGCGCAAGGGCAAGCTGCGCATCACGCGCGATGGTTTGCGTCAGGCGATCATCCTAAAGGAACTGCTCGATCGGCCGGTGTCGATGCGCGAGGGCTGACGAACCGGGGATAAATGTCATGCCACCAAACGATCACGACGCCGCGCTGGACCGCATCGAGATCACCGTGGCGGACATCACGACGCTGGCGGTTGACGCGATCGTGAACGCCGCGAATGAAAGCCTGCTGGGCGGCGGCGGCGTAGACGGGGCGATCCACCGGGCGGCCGGGCCAAGACTGCTCGAGCACAACAGGTCGTTAGGCGGCTGCCCGACCGGATTGGCCAAGGCGTCGCCGGCGTTCGACCTGGAAGCACGCGGCATCCGGCACATCATTCACACCGTTGGGCCGATCTGGGGCGACGCGCACGACGACGAGGCGATGTCGCTGGGCAACACGCCTTCGGACGTGCTGCTGGCGTCGTGTTACACGCGCAGCCTGGAGTTGGCGCGTGACGTTGGCGCGGCGTCCGTCGCGTTCCCCGCGATCAGCACGGGCGTTTACCGCTTCCCCAAGGAACGGGCCGCGAAGATCGCGTTCGGCCACGTGCTCGGTTGGCTCACCCAAGCCGATCTGCCGCAGCGTGTGACGTTTTGTTGCTTCGCGGACGCGGACGCTCAGGTTTACAAGCAAGTAATTGAGTCGCGCGGGCAGTGGATGTTTAACCGGAAGCGGGCGTGACAATGACCGAGCAATCACGTGTCGTAACCGCCGCTTGTGAGGCACGCCTGCGCCATGACGATGGCCGCGGCGTTGGCCAGGTTGTAGCTGCGGATCGACCCGAGGATCGGGATGACGACGGTGCGCGTCGGCCAACGTTCGATCCAGGCGTCGGGCAGGCCTTTCAGTTCGTTGCCGAAGATGAGCACGTCGTCGGCGGCGTAGTCGGCCTGGTCGTAGCGGACTTGGCCGAACTTCGTGACCAGCCAGGGTTCGCGGTCGCCGAGCCAGTCGAGGAATGCGTCGGCCGAGTCGTGGACGGTCAGGTCCAGGTGCTCCCAGTAGTCGAGGCCCGCGCGTCGCACGGCCTTGTCGTCGAGATTGAAGGCGCACGGGCTAATCAGGTGCAAGCGCATGTTCATGCCGACGCACTGTCGGGCGATGTTGCCCGTGTTGGGTGGGATCGACGGTTGATAGATCACAACGTGCGACATGACGAAGTCATTACGACGTGGCGGCGGAGACAGGCGACGGTGCGTCGTCCGGCACGGTCAGCAGCTTGCGCAGGACGGCGAGCAGGGTCGACGGCGGTTCGAGGTAATTGCTCGGCGGCCGCCAGTAAACGGTGCGGTCGTCGATCAACGTCGTTCGGCCGGGCGCGCCGCGGAGCAACGGCTCAAGCGTTGGCACGTGACGTGCGCGGAAGATCAGGTCGGAGCCTTCGAGCTTGATGCCCTCGACCTGCAGCGCGCCGGCGAGCACGCGGATTTCGGTCAGGTCGATCAGGGCCTGCGTCGCGTCGGGCGGGTCGCCGTACGCGTCGGTCAGGTCGTTGGCGACGGCCTGCACCTGGTTGCGGGTCATCGCCCGGCTGAGCCGCTTGTAAGTCTCCATGCGGTGCTTGGCCGAGGCGATGTAGTTGGCGGGGATTCGGCCGACGATGGGCAGTTCCAGGTGCGGCCTGACTGGTTCGACATAACCGGCGTCACGCAAACGGTGCGCGGCCTCTTCGAGCATGTTGCAATACATCTCGTAGCCGACGGCCGCGATGTGGCCGGACTGCTCGGCGCCCAGCAGGTTGCCCGCGCCGCGGATTTCCAGGTCGCGCATGGCGATCTTGAAACCCGCGCCGAGCATGGCGTATTGCTCGATGGCCTTGAGGCGACGCGCGGCGACGTCGGTGATGGGTCGGTCCTGCGGCAGCAGCAGGTAGCAATACGCCCGGTGCTTGTAACGACCGACGCGGCCGCGCAACTGATGCAACTCGGCGAGGCCGAAATGGTCGGCCTGATTAATAAGCATGGTGTTGGCCGACGGAATGTCGATACCCGACTCGATGATGGTGGTCGAGACGAGGATGTCGACCTCGCGCCGCATGAACTGCAACATGACCTGTTCGAGTTCGCGGGGCGGCATTTGGCCGTGTCCGACGGCGATGCGGGCCTTGGGCACGAGTCGGCGGATGTCGTTGGCGACGGAGCGGATGTTGTGCACGCGGTTGTGAACGAAGAAGACCTGACCGTCGCGGTTGAGTTCGCGGTGGATGGCCTGTTTGATGCGGCCCTCGTCGTATGGCGCGACCTCGGTGACGATGGCGCGGCGGTCCAGCGGCGCGGTCGAGAGCGAGGAGATGTCACGCAGGCCGAGCATGGCCATGTGCAGCGTGCGCGGGATCGGTGTGGCACTCAACGTCAGCACGTCAGCGGTGAGTCGGAATTGCAACAGGCGTTGCTTGTGCTCGACGCCGAATCGTTGTTCCTCGTCGATGATGACCAGCCCGAGGTCGGCGAAGTGCACGTCTTTGCTGAGCAGGCGGTGAGTGCCGACGACGATATCGACCTTGCCCTCCTTGACGTCTTTGAGGATCGCCTTCTGCTGCTTGGCGGTCTTGAATCGGCTGAGGGACTCGATGCGGAACGGGTAATCCGCCATACGGTCGCGGAAGGTGCGTTCGTGTTGCTCGGCCAGGACTGTTGTGGGGACGAGCACGGCGACCTGCTTGCCGAACTCGACGGCCTTGAAAGCGCCGCGGATGGCGACCTCAGTCTTGCCGAACCCGACGTCGCCGCAGATGAGGCGGTCCATCGGCTGTTCGTCGGCCATGCTCTTTTTCATGGCGGCAATGGCGGCGAGTTGGTCTTCGGTTTCGTCGTAGGGGAACTCGGCCTCGAACTCGGCCTGCCAAGCGGTGTCGGGCGGGAAGCGCGTGCCGGGCAGCGATGCGCGGGCCGCTTGAATCTGGATCATCTGCGCGGCGAGTTCCTTAACGGCTTCGCCGACGGCCTCCTTCTGGCTCTTCCAACGCTTGCCGCCGATCGACGACAGCGGCGGCTTGCCCTCGAAGCCGCCGACGTATTTCTGCACCAGGTCGATGCGCGTCGCGGGGACGTGGATCAGCGCGTTGCCGGCGAACTCGAGCGTCAGGAAGTCTTCCTGCTTGCCGCTGCGCCGCATGGCTTTGAGGCCTTTGAAACGCGCGACGCCGTGTTCGACGTGAACGACGTAGTCGCCCGGTTCGAGATCAAAGAACGCGTCGCGGGCCGCGTCGGGCGAGCCGGACATCGTCGATGTAACGCGGCGGATGCGACGGCGGGTGTGGTAGCGGTGGAAAAGCTCGTGGTGGGGAAGCAGATGAATGGCGAGTGGCGAGTGGCGAGTGGCGAGTGGCGAAGTCGGAGGGGAAGGGTCGTCACTGTTTTGCCCTTGATCGCTTGGTGGCTTGGATCCTTGGTTGCTTCTTCCCCCTTGGTCGCTTGGTGACTTGACCCTTTGGGCCCTATCCGAATCGTCCCAGACGTAGCCCCGATGCAAGTAACCCACTTCGAGGTCGAGTGCGCCGTTGTTACCCGGTGCGTGTTCGTCGAGCAGTTCCTGGAGTCGTTCGCGTTCGGCGGGTTGCTGGCAGAGGACGGTGACCTGTTGTTCGTCGGCGAGCGCGGCGACTTCCTTGACAGCCTCGGCGGCGTCCTGCGCGAAGGACGGGAGGGGACGGACGGGCAGTTCGACGACGTCGGCGTTGGGCGCGGTGGCGCTGTATTGATTGACCTGCACGTGCGGCCGTTGGGTGAGGTGTTTCAGCACGGCGTCGGAGCCGTAGATGCCGCGGGCGTCGGTGAGTCGTTCGTAATAACCGCGGGCCTGCTCGGAGAGTTCGAGCACTTCGTTAAGGACGACGATCGTGTCACGCGGCAGGAGTTTGATCAGGTTGACCGTGTCGTCGTCGGATTGGATGCGGTCGACCGACGCGCCGACGATCTGGACGCGGTCGACCTTGTCGCCGGAGCCCATCGTGTCGGTGTTGATCAGGTGGATGGCGTCGATGTCGTCGCCGAAGTAATCGAGTCGGACGGCGGCTGGGCCGACGGCGTTGGGGATGCCGCCGGGCGACGGGAGGTAGAGGTCGATGATGCCGCCGCGGGTGGCGAAGTCACCGGGCTGTTCGATCACGTCGTTGCGGGTGTAGCCGGCGCGGTCGAGCCAGTCGAACAGTTCGGCCGGCGGCAGCGCGTCGCCGACGGCGACGGTGCGCTGGAACTGAGCGAGTGTGCGCGGGTCGGGGACGGATTGCATCAGCGCCTGGATCGGCGCGACGATCAGCGGCGGGCAGTGCGTGACGTCGAGGTCGGGCTGGGTCAGGTGTTCGACGACGGCGAGGCGTTCAGCCAACAGTTCGAGGCTGACGTTGGACTCGCCGGGGAGGACTTCCAGTGCGCCGAAGCGGTTGGTCTTGAAGGGCGGGGCAAGCCCCGCGCCTGAACGGTTGAACAGCTGCAGGTCGTCGAGCGCGTCGTCGGCGTCGTCGAGGTGCGCGACGACCAGGAGGAACGGGCGTCGCATGCGGACGGCCAACGCGCCGGTGACCAGGGTCGTGCTCGAGCCGTGGACGCCGCGGGCGACGGCCTTGCCTTGCGCGTTCAATCGCTGCTCGATCGCGTGCAGCGCGTCGGCTTGGATCAGGCGTTGCGTCCATGCGTGCGCGGCGTCACTCACGGGGCCTCGTCCATCTTGGGTCGTCGGCCGTCGTGCGTTGCGGAGGGCTGACCGATCGTGATCGGGACGGGGACATCGAACGACGACGCGTCAGCATTGCCGGTTGGCGGTGTTTCGACCTTGGGTTCAGGCACGCCCTCGAGCACGTGGATCATGGCGATCTCGTCGCAGGCGTCGTTCTTCATGCAATGGATGCACTGCGACCAGACCTTGAGCGGCAGCGTCTGGCGGTCGACCACGCTGAAGCCGAGCCATTCAAAGAACCGCTGTTCGTAGGTCAACGACATGACTCGCGGGATGCCGACTTCACGTGCGTCTTCCAGCGCAGCGCGGACGAGCGCCGCGCCGATGCCCTTGCCGCGTTGCGACGGCGCGACGGCCAGCGCGTAGACCTCGGCGATGTTGGCCCAGACGACGGCGAGGCCGCAGACACCGACGACCTGCGAGGCGTCGTCGTCGTCGACGGCGACTTGGAAGTCGCGGACGTTCTCAAACAAATAGGCCTGCGAACGGTGGAGCATCAGGCCGTACTCGGCCGCAGCGTTGATGATGCTGCCCATGGCGGGGACGTCGGCGACCGTGGCTCGGCGGATCATCGGCGATTGTAGGCTGGGGGGTTATCGGGTCGGGTGGGTGGTGTTGTGTTCGATTGGGTGCGGGTGTTGGGGGCGTCGGGTATCGCGCTAAGCCGCAAGCGGTGTGGGCGCTAAGCCGCAACGGGCAGGGAGCCTAGAATCGGGTTGGACTTGGCCACCGAACCTCGACGATAACTACCAAGCTTGGTACTCAAGAGCGAAAACGCGAATCAAACGACGCTGGCGGGCGAATCCACGATCTCCGGCCCGGGTCTATTCATGGGCGAGCCGGCGACGGTGACATTCAAGCCCGCGCCGGCCGACCACGGGATCGTGTTCATCCGGACCGACCGCGGCAACGCGCGCGTGCCGGCCAACATTCAGCACGTCGTGAAGCGCCCGCGTCGGACTTGCCTGCGCAACGGCGACGTGACGATCGACACCTGCGAGCACGCGTTGAGTGCGCTGGCGGGCCTCGCCGTCGACAACGCGATCATCGAGATGGACGGCCCGGAACTGCCCGCGCTCGACGGCTCTGCCAAGCCGTACCTCGACGCGCTGAAGCAGGTCGGGATCGATTCCGTCGACGCGCCGCGTCAGGCGTTGATCATCAACGAGCCGGTCGTGGTGAAGAACGGCGACGCGATGATCGTGGCGACGCCCTGCCCCGAACCTTACATGCAGGTCATCTACGACCTGGACTACGGCGTGGACACGGTGATCGGCCGACAGGTCCGCGCGTTTGATTTTTCCAACGGCAACTACGCCGACGAGATCGCACCGGCGCGGACGTATTGCCTCGAGCGCGAGGCGATGGAGTTGCGGTCGCGCGGGTTGGCTTCGCACCTGACGGCCGCGGACATGCTCGTGCTAGGCGACGAAGGCCCATTGGGCGGCAACAGCTTGCGCTACACGGACGAGCCCGTGCGGCACAAGATCGTTGACCTGATCGGCGACCTGTACCTGCTGGGCGCGCCGATCCACGGGCGAATCTTCGCTTACAAGTCCGGCCACGCGTTGAACCACGCGCTGGTCCGCAAGCTCATCCGCCAGCACCAGGCCCAGCGGCACAAGACGCTGGCGATCGAGCGGCCGGTCTTCGACATCCGCAGGCTGACCAAGATGCTGCCCCACCGCTACCCGATGCTCCTGGTCGACCGCGTGGTCGAATTGGACGGGGCGCGGCGTGCGGTGGGCATCAAGAACGTGACGATCAACGAGCCATTCTTCCAGGGGCATTACCCGGGCACGCCGATCATGCCCGGCGTGCTGGTCGTGGAGGCGATGGCGCAGTTATCGGGCGTGCTGATCGGCCAATCGCTGGAGCACACCGGTAAGTTGGCTGTGCTGCTGAGCTTGGATCGCGTCAAGCTGCGAAAGCCCGTCACACCGGGTGACCAGCTAGTATTGGAGGCGGAGTCTGTGCGGGTCCGGAGCCGGATCGCCCATATGCGTTGCCGGGCCTACGTGGGCGAAAACCTCGTGGCCGAGGCCGAGGTGAAGTTCATGTTGGTGGATGATGAAGAGTGAGTGAGAGATTCATTGCCGATTTGCGAATGCCGATTGTCGATCGGCAGAAGCGACGAGCCACGAGCGACTAGCGACAAGGGCTTGAGAGGCACCATCAATCGGAAATCGACAATCGCCAATGCCCAAGGTTCACCCCACCGCCGTTGTTGACCCCAAGGCCGAGGTCGCCGAAGACGCGATCATCGGGCCGCTGTGCCATGTCGGCGCAGGCGTCAAGATCGGCAGCGGGACGAAGCTGGTCAGCCACGTGACGGTGCTCGGCCCCACGACGATCGGCGAGGGCAACACGATCTGGCCACAGGCCGTGCTCGGGGCCGACCCGCAGGACCTGAAGTTCCACGGCGAGCGGACCGAGTTGATCATCGGCAACCACAACGACATCCGCGAGTTGGTCACCATCCACCGCGGCACCGGCAACGGCGGCGGCGTGACGAAGGTCGGCAACGACAACCTGATCATGGTCGCCTGCCACGTCGCGCACGACTGCATCATCGGCAGCCACGTCGTAATTGCGAACAATGTCGGCTTCGCCGGTCATATCCACGTGAAAGACCACGCGGCGATCGGCGGCTACGCGGCGTTCCACCATTTCGTGACAGTGAACGAGTACGCATACATCGGCGGCATGTCGCGCATCGTTCACGACGTCCCGCCGTTTGTGCTCGTCGAGGGCAGCCCGGGGCGTGTTCGCGGGCTGAATACGAAAGGCCTGGCGCGGCACCGGTTCCCCGACGAGCAGTTGCGGAACCTGAAAGACGCGTACCGCACGCTCTACCGCGGCAACGGCAACGGGACAGGTCACACAGACGATGAACGACCGGGCAATATGGCTGAGAACCTCGACAAGGTCGACGCCGCCTACCCCGGCGACGAATGCGTCCAACTGCTCACCGGCGCCGTGCGTCGCACGATGAACAGCGTGCACGGCCGATACCTCGAAACGCTCCGTCAGGACGACCCCTGGAAAAACAAGCCGAAGGCGATGGCGGATTGAACTTCATTGTCGATTTCACTCCGCCAATCGCCGATTGAATGAGAGACCGGGCGGTTAGTTCTTCGACCGGTCGTGATGCTGCACACCCAAGCCGGGCCTTTCCGAAGGCCCGGATCCTTTGAAGCCCTGCTCCCACCGCCCCAACATTTGCTTCCGAGCCACCCGCTGTGCCCGAATCCACACAGACAGACAATCAACAATCGCCGATCGACAAAGTGCTGGTCACCGGCGCGGCCGGCTTCATCGGCTCGCATCTGACGCAGCGTCTGCTCGACGCCGGCGTTCATGTCATTGGGCTGGACAACTACTGCGACTTCTACTCACCGCAGGTTAAACGTGCGAACACCGAACCCTTCATGGGTCACGACCGGTGGTCGTTTGTTGAGGCGGACATCCGTCATCGTGACGGCGTGTTGCACGCGTTCGAGACGCACAAGCCGCGGGCTGTCATTCACCTCGCCGCCATGGCTGGCGTTCGGCCGAGCATCGAAGACCCAGCGCTGTACACGGCCGTCAACCTCGACGGCACGGTCAACCTGCTGGACGCGGCCGTGGCGCACGGCGCGACGCGATTCATATTCGGGTCGAGTTCGAGTGTGTACGGCAACAACGAGAAGACGCCGTTCTCCGAAGACGACCCGGTCGACCACCCGATCAGCCCGTACGCCGCGACGAAGAAGGCCGGCGAGTTGATCTGCCACAGCTACGCGCACCTGCACAGCCTGGGCATGACCTGCCTGCGGTTCTTCACCGTGTTCGGCCCGCGCCAACGGCCGGACCTGGCGATCGGCAAGTTCATGCGCCTCATGGCCGCGGGCCAACCGATCCCCGTGTTCGGCGACGGCTCGACGAGTCGCGATTACACATACGTCGATGACATCGTGTCCGGCATCATGGCCTCGCTGGAACGCTGCGCCGGCTACCACGTCTACAACCTCGGCGGCGACCACCCCACCAGCCTCAGTGAATTGATCGCGACGATCGAACAGGTCACCGGCATCACCGCGAACATCGACCGGCAACCGATGCAACCCGGTGACGTGAACCGCACTTGGGCCGACCTGTCACGCAGCAAGGCGGAACTCGACTACGCGCCGCGCACGTCGCTGGCCGACGGTATCGCCCGCCAGTGGGAATGGTTGCAGACGCAGCTTTGACCGCTTTTCAAGTCAGATGCTCTGCGTGAGCGGCAAGACGCGCAAGCTGCCCGTCAAATGTCGGTAGAATACGGCTTGTCACATCGCTTCCGACATCACCCTGACGATCGGGCGCATTCGATGAACCAACGCCACCTCTTCCCCATCGTCGTTTGTGGACCCGCCTGGCTGATCGCGTGCGTCGCGTCGGCCGAGCCGATCGCGGAACAGTCCATTCGGGACGCCGTGAACAAGGCCATCCCGCTCATCCAAAGCAGCGCGACCACCTACTTGGAAGAACGCACGTGTTTTTCATGCCACCACCAGGCGGCCGCGTTGATCACGTTGACCGAAGCCGCCCCGCGCGGCTTCAAGGTCGACCCCAAGATCGTCGAGCAGCAACACAAGCGTGTTGTCACGTTTCTCAAACGCGGACAGAAGCGCTTCCAGGACGGCCGCGGCACGGGCGGGCGGGTCGGTACGGCCGGCTATGCCCTGTGGGCGCTCGACACGGTGAACCACGAGCGCGACGACCTGACGGGCGACGTCGTGAAGTACCTGCTGGGCGCGATGAAGGACGAGTCGTATTGGCCTACGCCCAGCCGTCGGCCGCCCACGATGGCCAGCCACTTCACCGCGACCTATGTCGCCCTGCGCGGGCTCAACCACTTCGGCACGAAAGACCATCGCCGGGAGATCGGCGCAAGCCGAAAGCAGGCGTTGGCCTGGCTGGTCAAGACCAAACCCAAGGACACCGAAGAACACGTCTTCCGCCTCCGTTCGTTTGAATTCGTCGAACCGGACGATGAGGTGTTCAACGCCGCGGCCGACGCACTGCTCAAACTGCAACGGCCCGACGGCGGCTGGTCACAAACGCCCGACATGAAAAGCGACGCGTACGCGACAGCCACCGCGCTCGTCGCCCTGCACCGTGTCGGCCGACTGGATCACCGAGACGACGCGTATCAGCGCGGCCTGCGTTTCCTGCTCGACACGCAACTGCCCGACGGGTCGTGGCAAGTCAAGACGCGCAGCAAGCCGATCCAGACCTACTTCGAGAGCGGATTCCCTCACGGCAAAGACCAATTCATTTCGATGCACACGACTTGTTGGAGCACACTTGCGCTCGTACTGGCTTTGCCGCAGAGAGTAAGCCGGTGACTTGGGCGTCGGTCAAACCCAGAAGCCAACGCGGGCGAGTGAAGTGGGTGGTTCAACCCAATTCACAACGACTCCAGAAAATGCACCAGGTCGTCGATCTCTTCGCGTTTGACGACATCGCCGTAAGGGTGCGCGTACTTGCGCAGCACCTCACGCAGCGACTTGGCGCGGTTGTCGTGGAAAAAGGCGTCGCGCTGGCTCACGCCACGCAGCGACGGCGGGTTGAAGCGTGACCAGCCCGACTCGTCGCTGAGCCCCACGTCGAATCGGCCGTTGGTCGTACCGTTGAAGATCGAGTGACACTGCGTACAGCCCCGGTCGCGGAAGATCGTTCGGCCACGCTCGGCCGCGTCGCGGTCGAGCGTGCCGCGGGCACGCCGCAATGAGGGCGCCGGCGGCAGCGAGCGGAGGAACGAGTCGATTGCCTCGGCGTTTTCCACCGTGTCGGTCTTCGGCTCCGCCCCCTGCATGGTCACGCTCAGCGACTTGCGCACCTGGTGCGAGAGCGTGTCCTGCGACCCGTCCCACGCCCACGGCTCGGTGTCTGCCACGCCCATCAACGAGAGAATCCGCTTCGGCGTGCCGAACGTTGAGTCGCCCAGGTTGTCGTTCAGTCGGCCGGTCGTGTGGCCGTCCGGGTGGCAACTGTGGCAACTCGCCCAGCCGTGCAACGACATGCGCGCGCTGTAGAAAAGCTCCTCGCCGCGATCAGTCAGCCCGCGCGGCGCATGCGGGCCGAGCGCGATCGTTTGGCCGACCGTGCGCCGTTGCGTGTCGAGCAGCGTGACCGAATCGTCGAACGTGCTGGCGACGTAAACCGTCCGCCCGTCCCGCGACACGGTGAGCGCCGTCGGACGCTTGCCGACCTTGAGTCGCTCGAACGGTTTCGACGCGCTCGGCCAGAACGCGACCTCGTTAACTCCCGACAGGGCGACCACGGCGGCGTGGTCGTTGTGTGCCGGCATGACGATGTCTCCGGGATCGCCCGCGCCGTTGTTCGTTTCACCCAAGGCGTGCAACTGCCAGTGCGCGATGGGGATGGTCTGCGGTCTTTTCGACGTGTCCGGGCCGACACGGCCCGGCTCGCTGGCACGGCCCGGCTCGCTCGGATTCGGTTCGCTGGATTCGGACTCGAACAAGTGGTCCAACGCGACCGTTCGCACGACGCTTGAATTGACGAACCCGTAGAAGACCATCTTGCGCGTCGTGGGCGAGTCTTGGTCGAGCATACTGTGCGTCAAGTGGATCGAACGCCCGTCGCGGCTCAACGCCAACCCGCGGATGTTGTGTCCATCGACGGAACGCACCGCGACTAACTCCCCACCTTTCGTGTCGACCACGCCGATGCGCCCCGCGAAGGCGTCGGCCAGGATCAGCCGCGCGTCGTCACGCACGATCAGCATCTTCCGCGGCGCGAACGGCAGGTCGATTACACGCCGCACGCGCATCTCCCTTTGTCCGCTCTTCACTCTCGGCAGGTCGATCAACGTGACCCGCCGCGACCACAACGACGCCACCGCCGCGAACGACCCGTCGGCTGACACGACGACGCCGACCGGCGTGTGACTCACCGCCAACCGTTGCACGACCCACAGCGCCCCCTTCTCAGGTCGCAGGTGAATCAGTTCATGTCGAACGTCGTCGACAGCCAACAGGTCGCCTGTCGGTGTCGCCGCGAGGCCCGCCAGGTGTGCGGCGACGGCGTGCTCCGCGACGACCTTGCGTTTGGACAGATCGACGACGCTGACGCTGCCAGTTCGTTGATTAGCGACGTATAGATGCCCGCCGACCTCGGCCATCGCGATCGGGCGACGCAGGGCCGCCTCCCGCGACAGGTCGCCACCGGCCGCGGCTTCCGAGAACGGGCCGAAGCCAACGGCGATCCATATCGCCATGAAGCATGACCAAACAGCCTGTCGGCTCCGAGTTCCCATTGGGCGTATCTTAGCGGGGTCGCGCCCGAACCTGCCGTGCCTGCAAAGCGTGCCGAGGTCGGCTGACCGCAACGCCGGGTTGCGTTCCGGCCGATTGCGTCGATGATGTTTGGCGGGCGATCGACCGACACGATTGCATCGGGCGTCGGCCGGGCATAAGTTCACCACAACAGTCGGCCCGCGACGCACGCGGCGGCGACATGGGGACACACGATGAAGGGCGTCATCCTCGCCGGCGGGCTGGGCACACGGCTTCGGCCGCTCACGCTGGTGACCAACAAGCACCTGCTGCCCGTTTACGATCAGCCGATGGTCTATTACCCGATCCGCTGCCTGGTCAACGCGGGCATCGACGAGGTCATGATCGTGACCGGCGGCGACCACGCGGGCGACTTCCTCAAGCTGCTCAAGAATGGGAAAGAGCTCGGCGTGCGTCACCTCGAATACGCCTACCAGGAAGGCGAAGGCGGCATCGCCGACGCATTGAAACTCGCGCACGACTTCGCCGACGGCGGCAAGGTGTGCGTCGTGCTCGGCGACAACATTGTTCAGTACACGATCAAGCGGGCGGCTGACGCGTTTGCGCAGCAGGCGACCGGCGCGAAGGTGCTGCTCAAACCGGTGGACGACCCGCAACGATTCGGCGTCGCGCGGTTCGAGGGCGGTAAGGTGGCCGAGGTGATCGAGAAGCCCAAAAACCCGCCGAGCAACCTGGCGGTGACGGGCATCTATTTTTACGACTACGACGTGTTCGACATCTGCCAAACGCTCACGCCCAGCGGTCGGGGCGAATTGGAAATCACCGACGTGAACAACGCGTATTTGAATCGCGGCGACCTGACCGTCGACGTCCTGCCCGGTTGGTGGACCGACGCGGGCACGTTCGAAAGTCTTTACCGCGCGGCGACGCTCGTGGCTGAGGGCGGCGCGAACCTGAACGACATCCCCGACGACGCAATCGCCGCGGCAGGCGAAGAGCTGCGCCGCGCCGGCGGCGCGACGCAAGCGGTGTGAGGGGATGGCAATGACCGCACCTACGCACGTCGCCCTGCTCGGCGCTTCCGGCATGCTCGGCCGAGCATGGCAATCATTGCTGAACGGCTTGAACGTCGAAGCGACAGCGTTTGATCGATCCGCTTGTGACATCACGTCACACCAATCCATCGAGCAGGCCATCGACACGTCTTTCGACACCGTCATCAACTGCGCCGCGTGGACGGACGTGGACAGCGCCGAAGCACATGAGCCAGACGCGATGGGTATCAATGGCGAGGCCGTCGGCCGGTTGGCTGACCACTGCGCGGCGACCGGCGCGACACTGGTTCACTACTCGACCGACTACGTCTTCAACGGCAAAGCGACGACGCCCTACCCCACCGAAGCACCGCACGACCCGGTCAACGCGTACGGCCGAACAAAGGCCAAAGGCGAGTCGTTGATCGCCGCGTCGGGCTGTGATGCGATGGTCGTCCGTACGAGTTGGCTTTACGCGCCGTGGGGCAGGAATTTCGTCCTGACGATGGCCGACCTCGTCCGATCTCGGGACAGGCTGAAGGTCGTCAACGACCAGCGCGGTCGGCCGACCAGTGCGCGGCACCTGGCGCAAGCGACGTGGCAACTGCTGAGCAAAGGCGAACGCGGCGTGCGACACGTCACCGACGGCGGTGAGTGCACGTGGTTTGACTTCGCGTGCGCCATCCGTGACACGCTGGGCGCGACCTGCGACATTCAGCCTTGCGCAACAGACCAGTTCCCGCGACCCGCGCCACGGCCGGCATACAGTGTGCTAGACCTGAGCCAAACGGAGTCGGCCGTCGGGCCGATGCGGAATTGGCGGGAGAATCTGGCGGACGTGCTGACGCAAACGCAGTGAAACCAGGTAACCATTCATGCCTCAATACAACCACATCCTGCTCACCGGCGGCGCCGGTTTCATCGGCTCGAACTTTGTCCGGTTTGTCCGTGCGCATCGACCTGACACGCACGTCACGAATCTAGACGCGCTGACCTACGCGGGCAACCTCGAGAATCTGAGCGACTTGGAAGGCGACGACGGATATCGCTTTGTCAAGGGCGATATCCGCGACGCGGATGTATTGCGTGAGTTGCTCAGCGACGACAACCCAATTCCGGGGGTCGATGCCGTCGTCCACATGGCGGCCGAGAGTCATGTGGACCGGTCAATCCTCGATTCGCAGCCGTTTATTACGACAAATGTGCAGGGCACGCAGACACTGCTCGACGCGGTCCGACATGCGAACGACGGACGCGACACGCCGATCCGATTCGTCCACGTCAGTACGGACGAGGTGTACGGCTCGCTGCCGCTGGATGAGCCCAATGAAAAGTTCGCCGAGTCCACGCCGCTTGCGCCGAACAGCCCGTATGCGGCGAGCAAGGCTTCGAGCGACATGCTCGTCCGCGCCGCGCACCACACGTTCGGCATGGACACCCTCATCACGCGGTGCTCGAACAACTTTGGGCCTTACCAGTTCCCCGAGAAGGTCATCCCGCTGTTCGTGACCAACCTGATCGAGGGCAAGAAAGTGCCCCTTTATGGCGACGGCCTGAACGTGCGCGATTGGCTGCACGTCGACGACCACTGCGAGGCTGTGCTCGCGGTGCTCGAAAAAGGACGATCCGGCGAGGTCTACAACATCGGCGGCAACAACGAACGCTCAAACCTCGACCTGACGCACACGATCCTGCAACTGATGGGCCACGGCGACGAGATGATCGAGTACGTCACCGATCGGCCGGGCCACGACCGGCGGTACGCGATCGACGCGGGCAAACTCGAACGCGACCTCGGTTGGCAACCGACACGCTCCGCCTGGCCCGACGCGCTGGCGGCGACGATCGATTGGTACAAGTCGAACGGTGATTGGTGGCAGCGTGTGCGGAGTGGGGCGTATCGGGATTACTATTCAAAACAGTATGCGGGACGGTCGGTTCATTGAGTGATGCATGGATGAATCGCTTCGCCGCCCGCCCTCAGTTGAGGGCTATCAGTAGAGGTGAACTGATGCCATTTCCAATTGATGAGAAGTACATTGACGCAACAGAAAGCAAACTTGGAGCCAAGTTGCCTAAAAGCTATACCGACGCGATGCGACAGCACAACGGCGGCAAGGTCCAGACTCCTCCGGACAAATGGAGGCTCTACCCGATCTTCGACTCAAGCGACAAGAAGCGACTCAAGAGAACCTGCAACGACATCGTTCGGGAGACAAAGGTGGCTCTCAATTCCGACACCTTTCCGAAAGGCGCAATCGCCATTGGTGCCAACGGGGGCGGCGATCAACTGATCTTCTTGCGCACAGGGGACACGATTGACCCGCAGGTGCATTGGTGGGACCACGAAACGGGTCAAACGATCTTGGTCGCCAATGATCTTGGTGACCTGGACAGATGTGACTGATAAACGAGAGACCGAAGTGTCGATCCCCCGCACGCTCGAACCCGAAGTCATGGACACGCCCGACGAGGCGTCTGCCTACGACGCCATGGACCACAGCGAACCCAACGAGTCATTCGTCGCGCGTCTGATTGGGTTGAACGCACACGGGCGCACACTCGATCTCGGCACAGGGCCGGGTCATATCCCGTTGCTCGTTTGCGACGCACTGCCCGGCACGCAGGTCGTTGGCGTTGACCTGTCGCGCGAGATGCTGGTCATCGCGGAGCGTCACCGTGCCACGTCACCGCACGCAGATCGGGTGTCGTATCAATTGGCTGACGTGAAAGACTTGCCGTTCGACGACGCCTCGTTCGACACGGTTTACAGCAACACGATCCTGCATCACATCCCCGACCCGACGCCGTTTCTGCGCGAGGCATATCGAGTGTTGAAACCGAACGGGGCACTGCTGATCCGTGACCTGTTTCGGCCGAACAACGATGCGGAAGTCGAGTCACTAGTTGCGCAGCACGCGGGCGACGCGACGGCGGATCAGCAGAAGATGTTTGCAGACAGCTTGCGCGCGGCGTTAACGCCCGACGAGTTGCAAGAGATGGTTGACTCGATCAGGATGACAGGCGTGGAGGTTGTGGTGGATACCGACCGGCACATGAGCCTTCAGCGGGCCGCGTCGGCCTGATCGATGGTGTTGATGGCGCGTTGGATCTGGGTGTGCAGATGACGTAACGCCGCGACTCGGTGCGCCGGCCCGTGGTAGTTCGCCATGACACGACGCGCCGCCTCGGCGATGGTGGGATAGCCAAGCCCGGACGCCGTGACAGCCAGATCGTTCCAGCGTGTCGTCGTGTCGCTCGGCCGACCGGACAACGCGTCGCACACCGCCGCGTTCAACTGCGCCAAACCGGCCTGGATCACCGGACGCATGCCGGCGTCCGACCAGAGCGTGCTGCGCAACTTGAGTGACTCGGGGTCGGCCGAGGCGCGCGGGAGGAATCGGCCGAGCGTGTCGTCCAGCGTGTTCGGCTGAATCGGTTTCCGGAGCACGTCGTCGCAACCGGCGTCGAGCGCACTGCTTGTTGTTTCAGCGTTGACCCGGCCGGTCATCAAGACGACGGGACACGCTTGCTCGACCCGCCGGATGAGCCGCGCAAGCCCGATGCCGGTCGCATCTGTCAAGTGTTCGGCCACCAGCGCCAGGTCGTATGGCGCGTACGTCGCCGCCCGCAACGCCGCCGCGGCCGACGACGTGTGAACGACGTTCAGGCCCGCGCGTCGCAGTCGCAGTTCGGCCAGCGCTGCGTCGGTTGCGTTGGATTCAACGCATAGCACATGTCCGCGATAGAGCGTCTGCCCACTGCTTGGCAATGTCCGCGTCGCATCGGCGTCTTTCGATTGCGACGTTTCAGCCCGACTGTCTTGCGTGAGCGGGTCGTTTCGTTTGAGTGGCTGATTGAAGGAAACGCCGATCTCGTGGATGTGGTCGGCCACGTGACGGCAGCGGACGACTCGGCCGGCGATGGATCGTCGTTGCCCGTCATCGACGCGCACGACCAGGTCGCAGGGCGTCTGCGGGTAGATGAACGAGCCGTGCAGGAAGGCAGCGCCGCCCGCGCCGACATTTCGACCGCGCACGACGTACTCGATGGCCGGCTGACGCTTGGGCTTCAGCCGCGCGACGAATCGGCGTCGCGGGTCGCAGTCATGGCGCGGGTAGCTGCGCTGGTCGGGACCTGAAAACGACTCGCCGGTTCGTTCGATGCGGCGAACGACCTGCACCGCCTCGGCGTCGGAAAGGTGCAACGCATCCAATGCGTCCTGAGTTGGGGAGGTCTTCAACAAGCTTTGGTTCCTGCACCGGGATCAACCGCACCATCAAGCGGCGGCAGTTGTCTGAAAGTGACATCGGCGCAGCGGTGTCGCGGATTGAGACGGACCCGCGGAAGGCTTAGTCATGCAAAGAAAAAGCCCGGTTGGTGTCGGGGGACCAGCCAACCGGGCAGTCGGGGGGGCAGGTTTGATGTGAATAGTCTACCGAGTGCTCGGAGGAATTACAAGGGTTTTCATCGTCCACATTGGGGTTTTTCCTATACCGTTCCAACATGGGGGCTGGATGAGGGATACGGGGTGAGCCCCATCATACCGGCCTATTCTACACAAGCTTCTGTAAATACTAGATTTAAGAATTCAATCAACGGTAACAACCTGCTTGGATTCGTTTGATGACGTGCAGATTTGAGATTTGTACTTTCTGCGATTGGGGCTGATATGCCACAGCAGGCCCCCGAGTGGGCCATCTGTGGGCTTGCGATGACTGGCATTTCAAACGAACTTCAACGAGGCGCTGGAAATGGCTGCACGCGTCGCCCCACACCGAGGGAGAGTTCGAGCCCGCGTCGCTGACGGTCCAGGCCGAGTAACCGTTGGCGGGTGGCGATGACGAGGCGGTCGTAGCGGTTGCGTTCGCGCGCGGCGCGGTCGTAGGCCTTGGCGGTCGTGTCATAGCTCGCGGCGGCGGCGCGTAGCGTGGCCTCGGCGTTGCGGCGTTCGGACTCGGCCTCGACGGCCGCGGCCTCGGCGGCGTCCGCGCCATGACGCGCGCGATCGACGGATTCGATCGCCGCGAGCCGATCCGGGTGGTAATACATCTGCGTCGACAGCGCGACGCGGCGCATCCAGTATTGCAACGTCGCGCGCATCCAGGTGAGGCGTGACGTGCGGAACGAGATACTCAAAGACAGGATGCGCCGTTCCAAACCGGTAACGACCTGCTGCCGGGCCAACAGGACATTAGACGCATTGATGATTTCGGATCGAGACGGCGGCGGGTCGCGTTGCCGCAGGTCTTTGATCTGTTGCTCGGCCTTGGCGACGTCGGCGGCGGCCTCACGGTAGGCGTCGGTCGAACGCAATGGCACCAGCGCGTGTTGCTTCACATGCTTGTACTGCAACAACGTGCCGGACGCCTGCTCCTTGGCTTGCAGCAGCGCGGGGTCGAGTTCGAGCAACTGCTTGAGTTGCATTTCGAGGCGACGCAGTTGGCCGATCGCCAGCCGGTGGGCCGAGCGGGCGCGCGAGCGTTGGCCGCGTGCCAGTTTTTCCTGCGTGGTCAACGTGCCGACGCGCGCTTTGGCGCCCAGCGCCGCGTCGCGCTCGGCGCGCAGGTCGCTGCTCAGGTTGGCGTGGCGTTCCTCAGCCCGGCGGAGCAGCAACTCGTATTCATCGAGTTGGACACGCGTGGCGACGTATGCCCGGTCGATGGCCGCGAGTTGGGCCAACCGGGCCTGCCGGACCGCGGCGGGGTCGGGCTGCGGCTGGGCGGACACGTCGGAACCGGCTGCCGCCAGCCATAGCAAGGCGATCCACAGGGTGGCTTTCTTACCAAAAGTGAGTCGTTTCGCGATCACAGGGGCCTCCCGACTCGAAGCAGGAGCGATCCGGCATATCCTACGCTTGCGTAGCAATGATATCCTTCCGGGCCGGCCGGTGCAAGGCCGACTATTGAGGATTCTAACGCGCGCTAAGCCGCAATCGACCGATCCCCGAGACCCGTGGCCAATATCCAGTGCAAGGATGTCACTCGACAAAACCGTTGATTCGATCGATCATCGCGCGCAACAGGCCGTAGTCGCGACGGGTCGAGGTGTAATACAGCCGGGGCAGTTCCAGGTGCTCGGACTCTTCGGGCAGGATCGATCCCTGCTGCATTCGGCCGTCGGCGACAAGTCGGCTGAACTCGTCGTTGATCGCGTCGAGTTGCGCGTCGGTCAGCGCGTGTCGTATCCGCATGACCAGTGTGTCGCGTACAAAACGCATCGAGTGGTAGTTGCGATAGAAGCGCTGCACATGCTCGGCTGCGTCTTCGATGTCGTTCGTGATGTGATACAGGTTCAGGTCTTCCGCGCAGATCCAGCCATTGTCGAGCAGTTGGCTGCGCACGTACTCGTCCCACCGTTTCCAGTAGGTGCCGCCGGTCGGCTCGATCATGACAACGGGGATGAGCGGACTCTTGCCGGTCTGGATGAGCGTGAGGATCTCGAAGCCTTCGTCCTGCGTGCCGAACCCACCGGGGAAGAGCACGAACGCGTCGGCCTGGCTGGCGAACATGAGCTTGCGCGTGAAGAAGTATCGAAAGATGATCAGCTTCGAGTCGCCCTCTATCGTTTCGTTCGCGACGGTCTCGAACGGCAGTCGGATGCCGACGCCGAACGACTTGTCCCGCCCCGCGCCGTCGTGGCCGGCGGCCATGATGCCGCCCCCCGCACCGGTAATGACCATCCAACCCGACTCGGCCATGCGTCGGCCGAACGCCACGGCCTGCTGATAATCGACATGGTCCGGCGGCGTGCGGGCCGAGCCGAAGATCGACACCTTCGGCACACCGCGATAGTCGCGAAACACCTTCATCGCGTACCGGAACTCTTTCAGACTCCGACTGGCGACCTTCATTTCACCGGTGTCAGCCCCATCGCGCAAGAACTTGATGGCCGTATGCATCATCTCCCGCCCGAGCTTGCCGGACAGATCGTCGATATCGCCGCCGGCGTCGGTGACGAGGGTGTCAAGTTGAGTGATCAGGTCGCCGTCGCGGCCATCACGTCTGGAAGTTTCGCCCATGCCGTCGATCCTTGGTAAGAGAGCGCGGCCGATTGTACCGATTGAAATGAGGCGTTGCCGGTTGGCGTTGCGCATTGAGGGACGGCAGCATCGGTCGACCGGGCATGACGCCAAATGCCGCCCGATCGATAGAATGCCCGCGTCCTGATTGGATACCACACCAGCGACATGGCCGACCCACCCGTACAACCCGCCTCCCAGATGATGGTCCTGCTGTTCACCGACCTGGTCGGGTCGGTCGCGCTCAAGTCGCAACTCGGCGCGGTCGAGTACGCGCGGATCATCGGGCGACACGACGACCTGTTCAAAGACATCGTCAAAGCCACGCCGGGCGCGCGGATCGCCAACGATACGGGCGACGGGTTCCTGGCCATCTTCCCGACCGTCAGCGACGCGGTGAATGCCGCGCTGCGATTCCAACACGCGATCCGCACCGAAGACTTTGGTGAGGCGGACGTGCAGGTGTGCATCGGGATCCACCTGGGCGAGGTCGCGCAGCTCGAAGGGTTCGACCCGACCAACCCAAAAGTCGTTGGCCTGCCCGCGGACTTGGCGGCGCGCGTGATGGGGCTTTGTCAGCCGGGTCAGATCCTGATGACCCGCGCCGCGTTCGACAACGCCCGTCAGTATGTGCGCAAACACCCACCGGTCGACGACGCGCCGCCGCCGATTGAGTGGCGGGCGCACGGCATCTACGCCTTCAAGGGCAACGACGAGCCGATGGAGGTATTCGAGGTCGGCGCGGTCGGGGCCGCGCCGTTGAGCCCGCCGCCGAACAGCGAAAAAGCCTGGCGGGCCGGCGACGGCACCCAGCCCAAATCGAATGAGTCGAAACAAAAGAAGCCGGCCGGCGGCTCGCGTGCGGCGCTGACGGTGGTCGTGATGTTGCTCGTCGCAGGGTTGGCCGGCGGCGGCGTGTGGCTGGCGACGCGGCCGGGTAACAAGAGCGGTGGCGCGTCGAAGAAGGACGGCAGACCGGCGAACAATGAAAAGACCGGGGCAACAACCGGCAAGAGCGGCAACGGAAACGACCGAACCAACGGTGAGGCGATGCCATTCCGGCCCGTCGCCAAACGCTGGGCGTTGATTGTTGGCGTCACGAGGTACGAGAAGCCACAACTGCCCGCGCTGGCCGGCGCGTCGTCGGATGCGCGGTCGATCTACAACTGGCTCGTCGCTGACGACGGCGGCCGATACACGCCGCAGCGCGTGCGTCTGCTGACCGATGACCAGGCCACGCTTGCCGCGCTGCGCGGGTCGTTTGAAAAATGGCTGTCGCAGGCCAGCGAAGACGACCTGATCACCGTCTTCTTCGCCGGGCACGGCATGAGCACGGGCAGCGCGCGTGAAAAGGGAAGCCTGTTCCTCACACACGACACCGACCCGAGAAATCTCGCGACGACGGCGTTCCGCATGACCGAGTTCCGTGAACTGATGCAGGAACACGTGCCCGCCCGTCGGGCGTTGCTGATCATCGACATCACACGCGGCCCGCGCAACCGGCCCGGACGGGGCGACCGCGACGCGATCGACACGCCCCCGACGCGCCGCAAGCCGAAGTTCAACGGCCTGCGCATCGGCATGCTCTACAGCGGACGTTCGCGTTCCGCCAGCGCCGCGTCGGCACCCAGCGGCCTGTTCGCACGCACGTTGCTCGACGGGCTGAAGGGCTACGCCGACGCCAACAATGACGGCGCGGTCGACTTGAAGGAGTTGGCTGACTACACGATTAACAAAGTGAAGCAAGACTCGAACGACACGATGCGCCCCGAGACGATGGGCCTGATCGACCCGCGTATCCAGATCGCCGAGCCGCAATAACCCAATCACCGTTCGGTCGCGCGCTGGGTGCCCGTGAATGAGCGAAGCGTTTCACGGATTTGACGTCCAACCCCGTGAAACGCTTCGCTTATTCACGGGCACCCTGATCAAGCAGCGCGGAGACACCATAGGCTTGGTCCTAAATGTCACCGGCCCACCCGTAGGGTGCGCTTCAGCGCACCAAGGCCGCTGGGACACCGTCCGTTCATCGTGGTGCGCTGAAGCGCACCCTACTTTTCGGACGAAGGCTAAAACGCCAACCCCGGCAACTCCGCCATCTTCAACGCCGCGACGATCATCAGCAGGATGAATGCGACTCGCACCACGCGGTTGGGCAGTTTGTGGGTCAAGACAGCGCCCAGGTGGCCGCCGAGAATGCAACTCGGCGCGAGCATCAATGCAATCGCCAGGCTCGTTTTCCAGTGGATCGGGTCGCCCTTGAAGGTCGCGCCGGTCGCGGCGAGGCTTGCGTTCTTGTAGACCGCCCCGACAGCCGCGCTGATGCAGATGATCGCCGCGCTGTTGGCGATGCACGACCGCAGCGGCAGCCGAACCACGACCTGTTGCAGCGGCACGGCGATCGCACCACCGCCGACGCCCAGGAAGCCGGCGATCGTCCCCATCACCGTGCCAACCACGCCGCACCGCGGCGGCGTCACGCCCGACTCGGGCGTGATGCCCACCAACGGCGAGCCGGCCGGCCGCGGCTTGATCAGCCGGCGGACGTTCACATAGATCACATAAACCAGCAGCGCCGCGAACACGCGCTTCAACTGAACCTGCCCCGACGTTCCCTGGAATGCGTCGAGGTTGCTCAGCCAAACGCCGACCAGCACGGACACCAACGCCGCGGGCAGCATCCACTTGAGCGCCTCGGGCACGATCGCGCCGGCCTTGAAGTGTCGCAACGCGGCCGGCACACTCACCGCCACGTTGGCGATCATGGCCGACGCCTGGTACAGGTGCTGGTTCGTGCCGAACAGCCAGGTCAAACCCGGGATCATGATCACGCTGCCGCCCACGCCGAGCATGCCGCCGAGCAACCCCGCGACCAGACCGAGCACGATCACCAGCACCATGTCGGCCGTCGAGAGTGTGAACGCGAGTGTCATCAATTGAGCCATCGTCCGTGATGCGTGCGGCTCGCGCGGCGAGCGATGCGGTCACAACAGAGCGTGACACTCGACCTTACGGGCGGAACGACGCGCGTTCAAATCGTCAGGGAACGCCGACGCTCCGATTCGACCTACCGCCAATCCAATCGGGTGCCACGATGCGGCCTTCAGCCGAAGGCTGATGGCAGCGTCGTGCCGGACAGTCCTGTGTGTTCAAACGTCGCCCTCGCACCCGGCATCACACTGCCGGCCGCTCCGCGTTCGGCCGTGTGATGGCACCCACAAAACCAAACAAAAGCGCACCTACCGCCAATCCAACCCCACATGTAGTTCACCCAATACGACCGCGCCGCCGCCGGTCACGACGACCATGTCCTCGACGCGCACGCCGCCCCACTTCGATGAGTACAACCCCGGCTCGAGGGTGAACACCTCGCCGGCCAGGGTCTCACCGGCGCCGTCGTCCAGCAGGATCGGCTCGTGCACGTCCAGCCCGATGCCGTGCCCGGTCCCGTGACGCAAGCTCGGCGTCTCGCCGGTCGGCGCTCGGCTGAACCCGTACCCGTCGGCCGCAAGCGACGCGACCGTCGCACGGTGCACCTCCTGCCCCGTCGTGCCAGGTCGAAGCGCCGCCGTTCCAGCGCGGTTGGCCCTCACGACCGCCGCGTGCATATTCATCAACTCGTCCGTCGCCTCGCCATGCGCGACGGTTCGCGTGCAGTCGCCCCAGTATCTCGACACACCGTCGCGTGGAAAGATGTCAATGATCACAGGCTGACCCGTGCGGATCGGCCCGGTACCGTGATGGTGACAGTCAGCCACATGCGGCAACGTCGCGACGATCGAGTCGTAAGGCGTCGAGTAGCCACGATCGAGTAGGTGTGACGTGATCGCGCGACGCACACGTTCAGACGTCAACACGTCGCCGCCCGACTGTAAAACGCCGTCGGCGTCCGCATCGCTGCGCGCGATCAACTCACAGGCCATCCGCATGGCATCCATCGTCGTTTCCTGCGCCCGTCGCAGCGCATCGATCTCCTCATCGCTCTTGACACGCCGTTCGCGCACACCGAACTCGGCGTCGTAAACCAGCTCTATCCCCGCCTCGCGCAGGTGGTGCGCGAAGATGAACGGCAATGATCGATCCGCCGTGACGGACGCCACACCACGACGACGCAAACACTCAGCCGCCGCTTGCGCCAGCGCCGTGTCGCGGTCGCCCGACAGCCCACCGCTCGGCTCGAAGTCGGCTGCACACGCAACGGCGTCCGCCCGCGCCGTCTCCTGCGCCCGCGGCACCTCGATATCACGCACGATCAGCAACGACCCGCCACCATCCGGGTCGCCCCCGCCCGGTAGCCCGCCAAACCACACAGCCGAGTCGCCGACCGCGAATCGAATCCTGTGATACAACGTGTTGTTCACCACCGGCACACCGGCCAACATGCAAACTTCGTTCGACATGACCACAGCATAACTCCCACGCAACCGCCATGCGGTATCCTGTCCCCGCCGCTTGCGGCTTAGCGCGGTTCTCCCATCCAACAACAACACCAACCACACCACGCCCGGAATCCACCATGCAACTCGGTTACGTCAGCGCCATCCTTCCCGACGCGTCACTCGACGACGTGTTTGCCGCCGCAGCCGACCACGGCTACGACTGCGTCGAACTCATGTGTTGGCCGACCGGCTCAGCCGACCGCCGCTACGCCGGCGTCACGCACATCGACGCCGCGCGACTCGACGATGCGGCCGCCGCGCGCATCCGCGACCTGACCGAGCGCACGGGCGTGTCCATCGCCGGCCTGGGCTACTACCCCAACCCGCTCGACCCCGACAAGCAGGCGGCCGCGCCAATCATCGAGCACATGCACCGCGTGATCGACGCGTCGGCCAAACTCGGCGTCAACATCTTCAACACGTTCGTCGGGCGAGATTGGCAACGCAGCATCGACGACAATTGGCCACGCTTCCGCGAAGTTTGGCCCGCCATCGTCGAGCACGCCGAGCAAGCCGGCGTGAAGATCGGCCTGGAAAACTGCCCCATGCTGTTCTCGCAAGACGAATGGCCCGGCGGCAAGAACCTCGCGACCACGCCGGCCGTCTGGCGGCGCATCTTCAACGACCTGCCCAGCCCAAATCTCGGTTTGAACTACGACCCGTCGCACCTAGTCTGGCAGATGATCGACCCGATCCAACCGCTGCACGAGTTCGCGGAACGACTCGTCCATGTCCACGCCAAAGACACGTACGTCGACCACGCCAAACTCAACGACGTCGGTATTCTTGCTCTGCCGACCGATTACCACGACGCCAAGCTGCCCGGCCGCGGCGACCTGGACTGGGCCGCGTTCTGCCAAGCCCTGCGCACCGTCGGCTACGCCGGCCCGGTCTGCGTCGAGGTCGAAGACCGCGACTACGAAGGCTCGCTCGAAGCGCGACACAACGCCCTGCGCGAGAGCGCAGAGCATCTTCGACCATTCATCGAAAACACCAAATAATGTATCCGTATTCGGTTGTCATGTATGTCATTTAGCCGCGTCGCTTGCGACGCGCCTCACCCGCCGCAAGCGGCGGGGCTAAATGAGCGTAACGAATAGAAAGACACTCATCGCCTAAGCTCCCCACCATGAATTACACCTATCAAGACATCGCCAAGATGATCGACCACTCGCTGCTCAACCCAACGTTGTCAGCCGACGACCTGGAGGCCGGCTGCCGGGTCGCACTCGACTACGACGTGGCCAGCGTGTGCATCCTGCCCTACTACCTGCGTCGATGCGCCGACCTGTTGCAAGGCAGCACGGTGAAAGCAAGCACGACCATCGGCTTCCCGCACGGCGGACACACGACAGCGATCAAGCAAGCCGAGGCCAAACGTGCCATCGATGACGGCTGCGAAGAGCTTGACATGGTCGTCAACATCAGCCAGGTCTTATCCGGCCAATGGCCATACGTTCAAGATGACATCGCCACTGTCATCGACGTCGCGCACTCGGCTGGGCAGAAGGTGAAGGTCATTTTTGAGAACTGCTACCTGAACGACGAACAGAAGATCAAGCTCTGCGAGATCTGCTCGGCGCTCAACGCCGACTGGGTCAAGACGTCAACGGGCTACGGCACCGGCGGTGCGACGATCGATGACCTGAAACTCATGGTCGCCCACACGCCCGACCATGTGCAGGTCAAAGCGGCCGGTGGCGTGCGCGATATGGACAAGCTTCTCGAGGTGCGGGCGCTGGGCGTCACGCGCGTCGGCGCGTCACGCACGGTCGAGATGCTCGACGAATGCAAGCGGCGGCTGCAAGGCCAATAGTGCTTGTTCGATCCGAACGAGGCGACTTGAGGGTGCCACACTTTGGCTCTGCAAAGTGTGCTTCAGTCGACCTGGCGTGGCCGGTTGCCGGCACACTTTGCAAAGCCAAAGTGTGGCACCCGCTACACGCGAACTGAATGTGAATTGTAAAACACAATCGCAAACCGTCGCCAATCAGTCCTGAGGTACGGGCAAAACGTCATCCATTAGATCGTCCGTCGATTCATTCTGACCATCGGACGAGTCGTCGGCTGGCCGATCGTCCGGAACCATCGTCTTGCCATCGGGCATCGCGTACGGGTCGCCGGGGTACGAATAGTCGTAGACAGCCGGGTGGAATTCCTTCGGCAGGTCGTTAGTGTCCCAAAGCCACCACAAGGGCTCGTCCTGCGGAATAGCGTTCGCGGCCTCAGCCAACAGGAACCCGTCGCCCAGCCGTTGATACCGCGTGCTGCCGCCGGTGTGCAGGTCCGCCGGCTGCTCGATACTGTCCGTGGCGGGGAATTGGCCCGTCTCCTTTCGGATCTTGCGCAGCTTCATCGCGAAACGGGCCAACGCCACGTGCGTCGCCAATCGGGCGCCCGCCTGGTCTTGGATATCCATTTGCGTCCCACCCACCCAGTACCAACTCAGGTCGGTCAGCAAGTCGGCGTCCGGCCCGAACGGGAGCGCCGCCGTGCCCGGCCGTTTGTGGTAGGGCATTTTGTATCGCGGCAAAGCCGACGCGTATACCTGCACCATCACCGCGGCGTCGCGCCGCAAGAACGCCGACCTCGGCCAACCGTTGTACAGGTCGAGCAACTCGTACAGCTTGCCCGACTCCGTCAACTCAACGATCGACGCGCCCTCGAATTGAACGGCTCGGACAAACCCCGCATGCGGATCGATCTGTTCGATGGCCTGCCGAAGTTCCTCCGACGTGATCGGCCGATGGCGGTGAAGGGCGTGGATGGTTCTCAGCGCGAGGTTGCGAATGACCACGCTCTGCATCCAATTCATCAGCGTCGGATCAAGCTGGACATGGTCCGCAAATGTCAGGACATCGACCAATTCCGCCTGGGCAGCGTCGTGCTTCCCGCCACGCGAGGTCAGCACCGCCTGGCAAAGCATGACCTTGGCCAACGTCACCGCCTGCGCCGCCGATTCCCAATAGTTGAGAAAGTCGATGTCACTGATCACGCTCTTGTCACGCCAAACGCAATGCGGCCGACCCATCCCCTCGCGCACCAGCGCGAGCGGTTCGCGGTAGATGTTCACCGCCCGTCGCAACGCCTCGTCACTTGCGGCCCAGGGACGATTCAATACCTCAGCCGGCTCCTCCGTTTCATCCACGACTTCGTGGTACAAGGGTTTCGGCCGAGGCGATTCGATCGGGCCCATCGATCTCCAGAGAGGCTCAAGCGACCACTCATCCATGGCCGACTCGTTCGCACTCTTGTAAAGCACCGCCGCGTTCATCGCGTCCGGCACGGCGTCGGGCAGGCTTGCGGTCGCTGAAAGCTCGCCGCCAGCCGTCTCCCAAGCCACGACGGCGTCGTCCCACTGGTTGCGGGTCCACACATCGAACACGATCAGAGCGATTAAACCGATCAACAGGCAGGCTGCCGTCGCGATGCCGCCCCACTTGATCAGCCGACGGTATGAAACGTTCAACCGCTCGATCGTCAACGCACCCGTGTCGTGGCGGAGCAACGCCGACGCGAGCAACTCGCCGATCGTCGACTCATGCCCGCACTCTGGACAACGCGCCTCGGTCGAGCCGCGCATGTCGTACTGACACTTCGGGCAGCCGATGGCACCGAACCCCTCCTTGAGCAACAACGCCATCTTCTCAGCCGGCCGCGCAGGCCAAACCCACGCGGTGACCGCCAACCAAAGGAAGTACGACGCAAAGACGCCCCACGCCACCGCCTCCTCATCCGCATACTCGTCGAACGCGACAATGACCAGCCCGATGACAAGCCCAACCAGCGGCGCGCCCGGCACCGTCAGGATGGTCGTCAGCCGACGCCGCGGCGTCCAAATCAACCGGGACCACCAGATCAACAGCCAGGCCGCGACCAGCACGACATAAAACAAAACCGCCGTGACAAACGCGGCCAACTCGTCGTCGGAAATCCAGTACTCCTCGATCAACAGAAACGTGATCGCAAAGCCCGGGATACACAGCATGAGCAGAATGAGAGACAGGACAACACGGGGTAACGCACTTTTCATGTCATAGCTCCCGGGCGGAGAGCGGCGTCCGCGCCGGGCATTCTACACAGGACGTGTCCGTCGCTTGAGCAAGAGGGTGAGCGAGATACAGTCAGGCGGCTGACGTATTGACATGACGTATTGCGCGATCACGACTCACTCCGGTACGACAAACTCCTTCGGCGTCTCATCGGTGTCCCAACGCCAGGTGATCGACCACGGCCCAAGGGGCGGCGAATCGTTGGCAAGGATGAAGCCGTCACCCACGCGGCGGTAGACAATGGGCAGACCAGTTTCGGGATTGATCGGCGGCTGGATCGAATCTGCGTCGGGAAATTGGCCGGCCTCTGCCTTCATGGCGCGAAGCTTCATCGAGAACCGGATCATGGTCAGCCGAAGTTCGACCCTCTGCCAGATATCGTCAGTGAAGTAGAAGTGCTGCGGCAATGTGTGTTCCAATTCCGTCCACAACTCGAACGTGTCCGGATACGACAGGTCGGCCATCGCCGCGTGAGGCGTCTGGCCCTGATGGATGCGTAATTCGCGTGTCATGGTGTCGACCACGACAACCATGTCGCGCCGATTGAATACGCTCATCGGCCAGAAAGTGGGCACACCGTATTCCTCACACGCCTCGTCGGTTTGCACCATCTCCAGCCAGATCGACCCACCCAGGCGCATGGAGCGCTGCATGCCTGCTTCCGGATCGATCTTCGCGATCAAGTCAAGCAGGCGCGGCGATGTGACCGGGTGGTGCCGATGGACGGCTTCGATCACAAGCAGCGTACGTGCGACTTCGGTGAAGTAGTAATCGGTGGCCAGGTTCGTGAGATCACTCCTTGTGTGACGAGCGAGGGCGAGGTTGTCAGCCAAACGGTCTTGTGCCGCGTCCATCCGGCCGGCCCGGGCGTCGCGCACCGCCCGACAGCGCAGGATCGCGCCACAGACGCGCAACCCGTACGGGTTGACTGGGAGGTCGCCTGCCAACAACTCTTCAACGCGATAGTCCGACCGCCAGACGCAATGCGGGCGTGACGCCGCTTCGATCAATAACGACTCCGCGTCACCGAACACTTGGCCCACGCGTGCCAATGCTTCATCCGACGCTTCCCAGGGGTCGAAGAGGACGGCTCCCGGATCGGTCGTCTCGTTGACGGCGAAATCCCTTGGCACGACGGCGATCGGATCGCTCAAACTGCCGCTTGTGTCGGGTTCCAATCTCCTGGGGAATCGAAGGCCCGGCCGTTCGGACAGGATCGGTCCCAACTCCGCCCACCGCGATGTCCAAATCTCAATTTCCCCAATCGCGGCAATCGCATCGCGCAGGAGTGGGGCCGCGTTCTGATCGTCCGGCACGTTGTCGGCCTGAAAGGCGGCGGCGCTTTGCGCACCGCCGATGGCCTCCCACCTTGAGATGGCGTCGTTCAGGCGTGACCGGTTCCACCAGTCGAAACCGACAACGGCCAACAGGCCGAGCAGAATCAGAGCCACCGAACAAATTGCCGACCACTTGACCCATCGCCGGTAGGCGGCGGCGAGTTGCGAGATCACCTGGGCCGACGGGTCGTGGTTCTCCATCGTGGCCATGAAGACCTCGCCGAGCGTGCCGGTGTAACCGCACTCGGGGCAGGTCGCCGCCTGCGAGCCGCGCAGGTCGTACTTGCACTTGGGGCAGCCGACCGACGTGAACCCGGCCTTGGTCAACAGGTCAAGCCGCTCGCGCGGCGAGGCCGGCCAAAGCCAACACGTCACGGCGAGCCAGACAAGGTACGTCGCGATGATCGCCCAGACGACCGCCTTCTCGTCGGCCAACGGGTCGATCTGCAGACTCATGCCCCAGACGGCGCCGCCGATCAGCGGCGCGCCGAACACGAGCGCGGCCGTCCCGGTCCTGCGCCACCGATTCCAGATCAGGCGGGGCCCCCAGATCAGCAACCAGCCGCCGACCAGGAGGACGTAGAACGCCGACCCGGTCACGACCGCCGCGACCTTGTCGTCCGGAAACCAGTGATCCTCAATGAGCAGGAACACGAGCGAGAAGGCCGGCATCATTACAACAAGAAAGACGACCGAAATGACGACACGTCGGAGTGCGCTTTTCACGTCAATGCTCCCGGCCGGACGACGGTGACCGCGCGGGGCATTCTACACATACTCTCTACGGTGATTCAGTACAGCTTCACACGGCCGGCACGCCCGCCAGCAGCAGCTCGGCGATCTGCACCGCGTTGAGCGCCGCGCCCTTGCGCAACTGGTCGCCGCAGACGAACAGGTCGATGCCGTGGCCGGCGACCTGCTTGCGGCTTTGGTCGTTGCGGATTCGGCCGACGTAGATGTCGTCCTGGTGCGAGGCGTCCAGCGGCGTCGGGAATCGTTTGCCGCCGCGGTCATCGATGATCGACACGCCGGGGGCTTCGCTCAAGATGCGCTTAGCCTCTTCCTCGTCCAGCGGGTGCTCGAACTCGAGGTTGATGCTCTCGGCGTGGGCGCGCATGACCGGGACGCGGACACAGGTCGTTGTGATGCCGACACTGGTGTCGTTCCAGATCTTGTGCGACTCCTTGACCATCTTGGTCTCTTCGGTGTTGTAACCGTCGTCGCCGATGTCGCTGTTGTGGCTGAACAGGTTGAACGCGTACTGGAACGGGAAGATGTTGCAGGTCGGCGCCTTGCCTTCTAGGACTTCCTTCGATTGCAATTCGAGTTCGTCCATCGCGGCCTGCCCCGCACCGCTCGCCGCTTGATACGTGCTCACCACCATGCGCTTGACGCGCGCGGCCTTGTGCAACGGCGTGACCGGAACGAGCATGATGATCGTCGAACAGTTCGGGTTGGCAATGATGCCACCCCCGGAAGAGCCGCTGCCGCCGTTGCCAACCTCGATGCCCTGCACCGCTTCCGGATTGACCTCCGGCACGACCAGTGGGACATTCGGGTCCATCCGAAAGGCCGAGCTGTTGTCGATCACGACCGCGCCGGCCTCGGCCGCGACGGGCCCGAGCTTCTTGCTGATCGACCCGCCCGCACTGAACAGCGCGATATCGACATCGCCGAAGCTGTCTTCGGTCAACTCCTCGACCGTGTACGTCTTGCCCTGGTACTCGACCTGTTTCCCCGCGCTGCGGGCGCTGGCCAACAGCTTGAGGTTGTCGAAAGGCAGGTTGCGCTGGTCGATGACACGGAGAAACTCCTGCCCGACCGCGCCGGTGACGCCGACGATCGCGATGTTGGGGGCCGAGGGCACTTCATGACTCCACATAGGCGGACCGTCTCGGTCCGCAATCTTTTAGAATCCTTCGATCAACACACCGCCAATCAAAAGGCCCGCATTATAGTCGGCAAGTGGGTCGAGTCAGACCAGCCAATGACCCGTCTCGTGCCACGGCCGTGTCGGCCGTGCGAACATCGGCGAGACACCCCACGGCCGACACGGCCGTGGCACGAAGTCGAGGTGTTCCCAAGTCATCAGCACGATTCGCTACGCCAACCACTCATAAACGACCTCGCCGCCCACGTCGGTCAGGCGGAAGTCGCGGCCCTGAAAGCGGTGCGTGAGGCGCAGGTGGTCGAGGCCGAACTGGTGGAGCATCGTCGCGTGCAGGTCGTTGATATGGACGTCGTTTTCTTCGACGCCCCAGCCGATGTCATCGGTCTTGCCCCACGTCATGCCGCCCTTGAAGCCGCCGCCGGCCATGAACATGCTGAAGCTGAATGGGTGGTGATCACGACCCGTGCCGACTTCGCGCTTGCCCGAGCGGTTTTCGCCCAGCGGCGTTCTGCCAAACTCCGTTCCCCAGACGACCATCGTTTCGTCAAGCATGCCGCGTTGCTTGAGGTCTTTGATCAGCGCGGCGATCGGCTGATCGACGCAGCCCGCGTTGTACGGCAACTCGTTGGGGATGTTGCTGTGATGGTCCCACGACGCGTAGACGATGTTCACAAACCGCACGCCACGCTCGACCATCCGGCGGGCGAGCAGGCAGTTGCGGGCGAAGCTCTTGTACGTATCGCCCTGCTTGCCGCGGCCGCCCTTGCCCTTCGGCTCGGGGCGTTCGACGCCGTACGACTCCAACAGGTGCTTAGGCTCGCTGGACAGGTCGATCAGTTCGGGCGCGGCCGTCTGCATGCGGAAGGCCAATTCATACGCGGCGATTCGGCTGGCGATCTCAGGGTCGCGCACCTCGGCGTAGCGCCCTTGGTTCACGTCACGCAACGTGTCGAGGCCCGCGCGTTGCAACTCGGGCGGCAGGCCTGCGGGGTTCTTCAGGTTGAGCACTGGTTCGCCCTGCCCACGGAACAGGACGCCCGCGTGCACGCTCGGCAGGAACCCGCTCTGCCACAACGTCGCCCCGCCGGACGACCCGCGACCGCTTGTCAATACGACATAACCCGGCAGGTTCTGCGACTCGCTGCCGAGGCCGTACGTCAGCCAAGAGCCCATCGTCGGCAGGCCGAACGCCCCTCGGCCGCACTGCATCATGAGTTGGCCCGGGTGGTGGTTGAACTGTTCGCTGTGCAGGCCACGCACGAGCAGGATGTCGTCGGCCACCGAGCCGATGTGCGGGACGAGTTCACTCAACTCCATCCCGCTTTGGCCGTGCTTGGCGAACTTGAACGGCGAGCCTTGCAGCAGCGCATTGTCCTTCTTGATGAACGCGAACCGGACCTTGTCGAGCATCGACTTGGGCAGCGGTTGGCCGTGCCGTTTATTGAGTTCCGGCTTCGGGTCGAACAGGTCGATGTGCGACGGTGCGCCGGCCATGAAGATGAAGATGCAACTCTTGGCCTTGGGCGAAAAGTGCGTCGGCTTTGGCGCGAGCGGGTTGGTGGCGGAGGCGGCGATCGCGTCGGCGGCGCGCGCCGTGCGCGGCGACAGCAGGCCGTCGGCCGTCAACGCCGCGCCGAGCCCGGCCAGCCCAAGCCCGCTGGCAGAGGTGTTCAGAAACTCGCGACGGGTGTGCGCGGCGAGTCGTTCTGTTGCTTCTTGCTGTCGCGATCGCATCGGCTCACTCCCGCGTCAGGAACTCGTCCATGTTCAACATCACACGCGCCGCCACGACCCACGCGGCGGCCTCGGCCGGCGAAACGCCCTCGGGCTGATACCCACCGACCAGTTTCTTCGCGTCGTCCGACCGTGTGGCATACCACGACCGGCTGGTCTCTAACAATTTCGAAAACGACTCCACTTCGTGCGGCGCAGGGTCGCGTGCGACTGTCAAGTTGAAGCCATGTTGGAGACGATCGACATCATTGTTGGCGGCTCGACTCACCAACCGCTTGGCCAGTGCCTGCGACGCCTCGACGAACGTGATGTTGTTCAGCGTCGTCAGCGCCATCAACGGCGTGTTCGAGATGTTGCGGGTCAGGTTGCTCGTATTCGAGTCGGGGCAGTCGAACGTCAGCAGGTTCGGGTGCGGTGACGTGCGTTTGAAGAACGTGTACATGCCGCGGCGGAAACGGTCTTCGCCCTTGCTCGTATTCCACTTGAAGTTGTTCGCATAACTGAGCGACGCGATGCCCGCGGGCAGCGGCGGGTAGACGCTTGGCCCACCAACTTTGTCGGACAGCAACCCGCTGGCCGACAACGCCAGGTCGCGCACGATCTCGGCCTCGACACGGAATCGGTTCTGGCGATGGAGCAATCGGTTTTCCGGGTCGCGCTCGGCCAATTCGGGCCGGTGCTTCGACGACTGCTGATACGTCTGCGACATGACGATCGTCTTGATCAACGCTTTGCGACTCCACTTGAGCCGGATGAACTCCGCGGCCAACCAATCGAGCAGTTGCGGGTGAGTCGGCTTTTCGCCGCGCACGCCAAAGTCATCGACCGTGCGGACAAGACCGTGCCCGAACAGGTGTTTCCAGACGTGGTTGACCGCGACGCGCGGCGTAAGCGGGTTGGCGGGGTCGACCAGCCAGTGGGCGAGGTCGAGCCGGTCACCGCCGAGTTTGACCGTCGGGCCGTCGGCTCGCAGCTCAAACTTGTGCATCACGTTGAGCGTGCCACCGGTGACCGGGTCGCCGGGCCGCAGGAAGTCGCCGCGGATCAGGACCCGTGTCTGTCGCGGGCTGCCGCGCTGCGCGATGACGCGGACGGTCATGTTCGGCGACGCGGGCGCCTGCTTTTTCAGTGCGTCCAGTTCCTTGCTCAACTCCGCGTACGACT
Organism: Phycisphaeraceae bacterium; assembly: GCA_028284155.1. Taxonomy (GTDB): domain Bacteria; phylum Planctomycetota; class Phycisphaerae; order Phycisphaerales; family Phycisphaeraceae; genus JANQSF01. Next base: position 90,423 of record JANQSF010000117.1, read on the forward strand.
TGTCCCGCGACGCGACGTAGTCGAGCAACGTGTCGCGCTGCTTAGCGGTGCGTTTGGTCGCGTCGCCCTTCAGGATGTTCACGATCGGCCCCGGCATCCCGTCGTTCGGCTCGCTGCCTGTGCGCAACGAGACACGGAATCGGCCGATCGTGTGCTGGCTGCCGTACTGCTGATCCAACACGACCTGCATGTGGGCTGTGCCGTTGATGATCAGCGGCTTCGTGGTGGTGATGTCGATGTGGTGCGGCTTGCCGAACTGCGGCCCGACCGCCCAACCAGTGTCGAGTTTGGGGTCGATCGCCGCGGCGGCCGGCCAATTGTCTTGTGCGAAATCAGCCTTGGCGGACTTGAGCGCGACGCGGTGGTTCTTGTCGAGTTTCGGCGTCGTGGCCGCGTAGAAACGCACATCGGACAGGACGAAGTTGCCGTGCTGAACACGTCCGGGCCCGTTGCTCGGCAGACGTTTGTCCGCCAACGTCTCGATGCGAAGGCCGGTGACGCCCGGTGACGCGGCAAGGTCGCTTTTGAACCAGAGCGTGTACTGGCCCTTGGCGGGGTTCGACCCCGTGACGAGGTAAGAACCGTCGTCCTGCCGATCGAACCGCACGCCCTCGGAAGCTTCGAGCTTGTCGAACGTGATCGGGTGAAACGCGACGGCGTTGGCCGGCCGCTTGGCGAGTTGTGCACGCAGGGCCGCTTCGTGCTTGTCCAGTTCTGCAAGCAACGCGTTGCGACGTGCGCTGCGTTTCGACTCCAACGCGGCCACCTTCGCGTCGTGCTGCTTCTTCAACGTCGCGTACTGCGATTGCGCCGCGACGGATTTGGGGACGGACGTGTTGGCCTCGTCGCCGTTGTTGAAGAACGCGTAGAGCTGGAAGTATTCGCGCTGCGACATCGCGTCGTACTTATGGTCGTGACACTGAGCGCAGGCGACGGTCAGTCCCATCCAGATCGCGCCGGTCGTGTTCACGCGATCGAACACGGCCGCGACGCGAAACTCTTCTTTATCCGTCCCGCCCTCGGTGTTCGTTAACGTCTGGCGGTGGAACGCGGTGGCCAACCGTTGCATCGGCGTCGCCCCCGGTAGCAGGTCACCGGCCAACTGCTCGATTGTGAACTGATCGAACGGCATGTCGTTATTGATCGCGGCGATGACCCAATCGCGGTACCGCCACGCGTTGGCGCGCGGGCGATCTTTTTCGTACCCGTCCGAGTCGGCGTAACGTGCTTTGTCCAACCAGTGTCTGCCCCACCGCTCGCCGAAATGCGGCGACGCAAGCAAACGGTCGACCAACTTCTCATATGCGTCAGGCGACTTGTCATTGACGAACGCTTCGACCTCCGCGGGCGTTGGCGGCAGACCGATCAGGTCGTAACTCAAACGCTTGATTAGCACATGCCGCGGCGCACGCGGCGAAGGCGCGACGTCGGCCGACCGCAGTCGCGCCGCGACGAAACGGTCCACCGGGTGATCACTGAACGGCCCGACCTGAACCGTCGGCGGCTCGGCCGAATGGAGCGACTGATAAGCCCAATGCTCAGCCGAATCGCTCGGCCGCGACTCCGCCCCGACGAGCGGAATCCACCCGGCCGCCGCCAAGGCAATCATGAGCAAGGCGTGAGGACGGCCTAGCCGTCGCCACGGGCGGGCAGATACAAGTCGAAACCCTGACCACATGGGCGGATCTCCTGGGAGTCAGCATGCATCTTAGCCGGTCGCTTCTGAGGCTAAACCGGCCTATTTGGCATGGGGATTTGACCCGTCAACAGGTTGTCCCCAACCAAATCCATGTCCTATAATCGGTTAAACCGGGTCACCTCCCAATCAGTCAAGACATCCAAACTATCGATCCGGTCACCAAGTCTCCCACACGGGAAAACTGTTTAAGTAAATTATTTAAAAGTACTTATGCGTCAAAATGGGGCAATTCCTCGAACCGGCGTGTCCCTCATGCGTAGAAACAGCTCGAATCGTCGAGAGTCCGCCCAATCCGAACGCAGTTTTTTTGTCCACGAACCTTGGCGAATGCCGATTCGTAGTTAAGATAGGTAAAATTGTTCTCATTCTTTCTCCTCCGCCCCGATCGGTACTCCCTCCACCGGTCGGGGTTTTTTCTTGCCCAACCCCAACATCGGCCACCCGGTGTCGCCGATCGGGGGACGTCCTAGGCTTTAACGATGTCTTCCGCCCCGATGCAACTCGACGCGGCTGAGCAGGCTTTGCTCGACAGCCTGCGAGCGGGCGACGAGGCCGCTTACGAAACGCTGGTGCGCGACTTCGGCGGGCCGATGTTGGCCGTCACGCGACGCATGCTCGGCAACGAGGACGACGCGCGCGACGCTTTGCAGGACGCGTTCCTTTCGGCCTTCAAGGCCATCGATCGGTTTCAGGGCGGGTCGAAACTCTCGACGTGGTTGCACCGGATCGCCGTCAACGCGTCGCTCATGAAGCTGCGCACCAAGCGACGACGCAGCGAGCGATCGATCGAGGCGATGCTGCCTCAGTACGACGAATCCGGCCACCGTGTGCGTGACAACGACACTTGGCCGACCGACGGGGCCATCGCACTTCAGCGGCAGGAGACGCGGCAACAAGTGCGCGACGCGATCGACGAATTACCCGAAAGTTACCGAACCGTCTTGCTGCTTCGTGACATCGAAGAGTTGAACACGAAAGAGACGGCCGACATGCTCGACGTGAGCGAGAGTGTCGTCAAGACCCGTCTGCACCGCGCACGGTTGGCGCTGCGCAACCTGTTGGCTGAAACATTTGGGACGCAAGCCGAATGAACTGCCGAGAGTGCCTCGATTTTCTGTCCGACTACCGGAACGGCGAGCTGCCGGACGAGCAGCGCGCGGTGTTCGAGACCCATCTAAGCAAGTGTCCGCCCTGTCGCGACTTTCTTGACTCGTATTGCGAGTCGATCCGCATGGCCAAGGACTGCTGCTGCCCCGACCCTGACGGGCCCGTTCCGGACAAAGTGCCCGATGCGCTGGTCAACGCCATTCTCAAGGCGCGCGATGCTAGCCGGGATTCTTGATTGCCTGTCACCGAACCAACCTGACCGCATCAAAGTGGGCGATACAGACCTGTGCGTACCCGTCTACGACTCGAGGGTCGCATCTCAGGATCTGTTGCGTACATGCGGCATCAATGGATGATGTGGAATACACCGTTCGATGAACAGGTTAGTGACTCCGGTTGGCCCGAGTACGAGTAACGCTGTCATGTCCGAAGCAACACTGACGCAACCCGCGACTGATGCGAGCGCTTCGCCGAATGGCTTAGTTGCTGTCGCGCAGCGCTACGCCTCGCGCATCAAGTGGGCATCGGCCGCGCTGATTCTCATCAGCCTGATGTTGCTCTTCCGCGCGCTGCCGACCGAAGACCTGATCGCGCAACTCAAGACTTGGCTGGACAGCCTGGGCTTCTGGGGGCCGATCGCGTTTGCGCTAATCTACATCGTGGCGGTCATTGTCATGGCTCCCGGCTCATTGCTTACACTGGCGGCCGGTACGGTCTTCGGTCTGTGGACTGGCACGGTTGTGGTGGTCGTCGCGGCAAACACCGGCGCGGCGTTGGCGTTCCTGATCGCCCGTTACGTCGCACGCGATGCGGTGGCGAAGAAGATCGAGTCGCGCCCCAAGTTCAAAGCCATCGACCGGGCTATCAGCGAGGGCGGCTGGAAGGTCGTGGCGATGCTCCGCCTGTCGCCGGCCGTGCCTTTCAACGTGCAGAATTACATGTACGGCCTGACGGGCGTGAAGTTTCTGACGGCCGTGCTGACCAGCCTGGTGGCGATGTTGCCCGGGACGTTTCTGTACGTCTACCTCGGCTACGTCGGCGGCGCGGCGCTGGGCGGCGACCGCCAGAAGTCGCCTGCTGAATGGGTCGTGCTGGCGGTCGGCCTGCTGGCCACGATCGGCGTCACCGTCTACGTCACGAAACTGGCCAAGAAGAAGCTCGAAGAACAGACCGACATCGACGGCGCCGAAGATCAGCCGGAGTCAGCCACGGACGAGCCGCAGACGCCCAAGGGCATGCCGTGGGGAGCTTTGGCAACGACGGTGGTCGCACTGGTGCTCGTCTCCGCCGCGGCCGTCGCGACGCTCAAGCCTGCCGTCATCTACAAACTGATCGGCGTCCCGCCGCGCGTCGCGCTGGCCGAGTCGTACATGCCAAAGCCGTACGGGCCGAAGGTCGATCACGCGCTATTCGACGCGGTGTTGAAAGAACACGTTGACGAACATGGCTGGGTCGACTATGCGGCGCTCAAGCAAGACCCGGCCAAACTCGACGCATACATCGATCAGGTCGGCAAAGTCGATTTCGAGGCATTGGGTCGCAATCAGAAACTCGCGCTGTTGATCAATGCTTACAACGCGTTCACGCTCAAGCTCATCATCGACAACTATCCCGTGGACACAATCCGGACGATAGACGGTCGCAAACCTTGGCACACACGTCGCTGGCAAGTTGGCGATCACCAGTGGACGTTGCATGAAATCGAGCATGACCAAATTCGGCCGCACTTCTACGAGCCGCGCATCCACTTTGCCGTCGTGTGCGCGGCGATCGGCTGCCCCCCGCTGCGCAACGAGGCGTACTCGGCCGACCGGATCGAGCAGCAGTTGGCGGAGCAGACCGCGTACGTCCACGACCCGGCCAAACAACGGTGGTACAAACTCGTCTCGGCCGATGACGACGGTCGGTCGACGCTGCACTTGACACAGCTTTACAAGTGGTACGGCCACGACTTCAAACAGGTCGCCGGGTCCGTGTTGCGGTATGTTGCCGCCCAACGGCCGAGCGACGAGTTGAACCAACTGCTCAAGGACGGCAAGACCGTCCCGCGGGTCGAGTACCTTGAGTACGACTGGACGTTGAACGATGTGAAAAACCGCCCGTAGGACGGGCCACGTGCGATTTAGGATGAATACTCTGAATGCCGCGAAGCGGCCCAAGGCGCACAGCCCGGCGTTTTAACGCCGGGTCGCAGGACACCACGACGATAAAAGCCCCAACGGGGCGCAGGCGTTGTGCGGCCCTTGCCTGCGCCCCGTTGGGGCTTGAATGCTTGGTTCGAACGTACCTGACCCCGGGTTGAAACCCGGGGCTACGCGCCCGCGCCGCTTCGCGGCAATGAATGTCCCGCCCAAGCGTGGCCTGTCAAGACCACTGATGCCGCACGGAAGGACGCTTGGCCCAACCTGCCGATTACTGATAGGACCCGAAATGACCGCCACCGACACCACCCCCGCGCCGACCGGTGTTGAACGACTGCTCGACGACATCCCTGAACTTGCGCCGCTCGACGCGCACAACCGCAAGCTCGCGTCAAATGTCCACCCGCACGACTGGATCAACCCCGAGCCGGCTGAGCGATACAACCTGGTCGTCATCGGCGCGGGGACGGCCGGCCTGGTCACGGCGATCGGCGCGGCGGGCCTGGGCGCGAAGGTCGCGCTGGTCGAGCGGAAGCTGATGGGCGGCGACTGCCTGAACGTCGGCTGCGTGCCAAGCAAGGCGCTCATCCGCGCCGCCCGCGCCGCGGCCGACGTGCGCGACGCACGCGAGTTCGGCGTCAACGTGCCCGACGGCGTGACGATTGACTTCCCCAAGATCATGGAACGCATGCGCCGCCTACGGGCTGACATCAGCCCGCACGACAGCGCGCAGCGTTTCGCCGACCAGGGGATCGACGTGTTCATCGGCAACGGCGTGTTCGAGTCGGACGACACGGTCGCCGTCGGCGACAAGAAGCTCAAGTTCACCAAGGCCGTCATCGCCACCGGCGCGCGGGCGGCCGAGCTGACCACGCCGGGGTTGGCCGAGGCCGGCTACTTGACCAACGAAACAGTCTTCTCGCTGACCGAGTTGCCCAAGCGGCTGGGCGTCATCGGCGCGGGGCCGATCGGTTGCGAGCTGGCGCAGGCGTTCGCGCGGTTCGGCAGCGAGGTGTACCTCGTCGAATCCGAACACAGCATCATGACACGCGAAGACCCGGACGCCGCCGCGATCGTCGAGCAACACATGACCGAGCGCGACGGCATCAAGCTGCTGTGCTGCGGTAAGAACCTGACCGTTAGGGCCGAGAGCGACGGCAAGCACTTGGAGGTCGATTCGCACGGCACGCATTACGACGTCGTCGTCGACGAGATCCTCGTCGGCGTCGGCCGAGCGCCGAACGTCGAGGGGCTCGGGCTGGACAAAGTCAATGTGCAGTTCGATACGAAGCGCGGCATCGAGGTGGACGACAAGCTACGCACGACCAACAAGCGTATCTTCGCGTGCGGCGACGTGGCGTCGAAGTACAAGTTCACTCACACAGCCGACGCGCTGGCGCGGATCGTCATCCAGAACAGCCTGTTCCCATTCAAGCCCGGCGCTCGGGCCAGCGCCTTGACCATCCCGTGGTGTACTTACACCGACCCCGAGGTCGCGCACGTCGGGATGTACGCCGAGGACGCCAAAGCGGCCGGCATCGAGACGGACGAGTTCCGCGTCGACCTATCCGGCCTCGACCGCGCGATCCTCGACGGCGAGACCGAGGGGTTTATCAAGGTGCTGACCAAGAAGGGCAAGGACCAGATCGTCGGCGCGACGATCGTCGCGCGCCACGCGGGCGAGATGATCAGCGAAGTCACACTGGCGATGGTCGCCGGCGTGGGGCTGGGCACGATCGCTAACACGATCCACCCGTATCCGACTCAGGCCGAGGTGATCAAACGCGCGGGCGACGCGTACAACCGTACGCGGCTGACGCCGTTTGTTGCCAGTCTGTTCAAGAAGATCATGGCGTGGCAGCGCTGAAGACGACGCGCCACACTCACCTGTTGGGAGTCTTGTGAAGCTGCGCCTTTCCGAAGGATCGGATCACTGTGCAATTGAACGCGGTTACCTTGCTCCCAATCCGGGTCTTCGGAAAGACCCGGCCTCGCTTCCAATGTGCATCGACGACCCACCCCACTTGCGTCACGTCGCGTTGTCGGTTGGAATCTAACCCGACACGGTCAGGAGTCCACGCATGTCCAAATCTGTAGAACAGGAAGTTAAGCAATTCATGACCGGGCTGAAACGGCGCAACCCTGGTGAACCGGAGTTTCACCAGGCTGTGCATGAGGTCGTCGAGTCGCTGATGCCGTTCCTGCTGGACAATCGCCGATACTACGACGCAAACATCCTCGAGCGGCTGACCGAGCCGGACCGTGTGATCATGTTCCGCGTCTGCTGGCATGACGACGAGGGCAACATCCGCACGAACCGCGCCTGGCGTGTGCAGTTCAACAACTCGATCGGGCCTTACAAGGGTGGCCTGCGTTTTCACAAGTCGGTCACGCTGAGCGTGCTCAAATTCCTCGGGTTCGAGCAGATCTTCAAGAACGCTCTGACCGGCCTGCCGATGGGCGGGGCCAAGGGCGGCAGCAACTTCAACCCCAAGGGCAAGAGCGACGCGGAGGTCATGCGTTTCTGTCAGTCGCTCATGACCGAACTGCACCGCCACATCGGCGAAGACACCGACGTGCCGGCCGGCGACATCGGCGTCGGGGCGCGCGAGATCGGCTACCTGTTCGGCCAATACAAACGGCTCGAAAACCGCTTCACCGGCACGCTCACCGGCAAGGGCCTCACGTTCGGCGGCAGCCTCGTCCGCACCGAGGCGACCGGCTACGGCGCGGTCTACTTCATGCAGAACATGCTCGAACAGCACGGCGACGGCGTCGAGGGCAAGACGGCGATCGTCTCAGGCTCGGGCAACGTCGCGCTGTACTGCATCCAGAAACTGAACCAACTCGGCGCAAAGGTTGTCACCGCGTCGGACTCCGGCGGCACGATCCACGACCCCGACGGGATCAACGCCGAGAAGTGGGACTGGCTGCGCGAGTTGAAGGAGGTCCGCCGCGGCCGCGTGAGCGAGTACGCGGAGCAGTTCGACGGCGCGACGTTCCTCAAGGGCAAGGCGCCGTGGGGCATCAAGGCCGACCTGGCCTTCCCCTGCGCGACGCAGAACGAACTGGACGAAGACGACGCCAAGACGATGGTGCAGCACGGCGTGTGCGCCGTGGCTGAGGGCGCGAACATGCCCAGCACTTACGAGGCAATGCAACACTTCCTGGCCAACAAGGTGCTGTTCGGGCCGGCCAAAGCGGCCAACGCCGGCGGCGTCGCCGTGTCCGGCCTCGAACAAAGCCAGAACGCGCTCCGCATCGCTTGGACGCGCCCCGAAGTCGACAAGCGTCTGCACGGCATCATGGCCGAGATTCACAACAAGTGCGTCGAGTATGGCAAAGACCCGAGCAACGGTCAGGTCGATTACGTCAAAGGCGCGAACGTCGCAGGCTTCAAGAAAGTCGCCGACGCGATGCTGGCGTACGGCGTGGTTTGAAAACGCGAAAACATGGAACCACAGATCAACACAGATGGGAAATGTCCCTTTGAAACGGTTGCTGGTTTAGCGACGCGGCCGCAGGCCCGCCTTCCGACCTGGCCGTGGTGATCACACAAGGCGCAGAAGGCGGCCCTGCGGGCTCGCCGCTAAACAGGCAACCGGACATCGCAACAACGCTTCCCAATCATTCCGCCTTTCATCTGTGTCCATCTGTGTTCATCTGTGGTTCCCTCCCAACCGAGCACATCCATGAAAGCCTCCGACCTCTTCGTCAAATGCCTCGAAACGGAAGGCATCGAATACATCTTCGGCGTGCCGGGCGAGGAGAACGCCGACTTTGTGCAGTCGCTGGAAAGGTCGGACGCGATCAAGTTTGTCCTGACGCGGCATGAACAGGGCGCGGCGTTCATGGCCGAGGTGTACGGGCGACTTACGGGCAACCCGGCCGGCTGCCTCGGTACGCTCGGCCCCGGTGCGACGAACCTCATCACCGGCGTGGCCGACGGCAACATGGACCGCGCGCCGATGCTCGTGCTTACCGGGCAAGGCTCGACCGAACGGCAACACAAAGAGTCGCATCAGGTCATGGACGTCGTGGCCATGTTCCGACCCGTCACCAAGTGGGCGCACGCAATCCAGCACCCAGACAACATCCCCGAGGTCGTCCGCAAAGCCGTGCGTCTCGCGCGCACGGAAAAACCGGGGGCCGTGCACATCGAGTTGGCTGAGAACCTTGCCGCGATGGACGCGACGACCGACCCACTCGAGGTGATCCGTTTCCGTCGGCCCGGCCCCGACGACAAGATCGTCAACCGCGCGTTCGAGTTGATCAAGCAAGCCAAGCGGCCGGTTATCCTCGCGGGCAACGGCTGCATCCGCAAGCGGGCGAGCAAGCAACTGCGCGCGCTGTGCGAGAAGACCGGTATCGGCGTGATCAGCACGTTCATGGCCAAGGGTTGCGTCGACATGGACGCCGACTACTGCCTGTACACGATCGGCCTGCAATCGAAAGACATGGTCGCCTGCGCGATCGACGCGGCCGACGTCGTGCTCACGCTCGGCTACGACATGGTCGAGTATCCGCCCAGCGTGTGGAACCCGAACCGCGACAAGATCGTCATCCACGCCGACTTCCTGCCGGCCGAGATCGACAAGAACTACCACCCGCAGGTCGAACTGGTCGGCGACCTGGCGCACACGCTCTGGATGCTCAACGAGCGCATCGACGCCACGGACGGCCTGTCATTCGACACGTCGCACCAACTGGCTGTCCGCCGCGACATGCAAGCCGACTTTGAAGAGCACAAGGACGACGACACCGACGGTTCCATCCGACCGCAGAAGGCGTTGTGGGACGTTCGGCAAGTCATGGGTCCGAGCGACATCGTGCTGTCCGACGTCGGCGCGCACAAGATGTGGATCGCGCGCTACTACCACTGCCACGAACCGAACACGTGCCTGATCTCAAACGGCTTCTGCTCGATGGGCTTCGCCTTTCCCGGCGCGATCGCGGCAAGTCTGGTATACCCGGAACGACGTGTCATGGCCATCTGCGGCGACGGCGGCTTCCTGATGAACGTCCAAGAGATGGAGACCGCCAAACGACTCAAGAGCAACATCGTCGTCTTCGTGTGGGAAGACTTCGGCTACGGCCTGATCGCGTGGAAGCAGGACAACGAGTTCGGCCACCACACGCGGCTCGACTTCACCAATCCCGACTGGCTCAAGTTGGCCGACGCGTTCGGCTGGAACGGCTACCGCTGCGACCGCAGCGCCGATCTGCAAGACACGTTGAACCAAGCGTTCGACGCGGACGGGCCGTCGCTCGTCTCGATCCCCATCGACTACCGCGAAAACCCGAAACTGACCGAACGGCTGGGCAACATCGCGTGTCCGATTTGATCCACGTAGGGTGGGCCAAGGCTTTGCGCGGCCCACCACTGTGCGTCCTGCCGACACATTGACGTCAACACAGCAACGAGCCGCCCATTGGTGGGCTTCGCCGAGCCTCAGCCATCCCTACTACAAATCAACCATGCAAGACCAATACCCCTTCTACCTCGCCAACCAACCCGAGCAGCCGAACGCCGATCTTGAGGTGACGGACAAGTTCACTGGCGACGTCGCGACGCGCGTCGCGATGGCGTCGCCAGGTGACATCGACCGCGCGATCGGCGCGGCTGTCGACGCGGCCGAGCCGATGCGCAAGATGCGCGCCTACGAGCGGCAGGCCGTGCTCGACCACTGCGTGAAACGTTTCCGCGAGCGGTTCGATGAATTGGCGATGAGCCTGTGCGTCGAGGCGGGCAAGCCGATCAAGGATTCGCGCGGCGAGGTGTCGCGGCTGATCGACACGTTCCGCATCGCCGCGGAAGAGAGCGTGCGCTTGCCGGGGGCGGGCGACGTGATGCCGATGGATATCAGCGAGCGGGCCGGCAACTACCGCGGGCAGTGGAAGCGCGTGCCGATCGGGCCTTGCTCGTTCATCTCGCCGTTCAATTTCCCGCTCAACCTCGCGGCGCACAAGGTCGCGCCGGCGTTGGCGGCGGGCTGCCCGTTCATCCTCAAGCCCGCGAGCCTCACGCCAATCGGCGCGATCATCATCGGCGAGACACTGGCTGAAACCGACCTGCCGAACGGTGCGTTTTCGATCCTGCCCTGCCGACGCGACGGGGCCGACCTGTTCACCACGGACGACCGCCTGAAACTACTCAGCTTTACCGGCTCGCCCGAGGTCGGCTGGCAGCTCAAAGCGAAGGCCGGCAAGAAGCCGGTCATCCTCGAACTAGGTGGCAACGCCGCGTGCATTGTCGACGAGACGTGGGACGACCTGGACGACGCCGTATCGCGGATGATCGTCGGCGCGTTCTATCAGAGTGGTCAGTCGTGTATCGGTGTGCAGCGCATCCTGCTGCACACGTCGATCTACGATACGTTCAAGGACAAGTTTGTCGCCGCGACCAAGGCGCTCAAGGCCGGTGACCCGAAGGACGAGGAGACGTTCATCGGCCCGATGATCAGTGAGAAAGAAGCGACCCGCCTGCACGGCTGGGTGACCGAAGCGGTCAACAACGGCGCGACCCTGCTGTGCGGCGGCGACCGCGACGGCGCGATGCTGCAGGCGACCGTTCTTGAAAACGTCGATCCCAAACTCGATGTCAGTTGTCAGGAGGCGTTCGGCCCCGTCGCCCTGCTCGACAAATTCGACGACTTCGACGAGGCGATCGCGCGGGTCAACAACAGCGTGTTTGGTTTACAGGCCGGCGTGTTCACCCGCGACCTGTACCGCGCCAACCAGGCGTGGGACGATCTGGACGTCGGCGGCGTCGTCATCGGCGACGTGCCGTCGTGGCGCGTCGATCACATGCCGTACGGCGGTGTGAAAGACTCAGGCCTGGGTCGTGAAGGCATTCGCTGGGCGATCGAGGACATGACCGAGGTGCGGCTGATGGTGACGCGGACGCCGTGACGTGATCGGATTGAAACGCGAAGGCACGAAGGCACGAGGGCACGAGGGCACGAGGGCACGAGGGCACGAGGGCACGAGGGCACGAGGGCACAAGAATCATAAGGGGAGGAACACGAAGCCCGGCACGATCAGCCCGTTTTGTTCGAACCGCTCTCTCCCTCCGCGCCTTGGCGTCTTGGCGCCTCTGCGTCGACTCTCTTCTCACTTCCCTCGGTTCGCGTCTCTCCCCACTCCGCGTCTTCGCGTTAAACCCGTTTGTCACAGGCCGCACCGATCAACAAACCACGACCCCTTCGCTCGCCGTCAGCGCTGCGAACAACTCGCCAAGCCTTTGCGTCATCGGCCCGGATTCGCCGCCCGCGATCGTGCGCTCATCGACCTCCGTCACCGGCGCGATCTCACCCATCGTGCCCGTACAGAACATCTCGTCGGCCCGGTAAACCTCGGCCAGGTTGATGTCGCGCACCTGATGCGGGATGTCACTTTCGCGGCACAGTTGCAAGACGGCGTCACGCGTGATGCCCTCGGGGCAGGCGGCGGTTGTCGGCGTGTGAACGGTCGGCTCGCCGCTCAAGTGATCCACGATGAAGATATGCGTCGCGTTCGTTTCAGCCACGAACCCGCGTGTGTCAAGCATCAGCGCGTCATCGACGCCCGCCGCGTTGGCCTGCAGTTTGGCCAGGATCGACGTGAGTTGGTTGCACGAGTGAATCGTTTGATCGAGCACGTCACTGGGCGGTCGGCGGAGCGTTGACGTGATCAGCCGAACGCCCGTCTTGTCGTACACCGGCGCCTTGTGCTCCGCCAGGATGAATAGCGAACAGCCGGCCGTGTTGATCCGCGGGTCGAGCCCGCTGGTGTATTTCAGGCCGCGCGACAGCGTCAGGCGAATGTGCACGTGGTCGCGCATGTTGTTGGCCGCGAGCGTGCGCTTGATCTGCTCGACGATCTCGTCCCGGCTGGGCACGCCCTCGTACCTGAGCGCAGCCGCGCCGCGGCGCAAACGGTCCAGGTGCTCGTCGAGTCGGAAGATGCGGCCGTCGTAGACGCGCAGCCCCTCCCACACGCCGTCCCCGTTTTGTACAGTCGAGTCGAACGGGCTGACGCCAGCCTTGTCGCGATGCACCAGGTCACCGTTGATGTTGACGATCAGGTCGCGGTTCTTCTCGTTGAATTGCTGGAGCATGGTCAGCCTTCCGAAACACGCAACCGCCGCGCGGCCATCTTCTCATACAACGCGTTGCACTCATCCAACAAACCGAGCAATGACTGAGGCACCTCGTCGTCCTTCGGCTTGTAAGTGCCAAACCCCGTCGTCGGCTCGACCTTCTTGTACCAGTGCTTCGCCCAGACGCCGTCGGTGTCGCGGATGCCCGGCGGCCAATTGAGCATCGCGTCGGTGAACGCGATACCGACCGCGTCACACAGCTTGCTCAGCACGCCCGGCGGGTCGAGCAGCACGTCCTTGGAATCGACGACGGGCGGGTTGTCGTTCACGTTCTGACACACCCAGTCGTACAGGCGGGCCTGCTGCGGAACGCCCGTGTCTTCGAGCGTCGGCTGCGGGATAAATTGGATCAGCGACGTAATCATCTCGCGCGGCTCGCGGATCAGGAAGCAGTTGGTCAATTGCTTGAGCCAGTCGAGTTCGATCTGCGGCAGCATGTGGTGCGTCATGTGCTTTTGATACCACACGCTCTTGCCACCGGCCCCCGGAATCGGCCCGGTCAGCCAATCAACAACCTCCCGCCAATCGGTCGGCTGCGACGCGATGGTCTCTTCCATGCCGGGGTGCGGCAGGCGGGTCTCGTTCAGGTAGTGCGCGTACAACGGTTCGTCGCAGACAAACGTGTCCGGCCGATTGCCGAACGAGCGCATCATCGCCGTGGAGATGTTGCGCGGACCGGACCACATGGCGATTCGGATGGGCGAGTCGGGCATCGGGAGAACCGTCTTTGACTTCAACAGGCAGCCATGAAGGCATGACTGTAGGAAATGTCACGGCTTCGCGAGCGTGACCAACGCGTCTTTCGGGTCCTCCGTCAACACCAGCCCGCGGAAGAAGAACTCCTGCGGCTTGCCGTTGGAGTGCAGTTGCAAGCCGATCGGAGAGGCCTTGAGCATCTCCGGTTTATCGGTGAAGTCGAACACCAGCTTGCCGTTGGCGACGAAGCGGATGCGGTTGCCGACGACGAGCACCTCGATCTTGTTCCAGTCGCCGACACGCTCGACGCCCTTGGGGTGGAACTGCCCGCGGTGTTGGTCGGGGACGGTGCGGTTGCGGCGGTACGCGTCCCAGATGCCCCAGTCGTTGCAGAACATGAGCAGCGGGCCTTTGAAGCCGAACGGGTTGTCGCCCTTGTCGGTGAAGCGCTCACCGAGCACAGCCACGGCTGAGTGCATCGTCGAGTGCTTCGACGAACGTGTCTGTTTGACCTCGAACAGCAGGCGAAAGTTGCGGTAAGACTTGTCGGTGAACAGGTACGTGCTCGTCGGTACCCGGTCGTTGTTTCGGCCGACGATCAAGCCGCCTTCCACCGACCATCGGCCTTTGATGCCCTGCCAACCTTTAAGGTCTTTACCGTTAAACAAAGCGATCGGCTTTTCGCCCGCGGGCAACGCCTTGATCTGTTGCGCAGTCCAACCTGCGGACGACGCAGCGGAGGAACCGACGCCTTCCTTTGCTTCATAACCGGCTTTCGGCTTGCCGTTTTTCTCGATCTTGTCCGTCGCCCACAGCAGGCCGCGTGTGACCGTGTCGAGGAACACTTTGTCATCGAACGTTGCGTTACCGTGGCCATACGTCGTGCCGAACACGCGGGCCTTGCCGAATTGGTTGACCCAAAACACCGCGTGCTCCTTGCCGTTACGCTCGCTTTTGGAGGTGGCGAGCGCTTTGGTGTTCGGCCACATCTTCTGCACGACGTACAACTCGTCTTTCGGCGTCTTCCACTTGGCGGGGAAGCCCTGCATCACGGGGTGATCCTTGGCCACCGGCACGACGTCGTAATTCGACTGGTGTTCGTGCTGGAAACTTGTGACGCCGAGGAACTGCCGCCAATCGTCGATCTTGGCTGAGCGATAGGTGTGCATCGCGCAGTGGATGACGACCGAAGGCACGCCTTTCTTGTGCGCCTCGGTGATCTTGCGGATGTAGGCCGGGTCGCTGGTCGCGGCAAAACACTCGTTGTGGATCACGATGTCGTAAGGCTTGGCCCAGTCAGGGTCGTTGTAAAGGTCGATCTGCCCCTTGGTACCCTTCCGCGGGTCGATCATGACTGTCCACTTGACGTTCGCACGCTTCGAGACGCCCTCGGTCAGGCGCTTGGCCTGGTACTGGTAGTCGTGACAGCAACCGCCGCTGATAAGCAACGCGTGGATGGGCTTGGTGTCGTCAGCCGCGCGGGCCGGCAGCGGGAGCAGAGCGATGGCGAGGAGGATGGTGAACAGATGTTTCATCGGGTTGTCCGAGGTGAAGGAATAAGATCAAGGAATTGCTGAAGCGAGTCGCGTTAAGCCGCAAGCGGCCTATGGGGTCAGGGTTTCTGCCACGGGACGCGGCCGGCGCGTTGGAGGTGAACGCGCAGGGCGCTGGACATCTCGTTGAACTTCTTGCGGTTCTTCGTCGCGAGGTTGGTGGTCTCGGCGGGGTCGTCCGCGAGGTTGTACAACTCATACGGCAGGAACGGCGTGTTTTGCACGAGCTTCCAGTCGCCGCGTCGCATGGCGTAGTAGTCCTGGCCCTGATACCGCGCATTACCCTCACGCCGACAGAAGAACAGGTCGCGATTGAGCGTCTGTTGCTTGCCCATCAGTGTGGGCAGAATCGACTTGGCGTCGATCTCGTGATCGAGCTTGACCCCGGCGATCTCACACAGCGTCGGGTACAGGTCGAACGTCGCGGCGACAAGGTCGCTCTTGCTGCCGGCCTTGATCTTGCCCGGCCAAACGACACACGCGGGGACGCGAAGGCCGCCATCGTACATGTCCTGCTTGAATCCGCGGTACGGGCCGACTAACGCCTTGCTGCCCTGATGCCCGCCGTTGTCGCTCGTGAAGACGATGATCGTGTTGTCGTATTGGCCGGTGTCTTTCAATGCTTGAATGACCTGACCGATGCCGTAGTCCATGTGCTCGATGAACGCGACAAGCTTGGCGCGCGTCGGGTCGATGCCCTTCTCGCGGGCCTTGACTTTGTCCAGCCAATCCTTGGGCGGCTGAACGGGGAAGTGCGGCGCGTTGTATGCGAGGAAAAGAAACCACGGCTGACGCTTGCCCGTCACCGGCGCGCCGCGTTCCTTGATGTAATCCACCGACCACTGGCTGAACAGATCGGTCGCGTGGCCGGTCGGCCGGATGTCCTTCAGGTTGCGGCGCATGTAGTGTCGGCCGTGCCGAGTGTGTTTCCAGTAGTCGTCCATCATGTCGCCGAGAAAGCCGTGGAAGAAGTCGAAGCCGCGTTCGGTCGGCGTGTTCGGCGACTCCAATCCCAAGTGCCACTTGCCAATGATGGCCGTGTGATAGCCCGCCTTCTTCAACGGCGTGGGCAACAACACGGCGTTCGGCGATAGGTAGCCCCAGTTGCTTTGCGCATGCGTGCGGATGACGCCGGGCACGCCGACCAGCTCCTGGTATCGCCCGGTCAACAACGCCGCGCGTGTCGGCGAGCAAACCGGGCAGTTGGCGTAGAAGTTGTCGAACCGCATGCCCGCGTGGACGAGCGAATCGATCGCCGGCGTCTTCAGGTCTTTCGCGCCGTACGCGGTCACGTCGCCCCAGCCCTGGTCGTCGGTGAGGATGACCAGCATGTTCGGCCGAGCCCCCGCGTCCTGGGCGGTCGCCGTCCCAGCCGAAGCCGTCCCGACAACGGCCGCGACCAGACACCAGACCGCCCAACAGGTCCACCGCTGCCCGTTCTGACTCGGCCTGATCAACCGATCAAAAAACGCCATTCGTGACAAACGCATCGTGCACACTCCGTCGGACCACAAAGAGTCGTGGGAACGCAGAGTGTACCAGCGCGGAAGAGCGGTCAAGACGCTGCATCCCGCTTTCGGCTGGCGGCCACGTCGAGCAGAATCTCCCGCCAGGCTTTGCCCGCCTCGGTCAGGTCGAGTTCGTCGTCCGTGTCCGGCACCTTGCGGCAGATCAACTTGGAGACGGAGGGCGGGCACACCTTTTCGTCGAGGTACCGCACGATCAACGAGTGTTTGGGCGGCAGGGCCGTCTCGCTGACCAGGCCGACGCCCAGCCGGGCCTCGGCGTACTTGAAGATGGTCGCCCAGCCGCCGATCTCCAATTCGAACCGGATTTCGTCGCGTTTCTTGCTCTGGTCGATCTGCCCGTCGAGGACGACACGCACGTCCGAGTCGGCCTCGGGCACGATCAGCGGCAGCCCGGCCAACGCATCCACCCGGCGGAGCGGGCGATCGGGGATGTCGCCGAACTGCTCGGCGCACGCCGCGCGCGGGTGGCAGATCAACGCCATCCGTGCGACCTCCAGGTCCTCGATGTGGAGCGGCCGACGGGCGGCGCGGAGGATCTCGTCATGCCGATCCGTGACCTGCGCCAGGTCGAGTTCGCCCATCGCCACACCTTCGATGCGCTGCGCGGCGCGCATCGTGGAAACCCAGACGCGCACCTCATCGGTCTTCTTGGTGAAACGCCGCAGCGCGTCCTTGACCAGCGTCTCGACGGCTAATTGGCCGCACGCGAAGCGCAGTGTCTGCCGACCGGGGTCGCTCTTGCCAGCGAAGCGGTGCAACTGACGGTAGTTCTCGACGATCCGCCGAACGATTGGCCAAACGCGGTCACCCTCGGCTGTCAACAACCATGTCTGTCCTTCGCGACGGATCCACGGGTGACGCACGACCCTCCCCGCGTTCGCCAAGTGTGACAGCCGTTTGGACATGCTCGGCTGACTGATCTCCAAATCATCCTCCGCCTCGGCTGCGCTGCCGCCGTTGCGGATGACCGTGTAGACCGTTTCCAGCAGTTCGATCGACAGCGTGGCTTGGCGGGGCATGGTGGTATCTCCAGGTCAAGTCACGTGCGCCATGGCGTGGCGGCAGGTCATGCCGGGCGAGAAACGACTATTCCATAAAACAATACTTACTGAAAATCATTCGTCAAATCTAGACTTGGCCCAAACGCCTGGGTAGCATGGTTTGCGGTCCACGACGGGTTCCAGAACCGGCGTAGGGATCAGCCCGTCAGCGCGGACAGGAGGTACCGCTTATGAGCGAGTCAGATCGTGAGAAACTACTTCAAGAACTCAAGAACGGCGTGACAAACGGGTCAAAAAAGTCCAGGGACTTACGCCGACGGATGAGAGAACTGATTGAGTACGACGTGCTGCACCGCGTGCAGTGGCTGGCCGAAGAATTCGAGCGGATGAAGGACCTGGTGAACGCTATTTGCGGCGACGAATCACCGTACCGCAAGGGAGGACTCAGGCTCAGCTTGGACGCGTGGATTCCCCTTGAGCTGATCGAAGCCGGCGATGTCGCCGTCGAGGTCGTGCGTGAGATGGGCACGGAACTGGAAATCGACTTCATGGGAACGGTGCACGTGAGACTTGACGGCCGATCGGCGGCGCTGCTGCAACTGCTCAGCGAGGTGAAGGTCGGGCCGGACGGCAAACGGGCGTGGATGACCCGTGACGAGGTCCGCGTGCTGCTGCAGGTTCAGCACGGCGGGCCGCTCGTGCAGACCGGCGCGATCACCGGCATGATCAACCGCCTGCGCGATGCGCTGGACAAGCAGCACATCGACCGGAACGTGATCGAAACCGAAGGTGAACGCGTCCGCCTGGCCGCCGTGCCGGCGTGAACACTCGGCCCCAGCCGTCGATATCATCGAAAAGGGCGCCCCGATGACGCTCGGTGCCAGGCCAACCCGCCGCTCGGTCGCTTCGATCGCGATCATTCGGCGGACCCTGGGCGGCCAACCGCAGTGGCTG
This sequence comes from Phycisphaeraceae bacterium, assembly GCA_028284155.1. Lineage (GTDB taxonomy): Bacteria > Planctomycetota > Phycisphaerae > Phycisphaerales > Phycisphaeraceae > JANQSF01. Next base: position 109,243 of record JANQSF010000117.1, read on the forward strand.
ACCCAGTGGAACGCCGGCTGGCGGTCGCTCGCCCTGATCGGCGGGCACAAACGGGCTCGTGAGTCGTTCCACAAGTGCATGGTCCGTGAGCTGTTCGAGGAACTCGGCGTCACGAGCGGGTACGACGTGACGGTCGCCGACACGCCGATGATTCAGCTTCACTTCACGGCGTGGTCGCGCTCCACCCACGAGCAGACCGCCTACTCGATGTCGCTGTTTGACGTCGTCCCCCATGACGAAGCCCTGGAATGGATCGAAGCCAATCCCGAGAACCGCTGGATCGACCTGACGGAGATCGACACGCAACGATGCCGCGACGGTCGGGCCGTCAGCCCGACCGTCGCCCGGCTCGTGCGACAGTTTCGCCAGAAGTCCTGCTGACGCACTGCCCCACCGTTCACTCGACGCGTTGACGCCGCGCGCGGTACATCTCCCGGTAGTGCATCAAATCGGGACCCAACTCGCCTGACCCCTCCTCCTGCCATTCGGTCGAGGGCGTGAAAGGGTCGGTCAGGTCGAGGTACTTGCGCGTCTGGTGATCCACGACCAGCGACCAGTCCACCGCAAACAGCCCGTCAGTGCCCGCGTGTTCAGCAACCATTCGGCCGCGCACAGCAGCCCGTTCAATCGAAGGCGGCTTGACCGTCGCCTGATCGACCTCCTCCTGATCGACCAAACGATGGTTCAAGACGCCGGCGCTGTCCAGCGCGTCGAACAGACTCGCCGGGCCGAGTTGGCCGAACCTCCAATCGATCTCGTGCAATTCCGAATGCAGCCTCTGGACATCGGTCGCCTCGTCGTCACTCAAACCGATCGCCTTGAGCCGTTCGCGCGGCGCTCCAAACCCCCGCGGGGGCGTGCGCCCCTCCAACAACGACCGAACCGACGGCGACAGGCCTTCGAGCAACTCGTCACGCGACCGACTCGGCACCGGCCGCTCCTTGGCCTGCTTCTCGTACTCAGCCAACTGCTCCCAAGTAAACCCGCGATCCTCGACGTGCTGCGTGAACAAGGCGTGTTTGATCGACCAGTCAAGCGACACGGCCGTGTTAGCGACGTCGGTCTCCAACGCGTCAAGCCAGGTGTTCGCAAGTTCAATCAGGCGCGCCGACCACGAAGGCATGAACGACTCACCTTCGTGTCGCTCCGCCAACGTGACGTAATGCCGGACGATGTCGATCGCGGTTCGCCGACGTCGATCGCGGCACACGACGCGGGCTTTGCACGTCGGGTCGGCTGCGAACTGTTGCATCGCCTCCAACGGCTTGCGCGGCGAGACGCCGACGGCCGGCTTCACGCCGCCATCGATCATCGCCACCGCCAGCGACGTCAGTCCGACCCGCAGCACCGACGCCACGTCGCTGCGCAGGCTCTCGCCGCACAGCAGATGCAGCCGGTGGTAGCCCCCACCAGCCAACGGCTCTTGCTTGAGGTGCACGATCGCGCGGTTGCGCGTCGAATCGCCCGACGTGGTCCCGTGCAACGCCGCGACCTTCGGTGAAAGTGAAAACACCGGCGCATACGACCTCGGCTGCAACCCGCCCGCCCCGTTCAGCACGACACGCCCCACGAGCAGCGGCGTGATCTGCTTCGTCATGTGCTTCTGTTCGCAACGGTACTGGTAGCTCTCGTGCGAACCCCAGGTCGTGCCCGCGCGGTAGTCCGTGTTGTTGACATGGATGCGGAACGTGTCGTCGTTGTCTTCGGCGTTGAGCTGTTCCGCGGTGCGCTGAATCATCTGGTCCGCGGCCCGCTCGTAACGCAACGTCTCCCAGGGGTCGCCCGTCTCCGGCGTCGTCCATTCCGGGTGCGCTCCGGAGTCGATATAGAACCGCGAGCCGTTGCCCAGCCACATGCCCATGCCGCCCGAGATGCACTGAAGGTGCGTGTACAGCTCGCCAGCCTTCTTGTAGAGACGCTTGGCCACCTCATCATGTGACAACGGTTGGCCGTGCTCGCCGATGCCGACCGCCGCGTACTCCTTCTCCAGACCCATCAACGACCGGCGTCGGCCGTCCATCATTGGCCCCCTTCCTGCCGGGCGCTGGTCGTGAACTCTTCGGCGTTGGTCGACACCGTGCCCTTGATCGCGTCACGCGACACAGCCAACAGACGGTGCACCGCGCCCACATCCGGCCCGCCGCCGCCCCCGTCGCCCGCTGCTTGAACCGGGCCGGCCTCGTCCTGTCGTCGCACTTCCTTTTGCATGGCGATTCCCTTTCGTATTCGGGGCTTGACGGCCCCTATGTCTATCAAAGTATCTGACGACGACGCACGCCGTAGGGTGGGCCAAGGCTTTGCGCGGCCCACCCATGGGTGATCCTCTTATTCATTCGAGTTCGCGTTTCACACAAGCGCCAAGTGGTGGGCCGCGCAAAGCCTTGGCCCACCCTACGTTCCGTGCTTGACCCCACTCTCACACCGTCGCCAACACCGTCCCCGACCGATCCGGCGCCGGCAGCGACGCCAGTCGACGCATCAGGTCCGACAGGTTCCGCGACGACTCGAACACCGGCTCAGCCTCCTGACGTGTGTGACCCAGCGGGTGCGGCAGCGACAGTCGGCTGCGCGTCGTGATGCCCGACCGCGGGTCCCACGCGTCGACCTCGATGAAGTCCCAATCCACACGGCGAACATCCGCGCCCGCATCGGCCGCCGCTCGCAAGACGTGCGCCCGCGTCCACGCCCGCGTGTCGTCCGGCGGGTCGTGCATGAACCGCTCGACCAGCGCATCGTCCACGACCTGCTCGATCAGGCCGTTGGCCGCGTACACGTTGAACAGCCCGTCTTCGTCGAGCGAGCTGTAAAGGTGATCGAGCATCTTGACCCGCGGCGAATCCCACTCGACACCCGACTCCGTCGCGACCGTCCCGTCAAGCAGCACGTACTTCGTTACCCAGTCGAGCTTGCCGGTCAGACCGTCGAAATCGCGCGCTTTGAGCTTCTCGAGCACCTCACCCCACCGCTCGACGATCAACCGGGCGTGCGGCACGTAGCCGTCGCACTCGCCCGCCTCGACAAACTGCCGGGCCCGCTCGTAAACGACAAGCTGATGCTCGACGGCCGTAAACCTCCGACGATCCACCAGGCGGGCCGTGGCCTTCAACGACGGGTCGTGACCCCAGGCCTGCAACGCCGTCAGCGGGTCGTCCAGCAGCAGGTCGGTATCGACGCGCTCCGCTTCGAGCATTGCGAGCAAGACCTGCATGACGCCGACGGTCAGGAACGTCGCCACCGGGCAGAGCGTCGAGTCGAAGAAGATGGTGTGCAACCGGGCCAGGTCGCCCCGGCTGCCGCACAACGCCTCGTCCCGGCTGTTGACGATCGGCCGATTGAACGTCGTGTGCCGCGCGACGATGCGCTCGAAGAAGTCGCCGCGCTGCGTCAGTTGATAAGGCACGGACGGCATGCCGTTTTCCGACCCAGCCTTGCCCTGACCCGAGTAGACGATGCTCGACACCTGGACCGCCGCGAGCCACAGCAGATGCTGCAAGCGGCGATCGAACAGGTCGCTGTACGCCTGTTGGCTGAGCAGGAAGTTCAGGTGGCCGCCGTACGACTGCCCCAGCCCGTCGCTGTTGTTGACCAGCACCACGACACTCTGCCCATCGCGCAGCCGAGCGTTCACACGCTTCTGCGCCCGGCGGGCCTGACGCAACGCCGCCTGCCAGCAGGCGACGTGGTCGTGCACGTCAAGCGTTTCACAAAGGTTCACCTCGTAGTGCGACAGGTCGACGTAGTAACAGAACCCGTTGCTCGGCTGATGCTTGCGGCCCCAGTCCTGAGGGTCGTGCGTGGTCGGCGCACTGCTCGTGTTGTTGTTGCCCTGCCAGGGTTGCGTCGGCGTATACCAGTCCGACGCCAGCCGGTCGCCCGGCGTCGCTTCGAGTAACAGGCGCGACGCGATGTGACCCGTCCCGTTGGGCGCATCGACACCGCGTACGAAGTTGCCCAGTTCGGTGTCTTTGCCTGTGACTTTGGGGATGCGTTTCATCGTTCAGCTCAATCCGGGTCGAGGTACGCGTAAACCGGCGCGGCGGAACGCTGCGGGCGGCGTACGGCCGTCACGTCCATGTCCTGCGGCAGGTCGCTTAAGTGGTGGCGGCAGTTGGCGGGCGTCAGCCCTTCCGCGGCCGACGTGAGCTGGCGCATCAGCGCGTCGGTCACGTCGGCCGATCGCACGCCCTCGTCGCCGACCTGCGCTTCACGCTGGCCGGCCTTGACGCGCGCGTGCTCGACCGCCTTCTCAATCATCGCGCCGCTGATCAGCTCCGGCCCCAGCACGTCGCGCTGCGAGCCGTCGCGGAATTGCAGCGTCGCCAGCGTCGACTGCCCGTTCGGGCTGTAGACCAGCGACACGGCCGAGTCGATGATCTCGTCCCGCGTCGCCATCAGGTCGTCGCCGTGGCCGTTGCGGGCGTACGGCACCTCGGCGTGCAGGTACTTGCCGAAGATCTGCCGCGCCGCGTCAAGCCCCGGCCGAGGCACGGCGATAATCAGGTCGCCCAAACGACCCGCGCGGAGCAGGGCCGGGTCCATCGCGTCGCGCCGGTTCGTCGCGGCCAGCAGCCAGACGTTGCCGCGACCGATCATGCCGTCGATCTCGGCGTACAACGCCTGCATCGTCCGGTCGTCGATGCCGCCCGTCCCGCGCACGCTGCCGATCGAGTCGACCTCGTCGAAGAAGATCACGATCGGCCGATCGGGGTGTCGCTCGCCCGCGTCGTTTGCGTGCTTGAACAAGCGGCGGATATGCGACTCGGTCTCGCCGTACCACTTGCTCCGCAACGAGCCGGGCTTGACGTTCATGAAGAACGACTCGCCGTCGCCGTACAACGCGCCCAGCCAATTGGCGATCGCGCGGGCGATCTTCGTCTTGCCGTTGCCGGGCGGGCCTTCGAGCAACACCGAGCCGGCCTGACGGATGCCGTAACGCCGCGCGATGTCCGGGTGCTTGACCTGCAACCGGATGTGGCCGGTCACTTCTTCGATGGCCTCGTCCAGGCCGCCGATCTCGTCGAACGTGTCCGTCGGCGTCTGCTCCATGAACAGGTGCTCGCCATCGTTGCGCTCGATGCGTTCGAACACCATGTTCAGCGAACGGTCCCATCGGACCAGGTCGCCGTGCTTCAGTTCGTCGTCCGCCAGTCGGCCGGCCAACTGCACGACGCGTTCCTCGTCGCGATGTCGAACAATCACGCGGCGATCGTCCAGCCGACGGTCGAACTCGGCCGTCTCACCGATCGACTGCGCATCCTCGGCCGCGGCCCGCACGACGACGGCAGATTCCTTGTCGAGGTAAACGCAATCGCCGATCCGCAGCGCGTCGACATCGACATCGCCCAGCGCGTCCACGACGCGGCGTTGGTTTTCGTGCTGCACGACCAGCCGACCGCCCGCCTCGTCCAGCGGCACCTTGCCGACGACGGTGGCCGGCACCCAGGGGTGACCGCGCAGGCCGCCGAGCACTTGCTCCAACTCGGCGTGCGCCTTGGCTGCCGCGTCGATCTGACGCTTCTGCAACGCGACCTTGGCCATCAGTTGCTCGTCGATCGTCTCGTTCAGTTCGGGCGCAGCCTCGCGCAGCGACCGCAGAGCGGTCAGTGGTTCGACCGCGCCATTGCCGCCGGGGTGCTCGAGGATGTGTTTCAAGGCCCGCATGTGGTTACGCATGTTGGGCGACTCCTGATGCTGGTTGCGTCGAACGTTCAGCCGACGACGCCGCACCGATGACGTGGAACCCACGCCGCTCGATGCGGCCGCGTCGCCAGCCGAACATGGGGTAAGTCAATCCGTCCGCGTAGCTGTCGCTGACGACGAGCGCCAGGCTGTACGCTCTGCTGAACACCGTGCGGTGCAGCAGCGCGTCGTCTTCGGAGAAGAACTCGCCCGAACGCGGGCACTTCATTCGGCTCTCGATCGGACACTGCGAGCACCACGCCCGGGCCGGGTGCGTGTGCCACCAGCCGAGCATCAACTCGCCCTCGCCGCGCATGCGGACGATGCCGTCGAGCGCGGTCCAGGTCTGCGGCGTGAACGTCAGCTTCGTCGTGCTAGCCTCGGTGTGCGGAGCGGGCACCTGGTCGGTCACATGCCCGAAAACGCCCCCGTCATCCGCGTCGCGGCAAAGGTGCCCCACCAACACGCCGCCCGTCTCATCCGTGCCGGCCCGCTGCAACGCGTCGGCCGTCTCGTCGAGCACACGCTGCGGGACGTAAACCGGCACATCGCCTTCGGCGTGCTCGCCGCACAAGGCCGCCCCGTCATCCAATTCAACCCGAGACGCCCCACGCAAGGCCAACGTTTGCGTATCCGACTCGACCGCGAACCGCCGACCGGCACGTGGTTTCTCTGACGCGCGGGCCTGCACGTAGACGAGGTAGCTGAACGACTCGCCCTCCTGCAGGTCGCCGGACTCGACCAGTTTCGAGCCGGCCTTGTGGGCTTGTGTCTTGAAGTAGTCCAACCCAAACAGCGGCGCGTCGTTCACGTCACCGTCCACGGGCACGCGGAACCCGCTGACGTACGGCTTCTCCAACGTCTCATGCCACACGGCATGCGCGTCCAGCGATCCGCTGCCGAGCACGGCCGCTCCTTCAGTGCTTCGACGCACCGCCTCGAACCGCGCGCACTCGGCCGCGGGCAGCCAATCGACGTCGATCGGCACCTGCCCGACCAACGTCGTCGCGTCCTGCCGGTACACCTCGACGATGACCGTGTGGTCGTGGTTGATGATGGTGGGGTCAGACACGTGCGCGTCTCCTGTGTGCTCGATACGGTCGCGCTGCTTCGTTGCTCAACCCGCGTCGATCGACGGCTGCAGCATGACCTGGTCCTGGTCGGCCAGCGCGTCGCCGACGCGTTCGGCCACGTGCAGGTTGCGGCCTTCGCGTTCGAGCCGGGCCTCCCACACGAGCGGCCGACCGTTCGAGTCGGCGCCCGGCAGGTCCAGGTCGTCCATCACGTCCTCGAGCATCTGTCCGACGGTCAGGTCGAGGTCGCGGTCGCCGACCGGCACACGGGCCGACTTCTGTCCCGACACGTCACGCACTTGAACATTCATGGCCACCATGGCATTGCTCCTTTACAGTTGAATAGGGCCAATTGCGAAACATCACACGGTCACGAGGAACGCCCCCGCGCCGCCAGATACGTCGTCGCCATCTGTTCGTCGATCAACACGTCCAGCGTTCGGCCCACCAATCGGCAGGCCACCGCCAACGCCTCCAGCGCGTCGTCCAACGCGCGTTCTTCGATGTCGCCGGCGAGCGACACGGCCAAGGCGTAGACCGACTCGTCGCCGTCGCACTCCAATGTGGGTCGAACAAGCCGAACCGCCGCGCCGACCTGCAATAGCAGCAGCGCGATCGCCTGCTCGCTCGCATCGCTGAGCGGCTCGTCCAACCGCAGCAACTCGACGTCGGCTTCCACGCCGAAGGACGACGTGTGCAACGTCGCCTTGCGGGCCGACGGCTCGCCGCGGTTGAGGCGGACGGTCACGCCCTCGTCTCGTCGCTTGGGCGACCAGCCCGCGTCGGCCGCGACCGACGCCAGCCGATCCAGCCGTGACGACACGTCGTCGCTCGCGTCAAGCCCGTTGGGCTTCGGCGGTTCCTGACCGGCGACCACGTCTCGAACCTCTTCCCACGCCCGCTCAGCCGTGTCCGCCAACACGCCGCCCCCCCGGGGCGTGAGGCGGACATCGGCGCGGACGATCAACTGATCGACACCGGCCTCGTGGGCGATGCCGAAACGCGCGTCGCGCAACCGCGTGTTCCAGTCGAGCGCTTTGCTCAACTGCTCGACCGAGCCGTCCGGCTGATCGAGCGCGGCGCGGATGGTCAGCCAATCGTCGCGGACCTCGAACCGGGCCGACGCGTCGCCATCTTTCGCATGCGACGCGACCCATGCCGTCGGCCCGACGCGTTTCGCCTGAGGCAGCCAGGCCTGCACGTCGTGCGCAACGCGCGATCGGCCGACACCGGTTTGTGGCGTGAGCGTCATCGTCATGCCGCACCTCCCGCCTCGACGGGTTGGTCTGCCTGCGCTTGCCACTTCAGCGGGCGTGGGTCGGTCGGGAACTTGCCGGCGTTCACGTGACGCCGAACGTAGTCGGCCGCGTCGGCGTTCAGGCCGTGCAGCAGTTGGTACTTCTGGTAGCTAATCAGCGCGTAGAGCGCGTACGCGATCGACACCAGCGACTCGGCCGGTCGCATCTGCAGGCAGATACCCGGGAACCGCACGTTCGGGTGGAACCAGTTGTGCGGCGACAGGAGCGTCAACGTCGGGAACGGGTCGGCCTGCTTGAGAAAACCGGGGTGGAGCCAGACGCCGACGTCGAATCGGTCGGCCTCCTGCACACGGCCAGGACCGACCGAGACCAACCCGGTCGCGTGAAACTTCAGGATGTACCGGTCGGGCGCGCCGCCCTCTAAGGCCGGCCCCGGCTCGACGTCGAACAGATCGCTCTGCTGCGCGAGCTGCGTGATCGGCTCCTGCTGCTCCGCCAGGTAATCGAGATAGATCGTGTCAGTCATGGCTGTCGCTCCCTTGCTCGTCCGTGTCGTTCGCGTGGGCTGCTTCAACGGGCAGGCCGACGTCGTCCGCCAACAGGACGCGTGCAGTTCGGCCGGCGGCGTTGATCTGGACGACATCGCCGCCGCGCAGGCCGAGGCTGCGCAACGTGCGTTTCGGCGCGGTACCGACGTCGAAGCGCGATGTCATCTCGAAACCGACCGGCTCCATCTCGCCGCCACACGTGCCGCACCGCCGTCGGCCCAGCCGGTGTTCGAGCCGGGCGGCGACGCGTCGCGACGCGCTACAGGCCGGGCAGGTCACAGCCCGGACAAACGACTTGCCGTCGACGCCGAGCGTAAAACCTTCCGACGGCGCGCCCCCGATGGGCGCGCCGTTCGGAAGACTCGACACCGCCTCGGCCACCGTCGACCCGGGGGTCAGACGGGATTGCCTCGAAATGTCCCACGTCGCGTGATCGAACCGGCAGGCCGGGTTGCGCGTCAGCCGCGTCACACGCGACGCGCGACCGGCCAGGTCGTGCACGATCTCGACACCGCCGGTCGGCTGATCGGCCTCGTTTTCACCGGCGACCTGTGTTTTCCCCTCGGAGGGCTCGGTTGTCTGGATGAATCGCTGCGCCAACTCGCCGACCGCGAGCGACGCGGCCGCGGCGCCCAGGTATGCCGGCGAACGCGTCGCAGCGACGCCGGCGCACGAGTACTCGATCGAGATCACCTGCTCGTGTCGCTCGTCCCACGCGCACTCCAGGCAGGTCGCGCCTTCGGCAGGTTGGTACAGGCTTACGCGGACGAGCTGTTTGTCGGGCAGCACGCCGGCGTCGATCAGCGGTACGCCCGCCCGCCAGGCGGCGCGGTTGACGTCGCGCCGAGCACCCAGCGAATCAAGCCCCGCCAGAATCACGTCGGCGCTGCGCACCAGACCGAACGGCACGTTCGCGATCGTGTCGCGCACGGCGGTCATTTCGAGGTGCGGGTTGATGCGGCGGACACGGCGGGCCTGCACGTCGACCTTGGCTTTGCCGACGTCGCCCTCGGCGATGTCCTGCGACGCGAGGTTGTGCGTCTCGTACGTGTCCGGGTCGACGAGGATCAGACCCGACACGCCCGGCGTCCGCGCGAGCAAGCCCAGCACGAAAGACCCGATCGCGCCGCCCGCGCCGGCCACGAGCACACGGATACCCGCCTCATGCCCTGGATGTCGTGTTGTGCTGACCATCGACTCGCTCCATGCGTTCAGTTTTCGTTCCCGCTCACCCCGTCTCGTTACTCGGCATCACAAAGCCAAGGGCGTCCACGTGTAGCCCGCGCTCATGTCGGTCGAGCGCGAGCAGAGCACGCACGTCGCCGCGTAGGTCCAGCAGGGTCGGCCTTCGTCTTCGTGGTACCAGACGTCGCAACCCGGGCAGGGCACCGCGAGCGTGCCCGTTTCGATCGGCTTCTTGCAGCGCGGGCAGATCGTCTCGACCTCGCCGGCGACAAACGGCTCCGCCCGCGCGAGCCGTTCGGTCGAGAAGTACAGCCGCGTCCGGTCGTTCAACAGCACCTCGTCGCGGTCGTTGAGCACGTGGATGCCCGTCGCGGCCAACGGCAGGCCGTTGACCCACAGCGGGTCGTCACGCCCACACACCACGACCCACGCGTCTTTCAGCCCGGTCCGCGCACTGTCGCCGCGGTCGGGCACGAGCATCGGCGCATCGCTGAGTCCGCCGTTGCGTCGCTTGATCGGCATGTCGCCGCCGACTAGGTCGTAACCGGTCGACGCGTGGTCCAACTCGACCACCGCCCACTGAACCTTCTTGTGTCGAACCCATGCGTGTGACATGGCGCGGTCCCTTGAACGTGTCGTCGCCGCACGCCGCATCCACGCGACGCGACGCGCGTTTTCAACACCGAAGACTAGCGAGGTGTGCGCAGCCAAATGCTCGGCGCGCCGACGATCACAAATGAAATGCAAACGAAACCGCCGCGGCGCTGGCGCGACGGGCGACCCCACAAAAAAGATCACATCTGCAAGGTCGACCGATCACAAATCGGCTGCGCAGCGGACGCAACGACGTGCTTAACCGCCCGCAAGAGCAGGCAAGTTCGCGGTCAAGTCATCCACAACACGCTCCGCCTGTGCGATGCAATCGGGGATGCCGACACCGCCCAACGCGTTGCCCGCAAGCGCGAGCCCCGTGTGATTGGCAAGTGATGCTTCAATGGTTTCGACGCGCTGCAAGTGACCGACTTCGTATTGCGGCATCGCGTCGAACCAGCGGTGAACGGTTGTAAACTTCGGCCCGCCCTGGATTGAAAGCAACGACGCGAGATCGGTTTGCACCACCCGCGTGATCGCCGCGTCGTCCAGTTGCATGAGATCGGGCTGCAACGCCCCGCCGACGAACGCCCGCAGCAGGACGTGTTCATCCGGCGCTCGGCCGGCGTATTTCACACTGCTGAACGAGCCGGCCAGGATATTCATCCCCTCGACGTGCGGCACGACGAAGCCGAACGCATCAAGTCTATGCCCGACCTGCTTACGTCGAAACGCCAAATGCACCACGGCCGACGACGCGTGCGCGACCGAGCCGACCACGTCGGCCAACTCCGTGTCGACCTGCTGCAACAGGTCGGCAGAACGACGTGCGCCGCACGCGAGCACGACATGGTCGGCCTCGATCGATTCGCGACCGTCGATCTCAACCCGCCACGGTCTTTGATCGCACGGCGCGTCGGACTCAGATGCCCGCTGCAAACCTGTGACGCGCGTATTCATGCGGATCGACTCTTGGCCGATCACACGCGACAGCGCGTCGATCATCGTCGACATCCCGCCGCGGAACGACACGAACAGGCTGTACCGCGCACCGGTGTCGCCCCCTGTCCCGCTGCGTCGTTTGCGCAAGCCGCGAACGACGCTGCCATACTCGCGTTCCATGTCGAGAAACCGGGGCAACGTCGCACGCAGGCTCAGCGTTTGCGGGTCGGCCGTATAGATGCCGCCGATCATGGGTTGGATCAGCCGATCGAGCGCCTCTTTGCCGAATCGGCGGGTCACGAACGACGCCAGCGACTCGTCGTACGCGGCGTCCATGTCGCGTTTGGCCTTGACGAACGGCTCCATCGCCATGCGCAGCTTGCCGCCCCAAGAAAAGATCGGCGACCGCAAAACCGACCACACGCTCGGCGAGGCCATGAGCTGAAACCCGTCAGGAATCGCACACAACCGCCCCTTGCGCACGACCATCGCCCGGCGGTGCTGCTCGTTCGGCTCGATCAGTTCGTCGGTCAGGCCGAGACGTTCGACCAGCCTGATCCCCGCCGGCTTGTTGGTGATAAAGTTGTCAGGCCCGGCTTCGAGCAGGAAGCCGTCGTCCCGCCGGATCGTGTGGATCACACCGCCGAGTCGGTCACTGCCTTCGACCAGCGACAGGTCGATCGGCCGACCGTTGTCACGCGACCACTCGACCAGTCGGTGCGCCGCCGACAAGCCGCTGACGCCGCCGCCGACGATCACGATTCGCGGCTTGTCGGATGTCGAGGTCATGGCCAATACCAAGATTGAAGTGGGCTACGCTTGCCTGTCGTGTGCCACTGGCGGCTTGTCCGCCAGTGTTTTGACCGTGAGTCCAGAGCACTGGCGGACAACCCGCCAGTGGCACCCGATTCGACCTTACACCTGCGTTCCAATGACTTGTGGCTCGTCGATGGTGTTCACACGGCCGACACGGCCGTGGCACGCAAGCTGAACACCCAAGTCAACCCCAAGTCCAACAAGGGCCGCACCGCAACAGCGATACAATACGTCGTTGCCCATGAACGAAGGCGTGATCCGTCAGACCGACGAACAGCCGAGCGTGGCCGAGGCGTTGCTCGACCTGCTTGCCGGTGACGGTTTGCCTGTTTCCGAGCCGCACCCCTGCCCCTATCTGCCGGTCCGATTCGCCCGCGAACAGGGTTTCTTGAGCGATCAACTCGACGGCGAGGTGTATCACGAACTGATGGCGCTCGGCTTCCGCCGCAGCGGGCGGGTCTACTACCGGCCGGCGTGCGAGGCGTGCCAAGCGTGCGTGCCGCTGCGCATTGATGTGCATGCGTTTCAACCCTCGCGTTCACAACGGCGCGTTCAAAGGCGCAACCGCGACGTGACCGTCCGCGTCGGCCCGCCGGACATGACCGACGAGAAGGTGCGGCTCTATCGCCAGTACCTGCACAGCCAACACCCCGGCTCTGAACAAGGCGACTCGGCCGACGACCTGGAGCAGTTTCTCTATCGCTCACCGATCACGACGCTCGAGGTCACCTATCACGACGTTGACCTTCGGCTGATCGGCGCGAGCCTGATCGACCTGTCCACGCGGAGCGTGTCGAGCGTTTATCACTTCTTCGACCCACGGGAAGCACGTCGGAGCCTCGGCGTCTTTTCCGTCCTGACCGAAATCGACCTGTGCAAACGGTGGGAGGTGCCGCACTACTACCTGGGCTACTGGGTCGCGGGCGCGCCGACGATGGATTACAAGGCCGACTATCGGCCGCATGAGGTGTTGATTGATGGGCAGTGGGTGCGGCGTGATAAAAGACCGACGTCCGCGACTGTACCAAGAGTCGGGTAGAATCAGGGGCGTGACCATTTAAGCGAGCAAGAGCCAATGGCGGTAACCTTCCGTTCTCATCTTGTGAGAGACCTGCACGACGGCTCGGCCGGCGTGGCCGTTCGGCTGGTCGTGTGTTTGGCGGCGGCGGCGTTGCTGGCCGGCGCGGCCGCGTTCGGCGCGTTTGTCACCGGCCTGATCGGTACGACGAATACCCCTGGTGGTCGCACCGATGTGCGCGTGTCCGATTTCATGATCACGGTCTGGCTCGTCATCGCCGCGATCGTGTGGGTGCCCCTGGTTGGTTGGGTCTGGTACCGTGCGACAGCCCGTTGGGGATGGTGCTGGTTGGCCGGCTTCGTGACCATTGCCATCGGCATGGCCGTAGCCTCAATCGGCGTGTTGATTGAAGAGTCGTATTCCGGCGACAGCGAGGTCGCGTTCACCGGGCTCATGCTGCTCGGCCTCGGCGGCGTGATGATGACCTGGCTTTGGGCAATCCGTCGCGGTCGGCAAGGCCGACGACGGGTCGACGAGCACGGCAAGCTCAACGTCGCCTGCCCGACGTGCGGTTACAGCATGGTCGGCCTGCGCGAGGCCAAGTGTCCCGAATGCGGCAGCGACTACGCGCTGGACGAGTTGCTTGCTCTGCAACGGTTCGACGGGAACGCTCTGCAGAATCCGACGCGAGCGAACGACGCGCAGCAGACCGCTTCGGCCGACGGCGGCCGGGCCTCTGCGACATCCACTTCCACCGGACAGGTACCCGGCGTGCCTGTTACTTGATCTTGGCCAACGCCCCGGCCAACTTGCGCGCGTTCTTGAGCAGCGTCTTGCCCTTGGGCGTCAATCGCCACTGAAAGACCTTCTGGCCGCGGTCGTTCTTCTTCGACGCCGACTTGATCAGGCCGCGGTCGGCCATGCGGCGGGTGATAATGTACTGGTAGTTGTACGCGACCTCGGCGTCGACCAACTCGGCGTAGTACTCGGCCACGTCGCCAGACGTGATCGGGCCGTGCTTATCGATGATCGCGAGGATCAGGCCTTGTTGCAGAGTCACACCGTGGGGCTGCTTATCACTGGCCATGAAACGTCTCCTGGGCTTCCCGGGGTTGAATCTAAAGGGGTACTACGGGGGCACTTCTGGGGGTGACACGATGATAGGGTCGAGGCGGCAAAGCGTCTGGTCGCAGCTACGTCGGCCGGGTCCGAAATCGAGCCGCAGTCGGCTCGTCCTCAATGGCAACGCCTCGAACGGTCTTATCCCCCTCCCTTTCAGGGAGGGGTTAGGGGAGGGTCGAACGCTGCCGCGTTCATTGATCGTTTCACCAAACCGACGATCACACCGTTAACGTTGGAATCAATGGACTCGCAAGCGTCATACCCTCCCCCGGCCCCTCTCTCAAAGGGAGGGGGGTCGGACTCACTTGCGTACCTACAGGGCCTCGCACACCAAATCGCCGACCTGCGTGGTCGAGTAGCCCATTCGGCCGGCGCCGAGGCTTTCGAGCTTGGGCGTGGTGGCCTTGATCGCGTTCTCGACTCGGTCGCCGGCCGATTTCCACGCGAACTGGCCCGCGTTGTCGCGGGTCGTTTGCAGGAGCATGGCCAACGCCCCGATCGCGGCCAGCGGGTTGATGACGTCTTGCCCCGTGTACTTCGGGGCCGACCCGCCGATCGGCTCGTACATGGACACGCCGCCTGCGTCCGGGTTGATGTTGCCGCCGGCGGCGATGCCCATACCGCCCTGGATCATCGCGCCCAGGTCGGTGATGATGTCGCCGAACATGTTCGGCACGACCACGGTGTCGTAAAACTCGGGGTTCTTGACGAACCACATGCACGCCGCGTCGATGTGGTTGTAGTCGCGCTTGATGTCCGGGTAGTCGGCCTCGCCGATCTCCTCGAACGCACGGAACCACAGGTCGCCGCAGTAGGTCAGCACGTTGGTCTTGTGCACGAGCGTCAACATGCCCTTGCCCTGACCGGCTGCCTGCTTGGCCTTGCAGTACTCGAAGGCATACCGCAGGCAGCGCTCCGCGCCGAACCGCGTGGCGATCATCTCCTGCGTGGCCACTTCCTGCTGTGTGCCCTTGCGCAGGAATCCGCCGCAGCCGCAGTACAGGTCTTCCGTGTTCTCACGGATCACGTCGAAATTGATGTCTTCCGGGCCTTTGTCCTTCAGCGGCGTGTCGACGCCGGGGTAGAGTTTCACGGGGCGGAGGTTGATGTACTGGTCGAGGAAGAACCGGGCACGCAGCAGCAGGCCCTTCTCGAGGATGCCGGGCTTGACGTCCGGGTGGCCGATCGCGCCGAGCAGGATCGCGTCGAACGCGCGCAATTCATCGAGTTGCGCGTCGCTGATGACCTCGTCCGGTTCGCCCTCGCGCATCCAGCGGTCGCCGCCGTAGTCAAACTCGGCGGTCTTGTACTCAAAGCCCTCAGCCTTGGCGATGGCGGCGAGCACCTTCACGGCTTCACGCGTGACTTCCGGGCCAGTCCCGTCGCCGGGCAACACTGCGAGATTCAACGTCATGGCGGTCCCTCTTGAGGGGTTTGGAGCGATCTGGGGGGTCGATATCGATAGCCGACAGAGCCTGTTCCGGCAAGACGATGCGGGCTAATGCCGACCCATGGCCGACGAAGGAGCGTAGACCTATTGAATCCAAGCCATGGCCATTTACTGTCCTGAATGTGGATACAACCTCACCGGTGTTGAGGGCCGGGGCACATGTCCCGAATGCGGGGAGGCCTTTGATCGATGGGCCTTAGCTCGTCAGCCCGTCCTGCCGCCTCGGCCACATTATGTAATCATGCTCTCAATATTGGCCGGTGTTCCGATCTTGGCCGCGGTCGGAACGGCAATGTTGATTCGCCAAAGTTGGGCAGAGATGTCCGGCGTGCTTCTTCTGGTCGCCGGGCCGATCGTCTTCCTCTATTCCTCGTTTTACTACGGTCGCATCATTGCCTTACGCGAACACGTTCGCCTTCCACGTACTTACTTAGATCCGCACGCGAATGCCCGCACCCTGATGATCGCATTCGTGCTCTTTTTCGAGCAGTTGGTCCTCTTCGGCTTCGTTGGAATCACATGTTGGATGCAACTCGACCGAACGGTCTGACGATGGACTTACTCTGCCCTAATTGCGAATACAACCTCACCGGTGTTGAAGACCGCGGTGTTTGCCCTGAGTGCGGGCAGGCGTTTAGTCGCCGGGCGCTTCAACGGCGATCCGAGCCGCCACCTGGACTGAACCTGCCGGTCATGTTGGCCATCATTGCGGGCATCCCCTTGGGCCTTGGCATCGCGACCGTCTATCTGATTTCCAAAGACCACGAACCGATGTGGACCGTCTTTGTACTCACGTTTGTAGTGACACCCATCGCGTTCCTCACCTCATGTTACTACGGCCCCATCCTTGCTAAGCGGCAAAACGCTCGGCGGCAAAAGAGTGCTCTCGACCCTGACGGTTGCTTCCCCAGCTCTTATTGGATCTTCATGGTCTTCGTTCTGCAGCCGGGGGTTTACCTCGCTGTGACCGTCGCCGGTTGCAGCCTTATCCAATAGACTGCTCTTGCCATGCTCCCGCTCTGCCCCAATTGCGAGTACAACCTCACTGGCGTCGAAGACCGCGGCGTGTGCCCGGAATGTGGGCAGGCGTTCGACATTGAACAAGTGCTCAAAGGCATGCCACCCATCGAGCGTCGTGACAAGTATGTCGCGCTGCTCGTGCTGATTGGCAACCCGGTCGGCTTGGCGATCATCTTACTCATCATGCTTTCGCTACCCTTCGGTGATGGCACGCTGCCCGGATTCTTCGCATTCATTTCCGTCGCATGCGCGATCGTGGGCTCATCGATCGTCGCCAACGCCCTCGGCCGACGGGCCGCGGGGCGACGACCCGGATTTCATCACAACAATCAATCGATCGTTCTCACGATCGTGTTCATCGTCTGCTTCCTCGTGGGGCAGGTCGTGTTGTTTGGCTTCACCTTCTTTGCCGGATGCACCGCCGCACTCATGACCTTCGGATGACAATCACATTCGACATCGCGACACCCATCAAGCAGACGACTAGTCTCTGCCCGACATGCCTGCGCCAAGTCGATGCGACCGTCTACGGCCGCGACCAAGCCGTGTACATGCGCAAACAATGCCCCGAGCACGGCGAGTTCGACGTGCTAATCAATTCGGATCGTCGGTACTACTACAAGTCGATCGGCGTCGGGCCGGGCGGCGCGGGCGGCTGCGGGGCGTCGTGCGCGTGTGTTGGTCACGACGACTCGCTGATCGAGCACGCGTCGACGTGTATCGCGCTGATCGAGATCGTCACGTCGTGCAATCTCAAGTGCCCGACGTGCTACGCCGACAGCCCGTATGCGCCGCCGGCCGCGATCGACGCCTTACCGATCGACGAAGTTCGGTCTCGCCTCGAAGCGGTGATCGCTCGCAAGGGCGCGATCGACATCCTGCAACTGTCCGGCGGTGAGCCGACCGTCCACCCGAGTTTCTTCGACATACTGCGCTGGGCGCAGTCGCACGAAGGGATCGGGTACACACTGGTGAATACCAACGGCGTGCGGGTAGCGCGGGACGACGTGTTTGCGCGCGAACTTGGCAGATTGCGGCGTGGGCAAGGCGGGTTTGAGCTGTATCTTCAGTTTGATGGGACGCAAGAAGCGGGCCAGCGCGAGCTGCGGGGAGCCGACCTGCGTGCGATGCGCGAGTCCGTGTGCGACCGCTGCCAGAGTGAGGGCGTCCCGGTCACGCTGGCCATGACGGTCAACGAGGACAACCTCAACCACATCGGCGACACGCTGCGCTTCGGCCTGTCACGTCGAGCGGTGCGCGGCGTGACGTTCCAGCCGATGTTCGGCAGCGGCCGCGTCGGCGGGTCGATCCCGCGACGGCTCAACGTCGCCGACCTCTTGGTCTCGTTGATCGATCAGAGCCGTGGACTGCTAACCGACGCCGACTTCACTCCCCTGCCGTGCGGCGATCCCAACTGCCACACCGTCGGTTACCTGCTGCGTCGTGGCGACGATGTGATCCCAGTATCGCGCGTCGTGGACTTTTCCAAAGTGCAAGGCTTTCTATCAGATCGGGTTGATTTCAACCTGGAGGACCTGTCACGCTGCGGCTGCGAGACCGAACCGTTGGGGTCGATCCTCAAGCAATTCGAAGTCGGTCCGGACGACGTGTTCCGTCTGTTCATCAAGCCGTTCATGGACGCCTGGACGTACGACCAGCACCGGATCGATCGATGCTGTGTGCATGTCGTCGGCGAAGCGGGCCGGCTGGAGTCGTTCTGCCGACACTACGCGATGCAAGATTGACCCTGCGATCGTCGAGTGCTGACGATGACGTTTCCCTGGTACGCCCTGATGGTGGCTGTCGGCCTGCTCGGGTCGGCGCTGTTCTGGGCCAAGCGATTTCAGCGCGAGCCATTGATGATCGCTGTGTACATCATCGGCCTGCTGGGCGCGCTGATCGGTGCGAAGCTGGGCTACGTGCTGACTGAGTTGCACGTGATCTGGCAGGAGCCCGGGTTCTGGATGCACCTGGCCACGGGCAACACCATCCTCGGCGCGCTGCTGGGCGGTTACGCTGGCGTAGAGACCGGCAAACGGCTCATCCGACGAACCGCACCGACGGGCGACGCCTTTGCCGTCATCGTGCCGCTGGGGCTGGCGCTCGGCCGGGTCGGCTGCGTCTTACACGGTTGTTGCCAAGGCGTTGTGTGCGAACCGGCGTGGTGGACAATCGCCGACGCGCAAGGCCAACACCGCTGGCCGGCCCAGCCGGTCGAGGCGCTGTTCAATATCGTCATGGCTTGCGTGGTGCTCACGCTGCTCGTCGCAGGGCGTCAGCGAGGGCAACTCTTTCACATCTACCTCATCGCGTATGGCCTGTTCCGGTTCGGCCACGAGTGGCTGCGCCAGACGCCGCGCATCGGACCGGGCCTCTCGGCCTATCAAGGGTTGGCGCTGGCTGTCTTCGTGCTGGGCTTCTGGCGGTTCGTCCAGCGGCGACGCGCAAACTCCTACCATCGACCTTTAGGCTGTGCAGAGCGAACCTGAATGCGTGGCCTTGCAATGCAAACTGGCCGCCCAGGGTCGACAGGCTGTTCTGGCTGCATCTCGAACCCGCCTCATCAGCCGGGTGTATGATTACCACCTATGCCACACACACAACGACTCTACCGTGGTTTCATGGCCGCTGTTGCCTTCGCCCTGCTTCTCGGTGGGCTGAGCGATACCTGGACATACTCCGCCTTCGCCGACGCCGACCGCAAGGCCAAGGTGGCCGAATTCAAGGCGATGGTCGATTATCTGGCCGACCCGAAGCGCGAAGGCCGAGGGCCCGGGACCAAGGGGCACGACCAGGCCCGCGACTACCTCGTCAAGCAGTTCGAGTCGATGGGGCTGCGACCCGTCTTCAAGGGCAAGGGCGACGCGGGCGAGAGCTACCTGCAGTCGTTCCAGATCAAACTCGGCGTGAAGGCGGCGAAGCAGTCGCTGACCTTCACCAATGACAAGGGCAAAGCCGCCAAGTCGATCAAGGCGGGCAGCGCGTTCAGCACGCTCGGGTTTTCCGGTAGCGGCAAGTTCGACGGGCCGGCCGTGTTCGTCGGGTACGGCATCGTCAACAAAGACCAGAACTACGACAGCTTCGGCGGCAAGAAAGACGCGCTGAAGGGCAAGATCGCCGTCGCGTTCCGTTACGAGCCGCAGGACAAAGACGGCAAGAGCAAGTGGACGAAGGGCCAGCGCGGCCAATGGACCAGCCACGCGAACCTGACGACCAAGGCTGAGCAGGCCGCGGAGCACGGCGCGATCGCTCTGCTGCTGGTCAACCCGCCCAGCCAGGACGACGCCGTGCTGCGTTCGACCAACCGCACGGCCTTCGGCGCGGACGCGGCGATCCCCGTCATGCACATCCAGGGCTCCGTGCTGAACGACCTGCTCAAGCGCGCGGGCAGCAAGTACGACGACCCGGCCCGCACGCTGCAGGCCATGGCTGACGGCAACGACACGCAGCCGATCGCGCTCGACGGCGTGCGCGTCAAGGGTGAGGTCAAGCTCGACCGCCCGAAGGTGACGATCCACAACGTTGCCGCGGCGCTACCGGGCCGTGGGCCGTTGGCCAACGAGGTGGTCGTCGTCGGCGCGCACTACGACCACATCGGTTACGGCGACATCGGCAGCCGAACCAAGAGCGACAAGAAGGTGATCCACGCGGGCGCCGACGACAACGCCTCGGGCACGGCCGGCCTGCTCATGACCGCGTCGTACTTCGCCAACAAGATCGAAAAGGACGACGCCGACGCCAAGCCGCGCCGCACGATCGTCTTCGCCGCGTTCAGCGGCGAGGAACGCGGCCTGCTCGGCTCGAAATACATGGTCACGCACCTCGACGAGATGGGCATCAACGCCAAGCAGATCGCCGCGATGGTCAACATGGACATGATCGGCAGGCTACGCAACGAGACGCTGTTCGTGTTCGGCGTCGGCTCGGGCGACCGGATGGAGGCGATGGTCAAGGCCGCCGCGGCCGACTCGGACCTCAAGCTCAACACCGGCTCGTCGGCCATGGGCGCGTCGGACCACGCCAGCTTCTTCATGCAGAAGGTGCCGGCCGTCCACTTCTTCTCCGGCAGCCACGTCGATTACCACCGGCCGGGCGACACGGCCGACAAGATCAACGCCGAGGGCGGCGTGCGCGTGATCGAGATCGTTAACCGATTGACCGAATCGCTGGCGATGGACCAGCAACGGCTTGCGTTCGTGCCCGAGAAAGCGCCTCGCCACCCCGGCGGCGCGTCGTTCGGGAAAGGCGCCAAACTCGGCATCCTGCCCGACTACAACACGGTCGACGGGACTGACGGCTGCGGCCTCGACGGCGTGACGGCGGGCGGCCCCGCGGAGAAGGCCGGCCTCAAGGGCGGCGACGTGATCGTCGCCTGGGACGGCAAGAAGCTGAACAACATCCGCCACCTCATGCAGTTCCTCGGCAAGCACAAGGGCGGCGACAAGGTC
The DNA here is from genome assembly GCA_028284155.1 of Phycisphaeraceae bacterium. Taxonomy (GTDB): domain Bacteria; phylum Planctomycetota; class Phycisphaerae; order Phycisphaerales; family Phycisphaeraceae; genus JANQSF01. Next base: position 130,394 of record JANQSF010000117.1, read on the forward strand.
ACGCTCAAGGTCAAACGTGGCGATAAGACCGTGGACATCAAGGTCGAGTTGGGCTCGCGGTGACGACGGCCATCATCATCGTGGACCACGGCTCGCGTCGCGACGAGTCGAATCAACTGTTAGAGCGATTCGCCGCCGACTTCGCCAAGCGCGGCGAGTACGCGATCGTCGAGCCGGCCCACATGGAGTTGGCTGAGCCGTCGATCGGCACGGCGTTCGACCGGTGTGTCGCACGCGGCGCGACGCGCGTCGTCGTCGCGCCGTACTTCCTCTCGCCCGGGCGGCATTGGCATGAAGACATCCCGAACCTGACGGCGGAGGCCGCGTCGCGTCATGCGGGCGTCGAGTTTCGGGTGGCCGCGCCGATTGGGTTGCACCCGCTGATGGGCGACGTCATCGCGGCGCGGGTCGCGGAATGCTTGAACGAATGAGTCTGACGCGCGTCGTATGCGACGCGGCTAGATCAGGTTCGACTTGTCTGTAGCGGGTGCCACTGGCGGCTTGCCCGCCAGTGCCTTTTACGTACGGCCACGACACTGGCGGGCAAGCCGCCAGTGGCACCCGATTCGACGCAACAACTGAATGGAACGCGCTCCAAACAGTCGTATCGAGACGCGAATTCACGTCCACAACCGCCCGCCGTCTACACGGATCACCTGTCCCGTGCAGTAGTGCGCGTCGCGTACGAGGAACAGGACGGCCGCGGCGGCGTCGTCAGGCGTGCCGGCGCGAGCCAGCGGGACGCGGGTCATGTAGTTGAGCTTCATGCGTTCGGTGTAAGACTCGGCCCAGCCGACCACGCCCGGTGCGATCGCGTTGATGGTGATCAGCGGGGCGAGTTCCATCGCGGCCGTTTTGGTCGCTTCGAGCAACGCGGCCTTGGACATGTTGTACGCCATGTATCCGGTCAGCGGCTGACCGAGCACGTGGATGTCGACGAAGTTGACGACCCGTCCAAGCGTCGAAGGCTCGTTGACGTGCGCCCCGTCAGCCAACATCGGCGTGAACACCTGCGTCAGCAGCAACGGCCCGCGCGCGTTCACCGCCATCTGACGATCGAACGACTCAAGCGTGACCTGCCCCGGCTCGCTGGGCTCGAAGACCGACGCGTTGTTCACCAGCGCGTCGAGCCGATCGAACGTGGACGCAAACTGTGACAACACATGCGCCGCCGCGTCCGGATCACCCAGGTCGACCTGGATCGCCAGCGCCCGCCTGCCAAGCGCTTCGATGTCAGCCACCGTCTGCCGCGCTTCTTCTTCACTCGTTCGGTACGTGATCGCCACGTCGTAGCCCGTCTCGGCCAAAGACAGCGCGACCGCTCGGCCGACGCGCTTGGCCCCGCCGGTGACGAGCGCGACCTTGCCCTCACCAGTCGGGGTCGAACCCGCGCGGGCCGGGTCGGTCGGGGGTGAAGGGGTCGTCGTCATCGTCGTCGTCCGGGTCGAAGTCGTCCGAAGAAAAGTCCGGCGGCTCGGGGGGGTCGTCCGGCGGGTAGTCGTCGGTCGGGTCGTCCCACGTGGGGATGTCCAGGCCTTCGTCGGTCGGCCTCGGATACGGGCTCATCTGTGCGACAAGTCGGTCGCCGCTTTCCTTCCAGATATCGGGCAGCGGCTCGCCGCCGTCGGCCGGCTGCGGGTTGCGCATGCGCACGATGTGCCGACGCCAGGCGCGCACGAGCCAACTGACCATCAGCACGCCGACGATGCCGATCACAACGATCAGCACCAGCGCCGCCAACGCCACGGACTGTTGCTCAGTGGTCAGGTCGTCCCACACGGTATCAGATTATAACCGAGGGGGTGGTGGGGTGCGCGGGCGAAAAGGCTGACCGGAGGCGCGCGTCGAAACGGCGCCGTGGAATGTCGAAAGTCGAAAGTCAAATGTCGAAAGAATGACGGAATCCGAGGCACGAAACGGGTCTGCCCCGTCGGCATGTCGCCCGACGTTTCGTCATTGCGGCTTCGTCATTCGAACTTCTTTCGACATTTGACTTTCGACATTCGTCATTCAATCCGACCCCACCGCGCTGCCCGCGCCCGAATAGGTACACACCGTCTTCCCCGTCTCCCACACACTGACCTCCAACAATTCCACGCCGAGGGTACGGACCGGCTCGGCCAGCATGTCGTGGATGACGCGCGCGATGTGTTCGACCGACGGGTTCAGGTCGGCGAACTGCGGCACATCGAGGTTGAGGTGCTTGTGGTCGAGCTTTTCGATGACGTGTTCGTCAACCACCGCGTCGAGCGCGTCGGCGTCGATGACGCGACCCGCGTCGTCGATCGGGCAGCGGACCGCCACCTGCACGCGGTAGTTGTGGCCGTGGCCGGACGGGTTGTTGCACTTGCCGAACACACGTCTGTTTTCCGCGTCGCTCAACGAATCGACGTGCAGCCGGTGCGCGGCGGAAAACTCGTATTGATGTCGGACCACGACGGTGTCCATGACGTCGCTCCAAAGGGCCAGGTCGAGGTACGGGGTCAGTTCGAGTCGCACGAAGCGCACAGCCTGGCCGAGGGGCGGTTGCAGGCGTTCGACGATCGACCGCATCAGGGCACCCATCGGCAGGTCGGCTGTGGCTGCGTCGTCACCGACCCGCTCAGCCAAATACGGCAGCACGTGGTCGCGTACGGCCGTGTCGATGTGCTTGATGTTCATGAAGTAGCCGGTCACCGGGTCGACGTCGCCACGAGCGGTGACGTGCAACTGATAGAACCGACCGAGCCCGCGCATGGCCGGCCAGGCGGCGAAGGTGTTGTGCCGCGGCGGGGACGGCCCCGCACGGCCCGCAGACACCGCGGCCGATTCCGGAGGCGGGCCGTTGAGGCAGAAGCGTACGGTTCGGGACAGCTCGATCACGTCGGATCATAGAGCGCG
>JANQSF010000121.1 GCA_028284155.1 Phycisphaeraceae bacterium
GCGATCTGACATGTCCCTATGGCTCCCGAGAGTCAACTGCGGCTCGGCCCACCGGCCGGGGGAAGGCGGAACGTAGCATGGGGGTTGTCCGCTGTCAAACAAGCGGCGGGTTGCGAGGGGTCAGACGACCCAGCCAGGCCGCGTGCTTGCGACATGCGCCGGGTGGCCTATCCTGACCTCGCTCGCGGCCGGGCCAGCGGTTCGGTCGATTCGCCGTCAACTGGAGCCCGCTATGTACGACCGTATCCGACCAGCCGCTGGACGAGCCAAACCAGAGGCCGACGTCGTCTGCCTGTTCGTTGGTACGAAACGACTGCCCGCCTCGTGCGACGGACTGCACGAGTCGGGCGCCGACGCCCTGCGGGCCGCGTTGAAGCGGCCGGACCTCGACCTGGCAGCCGGGTCGGTTCATGCGCTGTGCCCACCCAGCGGGCCGAGGCTGTTCGTCATCGGGCTGGGCGACGCGCAGAGGTTCGTCGCTCAGAACCTGCGCATCGCGACGTCGGCATTGGTGGCGAAACTGCACGCCGCGAAGATCAAACGCGTGGCCATCTACGCGGGTGCGGCCGAGGGCAAGCAACTCGATGCGGACAGCGTCGGCCGGGCGGTGGGTGATGGCCTGTCGATCGGCGCGTTTCAGTTCGACGACTTCAGAGGCTCGGTCACCAAGCCGAGCAAGCAGGCCGCGCAGCCCGCGACGCTCGACGTGTTGATCGACTCGCCGATGCGCGCCGGGTTGAAGCACGCGCTGACCGTCGGTGAGTCGGTGACGATGGCGCGCACGCTGGCCGCGACGCCCGCAAACGTGGCCAACCCCGGCTACCTGGTCAAGCACTGCCGTGCGATGGCGCGCAAGGTCGGGCTCAACTGCACGATCATCGACGTGAAGAAGGCAGAGCAACTGAACATGGGCGGCCTGCTGTCGGTCGGCCGGGCCGGCTCGACACCGCCGGCGTTGATCTGTTTGGAATACACGCCGGGCACGGGCGGTGCGAGCAAGTCAAAGTCGTCGCGCGGCGGTAAAGGCAAGTCATCATCCGGTAGTCGCCAATCGCCCGTCATGCTCGTGGGCAAGGCCGTCACATTCGACACGGGCGGCTACTCGCTCAAGCCCGGCGCGGGCATGGTGGACATGAAGTACGACAAGTGTGGCGGCATGGCTGTCATCGGCGCGATGCACGCCATCGCGCGACTCAAGCCGAGCGTGCCGGTCGTCGGGTTGATCCCCGCGGCGGAGAACATGGTCGATCAGATCGGCTACCGACCCGGCGACATCATCACGCACACGAACGGTGTGACGTGCGAAGTGACCAACACCGATGCGGAGGGGCGCCTCATCCTCGCCGACGCGCTGGCTTACGGCTGTAAGCGATACAAGCCGCGCGGCGTGATCGACCTGGCGACGCTCACCGGCGGCGTCGTCACGGCGCTCGGTCCGTACTGCGCCGGCTGTTTCTGTGGTGACACTGACTTCCGCACGCACCTGTTCGACGCGGCTGAGGACACCGGCGAACGGCTCTGGAACCTACCGCTTTGGGACGAACACCGCGCGCAGATGAAGGGGACGCACAGCGACATCGTCAATTCAGCCGGCCGACACGCGCACCCGATCCAGGGCGCGGCATATCTGTCTTACTTCGTCGCGCCGGACGGCGATTTCAGCAAGAACGACGCGCACAACCAACTGCCGTGGGCCCACCTCGACATCGCCGGCGTCGCCGACACCAAGGATGCCCGCCCGCCGTACACCAAGGGCCCGACGGGCTTCGGTGTGCGGTTGCTGGTGCGCGCGGTTGAGACGATGAAGCGGTAAACGATTGCGAACCGTTGCCGCCTACTCCACCGCCTCGATCGCGTAGTCTTTCACCTTCTTGTTCAACGTATTGCGGTTGATCCCCAGGAAATCAGCCGTGCGCGTTTTGACATCGCCGTTGCGTCCCAGGCCTTCGATGATCAACTGGCGTTCGATCTGACCGACGACCGCCTCCCAAACCGCGCCGGCCTCGTGCTCGTATTCCTGCACGGCGTGTGACGCGAGTTTCTGCGCCAACGCCTCGATCGAGTCGTCAGCCGACGCGCCGCGCACCTGTTGTGCGAAGACCTGGATGTTGACCGGGAGCAACTCTTCGACGAACTGCTCGCCGTTGGACATGACCACGGCCCGCTCGACGGCGTTCTCCAATTCGCGCACGTTGCCCGGCCAGGGATAGCGGAGCATCGTGTTCAACACGTCTCGGCTCATTGTGCACAGGTTCCGGTCGTTCTCACGGTTGTACCGGTCGAGAAAGTGGTCGATCAGACGCGGGATGTCTTCGCGCCGGCTGCGTAGGGGGGGCAGGTGGACGGTCACGACGTTGAGCCGGTAGTACAGGTCTTCGCGGAAGTCGCCCTTGCGGATCTCCTCTTCCAAGTCGAGGTTCGTCGCGGCGATCACACGCACGTCGACCTTCGTCGTGCGGTGGTCGCCGACGCGCTCGAACTCGCGCTCCTGCAACACACGAAGCAACTTGACCTGCAGTTGTGGGTCGAGTTCGCCGACCTCGTCCAGGAAGATCGTCCCGCCGTCGGCCGCCTCGAACCGCCCAATCTTGTCGCGCACCGCGCTGGTGAACGCGCCCTTGACGTGGCCGAACAGCTCCGACTCGAGCAGTTGCGGATTCAGCGCGCCGCAATTGACCCTAATCAAGGGTTTGTCGCGACGCGGCGAGTTGTAGTGGATCGCCTTGGCGATCAGTTCCTTGCCCACGCCCGTCTCGCCCAGCAGCAGGACCGTCGCCCGGCTCGAAGCGACCTGCCCGATCACCTTCAGCACGTCGAGCATGGCCGGGCTGGACCCGATGATGTTGTCGAACCGGTACTTGCTGTGCAGGTTGTTTTTGAGCTGCTCGTTTTCGGCGACGAGCCGTTCCTTGACCAACTCTTCGTGCTGGTGGATGCGGATGGTCTGCGCGAACGACCCGGCGATGATCGTTAGCAGCCGGGCGTCGGCCGCGAGCGAGGCGTCGTCAATGTAGGGCTTCACGACGCTGATCGCGCCGGCGACCCGGTCGGCGTCTTTGACCGGCACGCAGATGAAACTCGTGGGGGGCGATTGCGTGGCCGTGCCGCCTGCCCTGGCCTCGTCGGAAAGCAGGTTGATGCGGTTCAGATAATCGGGGCTGGCCATGACGTCGGGGATGATCTGTGCCTGCCCCGTAGCCATCACCTGCCCCGTCACGCCCTCGCCCGGGCCATATCGGCCGCGCTGCATCTGCTCGTTGGTCATCCCGACGCCCGCGATGACCCGGGCCTGCTCGATCGCATCGTCCCAGAGGACGAGCATGGCCCTGCGGATGCTCAAACGTTCACAGACATGGGTCATGGCCCGCTGAAAGACTTGTCGCAATTCCAGGCCATCGCCCAGAATCTGACTGATTCTCTCAAGGATGTCTAATTCTTGTTCAGCTCGTTCGATCATGTGCCTATTTAATCCACAATCCCCTTCGTCGGCAAGGCCTGACGGCTGAGATGTGCGCACGTTTTGTCCGGCCATTTCGACCGGTTTCCTGGGCACCGGCAAACCGTTAATAATTGTCAAATCAGTGTTTGTATTCAATTCGCACCTCGGTGCGGCGGCGTTCGTGCGCACGCCCTGTGGGGCTTGAGTCCGGTCGGCTCCGGCGTCGGAGTCGACCAGACCATCGCCTCTACCAAGGTGCAATCCCCATGCCTTACCCAGAATCGCCCCTTCAAACCACGCCCGTGGACAGTTCGTTCTTTGCCATGCTGGTCGAACAACACGTCGCATCAGCGTTGCCAAGGCTACGTCGCCTGTGGGACTACTACCGCAACGGCATGCGTGTCCGCGGCGGCTCGTCAGCCGACTGGCACCGTTACGACCTGGCCCAATGCCAGGGTTTGCCCGACCGGCTGATCGATCCGTCGGACGGTCGAAACCACCGGCGCGAGGTCGTGATCGAAAACGACATTGCCTGGCGGATCCACACGCTCACCGACTTCATGTTCGGCAAGCCGATCGTCATCCAGAGCCTGGCCGACGACCCTGTCAAACGCCAACGCATCGAGGAGTTGCTCAACGCCGTCTTCGAGGTCAACGGTGGCGTCGGGTTCTTCCACGACCTGTCGTTGCTGGGGGCCGTGTATGGGTTCGTCGACGTGTTGCTGCGCGTCGATGGTTCGTCGAAGCTGAATCGCTTGCGCGCCCCGCGTGACGTTGGCGACACGCTCGACCTGTCGGCAGAGAAGCATCGGCTCATGATGACGGCGCGACACTTCGCGCTGGAGACGATCGAAGCGCCGCGCGTCGTGCCCGTGATCGATCCGGACGACTACCGCAAACTCGACGCGTACGCGTTGCACTTTCGCCGATCGGTCAACCGCGTCGAACGCGCGTCGCTGTTGGAGCAGTTGCGACTCCGCGTGCTTGGCTCATCACAATCGGTCGGCCGACCCGCAACCATCGAGCGCACGCAACTCTGGACGGACGAGGTCGCGCTGACATTCGAAGGTGACGGCCAAAAGAATGTGTTGATCGACGAGCAACCCAATACGCTCGGCCGAATACCCGTCATTCACATCCAGAACCTGTCGCAGCCCTTCTTCTATGAAGGCCTTAGCGAGGTCGAGCCACTCATCCCATTGCAGGACGAGTTGAACACACGGCTCAGCGACCGCGCCAACCGCGTGACGTTCCAGTCGTTCAAGATGTACCTGGGCAAGGGCATTGAGAAGTTCACCGAACGACCTGTCGGCCCGGGCCAGATGTGGTCGACCGACAACACCGACGCGTCGATCGAGGCGTTCGGCGGCGACGCGGACAGCCCGTCCGAAGACAACCACATCAACGAAATTCGAGAAGCGATGGACAAGATCAGCGGCGTCACGGCTGTGGCGGCGGGCCTGCTGCGCAACAAGGTCGGCAACCTGACCAGCGAAAACGCCCTGCGCATCGTGATGATGGGTTTGCTGGCCAAGACCGACAAACGACGTGTGACATACGGCGCGGGCGTGCGCAGCCTGTGCGAACTGATCCTGCACGCGGCCGACGCGGCCGGTGTGCTGCACACCGCGCCGGAGGAACGCGGCACGCGCATCGATTGGCCGAACCCGCTTCCGGCCGACGAGTCGCAGCACTTGCGTGACGCGAAGGTGAAGGTCGAGATCGGCGTCCCACGCGAGCAGGTGTTGGCTGAACTCGGCTACGCCGACGCCGTCATGCCCTGAAACGAATCCACACGACCCCACGCCGCCGCCGTGTCGGCCGTGTCGCTGTGGCGCGCGACCCCACTCGGCGCCCCGCACGGCCGACATGCCGGCGGCGCATAACTCGGCCGCTTGCGGCTTAGCGCGACTCACCTTGAAGAACAGGAGCAACATGCATGACACAGGCCATCGACGAATCCAAAGTGACCCCCAACGACAGACAGTTGCCCGAACCTGGCGACGCCCCCAACGACACAGCAAACACCGAGACTGAGGCGGATTCGACACGCGCTAAGCCGCAAGCGGCGGCAGCGGAGCGACTCGTGCCCGTCAGCGAAGCGATCCGGTATCGCAAACGGGCGCAGGCCGCGGAGCAGCAGCTCGAACAGTCGGCCGAGCAACTGCGCGACCTGGAAACCGCGCTTGACGAAGCGCGGCAGACGGTCACCCACCTCGAACGACGCCAGCGCGTCGATGCGTTGCTCGCCGAGGCCGGCGCGATCGACCTCGACGTCGCACGCATGCTCACCGAGGCGGCGGTCGAGGTGATGGATGACGCGGATGTCGAGTCGGCCGTCGACGACCTGCGCCGCGACAAGCCGTACCTGTTCCGCAAGTCGCGGACGAACGGCCACGGTGCGCCCGCGGGGCACGCGATGAGCGCGCACGTGCGCGACGACGCGTCGGACGACACCGACGTGGCATTGAACGAAGCGGCGACGACGGGCAACCGTCAGGCGCTGCTGCGCTACCTGCGGCTGCGCCGTGGGACGGCGTAACTCCCTCTCCCTTTGGGAGAGGGCCGGGGTGAGGGTTGCGCGCGGGTGAGTGTCCGTTGATCAAACCGCACACGTCCCGCGCGCAGCCCTCACCCGGCGGCGGAGCCACCGACCTCTCCCAGTGGGAGAGGTTGAAGAAACGCGCGGCCGACACGGCCGTCGCACGAGTCTGTTCAGCGATCGCACAACACAAACACCAACTACAGGAGACACACCATGTCATTCACAGGCAAAGCCACCTACTCCGCCGGCGCGACGTTGCCGGAAAACGCTGAAGACGTGGCCGACATCATCGGCATTGTCAGCCCGTTCGAGACGCCGCTGCTCGACCACCTGGGCGACCCGCAACGGTCGGCCACGAGCACGGTGCACGAATGGCTCGAAGACACGCTTCTTCCAAACACCGACGTGATCGACAACACAACCGACCCGGACTTCGAAACGACGTTCATCGTGACGAACGCGGATCGCTTTCGCGTGGGCGACCAGGTCCGCGGTGACGGGCTGAACGAGATCATGCTCGTCACGGCCGTCGATACTGGCACGGGCCAACTGACCGTTGTGCGCGGGTACGGTGGCACGACGCAGGAAGGGCTGGTCGATGCGCAGACGCTGCACATCCTGGGCAACGCGGCGCTTGAGGGCGACGATCGGCCGACCGCGCGGTTTGCGAACCGCTCGCGTGTGCAGAATTACACGCAGATCTTCACAGCGGGCGTTGAGGTGTCCGGCTCGCAATTGGCTGCGCGACAAATCGCCGTGGCGGATGAACTGGACTACCAGAAGCAGGAACGCCTGCGCGAGCTGCTGCGCGACCTGGAGAACTGCGTGATCAACGGCGTCGCCGCGTCGAGCGACCCGCAGGGCAACGCCACGACCCGACGCACCATGCGCGGGCTGATCCCGCACATCAGCACCAACGTGTTCGTCAACGACACCGGCGGCTTCCCGGCCGGCGCGGGGTCGAACACCGACGAGCTGACCGAGGAGCAGATCAACACGGCGTTGCGCAGCATTTGGGACCAATCGTCCGGCGGCGTGGACACGATCGTGGTGAACGGCTTGCAGAAGCGTCGCATCAACGGCTTCATCACGGCCAGCCGGGGCTACGACGACAAGTCGACGCGCTTCCGCGACCTGGTCAGCGTGTACGAAAGCGACTTCGGCGTCTGCCGCGTTGTGCTCAGCCGATGGGTGCCGGCCGACACGGTGCTGCTGCTCGACTCGTCACGCATCGACGTGCTGCCGCTGACGGGTCGCAGCTTCCACTTCAAACAGCAGGCGTCGACCGGTGACAGCGAGGTCGGCCAGGTCATCGGGGAGTACACGGTCGAGGCGCGCAACGAGAACGCGCACGGCCTGATCCGCGGGTTGGCGACGTCGTAGCCGCCGCCAGCGAGCCGGGCCGTGTTTGCGAGCCGGGCCGTGTCGGCCCGGACAGTGTCGTGCAAACGAACCGACCCCGCGGCGCGTCGGCCGAAAGGCGGGCGCGCCGTTTCAAGAAAGTGTTGGCGTGCTTGATCCGGGTCTTCGGAAAGACCCGGCTTCAAGGGCACAAGGTCGTCCCGGCATTGGTTGCCAATGGGGCTGTGTCGTATTCACTCAGACATGGAGCACACACGATGAACTTTTCCACCGATCGCGACCTGCTCGCGCACGAGCCGAACGTGTTTGATGACGTGTCGATTGTGAGCCAGCGACGGCTCAGCCTGACGGACGCGGCGGTGTCGGGCACGACACTGACGAGCGCGTCGGCCGACTTCGAGGAAGCGCAGGTCGAAACAGGGTCGGTCGTGGTCGTGGACGGCGTCGCGCTGGAGGTGATGGCGCGCGTCGATGCGAACACGCTGACCGTGTCAATGCCGAGGGCGCGGCTGACCGACTCTGCTGTCCCGCCGGGAGATGGGTCGGGGTTGTCTTTGATCGCGATGACGTTCGCGCCGCAAGCCGCGCTGGTGCACGACGTGCTGCTGCGCGCCTTGGGGATCGACCCGAACGACGAAGATGCTGAATTGACCGAAGACGCGATCGTATCAGTCGGCCTGATGGCGCACGTGGAGACGCTGGGCACGCTGGAGCGCGTCTACAGCGGCGCGGTCGCGATCACCGGCGACGAAGAATTGGTACGTCGCGCGGAGATGTACCGACAGCGGTTCCGCGCGGCTGTGGAACGGGCGAGCGTGTTGCTGGATACGGACGGCGATGGCCGCGCGGACATGCGCGTCGAGATGGCGACGTCGCGGTTGGTGCGTGTGTGACCTTTCAATCAATCAGAATCAATCCCACGGCGGAGCCGTGGGCTTAGAAGAGGGGCGATTTCATGACGACCGACTTATTACAGTTGATGACCGAGTTCGGCGCGGCGGGGTTGATTGGCTTGCTGTGGGTGCTGGAACGGTCCGCGGCGAGGCGGCGCGACCGCGAACTGACGGAGGCCCATCAACGCGTCATTCATGACCGCGAGGGCCTCGACGTGCTGGTGCACCTTGTGCGTCAGAACACACAGGCGATCGCGCAGTTTGCAGCGTCGATGCGGGAATTGTCGAGGACATTGGAGAGGCTTGACGAACATGTGCGCGGTCAGGCGGCGTGATCGTGTGCGGTAGAATGGCGGCGTGTCCGAGGTGTGTCTTTGTAAAGCCGAACGCAAGAACGGGAGTGGCTGATGGCGGGCAGCATAACAAACCGACTCGTGGCGACGACCCTGTTGGCCGTCGGTGTTTGTGCCGCATCGGGCTGTATCTGGAAAGGCGGGCCGAGCGAAGGCGATGGCGGTGACACGTCGGGCGACCATTGGGTCATTCGGCCGACCAAGATGCGCGTTTACCCGTCGACGCGGTTCGTCGAGTCGGGTGGTCGGCCGGTGTTGGAAACGCGGATCGAGTTGCTTGACGAGGCGGACGACACGACCAAGGGCGTCGGCCAGTTTCATTTCGACCTGCTGTCAGCTGGCCGTGGCGGCGACGCGGCGGGCGGGCGCCGGCTTTACAGTTGGGACGTGCCGCTGAAGACGTTGGCGGACAACCGCCGACACTACGACCCCGTGTCGCGGGCTTACTTTTTCCGGCTCAGTGTCGACGAGCCGCAGGTCGCGCAGGAAGCGGTCGTGCTGCGCGTGACCTTTCGCCCGGCTGACGGGGGCAGGCTTGAGGCGCAGACGTTGTTGAATCGGGACGGATCGGGGACGGAATGACCAGTGACCAAATCACAATGACCCGAAGAGACCGCCTCCGATTGGTCATTGAGGTGCTCTGAATAACCCCCCTCTCCCTCTGGGAGAGGGTTGGGGTGAGGGCTCTGCGCATTGAACGACCCACTTTAAACTGAGGCACGGCCGCGCCGAGCCCTCACCCGGCGGCGACGCCGCCGACCTCTCCCAAAGGGAGAGGTTGTTCAGAAGTCTCATTGGTCATTCGCCTGTCGTTACACCGACGACCTTTCCAACCTTTGACGCCAATTCCTGTGCGTCACTTTCTCGCGGCGCTTCGGCGATGATGCGCAGGATGGGTTCGGTGTTGCTCGGGCGGACGTGGACCCATCGGTCGGGCCAATCGAGGCGGACACCGTCCTGATCGTCGACGGCCGCGTCGGGGAACGCGGAAGCGAGTCGTTCGCGCAGGCCGTTTAGAAGTTCGGGTTGAATGGGCGATTTCTCTTTGACGATCGCGTAGCTGGGGATCGCGTCGACGATGTCGGCCAAAGGACGCGAGTCGTTGGCAAGCATCTCCAGGATGAGCGCCATACCGACCAGGCTGTCGCGGACGTTGACGACCGTTGGCCAAATGACGCCACCGTTGCCCTCGCCGCCGACGGCGCAGCCGTGCTCGCGCATGGCGGCGGCGACGTTGGCCTCGCCGACGGGCGTGCGGACGACGGTCGCGCCGTGCCGCTGGGCGATGTCGTCGATCATTCGGCTGGTCGAAAGGTTTGCGGCGACGGACAGCGCGTCGTTTGAACCCTGTTTCGACAAGACGTGCGCGGTGGCCAGCGCGAGCGTGTATTCCTCGCCGATGTATCGGCCGCGGTTGTCGACGACGGCCAGACGGTCGGCGTCGGGGTCCTGGGCGAAGCCGACGTCGGCGTCGTGCTCGCGCACCGCGTCGCACAGTTCGGTCAGGTTCTCGCGGGTCGGTTCCGGCGTGTGCGGGAAGTGGCCGGTCGGTTCGGCGTACAGGTGGATCAACTCGACGCCCAGGTCGTTCAGCAGGCGGCGGGCTTCCGGCCCGCCGGCGCCGTGGACGCTGTCGACCACGGCCTTGATCTCGCGCCGCTTGATCGCGCCGGTGTCGATGACCTGGAGGATGCGTTGCGCGTGGATGTCGATCCCCGTGTCGTCGCGGTCGATCTGTTGCGGCGCGTCGCCGGCGGCGTAGTCGACGGCGTCGTTGTGGAACGTGTCGATGATGACCTGAGCCTGGTCGGCCGGCGGGGCGACGCCGTCGCGGCGGAGCGTTTTGACGCCGTTCCACTCGATGGGGTTGTGGCTTGCGGTGATCACGATGCCGCCGTCGGCTGACAGATGTTCGGTCATGATCGCGACGCCCGGCGTCGTCAGGATGCCCAGCCGCGTGACGCGGCAGTCGACGGACGCGAGCCCGGCGACGACGGCCGATTCGACCCACGCGCCGGACGGCCGACTATCGCAGCCGACGACGATGCGCGGCGGGTCGTCTTTGCCGTGTTGCGTCTTGAACCATTGGCCGACGGCCGCACCGTAGCGCGCGGCGACGACGGGCGTGAGCGATCGGCCGACCAGACCGCGCAGGCCGCTGACACTGAGCATGAGCGGGGCGTTGGACATGGGCAGAGTTTAGGCTCTGTCCGCCGCGGGCTGTGGTCGTTGTTTGTGTTCCCAATGATGGGTGGCTGTGAATGAGCGGAGCGTTTCACGGTGTTAGACACCCAGATCCGTGAAACGCTTCGCTTATTCACAGCCACGCTTTGCGGGCGTCAGTCCCCTTGCTTCGGCTGCCCCTCCGTCGGGTCGATGGGGACTTCGCTGGCGCCTTCGGGTCGTGGGATGACCTTGTCGACGTCGAATCGACGTGCCTTGGCCTCGGCGCGCAGTTGTTGGATGATCCGCGGGTAAAGGAAGCGCTGCATGGTCGGTTGCATGCTGATCCAGATGCGGTGCCGCTGTACGACGGGGTATCGGCCGTCGGTCAGGATGTTGTACGCGGACGACGCGACCATCGTTGGGAAGGGTGGCAGCTTCTGGCGGGCCTGGTCGACGCGGCCGTCTTCGGCGGCGTCTTGGTCGAGCCGTTTGTGGACGGCGTGTGCGACACCGATCATCTTGTTGTAGATGTCGGGTCGGCCGGCCGCGAGCCCGCGGATGAAGGCCTGCGTGATCGCGCCGTCAATAAACCCGCGACCGGTGCTGAAGTAGCCGTTCTCTGTCCACCACTTGTATACGAGTTCCTCCAGCGGGATGTCGTACTTATACGAGTTTGGGTTGTTGAGGTCGCGTTTTGCACTGCCATACTTTTGTCGGGCTTCGCGTCGGTAGTGCTCAGCCATTGCCTTGTCGCCGTACATGTACTCATAGGCGACGGCGAGGTTGAGGAAGTTTTCGTGGCCGGCGTCGAAGCTCGACTTGGTCGGCGGCGGCAGGTCGTGCAGCTTGGCTACGCGGTTCACGGCGTGGAACTTCGCGTCGCCGTACGACTCGATGAAACGCAAGTCGGGCAGCATGTCGATTCGGCCGGAGAAGGGGTCGAAGACGATGCGCCCCGTGTCGCGCAGTTGTTGGAGCGAGTGGATGACCTGGCGGTCGGTGTTGACGTAGTCGACGTTGTCCTGGCTGTTGGTGATCTTGATCGCCTGCTTCACGCCAAGCGCACCCCAGTAGACACCGTGCGCCGCGGGGTGGCGGAAGTCGAGGAAGCCGTAGCCCACGTCGTTGTCGTCGCCCTCTATCTTCTCCATCAGGTCGAGCATGAACGCGGGGTCCATGTGGTAGCGGTCGATGATGACCCGCTTGCGCAGGAAGGCGATAAGCGTCTTAAAGTCTTCGATCGTCTGCGGGTCGTCGTTGAAGGTGTTGATCGCCGCGAGCAGTTTGACGTCGAAGTACTTGCTCTTGTCCAGCCCGGGTTGGCCGAGCTTCACGCCGGCCATCATGTCCGGCGCGTAGTTGTACATGAACACCTTGTTCGTTTCGCGCAGGAATGTTTCGTCCGGCTTGTAGCCCGCGGGGAGTTGGGCAAACAGGCCGTTCCAAAGCGTGGCGACACGGGGATGTTTTTCGACAAGTTCCGCCCAGGTGTCGGGCGACTCCGGGATTCTGCGGAAGCGGTCGATCTGTTTCTTTTCTTGCCTCTGGCGTTCCTCGCGAATCTGATCGGGGGTCTTGGGCTTGTTCGGGTCTTCGGGTTCGTCCAAGATGCGCAACGGCGCGCCGAGCACTTCCTGCCACTCGCGGGCGAGTTCGCGCTTGTACGACCAGTGCATGTCGTCGGTGTATTGGCCGACCTTGTGGAAGAAGATCCAACTCAGCTCGCGGTACAGGCCGATCGCCTTGGGGTTGTGCGGGATGCCTTCTTCGCGGAGGATGGCGATGCCCTTGTTGATCCAGTCCCACCGCTCGCGCGGGGTGAGCGTCTTGACGCTGATGTTGTAAGCCATGTTCCACGCCATGAAGGCCCAGACCTTCGGGAAGCGCGGCTGCATCTTGGTGATCCACACGCTCAGTTGGTTGGCCTCGTGGAACTTGCCCTTTTGTTTGAGGTCTTCCAGGCGGTACCACATGAGGTCGACGGCCAGACCGCGTAACGGCCCGGTCGCGGCGGAGAGCAACGCCATGTCCGGCGGCAGGTCGGCGCTGACGTCGTGCGACGAGCCGATGGATTCTTCCTCGCGTACCTCCTGCACTTCGTTCGTAATGAGCGACGAGCCGATGATGCAGGCGAGCGTCAGGACGGCGGCGATGATCTGGATCGTGCGATTCATGGGTGATGTCCAGGTGAGTCAGGTTGCACGATTCAAGTGTTTGCTACGGGGGCGCGATGCGGGGTGTTCGTTGATCGCTCACACTGTGATCTTCGCCAACTCTCGCTTGCGCCAGATGAGCCAGCCGGCCAGCAGGGCTGAGCCGGTCCAGACGATGCCGATCCAGAACGTGGCGTCGAAGAGGATGCCCATGTGGAGCAGTCTGCCTTCGGCGACCATCTGGACGTGGCTGTACTTCCCGAAGGCGGGGATGAACGCCAGAACCAGTTGGCCGAACATCCGCACGATCATTTTGAACGACTCGAACAACTCGCCGTCGCCGAGGTGGCTGCCGAGTTTGCTGAATGCGCCGGAAATGAGTTCCCATCCGCTGGCGTCGCGCTTGCCCAGCGACGCGAAGTTGCCCAGCGAGTCGCTGATGTAGCCGCTCATCGTGCCGATGATCGCCACGCTCGCCGTGAGCAGCGCCGACACGGCGAAGCCGAGGAACGTGCCCGTCGCCAGGCCGAGCATGGCCAGCAGTCCGAGGCAGAGGAACGAGATGAACAGCGATCGGATAAGGTTGCCCTCGAACGTGCCGACCGTGTAGAACAGTTCCATGCCCTCGCCGGGTGTGAACTCGACGTTGTACGGTTGATCGAAGTGGCGGTTGCGGAAGGTCAGGGTCAGGTTGCCGTCGGCGTCGATCATGTCGACGTTGATCGGCAGGGGGTAGGGCGTGTCGGGCACGAGCGGCTGCATCGTGCCGAAGCGCACGCCGTCGTAGCTCATCTCCAGAATGACCTTGCCACGGCGGGGTGTGGCGCCTGTCTTGAAATTCAAAACGATCTGCACGGTGTCGCCGTAGTCGGCCGCGTTCTGCAGGCCGCTGAAGACGAACGTTCTCGGCACGGCCTGCGCGGAATACTGGCTGATTTCCTCGTCGGTCAGTTGCCTGCCCTGCCGGACGCTGTCGCGCAGGGCGTCAAGGTTCATCGGGTGCAGCGTGTGCCACTCGGCCATGACCTGCCCCCAGACTTCCTCGGCCACGTCGGCGCTGACGGGCGACTCGGGCTCGCCGAACGTGTCGGGGTGTTCCCTCTGAAGCCGCAGCAGGTGTTCCTTGAACAGGTCTTCGCTGTCGGCCGGCGGGTCGGGGCGGATGGCGATTCGCGACACGAGTATCTCGTCATCGACGCGGGTGCGGTCCAGGCCGTCTTGTGCGCCGCCTTTCTGCATGACGCGCGCAAACACGGCGATGCCGCCGCCGGCCACGGCCAACAGCAGGAGGTTGACGAGCATGACGCCCAGCCACTTGCCGGCCAAATACTCGAACCGGCCGATCGGCTTGGTCATGGTCAGAAAGATCTGCTTCTTCTCGACCTCGCGCGTGATTGTCCAACAACCGAGCAGGATCGTCATCAGACCGAGGATGAGATTCACGCCAACCAGCGAGTACGTCAACAGGTTCTGCACGCGGTACTGCAATTTGGTCTCGCCCGACAGCAGAAGCGGCAGCACGGGCAACAGCAGGACGAGCAGCATCGCGAAGATCAGGCCGATGCGCATGCGCAAAGCTTCGTCGAGCACGGTGCGCGCGACGCCGACGATCGGTCGGCCGGGAACACAGGCGAGCCGTAACAGCCACATGCCGACGAAGTACGACGTGGCCATCCAGTAGAAGCCGCCCAGCGCGACGGCGGCCTGTTGCTTGTCAGCCTGGTAGAGGCTTGCGGCGAGGGCGGAGATCACCACGCCGCCGATCAGCCAAACGGCGATGCCCTTCGCCCACATGCGGTCGCGCATCCGGTACAGGCCGAAGAACGTCCAGCCGTGCCACAGCAGCGAGACGACGCCCGCGCCGACCGCCGCCGCTACCGACGGGTCGTCCGCGATGCGCAGGTGCAAACCGAGCGCGACCTGCGCGAGGAACAGGACGCCCCAGATCGGCCACCAGATTACCCACGGCAATTGCACGGCAAAGGGCTCCCACGGCTCAGCCGCCTGTCGGGTTCGGCTTGTCGTCTTCGTCGCCGCCGCCCATCTCGCGCAACGCGTCGAGGAACGACGCGTCGGCTGACTCTTCGCCCTCGGATGCGTCGCTGGATTCGCCGGACTCGCTTGACGGCGGTTCGACGATTTCGGCGCTGCTCTCGTTGGACGGGTTGTCTGACTCGCTGGTTTGACCCAGCCGGGCCAGCAGTTCTTCGTTGGCACGTCGCAGTCGCGCGGCGGGCGATGGATCGACGTCGTCGGGCAAGGCGTCTGCCGACGGGGTTGCGGCGGGCTTGTCCTGTTCGGCTGACGCGGGTTGCGGCGGCGTGGCTGACAGTTCGGGTGTCGGCTCGGGTTGCGCGCTTTCAACGGGCGCGGGAGTGTCAGCGACCGTCGTCGCCGGCGGGTCGTCGGACGGCGCTGGCGCGGTGTCGGCCGGCGTGGGTTGCGGTGGGTCGTCCGGTGTTGACTCCGCGGGCGCGTCGTTCGCAACATCATCGACCGGCGCGGGTTCCTGTTCGGCTTGCGGCGTCGTCTCGCGGCGGACGGTCTTTTCGTCGAGCTTGGGCATGTCCAGCGCCGCGTCGCGCGCAGGCGGTTCGGCTTCTTCCGGTTCGTCTTCTTCGATGCCGATCAGGCCCTGGATGACCGACACGTCGCCCGTGTCTTCGGTCGCCTCGTCAGCGGCGCTTGCAGGAGGCGTGGCCGCGACGGGCGCCTGTGCTTCGACCTCATCCTGCGGC
>JANQSF010000127.1 GCA_028284155.1 Phycisphaeraceae bacterium
CGACTTCTCGGTCGAAAACGTCGTGACCTTGCGTCCAGCCAGCGCGGCGACGCGGTCGGTGTGCTTCAGCGGCGCGAGCGTGCCCAACAGCACGGCGTCCGGCTTCATTTTGTTGATCTGGTCGAGCGTCGGCACGTCGAGGGTCACGACGATGTCGGCCTCCGCCCACAGGTTGAGTGACGACTCGGGGGCGACGGTCGCGCCGGCCTCGGTGTACTGCTCGTCGCTGTGGTTCGCCCCGACGCCCAGCCCCGACTCGACGACCACCTCCAGCCCACGCTGGACGAGCTTTTTGACGACGGCCGGCACGAGCGCCGCGCGTCGTTCGGACGGGTCGAGTTGTTTGGGGCAGGCGATCCGCATGGCGATGAGCGATCACTTTAGCGGAAAGCCCTACGGCCGTGGCGGACCTGTCGAATCGCTTTACCGGTATCATGTGGTCATGGAAAGCTTCGAGGTCAGGACGGGGCAGCGCGACCAGATGCTCGACATCACGCGCGGCGTGCAGGCGGCGGTGGACGAGGCCGGCGTCGAACGCGGGAAGGTCGTCGTCTTCATCCCGCACACCACGGCCGGCGTCACGATCAACGAAAACGCCGACCCCGACGTCGTCCACGACACGCTCCGCCAGCTCGACGAGATGGTGCCCTGGCGGCAGCCGTTCTACCGGCACGGCGAGGGGAACTCGGCCTCGCATGTCAAGGCCTCGATGATGGGGTCGAGCGTGACCGTCCTAATCGACGGGGGCAAGCTCCAACTCGGCACCTGGCAGGGCGTCTGGTTCTGCGAGTTCGACGGGCCGCGGACGCGGCAGGTGTGGGTGCGGGTCGTGGCCGATTGACGGTTGCCGGTTTTCGATTGGATCGGAGCGGGCGTCAGTTTCGTGCCACGGTTGTGGCACGAATCCGGGGTGGGATCGGTCACCCCTTCAATCGGCCATCGCAAATCGCAAATCAGCAATGACATGAAAAACCCCGCTGGTGCCAGGCACCAACGGGGCGGAGGGGAGAAAGCTCGGTATTTTAGGCTGACCGGACAGGCCCAGACGACCTGCGGGGAACGTCTTTTTAACCGGCCGACCGCCAATGGGCAATTGGGGGTATTCCTAGGTCGGTTACGGGGCCGCGACGGCGGTCAGTCGCTCACACGCCTGCGGGCGAGGTCGGCCGCCCCGATCGTGCCCGCGTGGTCGCCCAACTGCCCGCTGACGATCTTGCACTCGCGCAGTTTGGCCGGAAAGACGTGCTTCTCGAACGACTTGCGGACCCACTTGGTGTAAACCTCGCCCAGCGCCTCGTTCAGCCCGCCGCCGACCACCGCACAGGGCAGGCTGAGCACGGTGACCATGTTTGCGATCGCGATGCCGACGTAGTCGGCGCTCTGGCGGACGACCTCGACGGTCAGCGGGTCTTGGATTTCGATCGCCTTGGCCAGCGCTTTCGACCGGATGTTCGACAGGTCGCCTTCGACGATGTCGACCATCTTGCTCTTTCGGTTCGACTCGATGAGCTTGCGGATCTGGTCGGCCACATACGTTCGGCTGGCGGTCCTTTCGAGCGTGCGTCGGCCGAGCGGCGCGTCGGCGTGGATCACGACGTGCCCGATCTCGCCGGCCGTGTGGAAGTGGCCGTGATAGAGCTTGCCGCCCAGGATCAGCCCGCCGCCGATGCCCGTGCCGACGAACACGCCAAGCAGACTATCGTGCCCCCGGCCCGCACCCGCGACATATTCGCCCCACGCGCCCACGTTCACGTCATTATCGACCACCACCGGCATGTCGAGTTTCTTCGACAGCTCGTCCGCCAGCGGGAAGTTCGTCCACCGCAGGTTGACCGCTTCGAGCACGACGCCCGAATCGCCGTCGATCGCGCCCGGCGCGCCGATGCCCAGGCCGCCGACCGATTTCTGCGTCATCCCCGCCTCTTCCAGCGCGTCTTTGACGACGGCGACGATGCGGTCGATGACCTCGCCCTCGCCCTTGTCGGCCCGCGTCTTCTTCTTAGACGTGGCGATGACGGCGTGCTTGTTGTCCACCACGCCGGCGCCGATGTTCGTCCCGCCAAGGTCCACGCCGACGAAGGGGCGGTCGTTCTTGCCCATGGTCTTTCCTCAATAACAGCGGCAATAAGTTGGCCGCAGACTAACGCAGATTCACGCAGATGAAGACATCTTGAACTCTGATCTGCGTGCATCTGCGTCTATCCGCGGCTAGTCCCGATTGGGTTTCTGCTGATGATAACCCGTCGCGCGCTCAAATACACGCGCGATGCGCAAGAGTTTGGCTTCCTCGAAGACCGGCCCCAGCAGTTGAACGCCGACGGGCAGGCCCGTGTCCGTGAACCCGCCGGGCAGGCTCACGCCGGGGATGCCCGCGAGATTGGCGTTGACCGTGTAGACGTCGGCCATGTACATCGTCAGCGGGTCGTCCGATTTCTCACCGATTCTGAACGCGGGCGTCGGCGTCGTCGGACACAGGATCACGTCGCACTGCTTGAACGCCTCGTCGAAGTCGCGTCGGATCAGTCGCCGGACCTTTAACGCCTTGAGGTAGTACGCGTCGTAGTAGCCGGTCGACAGGGCGTATGTGCCGAGCATGATCCGCCGCTTGACCTCGTCGCCGAAGCCCTCCGCCCGGCTCTTGGAGTACAGGTCGATCAGGTCGTCGGGGTCCGCTGCCCTATGCCCGTAGTGCACGCCGTCGTAGCGGGCCAGGTTGCTCGATGCCTCGGCCGTGGCGACGAGGTAGTACGTCGGCACGCCGTACTCGGTGTGCGGCAGGTCGACTTCGACGATGCTCGCGCCGGCGGCGCGGTACGCTTCGATCGCGCCGTCGACGGCCTTGGCCACCGCGGGGTCGTTGGAGTCGGAGAGGTATTGCTTGGCCACGCCGATGCGCAGGTCGTTGACCGGTTCGTCCAGCGCGGCGACGTAGTCGGGCACGTCGGCTGAGGCGCAGGTCGAATCGCGTTCGTCCCGGCCGGCCATGACCTGCAGCAGCAGGGCGGCGTCGGCCACGTCGCGGGTGAACGGGCCGATCTGGTCGAGGCTCGACGCGTACGCGACTAGGCCCCACCGACTGATCCGCCCGTACGACGGCTTGAGCCCGACCACGCCGCAGAAGGCCGCGGGTTGGCGGATCGACCCGCCGGTGTCCGAGCCGATCGCGGCGGCGCACAGGTCGGCTGACATCGCCGCGGCCGACCCGCCGCTCGACCCGCCGGGCACGTGGTCGTGCGACCACGGGTTCCGCACCGCGCCCCACGCGCCGTGCTCACACGACGAGCCCATCGCGAACTCGTCCATGTTCGTTTTGCCGAGGATGATCGCGCCGGCCGACTCGAGCCGAGCCACGGCCGTGGCCGTGAACGGCGAGCGGTACTCGCCCAACATGCGCGACCCGCAGGTCGTCTTGCCCCAGTCGGTGCACAGCACGTCCTTGATCGCGATCGGCACACCGGCCAACGGCCCCGTGAGTTGCCCGTCATCGACCCGTTTCGCACGCTCCAACGATCGGTCGGCGTAGACCTCGTGGTAAGCGTTAATCGTGTCGTTCTGCGCTTCGATCCGGTCGAGGTAGGTGCGCACACCGTCCGTCGCGCTCGCCTGCCTCGAGGCGATCGCATCGCGGAGTTCGGTCATGGTCGAAAAGGACATAACAGGAAATCAGGAGAGCAGGAAAACAGGAAATCGGAACTGCGCGCTGGCGACCGTTTAGCGGCCGGCCCGCCCCCCGGATGGGGCCGCCTTCCGGCGGTATGTGGTCACGGTTCGTGTTGTCTCATCTTGATGAAAGGCGGTTCGGGCGTTGTGTCGTTCGTATCTGGGCGTCGGTTATCCCACGGAAGGCCCCAAAGCGGGCCATCCGTGGGCTTTAACTGTGGCGTTTCAACTGTCTTGATTTCCTGCTTTCCTGTTTTCCGGATCTCCTGCTTTCGCGTTACGCCCCCGACCCGTCGCCGATGACCTTGGGGACGCGGAAAAACGGGTCGTCGCGGGCCGGCGCGTTGTCCAGCACGGCGTCGACGGGCAGACCATCGACCGGCTCGTCCTCGCGGAGGACGTTGGTTACGTCCAGCGGGTGGGCCATGGGTTCGACGCCGGTCACGTCCAGCTCGTTGAGCTTGTCCATGTAGCCGAGCACGGCTGAGAGCTGGTCGGCGTATTGGGCGATTTCGTCCGCGCTAAGCCGCAAGCGGCTGAGTTTGGCGACGTGTTGGACCTGGTCGTGGGTGAGCGGCTCGGACATGTCGTGGGTTTTCCGTACAGGAATGCGGCCCACTATAGAGGTTTCCCTCGTCCGCAGTCCCTCCCCATGTTCCGGTCGCCGCACGGCACGTTGAAGCGTGCCTCGCCGCTAACAGCTTGTCGCTCGTCGCTTGTCGCTTTCCGGGGGCGAGCTACCATATCGCCCCCATGGCCAAGACACGTGAAATCAAGGGCCGGATGAAGGCGGTCGCCAACATCCAACGCATCACCAAGACGATGCAGATGATCGCCACCGCGCGGTTCCAGGCGGCCCTGAAGCGTGCGACGTCGAGCAAGCCCTACGCGCAGCAGATCGGCGAGCTTGTCCGCGAGGTCGTTGGCGCTCTGGGCGCTGGCGACGGGAAGGTCTCGCACCGGCTGCTCCGCAGTGACAAACAGGCCAACGGTCGCGAGTTGCTGCTCGTGCTGACGTCCGACCGCGGGCTGTGCGGCGGGTACAACGCGAACATCCTGCGCACTGCGTCGAACTTCCTGAAGGAACACACCGACCGCGACATCGACATTGAGGTCGTGGGCAAGAAGGGCGTCGGCTTCTTCAAGTTCGCCGGCACGCCGATTAAGGCCCACCTGACGCAGTTCGGTGATCAGCCGGAATACGACGACGTCAACGCCCTGGCGGAACGCTACATGACCGCGTTCGCGCCGGTCGACAAGAGCGCGACGCCGCAGTACGACGCCGTGCGCGTGTGCTACATGAACTTCGAGTCGATCGCCCGGCAGAAGCCGAACATCCTGACGCTCCTGCCGCTGGAGCAGCCGGGCGCGGATGAGGGCGGCGACGACGCGCCGCAGACGACAGGTTCGATCGCGCAGTACGACTTCTCACCCGACCCCGAGTCGTTGCTCAACCACCTGCTGCCCGCGACGGTGAAGACCGAGCTGTTCCAGTGCTTCAACGAGGCGACGGTCGGCGAGCAGATCGCCCGCATGGTCGCGATGAAGGCCGCGACCGACGCGGCCGGCAAGATGGGCAAGGCCCTGACACGTCAATACAACCGCGCCCGCCAGACAGCCATCACCACCGAGCTGACCGAGATCATCGGCGGCACGGCGGCGTTGGAGTAGGGCGATCAATCCTGAATTACAATTGAGCGCATGGCATTGCCGGATGTCCCGCTACCTCCGGACATGGTTGCCGCTGTCCTCGTTCAAGAGGAAGCCGTGCTATTCATGCGTCATAGAGCTCATACGGGCGCTTATTACGTACTGCCGAGCGGACGCGTAGCCGAAGGGGAGAGTCTTGAACAAGCATGTCAACGCGTCGCGTTGAACACGATCCGGGTTGCCGCTACGGAACTGGGAAATCAGATCAAGACGGACCTCGTGGCTGAATCGATGCAGTTGTCGGTCGGCGATGCTATTTGCGAGCACACGTGGAATCGAGGTGAGACGTACCACTACTTCCTCGTGCGTAGCAATGACGCCTCGTTATTGGGTGGGCCACGATCGATCCCCTCGATCGAGGGTCATACGTTTGTTTGGATGCCTTTTGAGTGGATTCCACTCAACCAAGTAGCGGCAAAAACGATTGAGCCCAAAGGCGCGATTGATGCGTGCCAGTTTGTTGCCCAAATGCGTAGCCATGGATGACGAATTGGTCTCGATCAGGCGCTATCCAACAATTCGGCGATCTTCTCCGTCGGTCGCCCAATCGCCGCGCGGTCGCCGACGACCACGACCGGCCGTTCGATCAGCACGGGGTGTTCGACCATCGCCGCGATCAGGGCGTCGTCGTCATCGGCCTTGTCGGCGAGGCCGAGTTCCTTGAATAGGGCTTCCTTTCGTCGGACCAGGTCGATCGCCCGGCCGCCCAGCAGGTCGATCAGGCGGCGGATCGTGGCGGCGTCGGGCGGGTCCTTGAGGTACTCGATCACGGTCGGTTCGTGGCCACGGTCGCGCAGCAGGGTCAGGGCCTGACGGCTCTTGGAGCAGCGGGGGTTATGGAAGATCGTGGGGTTGGGCATGGGGCGGACTCGGGGGGGCGATGGGGGGTTGTGGGTGAGGTGGTGGTTGAGGTTGGGCAGCGCTAAGCCGCAAGCGGCTGGGGAGGGTCGAGGGCGAGCGGTGGTGGGTTGGATTACGGGTGGCTTGGGGCTGTGACGATTGGGGACGGGCAGACTATAAATGGCCCCGCGGTTCCCGCCATGAGCCCCGCGAAAGGCGGCACGCAATGGCTGACCAAAAGCAACCGGCAGGCCGCTTCGGCCGCGACCCCACGGTCGCGGGCCTGGCGACCACCGGCCTGGAACTGGGGCTGGTCGTCGCCGTCCTGGCGGTTGGCGGCTGGTGGCTCGACGGGAAGTTCGGCACGACGCCCTGGCTGTTCGTCACTGGCACAGCCATCGGCATCGTCGGCGGGCTTTACAAGTTCGTCCGAATTAGCAGGAGCTTCTTCGACCGCGATCGAACAAGCCCGAAAGACTGACCTTGCCTGTTCGCACCCCAACCTCGCTCAGCCCGAAGTTGTGATGGAATCTCAAGACGCACCGCAGCACGGCTTCCCTACCGGTCGCATCCTGGCCTTGCTGTCGGTCGTCGGTCTGTCGTTGTTGGCCGTGTTGTGGCTGGTGTTGCCCATGTTGTTCGCGGACGTTGACGCGACACGCGAGGCCGTGTTGATCATGGGCCTGGTCGCCTGGCTGTCGAGTCTGATCAGCGTGCTGCCGGTGACGGGTGTGAGCG
Source organism: Phycisphaeraceae bacterium (assembly GCA_028284155.1). Taxonomy (GTDB): domain Bacteria; phylum Planctomycetota; class Phycisphaerae; order Phycisphaerales; family Phycisphaeraceae; genus JANQSF01. The sequence goes on from JANQSF010000127.1 coordinate 6,949, forward strand.
CGACCCGTTCCCGGAACGTGTTGTTGTTCGTCAAAGCGTATTTCCTGGGCGCGGGTGCACGCGTCGTTGCCTGCCTGTTGGCCGTGGTGTTCGTCATCAAGTCGAGGCAACTGCCCGAAGCGCCGACGGTGGTGACGCTCATGGTCATGTACCTGCCGCTGCTGTTCATTGAGACGGCGAGCGTGACGCGATTCATCAAGTCGCCCCACGGCCCCAGCGCCGCGCCACGACCTACCGCCGCGAACCCGGCCACGGAGGCCCCCGCGTGATCGACCTGCTTCTGACATTGGCGGCCGCAAACCCGGTCGGTCACGTGACCGACAAGCCGATCTACGGCCAATGGTTTGTCAGCAACGTTACGGTCATGCTCGTGCTCAGCGCGATCGTCACGGCGCTGATCATCATCCCCGCGGCGAAGCGGATCACGACGGGCAAGAGTGAGTCGATCGAAGACTTCCGAGCCAAGGGCATCCTGGCCAACATGATCGAGTCGGTCTGCCTCTACCTGCGCAAGGACGCGTTCGAGCCGCTGCTGGGCGAGCAGACCGACCGCTTCGCGCCGATGCTCTGGACGTTCTTCTGGTTCATCCTCATCAACAACCTGATCGGGCTGGTGCCGATCCTCGACATCACGGCGCTGCTCGCCGTGAACCCGCAATACGACCCGACCACCGGCGAAGTGATCGTTGATAAGGACGGCAACAGGACGTTCTTCGGCATCGGTGGCACGGCCACGCAGTCGATCTGGGTCACCGCCACGCTGGCGACGATCTCGTTCCTCTGGTTCAACGTGACCGGCTTTGTCAAAGACCCGAAGGGCTACCTGCACCACCTGACCGGCGGCGCTCCGCCGTTCATGTGGCCGGTCATGGTCGTCGTCGAGATCATCGGCACGTTCGTTAAGCCGGTCGCGCTGGCGTTGCGTCTGTTCGCCAACATGACCGGCGGGCACATCATCGTGGCGACGTTGCTCGGCTTTGTCGTGCAACTGAGCCAATGGAAGACGGGCGTCGGTCACGGCATGGCGTTGCTGCCGCTGCTGGGCACGATCGCGATCTACATGCTCGAACTGCTGGTCGCCTTTATACAGGCTTACATCTTCACGTACCTGTCTGCCCTGTTCCTCAGTCAGTTGGTCGTGCATCACCACGACCACGACGACCATCACGGTCACGAGGAACACGGCGAGCACGGGGCGGAAGGGGAGGCGGCCGTCGCGCACTGATTGACCTGAGTTCATCACGCCCCCTGTCGGCTGAGTGAGGCGGCCGACCGAGCCCGCGAGGGGTGGGGGCGACACCTGATACGACCTCGCCGTGTCGACCGTTTGGAGTGTTTGACCATGAAGAAGTTGCTCGCATTGGGAGCCTTGGCCACCGTGCTGTTCGTCGCAGCGCCGGCCTCGGCTCAGGACGACGCCGACGCCGCTGAAGGCAGCTCGTGGGTGTTCCCCGTCGGTAACGCCGCCGCGTACCTCGGCGCCGCGATCGGTGCCGGCCTGGTCGTCATGGGCGCCGCCCGTGGCATCGGCAACATCGGTTCGTCCGCGACCGAGTCGATCGCCCGTCAGCCCGAGGCCGCCAAGGACGTCTCCGGCGCCATGCTGCTCTCGGCCGCGCTGATCGAAGGCGTCGCGCTGTTCGGCGTCGTCGTCACGCTGCTGATCGCGCTGAAGTAATCGATATCGACACGCACACGGCTTTGGCCGTGTGCCGACGGGCCGGCACATGACATCGGCCTGACGGTACTCGGCCAAGCAACGACTTGGGCCAAGCAATCACTCGGCAAGGAACACACCATGCTGGTTTCGACTGCGTTTGACACATTGGCGGCTGCGATGCCCATCCTCGCGGCGGGTGGCGGTTCGAACCCGTTTGCAGGTCGGATCTACCAGGCCGCGGCCGCCGCGATCGTTTTCATCGCGTTGTTCATGCTCCTCAAGTCCAAGGCCTGGGGCCCGATCCTCAAGGGCTTGCAAGACCGCGAAAACAAGATCAAGAACGATCTTGAAGAGGCGGAGCGGCAGAACAAGCAGGCGGCTGAAACGCTCAAGGAATACCAGTCACAGTTGGCTGACGCGCAGAACCAGGCTCGCAAGGTGATCGAGCAGGCGCGGACCGACGCGTCGCGCTTGGCGCAGCAGGAAAAGGACCAGGCGATCGCGGAGATCAACTCGATGCGCCAACGGGCCGAGGCCGACATCCGCGCCGCCAAAGAGCAGGCCGTTAGCGAGATCTACACGCAGGTCGCAACCGTGTCCACGCAGGTCGCCGGCAAGATCCTGCAGCGCGAGGTCAACGCCGACGACAACCAGCAGTTGATCGAGCAGGCGCTGGGGGAGATTGGTTCGAGTAACAACTGAGCCTTCAAATAGCCCGCCCATCCTGGGCGGGAAGCGCGTCGCAAGCGACGCGGCTAAATAACAACACAACGCCACCGTGGTCGGCGAGTCAACATGCAACAGCAACCCAACATCATCCGCGAGATCGACCGCGTCTACGCGACCGCGCTGGTCGAGATGGCCGCCGACGCCGGGCGACTGGAAGAGGTGGCCGACGAGGTCAAGCAGTTGATCGAAGGCCTGGGCGATCAGACCGATTTCTCTCGCCTGCTCGGCGCCCCGACGCTCGCCGTCGAAGAACGCGCCGCCATCATCGAGCGCGTCTTCAAAGGCCGCGTGCACGACCTGGTGTTCAGCTTCCTCATGGTCGTCAACCGCAAGGGCCGACACGAGCTGTTCCCCGGCGTCTTCCACGCCTTCCTGGATATCTACGACGAACGCCACGGCGTGATCGAAGTCGATGCCTACTCGGCCCACGCGATGACCGAACTGCAGAAGGCGCAGATCACGTCGTCCCTCTCCGAGTCGATCGGCCGACAGGTCGTCGTCCGCGAGCACGTCGACGCATCACTGATCGGCGGCGTGAAACTGCGCATCGGCGACCAATTGATCGACGGGACAGTCGTGCATCAGCTACGTCAATTACGAGACGAACTGATTGAAGCCGGGCGGCAGGATGCCCGTGAAAGATTGAGCGCCTTGACGGCGTGAGTAAGGGACCAAGCGATCGAGCCATCAAGCGACCGAGGGCTCAGGCAGGTGACCTATGAGCGAGATCAACAGCTACGAAGATCTGATCGCTTGGCAGAAGGCCTACCGCCTTGTCCTGGAGGTCTACCGTTTGACCAGTGCGTTCCCTGCGGATGAGCGGTTTGGTCTTACTCAGCAAACCCGGCGATGTGCGGTCAGCATCCCGTCGAATGTCGCCGAGGGGTGGGGACGTGGAACAACCAAAGATTATGTTCGGTTTTTACAGATCGCCAGAGGATCGACATACGAATTGCAAACCCAGATGCGGCTTTCGCAGGACCTTGGTTACTTGACCAGTCATCAGAACGTTCACGAAGCCATACGCGAAGTCGAGCGACTCATTAACGGCCTGATTCGATCCCTACAAGACAGAGGGTGACTTCCAGAGACAAGTCCACTTGATGGCTTGATCCCTCGATCCCTCGGTCCCTTCCCTGAGACCATCATGAAAATCAACACCGACGAAATCACCAACCTGATCAAGCAGGAAGTCTCCAACTACGCCTCGACGCTTGACGTGTCGCAGGTCGGGCAGGTCATCGAGGTCGGCGACGGGATCGCCCGTGTGTACGGCCTGTCGGACGTCATGGCCGCTGAGATGCTCGAGTTCGAAATCGAGGGCGGCGAGAAGGTGTACGGCCAGGCGTTGAACCTCGAGCAGGACATCGTCGGCGCGGTCATTTTCGGCGACTACCTCAAGATCAAGGAAGGCGACCAGGTCCGCTCGACGGGTCAGTTGCTCAGCGTGCCCGTCGGTGACGGGATGCTCGGCCGCGTCGTGAACGCGTTGGGTGAGCCGATCGACGGCAAGGGGCCGATCGACTCAAACGAACGCCGCGCGGTCGACATCATCGCGCCCGGCATCGCCGACCGTCAACCGGTGACCCAGCCGTTGCAGTTCGGTGTCAAGGCGGTCGATTCGATGATCCCCGTGGGTCGCGGTCAACGCGAGCTGATCATCGGCGACCGGAAGACGGGCAAGACCGCCGTCGCGCTCGACTGCATCATCAACCAGCGTTCCACGCACGACGGGTCGGACCCGAACGGCCCGGTCTACTGCATCTACGTCGCGGTCGGTCAGAAAGAGTCGACGGTTGCCGGCGTGGTCGAAACGTTGCGCGAGCACGGCGCGATGGATTACACCGTCGTCGTCTCAGCCGGTTCGTCCGAACCGGCGCCGATGCAGTACGTCGCGCCGTACTCAGGTTGCGCCATCGGCGAGCATTTCATGTGGCAGGGCAAGCACGTGCTGTGCGTTTACGACGACCTCTCCAAGCAGGCTGTTGCGTACCGCCAGCTCTCGCTGCTGCTGCGTCGTCCGCCGGGACGTGAAGCCTACCCCGGCGACGTGTTCTACCTGCACAGCCGATTGCTCGAACGCGCGACGAAGCTGTCGGACGACAACGGCGGCGGCTCGCTGACCGCGCTGCCCGTCATCGAGACGCAAGAAGGCGACGTGTCGGCCTACATCCCGACGAACGTCATCTCGATCACCGACGGCCAGATCTACCTCGAACCCGACCTGTTCTTCGCCGGCGTTCGGCCCGCGATTAACGTCGGCATCTCCGTGTCCCGCGTGGGCGGCAACGCGCAGATCAAAGCCATGAAGCAGGTCGCCGGCTCGCTGCGTCTGCAACTGGCTGCGTACCGCGAACTCGAAGCGTTCGCGCAGCTCGGTACGGAACTGGACAAGACGACGCAGGCTGAACTCGACCGTGGCGCCCGCATGGTCGAGCTGCTGAAGCAAGGCCAGTATGCGCCGCTCGACGTCATCGACCAGGTTCTGCAAATCCTGGCCGGCAGCAAGGGCATCTACGACGACCTGGATGTGGATCAGGTCCGCCCGTGCGCCGACGCGTTGACCGATCACTTCAAGGGCCCGGCTGTTGGCTTGCGTGATCAACTTGTCGAAGCCAAGGCACTCAAGGGCGACTTGGAAGACAAGCTGGTCACCGAGATGCGCAACTTCAAGGCCAACTGGCAGCCGGCCGCCCCCGGAGGCGGCGCGGCCGCGCCGGCCGAGGCGGAAGCGGCTTCGGCGTAGGGCGGGGTCACCTTGCGGGGGCAAGTCGCGTCCTGAACGTCTAGCGGATCAAATGGCGAATATCGAATTGCGATCTGAGAAGTCGGAATACGCGCCCGATCGCTGATTCCGACTTCGCACTTCTTCATTCGCTAATCGTCATTCGCCATTCGCCGTTTGTCATTCAGGTATTCCCCGCTGGCGGCCTTGCCCGTTTCAATCTAAACTGGTTTGTCCCGCTCCCCGACCACCTCCGGGCGGCCGTGGCGGCATGACTAAGTTGCTGTGCAGAACGGATTTGCCCTGACCCGGCCCGCGATCCTTCCGACGCACCCCACACACGCAGGACACGCCATGACCGACGTGATGACCGACCAAGCCACCGCCAAGCTCACTCTCGACAACGGCGAATCGATTGACCTGCCCGTGATGGTCGGCTCCGAGAATGAGCACGCCGTCGATATCAGCAAGCTCCGCGGGAAGACCGGCTACATCACGCTCGACGAAGGCTATGGCAACACCGGGGCGTGCACTTCGGGCATCACCTTCATCAACGGCGAGAAGGGCATCCTCCGTTACCGCGGCATCCCGATCGAGCAGGTCGCCGCCAAGTCGTCGTTCGTCGAGACCTGCTACCTGCTGATCTATGGCGAGCTGCCCACACAGGCGCAGCTCGACGCGTTCAGCAAGTCGCTGGGTAGCTCGGCCGGCATCCACGAGTCGATGCGTCACCACTTCCAGGGCTTCCCGGACACCGCCCACCCGATGGCGACGCTGTCGTCGATGATCAACGCCGTCAGTTGTTTCCACCCGGACATCATCGACGGCTCAGCCGAATTCGACACGGTCGCCGCCCGGCTGATCAGCAAGGTCCGCACGATCGCGGCGTTTGCTTACAAGGCGACCAAGGGCGAGCCGCCCGTCCACCCGCGCGCCGACCTGGACTACTGCTCCAACTTCCTGAACATGATGTTCTCAACGCCCGGCAACGACATCGAACTCGACCCGGATGTCGTGCAGGCGCTCAACCTGATCCTCATCCTCCACGCCGAGCACGAGCAGAACTGCTCGACCAGCACGGTGCGGATGGTCTGCTCCAGCGGTGCGAACCTGTTCGCGTCGGTCTCGGCCGGCGTCTGCGCGCTGTGGGGGTGGCGGCACGGCGGCGCGAACGTGGCTGTCCTCGACATGCTCGACGAGATCGTCAAGAGCGGCGTCAGCCTCGATGACTACGTCACCAAGGTCAAGAACAAAGAGACGAAGCTGATGGGGTTCGGCCACCGCGTCTACAAGAACTTCGACCCCCGCGCCAAGATCCTGGCCGAATCGGCTGACAAGATCCTGACCAAGCTCGGCGTTGACGACCCGCTGCTCGACCTGGCCCGCAGGTTGCAGGACGTCGCGCTCGAAGACAGCTACTTCGTCGACCGCAACCTCTACCCGAACGTCGACTTCTACTCCGGCATCATCATGCGGGCGATGGGCATCCCGACCAACATGTTCACCGTCATGTTCGCCATCGGCCGAATGCCCGGCTGGATCGCGCAGTGGAAGGAACTGCGCGACGACCCGACGCACCGCATCAGCCGACCACGCCAGGTCTACACGGGCCCGACGGAGCGCGACTACGTGCCGATGGATCAGCGCTAATCACGCACGACCTGGGCAAGTGGGGGGCTTGGGGAACGTCGCGACTTCCTGAAGTCCGTAGTCCGTAGGTCCGGGCAGGCCCGGACCTACTACTACTACTTGGCAAACGTCGCGACTTCCTGAAGTACGACCGTTTCCTGACCGTCGAAGCACGAATCAAAACCGGCCGCCGCGGCTTGTTCGTGGTGATTTCTGTGGTATGATCGAGTGGCCGCATCCGGTATCTACGCCGGGAGGAGGATGCGGCACGCGTTCAGACATCACATGCTTCAGGAGATGACAATGAATCGTTTCGCCCCCGTCGTGGCCGGTTTGGCTGCCTTTGCGCTGATGCTGGCTCTTGGTCAGTCGGCCTCGGCCGTCAACATTTACGTCGAAAACTTCGGCGGGGCCGGCCCGCTCGACGGGGCGACGCCGAATGTCTCCGCGACGGGAGCGTCTTGGGCCGCGGGCACACACTGGGGCGCGAACGGAGCCAAGTCGGCCAACGGTCACAGCAACGCGCTGCTGCCGTTCCACCCGAAGGCGGGCAACGTTTACACCGTCTCGCTCGACGTGAACCCCGACGTCAGCGGCAGCAACGACTGGTTCGCCGTCGGGTTTACGACCGACATCGATGCCAATGGCCCATGGCATCCGTCGGTCGGCAACAACGCCGTCGCCTGGGTGCTCAACCGCGAGAACGACGCTTCGCCGACGGTCGTGCAGACCTTCCAGGGCCCGGTCACGGCCGGCGCTGCCAGCCACGACTTCAACCCCGACAAGGTTGGCCCCGTCAACATGCAGGTCGTCCTCGACACGCAGGGCGCGAACTGGACGGCCGAATGGTTCGTCGATGGCGCATCGATCCGCGGCCCCGTGGCGTACGGCACGAACCCGAGCATCAACTACGTCGGCATCGGCGGGTGGAGTACCGCCACAGGCAGCGTCGACAACTTCCGCCTCGAGTCGCTCGTCGCCGACCTGCCGCCCGTGCTCGTCTCCGAGGGCATTGGCACGAAGCTGTTGCAGGACAACTTCAACGTCATCCCGCCGGGCAACCCGGACACGTTCGACGTGAACTTCAACCTCGCGCAGCGTCAGGCCGGCAGCGCGCTGGGCACGGTGACCTACCGCAAGATCGACGCGCCCAACGAAAGCCAGGTCGGCAACAACCTGACAAGTGACAAGGTTGTGATCCAGAACGGCAACGCCCTGTTGCTGGCGTTCGCCGGCGGTGTCGAACTGGAGCAGAACTTCAACGGCGCGTTGTCCGACGGCGGCTTGGCCGTCAGCTTCGACGCCGCACCGGTCGTCAACAACACACAGAGCGGTAATCAGACACACTGGGTCTCGATCGGCTTCGGCTTCGATCAAGACGCCGCGCCGCCGTTCTCCATCAACAACCCCATCCCGCACTTCGGCGTCCTGTTCCGTGAGAACGGCGATTGGCAGGCGTTCGAAGGCAACGCCGCGATCGGCGCCGGCACGTTCGACGCCAACACGCTGCCCGACACACTGCTGCAAGGCTTCGAGATCATCATGACCGACCCGACCGACGGCAACCCGTTCGACGGCGTCGGCCAATCCGATTTCGACGTTTACTACCAGGGCAACCTGTTGTTCAGCCACTCGGTCGGCGGCGGCGGTTACGCGAACAACTACATCAATCTGCAAGCCAACCAGATCGGGTACATCGACAACCTGATGATCAGGAACCTCACGCCGACCATCCCCGAGCCGGCCTCCGCCGCGTTGCTCGCGATCGGCGGGCTGGCGCTGCTGCGTCGCAAGCGGCGTGCGTGAGTCGCGAGTCGAACAGTGAACTCGACCCAAACCCCCGGTGATCGCACCGGGGGTTTTTCATGGTCTGCCAACAGTGAGTAGGTCCGGGCCTGCCCGGACACGGCAGGGCGTCACGTCACGCAGTCTGGCGTTTGAATGCGCCGATGGGGTGTGTCCGATTCCCACCCCGGCCCGGCGCGCTTCTAGCCTTCCTTCGGTGCCGCGATGACCACGATTTCGGCGGTCTCAAGCCTGTAAGCGCCGCCAGCCACCTGGCAGCCCCAGGCGATGCTGTATGTGCCCGGCTCTGTGATGCCAAACGCGGATTTGAGATCGACAACGACGGCGAACGGCTCATTGGCTGACGCCCGCGCCGACACGTTCTTGGTTCGGCCTGTCAGCCGCTTGCCGTCCGTCCGCGACACGCGCAGGAACGTGTGCCCACCCAACTCGATGGTCGTCGTCCGGGCGTCGTAGCGGATATGGCCAGACCACCCCTTGAGCCTACCGACGTACGCCAGACGCAGCGGAATCGGTGAGCCGGCGTAGTAGATGCCGCTGCTGGTCGTCAAGCGCGACTCAAAGTGCTGATCGAGGGGTGTGCCCGCGCCGAGCGCTTTCAGGTCTCCGCTCGCATGTGCGGCGGGCCTCGTCCGCGTGCAGAGGTTCGTGGCCAACAGGCTTGGGTCTTCAGTCACACCCGCCAGGCCGGCGTAAACGAGGTAGCTCTCGCCCACCTTGAATGGGTAGCGGCACATCCCGTCGGACACAGGCGTGACGATCGTGGTTTGGCGGTTGACGGCGCCCTTCCAAGCGCGATCCACCGCTAACGTCACCTTGGCGTAGTAGGCACGCGTGGCGGACCCTTCGATCGCCACCACCTTGCCGGTGAACACCGCGTCAGACTTGCTCAAGGCCACCTTCGGCGGCGGCGGTGTACCACAACTGCACGCCACAACGCGGTCGACGACGCTGAACTGTACGGCCGCGGCGAACACGATCGCCATTCCGGATTTCCATTGCATGGCTGTGACTCGCATGTGTCAAGGGTCTGGATTCCGATTGGACGCCCGACCCTGCCGCGCCGTTCCTGCCAAGTTGTCAGGGCTTCTCAATCCCGGCTGTGCGACATCAGTTAACACGGCGTTGACGGGCATTGCGCCTAATGAGTAGGTCCGGGCCTGCCCGGACACGCGGGCTGACATCTTCGGTATCCTGTCCGGGCAGGCCCGGACCTGCCGACGACGGACGGCATCGCCATGAAACAACCACCACCCGGCACGGAAGAACGCATTGCCAAGATGACCTTCGCGTCGGTCTACCCGCACTACGTGGCGAAGGTTGAGAAGAAGGGAAGAACCAAGAAGGAACTGCACGAAGTGATCACTTGGCTGACCGGCTACGACGACAAGAAACTGAAATCCCTGATCGACAACGAAGTGACCTTCGACGCCTTCTTCAAGAAGTGCAAGCTGAACCCCAACGCCCACCTCATCAAAGGCGTCATCTGCGGCTACCGGGTCGAGGAGCTGGAGAACCCGTTGATCCGACAGTGCCGGTACCTGGACAAGCTGATCGACGAGTTGGCCAAGGGAAAGAAGATGGAAAAGATCCTGCGCGTTGATGAGTAACGTGACAGGTGGCCACAGGTAGGTCCGGGCCTGCTCGGACAGAACGATATCGTTATGAGAGACCGTGTCCGGGCAGGCCCGGACCTACTTACTATCCGACGGCGGCGGGCGAACTTACTTCGTAGGTCCGGGCGGGCCCGGAACTATGGACTTAGAAACTATCTCAAAACCCAGTATCTGACCGATGAACCATCCGTTGTCCAAACCGATTGACGAAGGAGCCACGGATGGCGCGTCGCAAACGGAAG
>JANQSF010000153.1 GCA_028284155.1 Phycisphaeraceae bacterium
CGTCCGAGCCGCGGGGTGAGTCGAGCGCACAGTCTTCACCGCGGCTCGGACGGAGCCTCGCCCTCCCGACAAGGCACGTCCCCTTCGCAGCCGGTCACACAACCCACCGTCCTCGTCGACTACGCGCACACGCCTGATGCATTAGACAACGTGTTGCGTGCGGCGCGGCGGTTCACGCGGGGTCGCCTGATTGCTTTGTTTGGTTGCGGCGGAGACCGTGACATAACCAAGCGGGCCACCATGGCGCAGGCCGCTTGTCACAACGTCGACGCTGTCGTCGTCACAAGTGACAACCCACGCACGGAAGACCCGGACACGATCATCAACGACGTGTTGGAAGGCGTGCCCGAAGGCGCGAACGTGACGGTTGAACGCGACCGCGCTTTGGCGATCCGCTTGGTTATCGACATGGCAGAAGCGGATGACGTGGTCGTGCTGGCGGGCAAGGGGCATGAGGATTATCAGATCGTCGGCACGGTGAAACACCGTTTCGACGACCGTGAACACGCGGCCGAGGCGCTGCGGCGATGGACAAAGTCCCGTCGCAAAGCGCCCGCTTCCACGTGACCGATACGTTCCCGATTGAGCGACAAAGCGACAACAGGTCAAGGACATGCACGAGTACTGGACGCCAAAGCGGCTGGCGGACGTGACAGGCGGGCGCTGGCTGGTTGCCCCTCCCGGAAGCGCCGGATCCGATTGTGATGCAAACAACACCGCGATCCTCGCGCCGGTGCGCGGCGTCGGGATCGACACACGCACGCTTTGCCCGGGCCAGATGTTTGTCGCGATCCGCGGCGAGCGATTCGATGGGCATGACTACCTTGTGCAGGCCGTCGACGCCGGCGCGTCGTTGCTGATCATCGACGACGAAGCGCGGGCGCGGCCCGCGATGACGACGTGCGGCAACCGCCTGCCGCCCGTGCTGCGGGTCGAAGACGCGACGGGCGCGTTGGCTGACATGGCCGGCACATACCGCTCAGCCTTGCGTGGCGTCGTCGGCGTGACCGGGTCGGCGGGCAAGACCACGACGCGTCACCTGATCCACGCCGTGCTATCCGCACAACTGCACGGCACGCAGAGCCCCAAGAGCTTCAACAACCACCTCGGCGTTCCGCTTACGCTGCTCAACGCCGCGCCGGGCGATGGTTTCGTGGTCGCCGAGATTGGGACGAACCGCCCGGGTGAGATCGCGGCGCTCTCGCAGCTCGTTCGGCCGAACGTCGGCGTGCTGACGAACGTCGGTCGCGCACACATCGGCTACTTCGACGGGTATGAAGGCCTTGCACGCGAGAAAGCCGAACTGCTCGCCCACATCGACCCGGACGGCGGCTACGCCGTCGTGCACGGGCCGACCTTCGACCGCGGGCCGAGCGACGCGTTCGCCAGCGTCACCGGGATGGACCACATCCTCATCGGGCCGACGTGTTGCAAACAGCCTGCGCTCGACGTAACTCGGTGGTCGAATACCGAATCGGGTGTGCGCTTCGCGACCAACGACAATCAGACCTTCGACCTGCCGATGCGGGGCGAGGCGAATGTTTACAACGCGATGTGCGCCATCGCCGTCGGCCGACAGTTCGGGCTGGAAGACACGGTGATCGCCGAATCTTTGCGCAACGTCACGCCGTTGACGATGCGCGGACAAACGCTGCGCTTGGGTGATGCGCAGCGTGGGATCACGGTCATCAATGACGCTTACAACGCCAACCCCGATTCGATGCGCCATGCCGTGCGCGTGTTGGCCGATTTACCCGTCACGGGCCGACGGGTGGCCGTGCTGGGCGACATGTTCGAACTCGGCGAATCCGCCTCTGAAGAACACGCGTCGCTGGGCGAGTTCGTTGCCAGCGACGCCAGCGGCGTGGACACGGCCGTGTTCATCGGTGAACACAGCGGCCACGCGGCGGAGGCCGTGGCCAAGCGTTGGCCGGTCGACCGCGTGACGCACTACGCCACCTGGCGGGACGCCCTGCCGGCCCAAGTCGCCGCGACGCTTCGGCCGGGCGACGTCGTGCTGATCAAGGCTTCACGCGGCATGCAACTGGAACGGCTGATCCCGGCCATCGAAGCGGCGGTGACAGGCAACACGTCAGCCGCGGCGTGATCAAGGACGGTCAGATTCGTGCCACGGCCGTGTCGGCCGTGCGGTTGCAATCAGGACATGCGCACGGCCGACACGGCCGTGGCACGAAACAGGGTGCGACCAATTTCCTGAACGACGACAACGATGCTCTATCTCCTGGTTAGACATCTCGAACCCTGGCTCAGCGAACAGGGGCTGTACGGCTTCGTCCGCCCGCTGACGTACCCGGAGTTCCGCGCGGTTGCGGCGATCCTGTTGGCCTGCCTGATCGTCCTCGTCCTCGGCAAGCCGATCATCCGCTGGCTTATGAAGCGCAAGATCGGCGACGCCGCGCAGTTCGATCACGACGAGCTGAACAAGCTCATGGAAGGCAAGACGCACACGCCCACGATGGGCGGCGTGCTGATCTGCGGGTCGATCGCCGTGTCGATCCTGTTGCTCGCGGATATCACCAGCTTCTACGTGCAGATGGGCTTGCTCTGCCTCGTCTGGTTGGCGGTGCTCGGGGGCATCGACGACTGGCTCAAACTCAACGTCAAGGTTGATGAGAACGGCAACAAGGTCTCGCGTGACGGCCTGCATTCGTGGGAGAAGCTGCTCTTTCAACTCGGTCTGGCCGTGGTGCTCGGCATCTTCATCCACCATTACGGCCAACACGCGTTGTCGATCGACTTCGATCACATGTCGCGCATGTCGCACAGCCTGACCGTCCCGTTGGCCAAGACGTGGCAGTTCGATCCGTCCGCACGCCGCTTCGTGCCCAGCGACGACCTGATCGTGCTTGGCACGGTTGCGTTCGTTTTCATCGCCGTGGTCGTCATCACCGGCTCGTCGAATGCGGTGAACCTGACCGACGGCATGGACGGCCTAGCCGGCGGGATCGTCGCGGTCTGCGCGTTCGCGTTCATGCTGCTGGCGCTCATCGCGGGTCGCGAGGAGACGGCTAAGTTCCTGCTCGTGCCGTACATCCCGGTGAGCGATGAGTTAGCCATCGTGGCGGGCGCGATGTTCGGCGCGTGCGTCGGCTTCCTGTGGTTCAACTGCCACCCCGCGCAGGTCTTCATGGGCGACACCGGTTCGCTCCCGCTGGGCGGCCTGCTCGGCTACATCGCCGTCGTGACGCGACAGGAGTTCCTGCTGCTAATCATCGGCGGCGTGCTCGTAATGAACGTCGTCAGCGTCGTGCTGCAAGTCGGCAGTTTCAAGCTCACGGGCAAACGCATCTTCCGCTGCGCCCCGATCCATCACCACTTCAACCTCGGCGGCTGGACGGAAACGCAGGTCGTCACGCGGTTCTGGTTGATCACTGTCGTGCTGGCGGCGCTGGCGCTGGCGACGTTGAAACTTCGATAGCGAGCCGGGCCGTGTCGGCCCGAAACGCAATGTCGATTAACCTGAGACGCGCGGGGCAAGCCCCGCGGCTTAACGGCGGGGTTATGCGACCCCGCTGTGCATCCCATACCCAACCGGCTGCGACGCGACAATCGCCGCCTCCTCGTCGAGCATCTGCGACCAGCGTTCGGCCACGCCCGTCGCCTGCGGCACGTCGTGGGCGAGCGACACGAACACCTTGTAGTGGCCGCGTTCGGACGCGCACAGTCCGCGGTACAGCTTGGCCAACTCGCGGTCTTCGCAGTGTTCGCCGAGCAGTTCGAACCGTTCGCAGGACCGCGCCTCGATCAGGGCGGAGACCATCAGCCGGTCGACCAACTCGTTCGGCCCTAAACCCATCCGGACCAGGTCGCGCAGCGCCTTGGCGTATGCGTTGCGGTGGAAGCGGGTGAGCCGGCCGCCACGGCGGGAGATGATGCGCACGACGGTCGCGAGGTGTTCGATCTCGTCGCGCGCCACGGCCGTCATCGTCTGCACCCAGTTCTCGGGCGGGTTCGGCTCCGGCCAACGGTTGAGTAGCTCCAGGGCGTTGGCGGCCGCCTTTTTTTCGAGGTGCGCGTGGTCGTTCAGCAAGGCCAGCGGCTTGCCCAGCACCTGAGCCGCCCACGACGTGGGCGTCGCGTAACGTAAGGGCAGTTCGGCCACAGATTGTGCGCTCGTCGAACCGGACATCGCGCCGATTCTAGCCGATGCTTATAGGGCCGCGTGCGGCTCAGCGCGTGCGGCATCAAACCTCGCTCTGCGGGCGTCCGCGAAACAGTCGCCGCGCGACGGACAGTCTTGTTTTACTTGTTCTCTGGGTCCTGTTTCCTGTCCCCTGTTCCCTGATCAACGCCAATGCCCAACACCGCACTTGCAACACGACCCGCGTCCGCGACAATCGCCGACACGATGGACACGAACTATCGCACGCACGACGTCGCCGTGACCGATAACGCGCTCGACCTGCTCGACCGCGAGTGGTTGCTGACTAACGGCGCGGGTTCGTTCGCGATGGGCTCGCTGCCGGGTGTCAACACGCGTCGGTACCACGGCCTGCTCGTGGCCGCGTCGCGCCCGCCGGTGGGGCGGGTGGTCGTGCTCAGCCAGGTGCTGGACGAGTTGGCCATCACCTGGCCGGACGGCGAACACGTCGCCGAGTTCTCGACCTGCCTGTTCCGACAGAACGGCAAACGCGTCGAACAGCCGCATGGCCACGCGCTGCTGACGCGTTTCGAGCGCGGCTTGTCCGTGCGGTGGACGCACCAGTGGCGCACGGTCACGTGGCAACGCGAGTTGATCCTGCACTGGCGGCAACCCGCGGCGACGCTGCGGTACACGCTCACGTGGGCCGACGCGGCAGACGCAATGACGCCCACGGAGGCGACGGTCCGTCTGCACCCCATGCTCGCTCTGCGAGACTTCCATTCGATCCTGCATGAGGGCGGCGCGTCGTTTGACGCGAAAGCTGACGGGCAAACCTTGAGCGTGACGAACCACGACGTGACCGCGACGCTCGAGTGCGTCGGGGCGCAATTCATCGGGAACGACGAGCCGTGGTGGTACAAGTTGAACTATCCGGCCGACGACGAGCGCGGGCAGGGCGAACCGGAAGACCTTTACGTGCCCGGCCGATTTGAGCTGTCCGTCACACCCGGCGTCGATACGCAGTTCACCCTCACCGCGACGCTTGGCGACACGCCCGTCGAACCCGCACCAGACACGAGTGACCGCGCAGCCCACCTCGGCCCGATCGTCGCGCATCTGACCGACGATGCGAACGATGACGACGAAAACGACACGCTGACGCGCGCCCTGGCCATCGCGTCCGACGACTTCGTCGTGGAGCGCACCGTTCGCGGTCAGACGCTTTCGACGATCATCGCAGGCTATCCGTGGTTTGCTGACTGGGGCCGCGACACATTCATCGCCCTGCCCGGCCTGCTGCTGGAGACCGGCCGACTCGACGAGGCCCGCGAAACGCTGCAAGCTTTTGCCGGCTCGATCCGCAATGGTCTGGTGCCGAACCGATTCGACGATTACGACGACGACGCAGCCCATTACAACACGGTTGACGCAAGTCTTTGGTTCATCCAGGCGGCGCTGCGCTACGTCGAGGCGTCGAACGATCACGACGCATGGAACGACTGGTTGGCCGACGCCTGCGTGAGCATCATCGAGGCTTACATCGCGGGCACGGACAACGACATCGCCATGACCGGCGACGGATTGATCACGGCTGGGAGCACCGACACGCAACTGACCTGGATGGACGCCGCGGCCGTCGGGCCAAGGGGCGAACGCGTCGTGTTCACGCCGCGGCACGGCAAGGCCGTGGAGATCAACGCCCTGTGGTACGCGGCGTTGGCTGGGCTGGCTGAGGCGTTGCCCGACGAGCGCGGGGCGGAAAAACGTCACTTCGACAAATTGGCCGGCCGAATGCGACGTGCGTTCCCCAAGGTCTTCTGGAACGACGAACGCAACGCCTGCGACGACCACGTCTGGACCGACTCCGAAGGCGAAGACCATATCGACAAGTCGATTCGGCCTAACCAGGTGTTTGCCGCGTCGCTGCCGCATTCGCCCCTGCCGCGCACACGCCAGAAGCAGGTGGTCGAACTCGTCCGTGACCAACTGCTCACACCGTTCGGCCTGCGCACGCTGCCCGAAGACGACCCGGCCTACCACGCGCGGTACGTCGGCCCGGCGTTCGAGCGCGACGAGGCTTATCACCAGGGCACGGTCTGGGGCTGGCTGATCGGCCCGTACGCCGAGGCCGTGCTGCGTGTCGGCCGATTCGACGACAACTCGAAAGCCGAAGCGCGGCAGGTCATTGCCCCGCTCATCGAACGACTCATGGGTCCGGGGCTTGGACAGTTGCACGAGATCTTTGAGGCGCAGCCGCCGCACCGCGCGGTCGGCTGCATCGCGCAGGCGTGGTCGATCGCCGAACTGCTGCGCGTCTGGCGGATGGCCGGGCAGTGACGCCGTCCCGGTGACGCAAAGTTGTGGTCAGGCCTTCAACTCACTCAACACCAAGTCTCACACGCATCGAACAGCGGCCTTGCGTGGCGTGTTTGCTAGTCTGTATCGTCGTGCGAAGGAGATGCCTAATGCGAACGGCTTGGACCAAACTCGTTCTTTGCGTATGGCTCACCGCGCCGGTGTCTGCCGCAAGCGCGGCGGACGTGTACCGCGTCGGCAACTCGTTGACGTGGGACAGTCAGCCGAACGCGATCGCGCAGATCGCCAAGGCCCGCGGGTACAAGCACGTGGTGGGGTATCACATCAAGTGTGGGTCGTCGCTGTCGAGCATCTGGGCGAACCCGGCGGAGGTGTGTGTCAAAGCGCCGCTGGGCACGTTCGCCAAGGCGTTGCCCGGCCGAAAGTGGGACGCCGTGGCGATCCAGCCGCACCCGGGGCGGGAGTCGACGCTCAAGGCCGACACCGACCGCATCCTCGATTTCATCAAACTGACACGACAGAACAAGGCCAACGCGAAGACGGTGTTCTACATCTATTCCGCCTGGCCGAGTCGGAAGCTTGGGCCTTACGAGAAGGTTTGGACGCAGGCCGTGCCAGACAAGGACGCGACCCGCACGGTTCACGCGCGGCAATACACGCAACATTTGCTCAAGCGGGTGCGGGCCAGGCTTGGTGGCGACGGGCCGAGCGTGTACGTCATCCCAGCCGGCGAGGTGCTGTTCCGCCTGGACGAGCTGATGCGCGCGGGCAAGGTTGAGGGCTACACGAGCGCACACGACCTGTACCGCGACGACGTGCACCTGACGCACGAGCTTGGCCGATACGTCGCGGGGCTGACCGTGTTCGCGACGCTGTACGGCGAAGTCCCCAAGGGACTGGTCAAGCCGAAAGGGACCTACCGCAAGGCCGGCAAGGATTGGCCGCTGCCCAAGCCATTGCGTGACGCGGTGCACCGCGTGGTGTGGGAGGTCGTTACCAAGAACAGCGACGCACGATCAATCGCGGGGAAGTGATTCGTCGCGCTGGCGCGTGCGCATAGAGCTGTCGTCTCTCGGCCGCTTGCGGTTGTACTTGTAGCGGAGTTTCAGAAACTCCCAGCGACGTCGGATGTCCTGCGTAATGGTCCAGCCGCACTCGGGGCAGGTGTCGCCATCGGTTGCGAGTGTGCCGGCCAGGCAGTATTCGCAATCGTGACACCGCATGTCCCAGAGATGTTCGCGGAGGGTCTCCTGGATGCGGTGCTGCCGCCAGCGGTAGTACCACAGGTAGATCACAGCCAGTATGATCGCCGTAACCGTCGCGATCTTCAGTCGTGTTCCGGGCCCCAAACCGCGAAGCCCGGGAACGATGTCTGTGAGCACTGCGCACATCAGAAAGAATGGCAACCTGACCACCCACTCGTGCCACCAGCGATCCACATGCTTGGCGCACGCACTGTAAACATCGACCCGTTCAGCCTCGGGCACGCCCAACAGCTCGGGCACCTCGCGTTCGACGTCGCGAATGTGGTGTTGTTTGGTGTGCCAGAATCTCAATGTCGGCTGTCCTCGACCGCGTCGTCAGTTCGTGAGTCTGCATTGGCACGCCATCGCTCGATGATGTCCGACGAGATCGGCTCGCCGCACTCGGGGCACGTCGTGCCCCGCTCCGCGAGTGTGCCGGGCAGTTGGTAGTCGCATTCGTAACAGCGATATTCACTCAGGTATAGAGCGATCGCGTCTTCAACGTCGTTTTCCATTTGTACTGCGTGCCAGATAACGACTGCCATTAGGGCGAGAGCGAGTCCGATGGAGATGACGTAGTGAAAGACGGAATCAGGCCAAAATCGATCTGAAAGATAGTAAATGCCGAGGCCGACCGCCCCAACAACGACCAAGGTCAGGAAGGCCTGAAGATTAAATGGTGTTTT
This sequence comes from Phycisphaeraceae bacterium, assembly GCA_028284155.1. Taxonomy (GTDB): domain Bacteria; phylum Planctomycetota; class Phycisphaerae; order Phycisphaerales; family Phycisphaeraceae; genus JANQSF01. The sequence continues at coordinate 8,352 of JANQSF010000153.1, forward strand.
GCTCCGCTTGCGAACGGTGTCCTGACGTAGCAAGGGGACTTCATCGATCGCGAACGGCACCTGTGGCCCGCGCCTCAACCGGGCAAGGAGATTCGGTCGGCGTTGCCTGTTGGGACTCACGTGAACCATTCTGCAAGTTGGGCCGATAGAATACAACCCATGGCCGCGAGAAACCCTATCCGATCGGCTAGTGCCTTCACCGTCGTCGAATTGCTCGTCGTCATTGCGATCATCACGTTGTTGATCGCGCTGCTACTGCCCGCGCTGGACAAGGCGAGGTGCGAAGCGCGGACGCTCTACTGCAAGGCCAACATTAAACAGATCGCGGTCGGCACGCAGTCGTATGGCGACGACTTTAACACGCGGTACCCGTACGGCGTGCCGGTGCCGATGGAGACGGTGGACCACCCGCACAACGTGCCGTGGCGGCCCGGCCGAGGCGGGGGCACGCCGCCGCAGCAGCAGTTTTTCGACCAGGGCTACATCACCGATCACAAGATGTGGGCCTGCCCGGAAGACCCTCACCCGCAGAATTACGTTTGGTGGGACTACACCGAACACCCCGACTTCGTCGGCTCGACCAACGTGTCGAGCTACATGTTCTCCGAGCACGCGCTGTTCGGCATTGCCTGGCGGGAGCGGCGCGAACTGACCATCGACATGGTCGTCAACCCCTCGACGTTCGGCTGGGCGGTTGACGGCTGGGAATGCCCCAACGGCTGGACGTGGGCGACGGTCGACCCCGACGACCCCGCGCACGACCCGACGATCCCCTGGCATGTCCGCATCGACTGGTCGCATTGCGACAACGTCAACGTCCTGTTCGGCGATTGGCACGTCGAAACCGTGCCGCAACTGGGCATCCGCAACCGCGTGCGGACACACCCGATCAGTGACTTTTGATTGCGGGGTCGTATGAAACGACTCGACGTCAAGACGTTGTACCGGCTCGGTGTGTGCGCGATTCTGTGTGCGTTGATTGCCTTCTTTGTGTCGTTGCACGTTCCGGCTGACCACTTTGTCGTCTGGTTGATGGTTTCTGTGGTCTTTGTCGTCCAGGCAATCGTTTACTGGTCGATCGGTATCGCGCGGTCAGCGCATCGGCACGGACCGGTGCGGGGTCGATTCTGCCGGGCGTGCGGTTATGACTTGTTCGGAACATTCGCAGCCGGCCGCAGGCAGTGTCCCGAATGCGGGATCGATGCGTTCGAGTCGTTCGAGTGATGTTTGATGGGGTGCCACACTTTGGCTTTGCAATGTGTGCTTCGGTCGATCCCGCGCGTTACTTGTAGACACACTTTGCAGAGCCAAAGTGTGGCACCCGTGTAATGCCGGTGTTTGGCGCGCGTCGCGAGCGACGCGGCTAAATGTCGAACTCGGCGCCGCCTTTGGGTTTCACGGGGCCGCTGTCCGTGCCGTCGTAGACGGGCATCTCGCCGGACTTGTAGCGCGACCAGTAGTCGTGGAGTTTCTCCTTAACCTTGGGCGCGAGGATGATGCCGCCGATGATGTTGGGGAAAGCCATGCCCAAGAGCATGAGGTCTGAGAAGTCGATCACTCCTCCGAGTTTGGCGACCGCGCCAATGAAGACACAGATGACGAAGACGATGCGATACGCGGTAACCGACTTGAGACCGAACAGGTATCCCCATCCGCGCTCGCCGTAGTAGCACCACGAAATCATGGTTGAGAATGCGAACAGCACGATGCAAACGGTCAAGACATACGGGAACCAGCCCGCCAACGCCGGCGACGACTGAAACGCGTGCATTGTCACGCCTGCGCCGTTCGCACCTTCGGGTGCGTTGATGTAAGCATCAGAAATCGTCACAACGATGCCGGTCATTAGGCAGATCACGATCGTGTCGATGAACGGGCCGATCATGGCGACAATGCCTTCGCGGACGGGCTCTTTGGTCTTGGCCGCGGAGTGGGCGATGGCGGCGGACCCGATACCGGCCTCGTTGCTGAACGCGGCGCGCTGGAATCCAATGATGAGCACGCCCATGATGCCGCCTGCCGCGGCCTGCGTGTTGAATGCTTCGCGCACGATGGTCGAGATCGCTTCGGGCACTGACGTGATGTGTGTGAGAATAATGACCAATGAGGCGACCACGTACAGGCCGCACATGGTCGGTACGATCTTGCTGGTTGCTTCGCCGATGCGTGTGATACCGCCGAGGATCACGACGCCGACGACCGCGGCCATCACGACGCCGAACACGGCGCTCATGGCAAAGACGGTGCCGTGTGACATGGGATCACCGCCGTTGGCCTGTTGCACGGTCGTGCGGAACGCTTCGAAAGCCTGGTTGGATTGGAACATGTTTCCGCCGCCCAACGCGGCAAACATGACCAGAACAGCGAAGAGGACGGCGAGTACCTTGCCGATGATGCCCCACGTGGGGCCTTTCTCTTTGAAGCCCACATCGAGGTAATACATAGGGCCACCCGACACCTCGCCTTTGTCGTTGATCTTTCGGTACATCTGTGCGAGTGTGCATTCGCTGAACTTGGCGGTCATACCAAACACGGCCAGGATCATCATCCACAGAACGGCGCCCGGTCCGCCAGCTTTAACCGCGATCGCGACGCCGGCGATGTTGCCCAGGCCAATTGTTGCCGACAGCGCGCTGGTCAACGCCTTGAAGTGGCTGATCTGCCCTTCGTCTTCGGGGTTGTCGTAGTGGCCGCGGATGACCTTGATGGAGTGTCGAAAGCCTCGGACGTTGATGAACCCGTACCAAAGGGTGAAGAAGATCGACCCCAGCGCCAGGAAGACAACAATAAAGAACGGGCCTTGTGTTTTGGGGTTGCCTTCGTCGTCCAGTTTGGGCGCACCCGTGCTCGAGTCGTACGCGCGGTACTCGATCGCGCCAAAACTCGCGTCCCAGAACAAAAGGCCGGCAACAAATCCGTTGATTTTGTTGAATGCACCGTTGAGCACTTCCTCCAGCCAGATCTCCTCTCGATCATCACTTGTCTTCTCATCTTTCTTGGCGTCCCCCTCGGTCTCTTTGTCGGCACCAGCCGTCGGTTTCGCGTCGGTCTGCGGCTCCACGTCGCCTTGGTTCGGCGTGCCGGTGGGTGTCTGGGGCGAGCCGTTGTCGTTGTCCTGGCCGTGAGTGGGCCATGCCCATGCGGCGATGAGCATGGTCAGGATCAGCACACACCAGACGTTGCGTCGGTGGGACGTTTTGACGGGGCTGAGACGGGTCGCGTTGATATCGGGCACAGCGTGTCCTCACGGTGTGGGGCGTTGGGCTTGCACGAGGTTAGCGAACCTTGGCGATCCACGCACGACGGGGTGTGTCAGACATGGCGTGGCGTCCTTGCCGCGTGGGTCGATTCAGTCTGCGCGGTTCGCCAGCCGAGGTGCCGGCAACTCGATCGGGCCATTGACGAGACGGGGGTAGCCCAGCCGTTGCCGCAGGACGCGGTTGAGTCGGCGGATGGCCCGGTCGGTCGCCAGGTCGTCTCGCTTGGCGGCGAGTTTGCCGCGCAGCGACGCTTGGCCGAGCAGGTCGGTGAACTTCTCGGTCTGGTCCAACAGCACGAGGTTCGCGTCCCACACGCCGCCGTTCAGTTGCGCGTCGCCCGGGTCGGAGTCGGGGAAGAAGAAGCCCGCGCCGCTGTACACACCGACCTCGGTGGCCTCGTCACCGGACTGTTGGCTGAAGATGACGTAGTGGATCGTCGCGTTGGTCGCGGTGGCGTCGATCGGCGTCTTGCCCGCACGCGGTTCCCAGAACATGCGCAGCGTGACGGCCTGCGTGGGGTTGTCCAACGGGCCGTCATAGAGCAGGACGGTCAGCGTGTTGTTGTCCGGCCCAAGCGCGTACAGGCCCGACTCGAACCCGCCGGTCAACGCCGCGCCGTCTTCGTTCTGGCTGGCGACGGCCAATTCGCCGCCGGGGCTGTTGGTCACGACGCGCAGCCAATTGGTCGCCGTTGGCGCGTTGGCGACTGTCTGAACCGGACGGGCCTGGCAACCTATCAGCGCGGCGGCGCACACGACCAACACCAAGCGAGTAAGGACGTTTGCGTGACTCATGTGAGCTTCATGCTCCCTGTTCGCCGGCCGCGGCGGGGTGCGGGTCGCGCGGGCGGGTGTTGTCTTCGTCGGCGTGGTCGGCCAGTGCAGTGGGGTCGGCGTCGCGCGGTGTCTCGTCGTCCATCGACGGCGGATCTCCACTCGACTGGATGGCCGACATTGTCGCGGATTCGGCGCTTGGCTCAACCGGGGTCGGCGATTCCGTGGCGTCCGTTTCGGCAGACTCGGTCAGCGCCCCTGGTTCCGGTTCGGGTTCGTGGAGGGGTGCCGGTTCGATGGTCGCCGGGCTCGGCTGCGTCGCGGCGTCGGGGGTGGCGATACCGAGGCAGGCAAGCGTGTCGCGTTCGACGATCGCTCGCAACTGCTCGCGCGGGATGGTCGGCAGTTCCGTGCCTTTATGAACGCCGTTGACCGAGTAAATAGCGCTGATCGCGTGTTCTGGCGTGCAGAACGGAAATCTGCTGCCGAACACCAGATGCTCGATCGCGCCGGTCTGATACGCGTGAACCAACGTCTGATAGAGGAGCCAGGGTTGCTCGATCAGACCGGTCAGGTCCGCCCAAACGTGGTCGTGTTTGGCAATCAGCGTGAGCGTCTGGTCCACCCACGGGTAGCCGACCCGGCTGACCATGATTGGCAGTGTCGGAAACTCGCGGGCGACCTCGTCGAAAAGGTGCGGCTGGGCGAATTCGAGTTTGGCCTGCGGGGCGATTGTGGCGTCGGTCTCAACCATGACGGGCAGGCCGCGCATGGCACACTGCTCATAAAGGGCCATGGCCTGTGTGTGAGCGGGGTGGAAGCCGGCCGCAGCGGGGCAGATGGTCACGCCGACCAAGCCATGGTCGACGGCTTGCTTGAGCTTGTCCCGCCAACGGGCTCCCAGCGGGTCAATGCCTGCAAACCCCATATATTTCATGGGTTTACGTGACACAAATCGGGCGATTTGGTCGATTGAAATATTCGCCCCCAACGCGATGCTCTCGAATCCATGCACAATCGCGTGGGTGACCGGCTCCATCGCGACGTCGAAGGCCTGCGGTCCGGGGTCGGGGTGCTGCCAGGGGGTTGGGGCCGACCGCCGGATATGGCGAGCGACGGCCGTGCCGAACTGGTCGGGGCTGTCCCAGACGTGCGTATGGACATCGACAATCATGCTTCGTCGCTTGGAGGGGCGGACCGCCGTCCCTGGTGGGCCGTGCCTGTATCGTACCGCCGTCCGGACCGAATGCCAAGGCCGATTCAGGCGCGAGCAGGCACAAATCGGGAGGATTCTGCGCTCAATTCAGCCGCCCTGGCGCGAAGTCTTCAGCCGCCCGCACCTCAATCCGCGTTGCCCCCAATCGTCGATTCCGAGCCCTCCGCCTGTAACCCCAAAGCCTGTCCACCCAATCACCTGCGACATCGGCCCGGCAGCCGGGGTTGTCCATTGGATCAGCCGCAAGTCATGGGGTAGGCTTCCTTAAATGAAGAGCCGATCGATCGCACTCATCCTGGCGTTCGCGCTGGCCTTGCCCGTCACCGCCTTCGCCCAGCCCGACATTGTCGAGATCACGCCCGAAAGCGAGGAGGCGGTCGAGCGCGGTCTGCGCTGGCTCGCCGCCAACCAGGGCGCGGCAGGCAATTGGCAGAGCAACGACGTGGGACTCGTCGCGCTGGGTGCCCTGGCCTTCATGTCGGCCGGTCACATGCCCGACCGCGGGCCGTACGGCGACAACGTCCGACGCGCCCTCGACTTCATCATCACCAACGCCAAGCCGTCCGGCCTGCTGAACATCTCGCAGGAAGGCCGAGACATGTACAACCACGGCCTGGCCGTCTTCGTGCTCACGCAGGCGTACGGTATGACCAACGACCGCCGGCTCGCGCCGGTGCTCGACCGCGGCTTGAAACTGATTATCGACGTGCAGGCAGAGGACGGCGGCTGGGATTACAAAGCCAAGCGTTTGCAGCGCGGCCACGACCTGTCGTTGGCGGTCATGCAGGCCAAGGCGCTCCGCGGCGCGATGGACATCGGCTTCGAGATCCCGCCCAACGTCATCGACTCGGCCATCCGTTACGTCCGTTCGCTCTACAAGCCGCTGGGCCGACCCGACGGCAAGCGGTACGGCGACCACCCGTTGGCCGACCGTCCCGGCGCATTCACGTACAGCGGCAGCCGAACGACCACCGCGATGGCCGCTTGCGGCGCGGTCTGCCTCCAGGAGTTCGGCGAGTACGGCGACTTCCGCATCCAGCGCAGCATGGACGAGGTGCTCAAAGACGTCAAGAAAATGCGCCCGCAAAAGGGCAAGATCCCCAGCGACGCGTACACGATGTACTACGTCGCCCAGGGCCTCTACCAGGTCGGTGATGAACGCTGGAACATCGGCTACCCGTTGATTAGAGACGCCATCGTCCGGTCGCAGAACCTGAGTAAGGCGGATGACCGGTCGACGTATGGCTCGTGGGATGGCGGACGCGTCGGCGGCACGCCGGGCAAGCTGTTTGGCACATCCGTGGCTGTCTTCGCGCTGAGCATCCCCAACCGCTACCTGCCCATCCTGCAAGAGGGCAACGTCAAACCCGAGTCGGGGGCCGCGAACGAGTAGTAATGCACAATACGCGCAGGGGAACGTTGAACGGGGCGATGCCGTTTCGATGCCCTACCCGCTTTCCTGCTTTGCCGCTTTTACGTCTTTCTACCCATGAACTTCCTCACCGCCGCATTCCTGACCGCGATGGTCGCCGCCGCCGGGCCGACGCTCATCCACCTGCTGAACCGTCGGCGTCATCGCACAGTGCAGTGGGCGGCGATGGACTTCCTGCGCGAGGCTGTGCGACGCAACAAACGCCTGGTCGAGGTGCGCGACCTGTTGATCCTCGTCCTGCGCACGCTGGCCGTGGCGTTGTTCGTCCTGGCGATGGCGCAGCCATTCTTCACCGACAAGACGAGCTTCTGGACGGTGCTGGGCGGCGCGTTCCTCGCGGCGATCGGGTTGATCATCTTCTTTTTCGGGATCGAACGTTCGACGAAGGGGCCGACGTTCGCGGGCGTGGCGCTGGGCCTGCTCGGCGCGGCGCTGGTCGGTTGGCAGATCTCGCAGCCCGAAGCCGAAGCCAGGACGCAGAATTACAGCGGCCAACCCCTGCACGCGATCCTCGTGATCGACAACAGCCTGTCGATGGGCTTCTCGCCGCTTGAGCCGCAACTGGTCGAGGCGCGCAACCGGGCCAAGGCGTTCATCGAAACGTTGCCAGCCGGGTCGCAGGTGTCGGTCATCCCGCTCTGTCAGCGGCGCGACGAACATGTGCAGGACGTCTACCGCACGACGCAGGACGCGTTGGAAGCCGTCGATCGGTTGCAGGTCATCGACCGGGCGGCGTATGCGGCGGACGGGGCCGAACTGGCCGCCCGTGCCGCGGCGCAACCGGGCACGCTGCCGACCAAGCGCGTCGTTTTCATCGGCGACATGCAGGCCAGCACGTGGTCCACCTCCGATCTCAAGCCACGTTTCGACGCGCTCAACGGCGCGCAGGTCGTCCACGTCGGGCCGAGTGAGGAGCGCGGCAACACGTGGGTCAGCGACTTCCGGTTGCGCGACGGCATCGCCGCGCCGGACGTGCCGGCCGTGTTCCATGTCACCATCCGACACCAAGGCAAGGAACGTCGTGACAACGTCGACGTCACGCTCACCGTCGGCGACCATGTGCTGCCGTCCAAGCGGGTCGACCTGCTGCCGGACCAATCCTTGCTCGTTGAATTCGACTACTCGTTCCGCGCCGCTGGCACGTCGACCGAACCGTTGTTCGTGCCAGCCCGCGTCGAGATCTCGCGCGACCGCCTGCCCGACGACGATTTCAGGGTGACCATCGTGCCCGTCGCCGCGAAGGTGCCGGTGCTGTTCGTCGATCAGCACGGCCGCGATGAAAGCCGGGAGCGCAACGTGTACGGTGACACGTTCCCGCTGCGCGACACGCTGGCGCCGCCGTCGGCTGACGACGACCTCGGCCGACAATTGATCGATATCCGCCAGCGCACTGTCAACGACGTGACGCAGGAAGAGATGAAAGACGTTCGGCTGATCGTCGTTGCCGGCGTGGCCGAGCCGACCGAGGCGTTTGTCAAATTGCTCCGCGAATACGTCGAGCAGGGCGGTCAGGTGTTGATCGCGGCGGGTGGCCAGTTCAAACCCGACCGATGGGACGAGGTCGGTTGGGCGGGTGGCGCCGGTGTGCTACCCGCGCCGCTTCGGCCGACATACGTCGGCCAACTCGCGCAGGCGGGCGACCTTCGGCCCAAACGCTTCTTCATTTCACCGACGTCGGTCAAGGACGCGATGTTCGACCTGGGCATCACGACCACGGAACGAGACGACTTGCTGCTTGAGCCTTATTTCGAACGGGCCGTCGCCGTGGACGAGGACCGCCTGCTCGCTTTCGACGATGCGGAGAGTGAGCGTCAACAGCGCCGGCTCGAGGCGATCAAGTCGTTCGATGAGAACGAGCAACGCTGGACCGACCTCGAGCGGGCCGGCCAGCTTTCCGCCGGCGACGCCGCGCAACGCGAGGAGGCCCGGCAGGCCTTCCAGAAACTGCGGCCCAATTGGTTGGCGTGGACGAACCCGCTGGCGTTCGAAGACACCAGTTCGACGATCGACCAGCGTGTCGCCCGCGCTCGGCCGGTCGTGATGGGCCGATACGACAACGGCGAAGTATTCGCCGTCCGGCGTCGGATCGGCGTCGGCGAGGTCGTCTTCTTTACGAGCGGTGCCGCGCCGGCCTGGAACAGCATGGCCGTGAGCAACGCGATCCTGCTGTTCGATCACGCGATGCGCATGATGCTCACACGCTCGCTGCCTAATCGCACGTTAGGGCCGGTGAATCAGGTCGTTGTGCCCGTGCCGCCCCGCGACCAGGGCGCGAGGTTCAGCGTCGTTCAGCCGGGCGACGAGACGGAACACGCCGTCTCCGTCGAGGCGCTCGGAGGCGCGAGCTACGGCCTGATCCTGCGCGACCTCGGGCAGCGCGGCGTTTACGAGATCAAGCGACACGGCTCGACCGAGACCGGCTCCGACGCCAACCGCGCCTGGTCGTTGTTGTTGGCGCTCAACGGCCCCAGTGATGAAAGCGAGTTGGTTCAGGTCACCGAAAACGACTTGGAAGATCGGCAGAAGCTGACGAACATCCGCTACGTCACGGGCGACGACCCGATCACGCTCGAGGGCGCGACGCGCGTCGCGCACCACGCGTGGCGGTGGGTCCTGTTCGCGGCGTTGGCCTGCCTGCTGTTCGAGATGTTCTGCCTCACGCCGGCCATGACGCGGATGGTGACCGGCCCCGCGTCGCGCGGCGGATCGGTCGCGCTGCCGGAAGGGGGTGAGGCATGAAACGACGCAGCCTCATCCTGGCGATCATCCTGCTCGGCTTGCCCGCGGCGTTGATCATGTACATCAGCGTGGCCGGTCTGCCCGCCTTCATGGGGCCGTGGGTCGGCCGATCGCTGGGTGTGGGTGACATCGAATCGATTGAGCGCGTCGACCTCGTGTTCACGTCGCCGTGGGCGGAAGGCCGACCGGCGCTAGTGATCTTCGCGTGTGCGGCGATGGGTGTATTGGGCATCTGGTTTTACTTGCGTCATCAACGCGGGGTCGAAGGCGCGTCGCGGTTACTTTTGGGCGTCGTGCGTTCTGTGTTGCTCGCGCTGCTCGTCACGGTGCTGGCCGAGCCGGCGATTTCGCTGTCGATCAACGAACGGCCGAAGCCGTTGTTGGTCATGCTGTTCGATGGCACGGACAGCATGAGCCTCAAAGACAACCTGTCCGGCGACGAGGCGGCGAAACTGACGTCGGCCGCGACGCCGCGCAGCGATAGCAACAACGTCCAACCCGTCGATGTGACGGATGAAAAACGGGTCGAATTGATCAAGCAAGTCATCCGGGCCGACCGGGACAAGACGTTTGCCAAACTGGCTGAGAAGGTTCGCATCCGTGCATACCTGATGAACCGCATCGACCAGGTCCGCGAGTTGCAGACGACGCCGCCGGCGGACGCGAAACCGAAGGAAGCGGACGCCGACGCCGACAGCGGCGAGGCGACGACACAAACCGTGGCGCACCAAGACGGTGGTGCCGCGGATCAGACGTTGATTACTCAATGGCGATTCGTCGGCGGTGTGCTGCTCGGGGTGGCAGGGCTGGCGATGGTATTTGTCGGCATCGGCCGACGGTCGATGGGCGTGGGCGGCGTCGGGCTGGTCCTGTTGATCGGCGGTGGCGCGGCGTTGACCTTCTTTTTCGATCGTGAAGATGTCGATGACAACGGCGTGTTCGTCTCTGACTCGGCGCAGCGGATCGACCCGCGTCACTTGGCCTCACAACTGACGTCGGACGGGCAGGTCACGGCGCTCGGCACGGCCTTGGACGACCTGGGCCGACGCCACCGCGGGCACATGCTCGCCGGGGTCGTTGTGTTCAGCGACTTCGACCAGAACGCCGGCACGGCGCCGGGCCCTGCGGCGCAGCGATTGGGCGCGCCGGTCTACGCGTTCGGCGTCGGCCCGCGCGAGGTCGTTGACCTGGCCGTCGACCTGCAGGCACCGCTGGTCGTGAAAAAGGACGAAAGCACCAGTGTCAAGGTCAAGCTGCGCCAGTCGGGGTTGACCGGCCAAACGGCGCGCGTCCAACTGTTGGCCCGCCGACTGGGGTCGGCTGGCGGGATCGGGCAGACGGAATCGAGGGCGATTCCGGTCGCCCCGCCGCGCACCGTGAATCTGGACGTCGCGCAGCCCGAAGTGGACATCACCTTTACACCCGATCAGACCGGCCGATTCATGTTGCAGGTCAAGGTGGACGAGTTGCCCGGCGAGGTGCTTGGCGAGAACAACACCGCCAGCCGCGAGGTCATGGTCCGCGACGAGTCGTTGCACCTGTTCTTCGTCGAGTACGAGCCGACGTGGGAGTGGCGGTTTATCAAAGAGGTTTTCCACCGCGACCCGCTGATCGGGCGCGAAGGGTTCCGCACGTTCCTGCGTTCAGCCGACTTCAACGTCCGCAAGACGAACGAGTTGTTCATCGAGACGATGGTCCGCCCGCGCAGCGAGTTTTTCGCGCACGACGTGATTTTCCTGAGCGACATCCCAAGCGATATGCTGTCCGAGCATTTCCAGGACATGCTCGTCGAGTATGTCGAACGGTTCGGCGGCGGGCTGGTCGTCATCGCCGGTCCGCGTTTCGGTGTTGGGCAATTGGCCGGGACGAAGGTCGGCGACATGCTGCCGGTCGTGATCGAGTCCGGCCTTCGGCCGCGGATCGGTTCGTTCCGCATGCAACTGACGCCCAAGGCGGCGAGCAACCCCTTCATGCTGCTGGGCAAGGACGACAACGAAAGCGCCGCCGCTTGGACGAACATGGGCAAGCTGCAGTGGTATCAGCCCGTCGCCCGCCCGCACCCGTTAGCCGACGTGTTGGCGGTGCACCCGCTCGACCGCTGCATCGACAACCAGACGCCACAGCCGATCATCGCCGTGCGCCGGTACGGCAAGGGTGAGGTGATCTACGTCGGCTTCAACGAGACCTGGCGGCTTCGTCGTCGCTACGGCGAGAAGTATTACCGCCAATTCTGGGCGCAGATGATCTACCGGCTGGGTCTTGGCCGGGCGCTCGGGTCGCAGAAACGATTCCTGCCGGCGGTCGACCGACGCAATTACCAGTCCGGCGACAAGGTGCGCATCACTGTCGAGGCGTACAACCACGACTTCGAGGCCCTCGAGGAGAAGTCGCTCGAGGCCCGGCTCATCGGCGAGGAGCCCGGTGGCGGCACGACGACGGTCACCGACCTGACGATCCCCGTCTCGCGCGACGGCGTGGTGTTTGAGACAAGCATGCCCGTCTTCGCGGCCGGCTCATACCGCCTGCTGGTCAAAGACCCGATTACCGGCGACGAGGAAGAGATCAACTTCACTGTCGCGCCGGTCAGTGCCGAACGCCGCAACGCCGTCCGCGACATCGACACACAGAAGAAGCTGGCCAACCAGTCGGGCGGGCGGGCGTACGAACTTTACGACCTGCCCAAGCTCGTCACCGACTTGCAGGTGCCCGAGGTTGAACAACACAGCCAACGTAACCGTCCATTGTGGAACACGTGGATCATGCTTTGGGTGATCGTCGCCCTGATGCTGGTCGAATGGTTCGTGCGGAAGCTTTTGAACATGCGATAGAGATCAATGTCGAAGGTCGAAAGTCGAATGTCGAAAGAAGCACGAAATCCGAATGACCAAACACGTGTCACACGTGTGCGCGCAGCCCGTTCGTCATTCGAGCTTCGGCATTCGGCATTCTTACGACATTTGACTTTCGACATTTGACATTAACCAAACATGGCCCAACTCACCGCCCTCCAATCCGGTCTCAACAAGGTCCGTCGTTACCGCACGACCGCGCGGCTCGCGTCTGCGGGGGCGATGTTTGTGTCGATCGTGCTGTGGGTGTTGCTCATCGCGTTCGCGCTGGACGTGACTTTGAAGATGGGCGTGTTCGAGCGCGGCATCGTGCTGTTGCTGTTCGGCGCGGCCTTGCTCTGGTCGATGCGGCGGTACGTTTTGCCCGCGATGACGACACATGAAGACCAAGCCAGCCTTGCCCTGATGGTCGAGCGGCAGCAGGGCATCAGCTCCGACCTCGTCGCGGCGTTGCAGTTCGCCGACGACAAACGGCCGCAGTTCGGGTCGTCCGACCTCCGGCACGCGGTGGTCGACACCACGGCCGAGGTTTGCGGCGACCTGGACTACCTCGAAGGATTCTCGCGGCAGGACATGGCCCGGCGTGTGATGTTGATGGCCGCAACGATCGTCATCGCGCTGATCCCCGCGGTCGCGTTCGCCGAGCACACGGCTGTGTTCTTCAACCGGTTCATGCTCGGCGCAGCGCACTACCCGACGAAGACGATCATCGAAGACGTCGTCGCGCCGGGGGAACGTGCGCCGTATGGCCAACCGCTCAAGTTCCAGGTGCGCGTCGGCGGCGAGGTGCCGACCGAGGGCGTCGCGCGCGTCGAGTCGGTCAGCAGCGGGCTGGGGGCCGAGGTCGTGCTCGAGCCGGATGAAAACGACCCGACGCTGTTCGTCGGCACGCTGCCGCGCGTGATGGACGAGCTGCGCTACACACTTGAAATCGGCGACGCGTACACCGACCCGCGCACGGTCGAGCTGATCCCGCTGCCCGTGGTCGACCTGAATATGCGGGTCGAGTTGCCCGCGTACGCGAAGGGCCGATTCAGCCTGGGCGAGGGCAGCAGCCGACAGCCCGTCGCGCTGGAAGGCTCGCGCGTGACGCCGACCGTGACGGCCGATAAGCCGCTCAAGTCGGTGTCGCTGAAGGTCGCCGAAGAGACACACGCCCTGCGTCAAGACGGGCAGCGCTGGGTGCTCGATACCAAAGACACGCTGTTCGAGCGCGTCGATCAGACGGTCCGATATGAATTGGACGTGGTCGATGCCGACGGGTTGAAGCCCGAGCGGGCGTTGACCGGCGTCGTGCAGGTCCGCAGCGACCAGCCGCCACGGATCGGCGCGGCGACGGTGACGCAGTACGTCCTGCCCACGGCCGCGCCGAGCGTGCGGATTCAGGCCCTGGACGACTACGGGTTATCCCGCATCGTCGTGCACCGCGCGGTCGTCCGCCAACAGCGGGACGAGACGGGCGTGGCCACGGCCGAGGCCGTCGAAACGCAGGACGTGGTGGCCCAACCGCCTAACCACGGGCGGGTTGCGGACAATCAAGAGGCGAAGGCCCGGTGGGAACACCCGGGGCTGGCCATTTCCCTGGCCGACCTGAAGCTGGTCAAGGGTGACCGGGTGATCGTCGTGCTGGAGGCGGTGGATTACCGCGGCGCGGCTGAAGGGAAGGCGTCGCGCAGTGATAAAATGGTGTTCCAGGTCACCGACCGCGCCGGCGTGCTCGCCGCGTTACGGGAACTCGACGCGCGGATGGACAAGAAGCTGGACCAGATCATCAAAGCCCAACTGGGCATTGGAGACCAACCATGAAACGTTGCCTGATTGCCTGCCTCGCGCTTGCGCTGCTCGCGTCCTCTACGCCCACGCTGCACGCGGAGGCGAACGCCGCGGCGGCCGACGAAGTGGTCAGCCGATACAAGATCAATCAGCAGCGCGCCCGCGAGTTGACACGCGAGTTGCTCAACGCGTTGGTCAACGCGCACATCCAGCAACTCAAAGACAACGGCCTGACCGACCTGCCGTTGTACACCGACCTGATCGCGATGCAGGCGAACATGGACGAGCTGGTCCGTGAAATGATGCCGCAGGTCATCGACATCCTCAACGCGGTGGATACCGCCGCGCCGGCTGAGCGTCAGGGCAAGGTCAAGGAAGCGCAGGGCCTGATGCGCAAGATCCTGCTCCGCCTGTTGGCGGAGCGTGAGCGTCTGCGTCTGCGTCGTCAGCAGGCCGAGCTGATCGAACGTCTCAGCGAAGTGATCACGAAGCAGAAAGAGACGCGCGCCTCGACACTCGATCTGGGCGCGGGCGATGAACAGGCCGTGCTCGGCGCGATCGGCGCGCAGCAGGGCGTTTCGACGCTGTATGCGGATTTCACCAAGATGCTCGCGCAGGTTTCGACCTGGCCGGGCGACTTGGGCGCGGTGGCTGGCGAGTCGGCGCGCGTGCTCAAGGAAGCCAAGGTCACCGAGGCGCTCGACGGCGCTTACAACAACCTGATGCAGACCAAGTTCATGCGGGCGGCAGACGACCAGAAGACGGCGATCGAAGGCCTGGAGCGCGTGCTGGTTGAGATCCGCAAGCTCGAAGACCCGAGCTGGGTCGACAGCGACGCGGCCAAAGCCGTGCGTGAACTGCTCAAGGAGCAGGAAGCGCTACGTGACAAGGTCAAAGAAGCCGGGCTCGACGACGCCAAGGGCGACGACGCGCTCGACGCGCAGTCGAATATCCAGCAGAAGCTCGAACGGCTTGAAAGCGCGCTCGGCTCCAACCCGCAGGCCAGCGACCTGCTGCGGCGGGCCGTGAGTGAGTCGAGCGAGGCGCGTGAGTCGATTTTCAACGAAGATGTCGCCAAGACGACCGACCAGCAGGGCAAGGTGATTGGTGCGTTGGCGCAGCTTTCCAACGTGCTCGACGAGCAGGCGGCGGGCCTCGACGGTGCCCTGTCGGCTGAGGAATACAACAAGTTGGCCGACACGCTCGGCGCGACCAAGGCCGAGTTGCAAAAGGCGCAGGCGGAACACAAGAAGGCTGAGGCGCAGGCCGACGCCAACGCCTCTCAGGCGGCGAAGACCGAGCAGGGCGTCAGCGAACAGCTTGGCGACACAGCCGAGACGGACGACCTGCCTTCGACCGTGGCGTCACGCATCAAGAATGCCGAAGACGCGGCCGCGGTCGCGGCCGACGCGCTGAAGGACGACGCGGCCGACAGCGACGCGGCGTTGGACGACGCCGACCGCGCGATCGC